>NZ_AP024523.1:1435015-2055023 GCF_024346585.1 Streptococcus toyakuensis
ATGACCACTTCTCCACGAAAGTAGAGCTGACCATCTTCCAGATAAGCTCCATCAACCTTTTCAAGTGTTGAGAATGGTACAACTGTAGCTTGTGTTTTAGTAGCTAATTCTTTTGCCAAGTCTTGGTTAAAGTTCAAGACAAGGAAATCAGCCACTGTCATCTTGTTCTGGATATTCCACTTGGCTGCTACATATTCCTCAAAAGAACCGTGGTAGTCGATATGAGTTGGCATGAGGTTGGTAATAACCGCAATCTCTGGATGGAATTCTTGAACTCCCATAAGTTGGAAAGAAGAAAGTTCCATAACAAGAGTGTCCTTGTCTGACGCAGTTTGAGCCACTTGACTAGCTGGATAGCCGATATTTCCTGATAAAAGACCATGTTGTCCAGCCGCAGTCAAAACTTCCCCAATCATAGTCGTTGTGGTTGTTTTACCGTTCGAACCTGTGATACCGATAATTGGCGCTTCTGAAATCAAGTAAGCCAATTCCACCTCAGTCAAGACTGGAATTCCCTTTGCCAAAGCCTTTTCAATCATAGGATTGCTATAGGGGATGCCTGGATTTTTCACCATAAGGGCAAACTCTTCATCCAAGAGTTCCAAAGGATGACCACCTGTGATAACCTTGATCCCTTCTTCCAGCAAACTTTGCGCAGCTGGATTGTCCTCGAAAGGTTTCCCATCATTTACTGTCACAATGGCACCTAGCTTGTCCAACAAACGAGCTGCAGATTCACCAGACTTGGCCAAACCTAAAACAAGGACTTTCTTATTTTTAAATTGATCTATTACTTTCATGTCTCGAACTCCATTTCTACTCTTACTATTTTACCATTTTTATGGAAATAATTCTAAACGAAAATGCTCAGATTCAGCATTCTAACAAGCAAAAAGAGAGCCAAAACTCTCTTTTTATCTTCTTTTACTTTTACTGACCGACATGAGGGTAATATCTCGCAAGCTAAAGTATGCTAGGAAGAGCATGGCAATTGCGATAAAGAATTCTGTCGGTAGCTGAAAGATTTGCAGAACTGACAACATGAGCAAAATCAAGAGTGCTACAAAAGCAAAGACGACAAGGACGATATTGACAGTCCCTTTAATGCTTTCTGGTGTCGCAAATACGTAGAGTAGTAATAAGAGGAGTCCTATGATTGAATAAACCATTTTTATCTCTTTCTAGCTCTTATTCAGCTGATTTTTTCTTCTTGTTAGCTTTCTCACGCTCTGCCTTGTTAAGGATTTGTTTACGCAAACGGATAGACTCAGGAGTTACTTCCATGTACTCATCGTCGTTCAAGAACTCAAGAGACTCTTCAAGTGTCAAGATACGAGGAGTCTTGATAACAGCCGTTTGATCCTTAGTAGCTGAACGGACGTTGGTCATTTGTTTAGCCTTAGTGATGTTAACTGTCAAGTCGTTTTCACGAGAGTTTTCACCGATAATCATTCCTTCGTAAACCTCAGTACCTGGGTTGACAAAGATCGTACCACGTTCTTCGATAGACATGATTGAGTAAGTTGTAGCCTTACCAGCATCGATAGAAACAAGGGCACCACGGTGACGACCACCAATTTCACCTGGAATCAATGGCAAGTATTGGTCGAAGGTATGGTTCATGATACCGTAACCACGAGTCATTGACAAGAACTCAGTTGAGTATCCAATCAAACCACGCGCTGGAACAAGGAAGACCAAACGAGTTTGACCATTACCAGTTGAAATCATATCCAACATTTCACCCTTACGTTCAGAAAGGCTTTGGATAACAGACCCTTGGTATTCTTCTGGAGTATCGATTTGAACACGTTCAAATGGCTCACATTTGACACCGTCGATTTCTTTTACGATAACTTCTGGACGAGATACTTGAAGTTCATATCCTTCACGACGCATAGTTTCGATAAGAATTGATAAGTGCAATTCTCCACGTCCTGAAACAGTCCATTTGTCTGGTGAATCAGTTGGGTCAACACGGAGGGAAACGTCTGTTTGCAATTCTGCCTGCAAGCGTTCTTCTACCTTACGAGAAGTTACCCATTTACCTTCTTTACCAGCAAATGGTGAGTTGTTGACCAAGAAAGTCATTTGAAGAGTTGGCTCATCGATGTGTAGGATTGGAAGAGCTTCTACTGCATCTGTCGGAGTAATGGTTTCACCGACAAAGATATCTTCCATACCTGAAACGGCAATCAAGTCACCTGCTTTAGCTTCTTGGATTTCACGACGTTCCAAACCAAAGAAACCGAAGAGTTTAGTAACACGGAAGTTTTTAGTTGTGCCATCAAGTTTAGAAAGGGTAACTTGGTCCCCAACCTTAACAGTACCACGGAAGACACGTCCAATACCGATACGTCCAACGAAGTCATTGTAGTCCAAAAGCGATACTTGGAATTGCAAAGGCTCATCTGAGTTATCTACTGGAGCTGGAATATGGTCGATAATCGTATCAAAGATTGGTGCCATAGTAGCTTCTTGGTCAGCTGGATCATCTGACAATGAAGAAGTTCCGTTAATAGCTGAAGCATACACCACTGGGAAGTCAAGTTGGTCATCATCTGCACCAAGCTCGATGAAAAGTTCCAATACTTCATCCACTACTTCTGCTGGGCGAGCTGATGGTTTGTCGATTTTGTTAACAACCACGATTGGGACAAGGTCTTGTTCCAAGGCTTTTTTCAATACGAAACGAGTTTGTGGCATGGTTCCTTCGTAGGCATCTACGACCAAGACAACACCGTCAACCATTTTCATGATACGCTCAACTTCTCCACCGAAGTCCGCGTGTCCTGGTGTATCCATGATGTTGATACGAGTTCCGTTGTAGGCAACGGCTGTATTTTTAGCAAGGATGGTAATTCCACGCTCTTTTTCAATATCGTTTGAGTCCATAGCACGCTCAGCCAATTCAGTACGTGCATCAAGCGTTTCTGATTGTTTCAATAATTCGTCAACGAGGGTTGTTTTACCGTGGTCAACGTGGGCGATAATCGCAATGTTACGGATATCTTCTCTTAATTTTGTCATGATTTCCTCTATAATATTCAAAATTTATTTTCTAACTGAACGATTATACCATAATTTCAGGTAAATAACATAACTCAAGCAAGTGTAAATGTTTTCACTCCGCTTTTCTTTTCACATCAAGCCTTTTCAAAGCAAGCGACTTATGATAAGATAGGCAGGTATGCGTTTAGATAATTTATTAGCCCAAGAAAAAATCAGCCGAAAGGCCATGAAACAAGCCTTACTTAAAGGAGAAATTCTAGTCGATGGTTGCCCAGCCCGCTCCCTAGCTCAGAATATCGATACAGGACTACAAGAACTTCTTTTTCAGGACCGTATCATTCACGGCTATGAGCATACCTACCTTATGCTTCATAAGCCTGCTGGTGTCGTTACAGCCAACAAAGACAAGGAACTTCCGACCGTCATGGACCTCCTTCCGCCTGACATCCAGTCTGACAAGCTCTATGCCGTCGGCCGACTGGACCGAGATACGACAGGACTCCTCCTCTTGACCGATAACGGTCCCTTGGGCTTTCAGCTCCTCCATCCCCAGTATCATGTCGATAAGACTTATCATGTTGAGGTTAATGGACTTCTAACACCTGACCATATCCAAGCCTTTCAAAAAGGAATTGTCTTTTTAGATGGTACTAACTGTAAACCTGCAAGCCTAGAAATTCTATCTGCAAGTCCTTCCCACAGTCAAACCTCTATTACCATTTCAGAGGGGAAATTTCATCAGGTAAAAAAAATGTTCCTCTCGGTTGGTGTCAAGGTGACTTCTCTCAAACGCACCTATTTTGGACCTTGGAGCTTGGATGATAATCTTCAAGAGGGAGACTACCGCCCCCTAAACTCAGAAGAGTTGGCAAGTATTCGTGACTTTCTCAGAAAAAGTGGTTAAAAAATGAGCTAGGAAATATCCAAGCTCGTTTTCTTATTTCTCAACTTTCACTTTCCCTTTCCAAGAATCCAAGCCATAAGAAAGGATATAAATCTCAGAAAAACCTTGTTTTTTCAAGTAAAGGGCTGCATTTGTGACACGTTGCGCACGTTGGTTTTCGTAGAGAAGAACAGGTTTATCCTTACGAAGGGCTGCAAGACTAGTCTTCAACTGACTTGAAGGAATATTGCGGGCTCCAAGGATATGTTTTCTGTGGAATTCTGCTGGGTCGCGCAAATCAATCAATTGACCCGTACGAATCAAGGCTTCAAACTCCTCATTGTCTACGATTTTAGCCGCACGGCGAATACGAAGATAGTTAAAGCCCATCCATGCTAACATTGCCAGTATAAGTGCCCACAAAATCCAAGTAACCATTAGTTCTTTTCTCCATTTTTCTCAATATAATCCAATTCTACCTTGTGCTCTCTGCGAAGAACCGCTTCTGCTTCTAGATAGTCTAGTTTATCCATCAACCCTGCATCGTAAATCCGAGAGAGTTCCAACTTCATCAGTTCAATATCATATAAGCGTTTTCCCATGTAAACAATAATACCAAATCGTTTGAGGAATTGCTGCACATCATAGAATGTTTTCATAAGACTCATTCTAGCAAAATTTTGTGTTTTTTTCAAGAAGAGACCACACAATACTCCTGATTTTCCTATCTTCCTTGGCGATTCTGTCGCAAGTATGGTACAATAAAAACATGAGAATTCAACAATTACATTATATTATCAAAATCGTCGAAACTGGCTCCATGAATGAGGCAGCCAAACAGCTCTTTATCACTCAGCCTAGTCTTTCCAACGCTGTGAGAGATTTGGAAAATGAGATGGGCATTGAAATCTTTATCCGCAATCCCAAGGGTATTACCTTAACTCGTGATGGCATGGAGTTTCTCTCCTATGCCCGTCAGGTTGTCGAGCAAACTCAGCTTCTGGAAGAACGCTATAAAAACCCTGTCGCCCACCGCGAACTTTTCAGCGTTTCCTCCCAGCACTATGCCTTTGTGGTCAATGCTTTCGTATCTCTGCTCAAGAAAAGCGATATGGAAAAATACGAGCTCTTCCTTCGTGAAACACGGACTTGGGAGATTATCGACGACGTCAAGAACTTCCGTAGTGAGGTCGGTGTCCTATTTTTGAACAGCTACAACCGTGATGTTTTAACCAAAATGCTGGATGACAACCACCTGCTGGCTCATCATCTCTTCACAGCCCAGCCCCATATCTTTGTCAGCAAGACCAATCCTCTGGCAAAGAAAGATAAAGTCAAACTAGAAGACTTGGAGAACTTTCCTTACCTCAGCTATGATCAAGGAACTCACAACTCCTTCTACTTTTCAGAAGAGATTCTCTCGCAAGAATACCACAAAAAATCTATCGTAGTCAGCGACCGTGCCACTCTCTTTAACCTCTTGATTGGTTTGGATGGATACACGATCGCAACAGGTATTTTAAACAGCAACCTCAACGGTGACAACATCGTTTCCATTCCACTGGACATTGACGATCCGATTGAACTAGTCTATATCCAGCATGAAAAAACCAGCCTATCTAAGATGGGCGAACGCTTTATCGACTATCTACTAGAAGAAGTCCAGTTTGATAGTTGACAAATGATAAGAACCAATATGTAGGCTAGCAACAACCTACGCATTGGTTCTTTTTTATTTATAATTAAAAGCCTCCCCTGCCAACTTATCAGCTAGCTTGGGAAAGAGGGTATAAAACTTATGAGCTAGGTTCAACAAGACTGGGAGATTCAGTTCCCGTTTATTTTTTCCTATAATCTTGACAATCTTTTTAGCTACTGCATCTGGTTCTAGCAGGAAGCGATCAACTGATTTAAGATAGGTGCCGTCTGGGTCGGCTTGGTCAAAAAATCCGGTGCGGATTGGTCCTGGATTGATCGTCGTTACATAAACACCGTAGGACATAAGTTCGAGGCGTAACGCATTTGAAAAACCAATGACCGCAAACTTGGTTGCTGAGTAAAGGCTGGACTTGCCAGTAGCGATCAAACCTGCCATGCTGACAATATTGATAATATGGCCTTTTCGGCTTTCCTTCATACGAGCAGCAAGGCGACGAGACAGATTCATCAGGGCAAAGGTATTGACCTCAAACATCTGGTGAATATCTTTATCAGAAATCTGGTCAAATTCCTCAAAAATCCCGTAACCAGCGTTGTTAATCAAGACATCAATCTTGCCATAACGGAAATAGAGATCAGCTACTAAAGTGTCTAGAGCCTGATCATCGGTAATGTCGATTTCAATCAATTCTGCATGGGGATGATTTCCGTAGAGTTGAGCTAATTTTTCCCTATCTCGACCAAGCAAGATGAGCTGGTCTTCTGGTAAAAGTTTGACCATTTCTTGAGCTAGACCACCGCTAGCTCCGGTAATGAGAATAGTAGGCATACTTATCCTTCCTCAATCTTTTAGATTTCCACTTCTTCCAAGTCTTTGACCACATGCACATTTTCAAAAATTGTGGCAGCGTCTTTCTTGAGCTTGCTGATATCTTTTGAGAGAAAACGGGCACTGATATGGTTGAGCAGGAGTCGTTTGGCACCTGCTTCTACTGCGACCTCTGCTGCCTGCATGTTGGTCGAGTGACCATGATTGCGAGCAATCTTTTCATCGCCCTTGCCATAAGTGGACTCGTGGACTAGGACATCAGCATTGACAGCCAGACGCACACTAGCACTAGTTTTACGAGTATCACCAAGAATAGTGATAATTTTACCTGGACGTGGCGCTGAGATATAGTCAGCTGCCTTGATTTCTCTACCATCTTCTAGAACAACATTCTGACCATTTTTGATTTTTCCAAAAAGTGGGCCAAATGGGACACCAGCTGCCTTGAGTTTTTCAGCATCCAAGGTACCTTCTAGGTCCTTTTGCATGACACGGTAACCAACACAGAAAATAGTGTGGTCCAACTCCTCTGTATACACAGTGAATTTATCGGTCTCAAGGATTTTCCCTAAAGACTCTTGGTCAAACTCATGAAAATGAATACGGTAGGGCAAACGAGAACCTGACACACGAAGGCTGGTTAAGACAAAGGACTTGATCCCTTGTGGCCCATAGATTTCCAAATCTGTCTGCTCTTCATTAGCCTGAAAGGCACGGCTAGAAAGGAATCCTGGCAGGCCAAAAATGTGGTCTCCGTGCAAGTGGGTGATAAAGATTTTGCTGACCTTACGTGGTCGAATTGTGGTTTCCAGAATGCGATTTTGCGTTCCTTCTCCACAGTCAAAGAGCCAAACTTCGTTAATCTCGTCCAAGAGTTTCAGGGCGAGACTTGAGACGTTGCGGGCTTTAGAGGGCTGACCAGCCCCCGTTCCTAAAAATTGAATATCCATTCGATACTTTCTAATTAATCAATATATAACATAGCTGTGCGGTTTTCCGATCGGAAATAGCGCTTGCCAGTAAAAGCAGTAGCTTCTTGCAGTAAATCCTCTTGGCTGTAGCCTTTGAGACGCTTACGACCATCAGCCAAACTTTCCAAATCCGTCAAAGCTGTAAGACTCTCTACGCTAACAACTTCCTCATCCCCGACAGGCTTCATGTAAATCTTTCCAGACTCCTCAAAGACTAGCTGATGGGGGAAAATTTGCGCAATTTCAAAGAGCAAGTCAGCTGTGATTGCTTCCTCAGCTTCTGAGAAAATCCGCCCCAGCCCCTCACTCTCATAGCAAAAACCAAAGGATTTACCAGACAGATTAAGACGAATAAAAGGCTTGTTTTCGAGGGTGAATCTTGGCTCAACATTGTAGAGATTCAGTTCCTGACTGACTTCTGCAAAATAATCCGTCGCAGCTTCAGGACTCTTTTTCTGGTAGAGTTCTGCAAAATAGGCATTGACCACACTTGGCGGAGGAGTAATCAGTGCCAACTGCTCCTGCTCTGTCTTGCCAGCTAGAAGCTGATCCAGATAGAGCTTATCCAGACTTGTATAACCCCCATACTTTAGAGCCAAGGTTTTAATATCAGTCATAAAATTCTTCTAACCTCCATTTATTTTTCTCGGAAATGTAGCCCGTAATGACTTCTCCGTCATCTTGATAGTCGCGCTCTTCCAGAATTGCAACACTTTCCAAATCATGAATCTTGTAAGACTTAGAAAAAGGCACGCGCAGGGTAAATCTCTCAAAAATATCCTTGATTTTCTCTAAAAACAAAGCCTGCAAGTTCTCACGACTATCCTCAGACTTGGCAGAAATGAGGGCATAAGGCGTTTGGGTCGGCGTGAAATCCTCCACTAAATCTGCCTTATTATAAAGGGTCAAGCGAGGAATATCTTCCATGTCCAAGTCTTTCATGATGGACAGAACTGTTTTTTCATGCTCCTCGTGGTAAGGATTGCTGGCATCGATAACATGAACCAGAAGGTCCACATGCTTGCTTTCTTCCAAGGTCGACTTGAAACTGGACACCAACTCTGTTGGCAAATCTTGGATAAAGCCAACCGTATCAGTTAAAGTCACTTGGAGATTGCCACCCAGATGGATACTCTTGGTTGTCGCATCTAGCGTCGCAAAGAGCTCATCCGCTTCATATTGGGTCTTACTGGTCAAGGTGTTCATAATGGTTGATTTCCCAGCATTAGTGTAACCAATCAAACCAATCTTAAAGGTGCTTGACTCCAGACGTTTTTCTCTGACTGTCGCCCGATTTTTCTCAACCACCTTGAGCTGGCGCTCGATGTCTGTAATTTGGTTGCGAACGCTACGACGGTTCAGCTCCAGCTGGCTTTCACCAGGTCCACGGGAACCAATTCCCCCTGCCTGACGGCTGAGCATAATCCCCTGACCAACCAAACGAGGCAAGAGATACTTGAGTTGAGCTAGGTGGACTTGGAGTTTGCCTTCATGACTTCGAGCTCTCATAGCAAAGATATCCAGAATCAACTGCATACGGTCAATGACCTTGACACCCAGAACTTCCTCTAGATTGACATTTTGTCGCGGAGTCAAGCGGTTGTTGACAATGACAGTGGTAATCTCTTCTGCATCCACCATGAGGGCAATTTCTTCCAACTTACCAGAGCCGACGAAGGTCTTGGAGTCATACTTTTCACGTTTTTGTCTGTAGCTATCGACAACGACTGCCCCAGCTGTCTTAGCTAGACTGGCCAATTCTTCCATAGAGAGGTCAAAATTGTCCATGCCCTGCAATTCCACACCGATAAGCAGGACGCGTTCCTCTTTTTTCTCCGTTTCAATCATCTAAAAACTCCTCTATCTGGCTAAAAATGCGGTCTTGTACACCAGATTCTCCAATCTGATAAAAGGTGACCTGCATGCGATTACGGAACCAAGTCAACTGACGCTTGGCAAAACGACGGGTAGCCTGTTTGAGACTCTCACTAGCTTCATCCAGAGTCTGCTCTCCACGGAAATAAGGAAAGAGTTCCTTATAGCCAATACCTTTAGCAGCCTGCACATCAGGGTAATGATCAAAAAGCCACTTGGCCTCATCCAAAAGCCCAGCCTCAAACATCAGATCCACTCGGTGGTTGATACGTTCATATAATTGACTGCGTTCATCATCCAAGCAGATAATCAATGGTTCATATAAGGTCTCTTGATTTTCCAAATCCTGACCAAAATGGGCGATTTCCAAGGCGCGCATAGCACGACGACGATTAAACTGAGGAATCTCAAGGCCTGCTTGCTCCACCAGATGGGCTAATTCCTCATCTGTATAAGGCTCCAAACTAGCCCGATAAGCTAAAATCTCCTCATGAGGGGTCTCTCCACCCAGATGGTAGCCTTCTAACAAGCTCTGGATATAAAGCCCAGTTCCACCAGCGATAATAGCTAGCTTGCCACGGCTGTGAATATCCTCAATCGCCATCTTAGCTTCTGAAACAAAATCAAAAGCCGAGTAAGACTCGGTTACCTCTCTAACATCGATTAAATGATGGGGAACAACTGCCTGTTCTTCTGGACTAGCCTTGGCCGTCCCAATATCTAAACCGCGGTAAACCTGCTGACTATCGCCACTCACAACTTCCCCACCAAAGCGCTTGGCGACTTCAATGGCAAGAGCCGTTTTTCCAACAGCAGTTGGCCCAACGATCACAATTATTTTTGTTTTCATCTTTTTTCCTTGAAAAATTCCCATTTTTTCGTTACTATTATTATAACACAAAAAGGTCAGTCAGAAAAATGTGACCTCTTGAGGAGGATGGCTGATTAAGAAGATAAAGGAGGAAGACTCATGGCTAAAGGATTCGCTAAAGGTCTTGTAACAGGTGTCGCAGGAACTGTCGCTGCAGTTGCAGGTGCAGTATACGCATTTAAAAAGAAAGTGATCGAACCAGAAGAACAAAAAGCAGCTTTCATCGAAGAAAATCGTAAAAAAGCAGCTCGTCGTCGCGTATCACGTTAAGAAACAAAAGAAGTTGGGATTCATTGTCTCAACTTCTTTTTTCTTTTCTTTTAAATAGCTAGGTCAAACTTCAACTGCGGCTTGACAGGGTCATAATCAACCAATTCAAAATCTTCTGCTTTGATATCAAAGAAATTAGTCCCATCAGGAACATTCAAAACCAAACGTGGTTGGCAGTCAGACGGTTCACGACGAAGCAATTCCTGAGCTTGTTCAAATTGATTGTCATAGATATGGAGATTGTTGATAAAGTAGAAGAATTTCCCAACCTTCCAGCCGAAATGCTTGGCAATCATCATCTGTAAAGCCACATACTGCATAGCATTGATGTGGTGGGCCACTAGCATATCGTTAGAACGCTGGGTCAAGGTCGCATCCAGATAGATTTCTCCATCTACTCGACGGACATCAAACATAGTTTGAAATGCACATGGAAGTAGTCCATCTGTTTCCTCAAAGGCCTGATAATCCCAAAGTGAGATGATATTTCGGCGGTTCCAAGGGTTGGCTTCTAACTGCTTGAGAAGTTTATTGATAATGTCGTGTTTCTTAACGACCGCCCCGTAACGCTCACCAATAGTTCCCGTATCTCCCACTTCCCAGTCATTCCAGTAGTGAACATTGTACTTGCTATTCAGAACCTCTAGGCTATTAGACTGGTCTTGGTAAATCCAGAGCACTTCCTTGATGGCGGATTTGATAGCAATAGGACGCAAGGTTGTGATGGGGAATTCCCCCTTAGCCAAGTCATACTCTGCAAAGGCACCCGTTACATACTTAGAGTTGGCAACTGTTCCATCCTTGTACTTAGGACGAGCCTGCTCTGAGAAAACACCTTCCTTTAGAATGCGTTCAATATTCTCTTTAAAAATCGTGTCTGCTTTTGTCATTTACTCTCACCTCATTTATTTCCTAACTAGTATAGCATAAAAAAGAAAAGAGGAACATTACTAACTCTAGGTTAGCATTTTTCCTCTTTTATTATTTTATTGCAATACAAGTGATGCTGCTCCGATAACCCCAGCGTCATTTCCTAGAGTTGCAAGAGCTAATTTAGTGGATGTGCGTACTTGTGGGAAGCTATTTTCGTCATAGACTTTTTGAACACCTTGTAGAAGGAATTCTCCTGCAGCTGATACACCACCACCGATAACGATTGTTGATGGGTTTAGGATTGATCCAATGTTAGAACAAGCGATTCCCAAGTAACGTGAGAAGTTACGGTAAACAATCAAAGCAAGGTCGTCTCCTTCTTTTGCAAGGTCAAAGACAGTCTTAGCGGTTACTTCTTCTCCATTATCAATCAAGCGTTTCAAGGCTGCATCGCCTTCGTATTCATCCGCATAACGACGAGTCAAGTTGACAATCCCTGTTGCTGAAGCAACTGTCTCAAGGCAACCTTTCTTACCGCAAGTACATGCGATTGGTTGGTCAAAGTCAACAGTGATGTGGCCAAGCTCCCCTGCTGCACCAGCAACACCGTGAAGCAATTTGCCATCTGCAACGATACCGCCACCAACACCAGTACCGAGTGTCATAAAGACAACGTCTGGTTGGTTATCACCAGCCCCCATCCAACGCTCACCAAGAGCTGCCACGTTGGCATCATTATCGATGAAGAATGGAATACCCAAGGCTTTTTCAATCTTCTCTTTGATTGGTTGAAGGGTTTTCCAGTTCAAGTTGTAGGCACCGATAACAGTCCCTTTTTCACGGTCAACCACACCTGGTGATCCCATTCCGATACCTTGGAAGTCTGCTGCTGCCAATCCAAGCAAGTCCAAACGATGTTGAATAGACTCAATCATATCATCAACGATATGACTTCCCTCATCCAAAATGTTAGTCTTGATAGACCATTTTTCTTGGATTTCTCCTGCTGTTGTCAAGATTGCAAATTTGATAGAAGTTCCACCAAGGTCAATCCCAATAATCTTTTGACTCATCATATTCTCCTTTTCCATTGTATAATAATTGAAAATGCTTACAGCACTAGTATAACAAAATTCATTTACTTATGCAAAGGTTTGCATTAACTTTCTAAATTTTATCTGATTTATGGTTTCCAGAGACCTGAAGCATCTACGTAGTAACGTCCATCATCAACTCGCTCATTCTTAGCCATTTTACCATCTGATTTCAGATAGTAATTTCCTTGCCATGTACTATAAGTATACGAACCATCTGATTTCAAGTAATACCAAGCTTGATAAGAATCATCATAAATCCATTCACCTTGTGCCATTTTACCGTTTGATTTCAAATAGTAATTTCCTTGCCATGTACTATAAGCATAAGAGCCATCTGATTTCAAATAATACCAAGCTTGATAGGAAGTATCATAAATCCATTCGCTCTGTGCCATCTTACCATCAGATTTCAGGTAATAGCTTCCCTGCCAAGCATTTTTCACTGGATTTCCATTTCCATCAAAGTAGTACCAAGAACCGTCCTGCTTAACCCATCCACTTGTTGTTGCTGAACTTGTGTTGCTTTGAGCCGTAGTTGCTTGTTTTGCTTTGAAAGCACCCTTAGGAGCATTCTTCAATTCGCAAGCCACACCATCATGATCTCGGTCTAACTTGGCAGAATAACCAGGTTCTCCCTCGTGAATATCCGAATAGCCATTCGCCCAAGCTTCCTGACAGCTAGAAAAATGAATGTCTTCTTCTGCTAACACAGGCTGTGAAAACAAGGCTAAAACTGGCAAGGTTGCCAGACTCATTTTAAAAAATAGACGTTTGTTCATTTCTTTCTCCTATAGGAATGTTATCGATTTCAATATTATTTTATCAAACTTATTTCAGCAATTCAAGGAAACTTCTGGTCTTTTCTACAAACTCCTTTGGTTTTTCCTTATTCAAGACATGAGGACCGTCAGGGATAATCTGAAATTGGGATTCTGATATTAGTTTATGAAGACTTCTCATAGAACTAAGATTCGGTTTATCTTTGCTACCACAAATTAGCAAGGTTGGATAGGGGCAAGTCTTTGCAATCTCCCTTAAATCAAGTGTTTTTAATTCTTCGGAAATACTAACCATAAGAGCCTTATCTGCCCCCTGTTTTTCAAATACCCTTTTGGGAAGCAATTTAAATATCAGCAACTGAATGTAAAAAGGGATATTGCCAGCTAGTTTCAATGGACAGCCTGACAAAACCAAGGCCTGAAGATTTGGCAAATCGTAACTTGACAGCTCTAATGCAAGTGCAGCTCCTAAGGACAAACCGATTAGGACAAAAGGTTCTGTCTCCTCTGACAAGTGCTGATAAATGCGCTCCTTAGCTTTTTGATAGCTACTAACTCCAGAAGGAAATAACTCGATAGCCTCAGAAGGATAATCTATCAGTAGATTCCGAACCTCTTTCCAACTATCTACTGACTGCCCTAAACCGTGTAAAAATACCAGTTTCATCTAGTTCTCCTCTAGGCTTAATTCATACAAGCCTCTCACTGCATTACAGCCGTAAGCAGCTTCTGCTTGGCCCAAGTCTTTTAAGGTCAAGACTTTCTCTTCTACTTGTCCTATTTCTAGTAAATGCTGACGATAAATTCCTGGTAAGATTCCCAGTCGGATAGGCGGTGTGTAGAGTTTCCCAGAAATTTTCAAGATCAAATTACCAATAGAGGTTTCAAGAAGTTCTCCAGACTTATTGTGGTAAATGATCTCTTGTTCCCCTAGGCTCAAATGTGGTCTATGAGTCGTTTTAAAATAGGTAAATACTTGCTGTAAATCCGCTTCTTGCAGACAAAGTTGAGCATGACAGAAGCTAGGACTAAGAGGTGTTAAGGTTTGGCGACTGAGTTCTATCTCTCCAGACTTGTCGAGACTGATTCGTAGACGATAATCTTGATTAGCTTCACAAGTCTGACACTCTCCCTCTATCTTTTGTTTCAAGTCTTCTGCATCAAAAGGATATGCAAAATATCGACTTGCCTTTCTCAGTCTTTCTATATGTTGCTCTTCAAACAGCAGTTGTTTTTGGCTGATTTTCCCAGTTGTAATCAGTTGGAAGCGAGCTTGTTTACGATAAAGGACTGCCGCCTTTTGATGAACCTCTCGATATTCAGATTCCCAAGTGCTATCCCAAGTAATGCCACCACCCACTCCATAGATGGCTTTCCTTTGATGCAGTTGAATGGTCCGAATGGCAACATTGAAAATCCGGCGCCCATTTGGAAGCAAGAGACCAATCGTTCCGCAGTATACTCCTCTTGGTTGTGGCTCCAAGTCCTTAATGATTTCCATAGTCGCAATTTTCGGTGCGCCCGTTATGGAACCACAAGGAAAGAGAGAACGAAAAATGGTAACCAAGTCCATATCTGGTCGCAACCGACTCTTGATAGTCGAAGTCATCTGCCAAACGGTTGAATACTGTTCTACCTGACACAGACGCTCAACATGCTCACTGCCCACTTCAGAAATACGGTTCATGTCATTGCGCAAGAGGTCCACAATCATCATATTTTCAGAGCGATTTTTAGAATCCTGCTCCAACCAACTGGCCTGTTCAAGATCTTCTTGGTCAGTTACCCCACGCTGAGTCGTTCCCTTCATTGGTCGCGTTGTCAACTCGCGGTCATTTTGCTCAAAAAAGAGCTCTGGGCTCATGGAAATCACTGCCATTTCATCATGTTCAACATAGGCATTGTAGCCCGCCTCCTGCTCTACTACCATACGATTGTAGATGGCAAAAGGATCGGCACTCAAGTTCTGTTTAAGTTGGACAGTGTAGTTGACCTGATAGATGTCACCCTGCCGCAAATGATGGTGAATCTGAGCAATCGCCTTTTCATAATCCTCTGCAGACGTCACTTCCTGCCAATTTGAAGGCAAATCAACCTCATCATAAGTCAGAGGAATAGGGGATGTTTCTACCCTATCATGAACTGTAAAATAAAGCAGGTACTCTCCCAGTAGAGGAGCCTTATGAACTGCTAATCTCTCCTCAAAAGCAGGTGCAGCCTCATAGCTGACATAGCCCACCACATAGTAGCCCTGCTCTTGGTAGCTTTCCACTTGTGCTAGCAAGTCCGCCACTTCTGCTAAATCTCTCGTTTTTAACTCTTTGATAGGCTGGGTAAAGATGTATCGCTCCCCCAAAGCCCTAAAATCAATCACTGTTTTTCTATGCATATCCTAAGTATAGCATAAAAAGGTAGATCCAATCAAGATCTACCTTTTTATCATTTTCTGGCTATTAAATTACTCTTGATTATGCTTTAGTGAATAAATCACCAGCAAATCCATCTGATTTCTGCAAGAGTTGTTTGTAAACTTTTTCTTTGAGTGCAACTGTTTGGTTTGAATTACCCGCTTTAAGGTCATTTTCAACAGCTTTGTTGAACAATTCTTGGAGTCCTGCATAAGTTGAAATTTTCTGTCCGTCGATTTCAATTTCGACAAATCCTTTTTCTCCTTTAGCTTTGACTTCCTTGAACCATTCTTTCTTCCACTCTTCTAGTGTGTGGAATTTACCACCAGACACTTTCTCAATGATAAAGTCATCACCAAGACCCGGTCTACCAGCTGCTTTAGATTCTTGTTTATACTTGTTAGAAGCATATCCGACAAATCCATTGACATATCCGAAGTAACCCCACATACGGAATGTATTATGTTTGAACGAGATAGAACCTACAGCACTTTGACTTGTATTACCACCGTAAATTCCAGCCATCATACTTACAGTTTGATATGCCGTATCAAAACCTTCAGCACGATAATGTTTATTACCAGGCATATTATGCTTAGTCACGTAATTACCATCTACAAGGTCATCAATACTTGTCAGTTTCTTCTTATTCTCATCCTCATTTAGATCACGAAGTAAATCCCATTGGTGTGGTTGTCCAACTAAACCGTTTCGATCAGCTTTTTCACGCCATTTCTTGTCCATCTTCTTGAACCACTTATTGTTATCTCCGTTATTCTTCGCAATAACCGCATCAGCTTCTAAATGGTCAAGCATCATTAAAGCTTCGTTATAGTTCTTCATGTAATGGTCAATTTTAGCTCGACTATCAAGCAAGTTCGGATTGTAGTTATACCATTGGTTTCCATCATTTTTACGCTCATACGCCATATTTAGACCCAATGCGCCATAATCACCATTAGAACTTGTTACCGCAGGCGATTGTAACATACCTTGAGCAAAGGCTTCAACGTCTGTACCTTCACGATGTCCCCAACCACCTAAATAAGCCATACGGTCATTGATATGCGTTGTTTCATGAGTAAAGGCTGATGTACCAAAATCACTAATCATACTTGACCAAATATAGTACACGGCTTCTGAGTTTTGAGGTCTATCAAAGATATATGCGTATGCACCCATGCCATTATCACCGTGCCACTTACCAGTTGGACCATAGAACTCACGAATTGGAGCATAATCACCATTCTTCGTGTGACCCATTCTATCAACCCATCCACCTGGCGCACCATGGTTATCCCAGATAGCCGATGGCACCATGTTTTCAGATTTCAACAACTGATTACGTACATTATCAGCCGCCAAGCGAGACCAGAAGTCTAAGTAGTTGATTTGTTCTTGTGCACGTAAGTCAATTTCTTTCTTGAATGCTTCACGTTCAGCTTCTGTATTCTTACCATATTTCTCAAACGCACTAAATGCTAGTGTATTGTATGTTGAAATCAAGAACATATGAGCTTTCTTTGTAGTCAGAAGTGGCAAGATATATTTGCTATGTTCGCCATTGTTTAAGTTTTCATATAAACGATATTTCTTGTCCGCAAACAATGGATTTGATGATTGTTTCTCAACGACATAGTTTGTATGTGAAACAGCTTTCTTATACCAGGTGTTAATATCAGTTTCGTTTGTGAATAAACGCATATTATAGTTTAATAAACCGTTCAACTCACCAATACCAATCGTTCCACCGATCGTTTCTCGATAAGCTTCTAATGTTCTGTTACCTTTAATGTTATTTTCTCTAGAACCGATCTTAATCAAGAAATCTAAGATATTTACATTCTTACCATAGAAGTCAGGTTTGAACATCATAAGATCTTTCATTGATTTTTCGTCGTATTTAAATCCATAGTAACGATTTAGATAAGTAAGACCCATCATAATTTTCGCTTTGTTTTCGTCTACTTTCTTAACAAGAGCTTTCATTGCAGCTTCGTCACCATTTAATTGGTGGTCTTCATTCTCAACTAAAGCTTTCACAAGTTTATCAAGGTTTCCTCGAACTTCTTCAAAGTTTTCTTCAAGGAACAAGTTACGAATGTAATTGTTCTTATGATTGTCACTATTCTCAGCTGGTTTGTTACGTTTGTCCATTAATGCACGCACTTCAGGTGAAATCAATTCGACACTTGCTAATTTTTCTTTCACATCAGCAATTAGTTTGTCACGATTCTTATCCACCATATTTGGTGTGTAAACAATGCCATCTAGACCTGTAATACTATATTCACGAACTTGTGCTACGTTTGAATCCTTAGAAGCAACCGTCATTTCTTCTTTAGTACCATCAGCGTAATGAATCATTATTTTATCAACACTTGATAAGTCAGTCACGAATTGACCATCTTTCATACCAGTTACAGATAATACTTCAGTCGTTAATAATTTAGAACCAGCAGGAATTTTATTTCCTTGATTGATAATCCATTCTTTGTTGTAGAACGGTTGAAGTTTTTCCACATTTCGGTAAGCAAGTTCACGTTCTGCATTATAATCTTGAATCTCTTTATACGTATCAGATTTTGGGAGATTATTATTTAACTTATCTACTAATAATGTTGGAGCTTCAAAATCTTTAGATGTAATATCGAAACTTTCTAATCTTTTATCAGCTTCTTCTTTAGAGATTTCTTTAAGTTTGTCCGCATTTTTTCTTGTCACATTACCAGTAGCTTCCCCAGCTACGCTGACAACTCTACTTAAATAAGGGAACCCAAAGTCATCATCTCCAATATCACCTGAACCATAAAGTTTTTCAGCGTTAGTTACTTTTACATAACTAATAACATCTTCTAAAAATCCGTATGGCCAGTTTTTAGTAATAACTCCACCTGTCTCTACATTGTTTTTCAAGTTAATTGACCCTTTTGCTACAGCTTTTTTAATATGTCCGTTAGCTCTTACATCCATTGGGTCCATACCCCTATCAAGTGTTGAAACTAAAGCTGAACCACGAGCTCTTTCACCAGTGATTTCTACATCTGTATAAACTCTTTCAATGTTTGCTTTTCTTTGATTGTTAACTAAACCAGAAATACTCCAACCTTTTTTACCTTCTGTGCGAAGTTTTCCGATAACAGAAACATTTTTCATTTTGCTTCCATTATTTAAATTATTAACAACTCCAGCTACATCATTACCACCAACAATACTACCCGTAATTTTAACATTTTCAATTGTCGTATTTGTAGCATCTTTTGCAAGTGTCGCTATTTGATCCGTACCTGGTTTATTTATATTCACGTTAGAGAAAATTAAATCTTTAATTGTAGAATTTTCAATAACATCAAATAATGGATTGCTTAAGTTATGAATAGCAAACCTATTCCCATCAGTACTAGTTAACGTACCTTTAAATTTCTTAGTAATATAAGATTTTCCATTTGGTTTAATATTAGTAGCATTTAAGCTTTGTCCAATTTTATATTCACCTTCTGGGTTATTTTGAATAGCTTCAACCAATTCAGCGAAATCATAGTAAACATTATCCACTTTTGGTTTTGGTTTAGCTATATAATAAACATACTCGTTAGCTAATTTCGAAGAATCTGTATGCTGAACTAAATCAGGCGCAGTTGCAGTAACTTTATATAAAGTTTCCCCATCTTTAACCACTTCTTCTATCTTATCAACAGCAAGTCTTGTCACTTTGTTGTCGTGAGTTGTTACACGTAAATATAATGGAGCAAGATCAGCTGGTTTCTCTGTCAGTAAACTAGTGTCTGTTTCGTTACCGTCAGCATCCACACTCATCAAGCTTGTTTCTTTGATGTTTTTGATTTCAACTTTTTTGAGGTCAATTCTTAGCGGTTCTTCTTTCAGAACTTCTTCCTCATCACCCTCACCACGGTCATAAACCATCTTAGTTTCAAGTTTATAATCCTTGTAGTACTGCAAATCTGTCAAGGTAGTTGTCAGGTCGTCTGGCGAAACATTCAAGGTTTTCACAATCTCATCACCCTTTTTCAGAGTTAGGGTGATAGATTTAATGGCTGCCTTACTTGGATTTTCTAGACTATACTTAACATCTGAAGTCCGTTTCAAATCCTTAGGTTCAACTGCAGTGATGGTCAATACTGGTTTTTCAAAGCTCTTGGTACCACGTTTCAAAATTTTGTCTTGAGGTGCCTCAAGGATTTCCTCTGTAACTTTTGGAGCGTCTTCTGTTTTAACTCCTTTGATGGTGTTAAATGTCTTGGTGATTTTTTTCTGACCTTCTTTTCCTTCTTGAGCTACAACTTCTAAGCCTTTTTTCAGTTGGTCATCTTCTTTAACAACTTCCTTAAATGGAATCTTTTCAAGACTTTCTTCTACCAGAGTTCCTTCAATTGGTTTTGTCCCACGACTTACCTGTTGGTTTACAGGCTCCTTGGTAACTTCTGTGCTAGTTGAAATAACTTGGTCAGTTTTAACACCTTCTACTGTTTTATAAGTTGTTTTAGTAACTTGACTACCTTTTTCTCCATTTCTTACGACAGTTTCTTCGTCCGTATACTTGGTTGGATCCTCAGTCGTTTCAGTTTTGTAGTCTAAATCTGTAGTCGATGTTTCAACAAGGGTTCCCTCAGTTACTTTGTACTCAGGTAACTGTTCTTGTACAAGGGCTTGACCTTCTTTGCCTTCCTCTTGGGTACCTTTTGCTTCAACTGGAGCCTCTGGAAGTTCCGGTTGTGTTAAGGCTTGACCTTCTTTGCCTTCCTCTTGGGTACCTTTTGCTTCAACTGGAGCCTCTGGCAATTCAGGTTGTGTTAAGGCTTGACCTTCTTTGCCTTCCTCTTGGGTACCTTTTGCTTCAACTGGAGCCTCTGGCAATTCAGGTTGTGTTAAGGCTTGACCTTCTTTGCCTTCCTCTTGCGTCCCTTTAGTTACTTGGTAAGTTGGTTCAGCTTGTGGGGTTGGAGTTGGGGCAGGTTGCACCTCTTTCTTCGTTCCGACTGCAATGACCTGTGAAACAGGATTTTAAACCACTTGGTCTTCAATGACTTCTCTAACTTCCTGACCATTAACGATTGATACTTTGGTTACAAGGCGACGCTGACCATTTACTCCGGCTGTGACGATACGAGTCTGTCCTTCTACTAGATTCGCATCTGGGCTTGTGACTGTTTCAAACGGAATCTCGACCAAGCTCTCTTCCTGTCTAACCTGAGGCTTCTCAGAAACTGGTTTTTCTTCAACAGCAGGAGCAACTGGATTCTCTACTACAGGTTTTTCGATGACAGTTTCTGGAGTGACAGCAGATCTTTCTTGAACTACTTCTGTTTTCTCGATTTCATTTGTATTTTGTTTTTCTACTGGCAACTGAGGCTTCTCAGCTGAAACTGGTCTTGATGGATGGAGTTCTGCTTCCTTAAAATATCCAATGTATTCATAGCCATCAATGTGGATAATCCCTTCAGCCAAGCCCTCATGTGTAGAGGCCGAAATAGTTTGATTATAAGAAAGCAATTCTTTATTTTCAAACGCAAATATTCCATAAGGTACAAAAGTGCTAGCTCCTAAAGAACCAATCAAGAGAACACCTAGGACCTCTTTGTGACCTTTTTTAGACACCAAAAAGACTGCTAGCGAAGCTGTTGCCAAACCAAGGCCTGCCAAGGCTAATTCTTTACTTCCTGTGTAAGGAAGTTGTTGACTGTTAGTTGCCTTCTTGCGATAAACTACATAAAGAATATCATCATCTTGAAATTCTGTTGGAACCTCATGGTGAATCAGGGCTTTTTCAGACTCGGTCAATTCCTGCTCCGCCAAATAACGGTAATGAACACTATGAGCACCTCCAACTTCATTGGCTTGAACCTTATCTACTGAAAGGGTAGCAGCACCAAAAAGGAAGGCCCCAATGGCTACAGGACCTACCCCAACAGTTAGCTTACGAATCGAATATTTGGTAATCTTTTCTAGTTGTTGTTTTGTTTTTCTCATTTTCACGACTTTCTAATAGAATCTTGTGGATAATGCGCACGCGCACCTCCGATTAATTTTGGACGACTTGCAAGAGCCGTTACATGGGCATGCCCAATCTCTCTCAAAAGAGGGCGAATCGGAACCTGAACATGCTTGACATGCATGCCAATTGCAGTGTCTCCGATATCCAATCCAGCATGAGCCTTGATAAATTCAACCTCAACTGGATCCTGCATAAACTTGAAGGCTGCTAATTGACCCGAACCTCCTGCATGAAGAGTAGGAAGGACACTAACTATTTCCAGACCAAACTGTTCTGCCACCTGACGTTCAACGACGAGGGCCCGATTGACATGTTCACAACCTTGAACGGCTAGATGAAGTCCATTTCCTTCTAGGATATCTAGGATGGTCTTCACAATGATTTCCCCAATTTCTTGGCTTGATTCCTTGCCAATCTGACCACCTATCACCTCACTAGAAGAAAGGCCCAAAACAAAAATGGATCCTTGCTTCAAATTGGCCTTTTCTAATACATCTTTTACAATCTGGCTTGTGTCTCTTTGAATGTCTTTTTCCTTCATACTTGATACCTCTTTTGTCATTATCTATCATATCGTTTTTTCTACGTTTTAGCAAGATAGACAACCTAGAAAGCTTGCCCAATTACGCATAAAACTCCCAGAATTGACTGGGAGTTAGCTAGTTTCTATTCTATTTATGTATATTTCAACCGTCGTTCCTTTGTCAGGTGCAGAATTGATCTTCATCTGGTAATCTTCTCCAAAATGAAGTTTGAGCCGTTGATCAACATTTTGAAGACCAACCCCCCCACGTTTGAGTTGACTTTGACTGCTATCGCTAGTAGCTTGGAAACCAACGCCATCATCCTCAATGCGGATGACAAGCCCTGTATCCTGTCTCTGAACAGAAACTTTAATATGGCCCTGACCTTCCTTCTCCTTAATACCATGGTAAAGGGCATTTTCCACAAGAGGTTGCAACACCAACTTGGGTAAGACTAGGTTACCAAAAGCAGGATCTTCAGCAATCTCATACTCCAGCTTATCTCCATAGCGTTGTTTCTGGATAAAGAGGTACTGGCGGACATGGTTGATTTCGTCAGACAGGCAAATCAAATCTTTACCCTGATTGAGCGCCAAGCGGAAGTAGGTAGCCAAGGACTTGGTCACCTGCACCACACGCTGACTATCCTGAAATTCAGCCATCCAGATGATGGTGTCCAAGGTATTATAAAGGAAATGCGGATTAATCTGGCTCGATAGGGCTTGAAGTTGGTACTGACGGGTCGTTTCTTCCTGCCTGCGAATAGCTGCCATCAGCTGATCAATCTGATCCAGCATGGCATTGAACTGACGAGACACTTCTCTCAGTTCATAGGCACCATCTTCCTTGGCACGCAGATTCTGATTACCAGAAGCAATCTCCAGCATGGTTTCTCTCAAGTCATTCAGAGGAGCAATCCAGCGTTTAAGACTAAGCCACACCAAGCAGAGACAGGCAAGAAGAGATGTGAAACTGGCTCCAAGCAAGGTCCACAAGAGTTGATTCCTAACCTTGTCTAACTTCTCCAACGAAGACACACCAAGCACCGTCCAATCAGTTCCAGCAATCCTTTCCTGACTGACGTAGGATTTGTGATCTGGAGTATAGCCCTGCCCTGTCTCAATGTAGGGTTTCATAGCCTCCATTTCGCTAGACGAACTATAAACTGTGTGTTGAGGATGATAAACAAATTCATGGTTTTCATTGATGATAAAGGCAAAGCCCTGCTGCCCCAACTGGAGTTGGTTAAGATAGGCTTCCAGAGTTTCATAGGAAATATCCAAACGAAGCACGCCCAGATTAGCTCCCTTTGCATCAACAAGTTCTTGAGTGACAGAAATGACCCACTGACTATCTAATTTACGAGCTGGTGTCAAAACTGGCTTAGCCCCCTGATGAATGGCCTTTTGATACCATTCTTCAGCCATCATATCTGAGGAGGTTTTCATTTGCACACTATCATCTGTAGAAATGAGCTGACCAGACTTGGTTACCAGCACAACAGCTTTCAAGTCCTGGTCTGACTTTAAGATGGTCAAAAACAGATCTCGAATTCCCTTGACCTTGTCTTGACTGGGATTCTCAGCATAGGATAAAACATCTGCCTGCTGGGTCAAACTAGTCGACGTGGTTTCTAATTTTTTGATATAAGACTGGATAAAGTGGCTAGTCTGACTGATAGTCGTCTGGCTATTGCCTTCAATGGTAGCCTCAATAGCTGAAGAACTAGATTGATAGTAGAAAGTCCCAACCAGAGCTAGGAGAATAAGAAAGACCAGAAAGATGGAAATAACCATTCTAACTAGGAGAGAAGAACGCTTCATCGACCTTCCCCCTTCTTAAACTGACGAGGTGTCACACCTGCAATCTGTTTAAAACGTTGGGTAAAATAGTTCATATCTTCAAAGCCAACCTTTTCGGCTATCTCGTAAATCTTCAGATCTGTAGTTAAAAGCAAGAGCTTGGCTTGTTTGACACGTTCTCTCACCAGATAATCCTGAAAAGGCAGGCCTAACTCTTTCTTAATCAAAGAACTCAGATAAGTCGGACTAAAGCCCAAGTCACTGGCCAAAGACTTTAAACTAAATTGGCTATCAGCCAGATGAGACTGGATTTTCTGGGCCATATTTCCCTCAAACTTATCGATCAATAAATCTTGTAATTGCTCTTCCTTTTCTTCCTTATCCAACTTTTGCTTGATTTTCCCCAACATTTCCTCGATATCCTGACGAGAAAAGGGCTTGAGCAGATAGTCATCCACACCTAGTTTAACAGCAGACAAAGCATAATCAAAATCATCGTAGCCTGTCAAAAAAACTAGATGCACCTGAGGATAGGTTTCTCTGACCAGACTGGCCAACTGGATGCCATTTAGCTGAGGCATATTGATATCGGTTAAAATGATATCTGGCACCTGCTTTTGTATCAATTCCCAAGCCTGTCTTCCATTTTCAGCTTGACCGATGATTTCCATATCGTAGGCTGCTACATTGACCAGTTTGGTCAAGCCTTGTCTTACCAGATATTCATCTTCTACGATTAAGATTGTATAGGTCATGCTTCTCTCCTTTGTCACTTACTAGTATCAGTATAGCAAAATTCTCCTCTAACTGCTTAGGAAAGCCCTCTTAATCAACATAATCTAGTAAATAAGCGTAGCCTTTTTCTTCCATTTGGTTTTTGGGAATAAATCGGATAGAGAGACTATTGATACAGTAGCGCAAGCCACCCTTGTCCTGTGGGCCGTCCGTAAAGACATGGCCAAGGTGAGAATCTCCAACTCGACTCCGCACTTCCATGCGCGTCATATTGTAGGATTTATCTTCCTTGTAGGTAGCAACATCTGGACTGATGGGTTGGGTAAAACTAGGCCAACCACAACCAGACTCAAACTTGTCCTTTGATGAAAAGAGGGGTTCGCCAGTTGCCACATCCACATAGATACCGGATTCAAATTTATCCCAGTAGCGGTTTGAGAAAGCTCGTTCTGTTTGATTTTTCTGGGTAACTGCATACTCCTCAGGTGACAAGGTCTTTTTCAATTCCTCATCACTTGGTTTGGGATATTTGCTGGCATCAATGACGGGATAGGCCGCCTGATTGACATTGATATGGCAGTAGCCATTTGGATTTTTCTTGAGATAGTCTTGGTGGTAATCTTCTGCCACTACAAAATTCTTCAAGGCCTCCTTTTCAACTGCCAAAGGTTGATCGTATTTCTTAGCCACCTCATCAAAGACTTGGTTAATCACCTCTAAATCCTTGTCATCTGTGTAATAAACACCAGTACGGTACTGTGTCCCCACATCATTTCCTTGTTTATTTTTGCTGGTTGGATTGATAATACGGAAATAATGAAGCAGGATTTCCTTGAGGGAAATTTGATTAGCATCATAGGTGACATGGACTGTTTCTGCATGCCCTGTTTGGTTGATCAATTCGTACTTGGTTGTTTCCCCTCTACCATTTGCATAGCCTGAAACGGCATCTGTCACTCCGGGAACGCGTGAGAAGTATTCCTCCACTCCCCAGAAACAACCTCCAGCCAGATAAATTTCGTGTAAGTCTGCATCTTTACTAACTTCTGTTTTTTTCACTGTTTTTCCTCCTTGGCTAAGTGCCGCTTTCTCAATTTGCGAGCTATCTGTCCGTCCTGCATTTCGCATCAATAGAAAATAGAAACCGGTTATGGCTAGGAAAAAAATCCCTGCCAAGACAAACAATTTTACTTTATCATTCATGACCTTTCTCTACCCCATTTCTTTCAATTCTTTTAGAATCATATCCTTGTCCATAAAACCTGGTTGCGTTTTTACTAGCTTACCTTCCTTGTCTATAAAGGCTTGAGTTGGATAAGAACGGACACCATAACTTTCCAAGAGTTTACCTGATGGATCAATTAAAACTGGAAAATTTTTATAATCTAAGCCCTTGTACCAGTTCTTAAATTCAGCTTCCGCTTGTTCTCCCTTGTGCCCAGGAGATACCACCGTCAAGACCACATAATCATCACCAGCTTCTTTAGCGATTTCGTCTGTATCTGGAAGACTGGCTAGACAGATGGAACACCAAGAAGCCCAGAATTTGAGATAGACTTTCTTGCCCTTGTAATCAGACAAGCGGTAAGTCTTGCCATCTACTCCTGTCAGTTCGAAATCAGCAACCGCCTGACCTTTAGTAGCAGTTTGTGAACTGACTTGTTCTGTTGTTGTTTGCTCCTTCATAGTAGCTTGGTCTGACATATTTTTAGCCGAACAGGCTGCCAAACAACAGATTGAGCCTACTCCAAGAAGACATGTTTGCCATTTTTTCATTTCTTTTTCCTCTCTATTCAAATAATGTAGTCAAAATGGAAGCATTTCCCAAAAGCACCAAGATTCCCATCACGATAATGAGGAAACCACCCACTTTTTTGAGGGTTCCGAGATAAGGATGGAGTTTTCGGAAATGTTTCAAAACATAGCTGGAGGCAAGAGCTAGAACCAAAAATGGTAGCGCCAAACCCAGCGTGTAAATCAACATGAGACCAGCTCCCTGCCAAGCACCTGAACCACCTGAAGCCGCCAAGGCCAAAACAGAGCCCAGAACCGGCCCCACACAAGGCGTCCAAGCAAAACTAAAGGTCAATCCCAGTAAAAATGCCTGACTATAGCCCTTACCCTTTTGCCCCTGTCCCTGTAATTGTAGCCTTCTTTCCTTGTAGAGTCCCTTCAAATGTAAGACTTCCATCTGGTGCAAGCCCAAGAGAATGATCACCGCACCCGTCACATACTGAAACCAAGAGGCATACAAAAGGTCTCCTAAAAAACCAGCACCATATCCCAGTAAGATAAAGATAAAGGAAATCCCCGCTATAAAGGCCAGAGTTCTCAATAGACTAACAAGTGAGATTGAAAATTTTTCGCTAGAAGCCTGGGTACCATCTTTGTCATCCAACAAGACCCCTGCATAGACCGGTAACAAGGGTAAAATACAAGGAGAAAAGAAGGAAAGAATTCCAGCAAGAAACACACTGATAAAAAAGATTATATTATCCATCGCCTTCCTCCATTCTTTGATTTGATAGGACTATTATAGCCCCAAAACTCAAGGAAAAACAGGGACAATGATAGGGAAAAATAGGAATTTAATCAGATTATGTAAAAAATGTTGCAAAAAAAGCCAGACAAAGCCTGACTTTGATGGAAACTGAAAGGAAAATTCACTAGTCTTCCCTACTTATCTGATAATAAATAAGGTCCGCAAGATAGCCTTTTCTCTCTACACCATTGCTAATAGTCTTTAGATAGGACATTCCAGCCTTCTCCATGACACGACCTGAAGCTGGATTGAGACTGGCATATCGAGCTCTAACTTTTTGAAAACCTGCTTGAGTAAAACAGAAGTCCAAGACAGCTTTCAATGCTTCTGTCATAAACCCATGTCCCCAGTAAACCTTGCCTAGCACATAGCCAATTTCACAAGAAGAATCATTCTCATCTATTGCAACGATGCTGATATCTCCTATTACCTGCTCCGGGTTTTCTTTGAGACAAATGGCCCATTTGTAATAGTTGGGATTAGCATAGGAAACAACCCAATTTCGGATCGAGTTTCGAGTCACCTCGACATCAGAATGAGGATCCCAGGTGACGTAGGTTAGATTCTCAGCGGATGAAGCCCAATTTTGAAACATGGCTTCCGCATCACTCTCCACAAATCTTCGCAAGATTAAACGATCTGTCTGTAATACTTGCATGATACTACCTCGCTTTCTGATAGATGATTCTCTGCCCAACCTCAATTTAAATTTACTTTGCTTTTGAATTTCAAGGCTCAATCTAAAAAGGTCCCCGGACCTCCTCGCTTATTTATTTCCGTGCTCGGGGTAAAAAAACTAAACTCAGTAACAGCTAGAAAACAAGTTTTTACTCTAGTTCCTTGATGCAGTCGCTGTCTGGTTTGAAATACGCTCTAGCAAGCTTTTTCAAACCTAGTCATCGTTGCGGGGGTGAGACGACGAAATCGAACTCTTCAAGTTACCGGACCTTCTCTCACTTTCTTATTTCAAGGTGAGAGACTGAAAACCTCCACTGGAGGTTCCTCGTTTTCCCGTTTCTAGACTCGGGCTAAAAAGGTCCCCCGGACCTTTTTACTCCCAAAAGTCATCAAAAATTGTGATTGGTAGGTGGCGTTTGTGTTGGCCTTTGTGCCACCAGTTTTCGATTCTTTCTTGGGCTTCTGAGCTGATTTTTTTGCCTTCTAGGTAGTCGTCAATCTCTTCATAAGTGACTCCGAGGGCCACTTCGTCAGCTAGACCTGGTTTATCTTCTTCTAGGTCTGCCGTTGGGATTTTTTCATAAAGGGCTGGGTCTGCACCAAGTTCCTGTAAGAGTTGTTTTCCTTGGCGTTTATTGAGGCGGTAAAGAGGGAGAATATCTGCACCCCCGTCACCAAACTTGGTAAAGAAACCTGTGATATTTTCCGCAGCATGGTCTGTTCCAATGACCGCTCCGCTATGGGAACCAGCAAGGGCATACTGAGCAATCATACGGCAACGTGCCTTGATATTCCCCTTGTTGAAGTCTGAAACAGGACTACCTGTCGCTTCAACTGCAGCTGTCATAGCATCAGCAGATTCCTTAATATTGACAACTAAACTGATATCAGGCTGGATAAAGGCTAGTGCTTTTTGAGCATCTGCTTCATCGGCTTGCACTCCATATGGCAGGCGGACAGCGATAAATTTGTAGCTGTCATCTCCCGTTTCAGCTCGCAGTTCTTCCATAGCCAGTTGAGCCAATCGTCCTGCTAAAGTTGAGTCTTGTCCTCCAGAAATTCCTAGTACAAAGGTTTTTAGGAAGGGATGTTTTTTCAGATATCTTTTTAAAAAATCAATGGAACGACGGATTTCTTCCTGGGCATCAATCACTGGTTTGACACCCAGCTCTTGGATAATCGTTTCTTGCAAACTCATTCTTCTTCTCCTTCACCAAGGGCTTCCTTGCGCATTTTGTCAATCAAGTCCATCTTGTCTTGCCATACATCACGCGCCAAATCCACTGGATAATGCTGAGGATTGAGCACGCGCTTGTACTCATCCCAAAGCTTGTCAAATTCCTTACGAGCATAATCCTGAATCTCAGTCAAGCTAGGCAAATTGTAAATCAATTTCCCATCTTTAAAAATATCCACCAAGAGAGGCACAGCGTCAAAATTACGAACGGTCTTCTTGATGTAAGTATAGGTTGGATGGAACATCTTGATTTCTGTCATGCTGGCAACATCTACGCCATCATAAGTGACATAGTCTCCTTCTGACTTGCCTTTTTCACGACTGGTAATGCGCCACACCTGCTTCTTACCTGGCGTAGACACTTTTTCAGCATTATTTGACAGCTTAATCGTATTGCGCATGTTCCCATTTTCATCTTCGATTGCAACAATCTTGTAAACTGCCCCAAGAGCTGGCTGGTCATAGGCTGTAATCAGCTTTGTACCCACTCCCCAGACATCAATCTTGGCCTTTTGCATCTTGAGGTTGAGGATGGTATTTTCATCTAGATCATTAGAAGCATAAATCTTAGCCTCGGTAAATCCAGCCTCGTCCAGTTGCTGACGAACTTTCTTGGAAATGTAAGCAATATCCCCAGAGTCAATCCGCACACCCATAAAGTTAATCTGGTCCCCCAACTCACGCGCCACCTGAATGGCAGCTGGTACACCGATGCGAAGGGTGTCATAGGTATCCACAAGAAAGACGCAATTTTTGTGGGTCGCAGCATAAGCCTTGAAAGCTTCATAATCATTGCCATAAACCTGTACCAAGGCGTGGGCATGGGTCCCCAAGACAGGAATGTCAAAGAGTTTACCAGCACGCACGTTGCTAGTTCCATTGGCACCACCAATCACCGCTGCTCGTGTTCCCCAGATAGCCGCATCCATTTCTTGCGCCCGACGTGTTCCAAACTCCATCAAAGGTTCATCTTCGATAACCGAACGAATACGAGCTGCCTTAGTAGCCACTAATGTCTGGTAGTTGACGATGTTCAAAAGGGCCGTTTCGACCAATTGACATTGGGCTAGAGGGCCTTCCACCTGTACAATCGGTTCATTAGCAAAGACCAAGTCCCCTTCTTGGGCAGAACGAACGGTCAACTCCAACTTGAAATTGCGGAGATAGTCCAAGAATGCCCCATGATAGCCTAGCGACTCCAAATAGGCAATATCACTATCTGAAAAACGCAGGTCTTCAAGATAACTCACAATCCTTTCCAAACCAGCAAAAACCGCATAGCCGTTCTTAAAAGGCTGTTGGCGGAAATACACCTCAAAGACCGCCTTCTTGTTGTGAATCCCTTGGTCAAAGTAAACCTGCATCATATTAATCTGGTACAAGTCCGTGTGCAATGTCAAACTATCATCTGGATACATACTTTTCCTACTTCCTTAGCTAGAAACACATGAAAATTTTCAAAAACTTTCATGTATTCCAATAAATTAATACTATTATATCACATTTTAGCTGGATTGAGAAAAGAGTAACAAGCTATTCTCCACTCTCCAGTTCATCCATATCTTGTTCAAACTTTTTCTGAGCCCATTCTCCATAGCTCTTAAGACCAAGATTGCCAATAAAGACCCAGGGAAGGTAAATAACATAAGTAATGACCCAAGCAGATAGGTATTTACCGTTCAAAGGATTGTGCTGATAAATTTCTATATTGAATTGATAATTCTGTAACATCAAAAGAGTCGTAATCGCCAAGGTTAGGAAAAAACAACCCAAAATCGTAAAATGAAAACGACTATAGTAGGTCACTCCCAGATAACGGGCACGATTGAAAAAGAAGAAAATTCCTACTATCAGAGTATACACTAGAAAATTCGGATTAAAAAGAGATGGAGCCAACACTGCCACCAAATAGCTTAGAAGTACAAGCCCAATAAAGAGTGAAAAAGACTCTGCCCCAGCTTTATTGATTAGTTGTTCTTCTCTTTCGTCAAGTAATTGATAATGAATGAATTTATTTACCATCTTCTTCCTCCCAAAATAATTGATCTAGGGTTTTCCCTAAACATCTGCAAATGGACTGGCAGAGCGATAGACTGGGATTGTATTTTCCCGCCTCTATCAAACCAATAGTCTGGCGCGTCACCCCAACAGCCTCTGCCAGTTGACCTTGTGTTAAATCAAGCTCAACACGAGCTAATTTTAATTTTAAATTTTTAGCCACCTGCGTCCTCCTTATAGTTTTAATACTCATCTACTCTTAAAAAATCCAAAACCAACACAAGCTGTCAGCTATTTATTATAACCTCATTAATTAGCACTCCAATATTATCTTCAGCCTAAAATCAGTATGTTGGATTGTTTGAAATAAACTTCCTAGTTTGCTATTTGATTTTTGTTTTAGTATTAGCTTTAGTAGGGTCTTTTAAACGAGTTTTGATTGCTTGTATTTCTTGTTTAGTTGATTTCATATCACTATTATATAATGCTTTTGGAAATGAGTCTAGCATAAGACAAAAACGTGTACACAACAAGAGCAGGAGCATACTAAGATGACTGATTTTTTACTGTATTTTAGGTATGCAAAATAATACTAAATGAAACTAAAATGAATACTTCTTGCTTTTATTGAGAGTGAAAAAGTACAATAAAATGATTGTAGTGATTACCACAAGATACTGACTAATAGACATCGTATTTGAATCCACAAATACAGGTAAAGAATAAAAAGGAAGAAGTTCAATTGCTTTGATAAACAAATCATTACTAGTATTCATCATAATCGTATTTAATATATTAGGGATAAAGAGTAGTAAAGCTACTAAAATACCAAATACCAAGCCACTTTTAAATTTGTATAAATAGAAAATGTAAGATAATAGAAAATAAAATAGGACTAACAAAATTGTATTGACTACAATGGCTACTATAAAATCTAATCCTAAATCACCTGGAACACCCAATTTACTTACGATGACTAGTAGCACAATGCCATTCAAAGCATAAATAATGGAAACTGAGATGGCATATAGAAAATTAGACAAGACGTAAATCATCCGATTCTTCTGTTGATTATAAAACAAACTTACCGTATTGTGGGAAAAATCTCTACTAATGACTCGGTTAGCATGTATAACAGCCATTAACATACCGAGCATAGCATAAAAGTTTGAAATATGCTTAATACCAAGCGATGTCCCTTGAGTCTTTAGAATAAAGAATGTAACCAATATCGGCGGTATAAACGAGATAATCAAACCAAGATATATTACGCCTGATGAATATAAATCCCTTATATTTTCCTTAAGAAAATTCAATTTATTTAATTTCATGATTATATCCTTCCTTTATTTTGAACGATTTAGATAAATATCTTTAAGCGTCTCTTTTTTAGTTTCAAAATCAACTACTTTAATAGAGTTTTCGTTAAAAAATTTAAAAAGCTCACTACTTTGAATATTCCCAGACATAGTAATTCTCAGTCCCTGTTCCTGAACAATATCCCCAAATTCTTGTTTGGTAATGAAAATGTCTCTATCTGTAGCTGATGAAAAAGCTATCTCAAACAAGCAATTATGACTATCTTTTCCTACTTTTTGAAATGTCAAAAGCCCGTTCTCCAAGAAAAGAACCCTCTCACAAATTTCTTCAATATCTTCTAATTTATGACTTGATATTAAAATTCCCACATTTTCATGTAAAGCTAAATTTTTTAGAACCGCTAAAACTATTTGTGATGATTCAATATCTAAACCATTAGTCGGTTCATCTAAAATTAATATATGAGGTTCCGTAACGAGAGTTAGAAGCAAAGCTAATTTTTGTTTTGTACCCAAAGAATAGGTCTTTACTTTTTTATTAATAGACTGAGTCAAATCTAACTCTTGGATCAAACTTCCAAATCTTTCTTGATTGTAGTCAACACCATATAAATTTGACAAATATTTTAAATTCTCTAAACCTGTTTTAGATAAAAATAATTTTGGTTCTTCGATTAAATACCCAACATTATCACTACTTATAATATTCCCTGAAGTCGGTTGATTATTCTGAACAAGAATTTTCATCAATGTACTCTTGCCAACTCCGTTTCTCCCTACTAGACCAACAATTTCACCCTTGTTAAGTGCAAAATTTATATCTTTGAGAATGATTGAATGACCATAATGCTTACTTACATTTATAACTTCCATTTTTTATTCCTCCATTAATATTCTTGGTTTTCTCTTTGATTCTCATTAATTTTAAAAAGTTGCGCCTCTTTTTAACAACATTATATCATATATCTAACTTAATGCAATATATAAATGTCATTTTGTAAAATTTTATTAACAAAAAACTCTCTACCATAAAAATAGAGAGTGTTAAGTTTAAATATAGGATTTCAAAATATCGACAACATCACTTCTTTTCTTAACCTTATAGACCTTGATTCACAATTCTCAGCTGCGATTGTATTGTCCTCACTATCACCTAAAAAGACACAATTTGTAGGATTTAACTGATATTTATCGAGAATCTCCTCCATACTTATGTCAAGCCCCCTCTTTGCTTTATGATTTCATATTCTCCTTACAAATCTTTTTGGTAATAATATCTTTGCCCAATGTAGGGATAGTCTTGTAACCTAAAGACTTCCTTGTAGCCATGCATTTTATAAAAATCTGGAGCTTGAAACTGGTAAGTATTGACAAAAGCAAAACGACAGTTTCGATTCTTAGCTTCAGTTTCTGCTTGCTGCAATAGTTTTGAACCGATTCCTTGTCCTCTCAGTTCCTCTTTCACAAATAAATACTCGATTTCTAGCCAATTTCCAAAAGTCTCTGCTATCAAACCTGCCAGGAGATTGCCCTTTTCATCTTCGACATAAAGATTAAGTGGCTCACTTTCAGCTTCTTCTCTTTTTGAACGGTTATAAGCACGAATCAGATTTCCTATTTCTTGTGATTTATGGGATTCCTTGTTTTCCAATCTAAAGTACATCTAAATCTCCTTAAATACTGTTACAGCTTGATTATAGTCTTATTTCCAAAGACTGTCAAACTAGCAAAAACCCACCAACCTGAGTTGATGAGTCCTTAATTTATTTTCTAAATTTCCACTGGCTATAAATCCCGAAACCGATAATCCAGATAGCTGAACCTATTGCTCCTACAAATGTAGACTCTTGTAAAAAGAGGGTTACAAAGACAAAGGCAAAGAAGAGCATGGTTAAAGGATTTAGGAAACGATAATGGGGCATGAGATAGCCATCCGCCATAAAGTCTGGTGACTTGCGGTATTTAAGGTGAGCCACCATGATCAAGATATAAATAGCGATATAGACACCAGATGACGAAGCCGTAATCAATGCAAAGGCATCCGAAACACCTGGCAAGACATTGATAAAGGCTGCTAGGGCAATCAAAACCGCTGAGGCAATGATGGCATTTTGTGGCACGTTATGACGAGAAAGAGTATCTGCCTTGATAGCCTTTAAGAATGGATTTGGCGAATCATGGGCAATCTGATACAAATGACGACCGGTTGAATAAAGGGTTGAGTTAAGAGCAGATGCTGCTGATGTCAAAACGACAAAGTTAATCAAGGCTGCCGCCCACTTGACACCGGCCAATTCAAATACCGTAACAAAGGGAGAATCAGCCGATGCAAGCTCACGCCATGGAATGATAGCCATGATGGCTAAGAGGGCACCACCGTAGAAAAAGGCGATACGCAAAGGAATTTCCTTAACGGCTTTTGGCAAGACCTGACGTGGATTTTTGGTTTCAGAAGTCGTCACCCCGATAAATTCAATCATGAGATAGGCAAAGAACACCATCTGAAAGGCCATGACAAAGTTCACTCCACCATTTGGAAAGAGAGAGAAATTGTCGGCAATATTGGCTAAACTTGCTACTCCATGGGGTGTCTTAAAGCCTGTCAAGACCATAAAGACTCCTGTTGCAATCATAGCTAAAATAGCCACAATCTTGACCATCGCAAACCAAAACTCAACTTCCCCAAAGAGCTTCACCGCAATCAGATTGACCAAGGCTAGAATGGTCAAAAATCCAATCTCAATCATCCAACTCGGCCAAGTTGGGAACCAAAATTGCACATAATGTGCGATAGCAGTGATTTCCGCCATACCGATAAAGACAACAGATAACCAGTAAGACCATACTGAGAAATAGCCCCAGCCCTTACCCAAATGGCGCGTGATAAAGTTGATAAAGGTATGTTGCTCAGGATCTTGGTAAAGCATTTCCCCAACCGCACGCATCATGAGGAACATGAAAGCCCCTGTAATCATATAAATCAGTACAATGGAAGGACCTGTTAGGCTAATTGAGCGACCCGCTCCCAAAAAGAGTCCTGTTCCGATTGTTCCCGCAATGGCCATAACCTGCACGTGACGATTGGTCAGACCACGCTCCATCTTATTTTTCTTCTTTGAACTCATATAGTCTCCAATTTCAATTCAATTTAAAATGGAAAAAGGAGTGAGTGAAGCGCACAGCCTCCCCACTCCTTTTTTGTTTTTAGGCTGTTTTTTCAACCTTTAAGATTTTTACATCATAGCTACCAACAGGTGTTTCAATGGTTGCTGTGTCACCTGTTTTCTTGCCAATCAAGGCTTGTCCAATTGGGCTTTCATTTGAAACCTTACCTGCAAAGGCATCCGCACCAGCTGAACCTACGATAATATAAACTTCTTCTTCGTCCTCACCAATTTCTTGGATGGTGACTGTTTTACCAATCGCTACTTCGTCCTGGGCAACTGCGTCGCTATTGACGATTTCAGCATAGCGGATTTTTGTTTCCAAGCTAGAGATTTGTCCTTCAACAAAGGCTTGTTCATCCTTAGCTGCTTCGTACTCACTGTTTTCTGAAAGGTCACCGTATGAACGGGCAATCTTAATGCGTTCTACCACTTCTGGTCGACGGACCAATTTCAATTCTTCTAATTCTTTTTCAAGTTTTTCCTTTTCCTCAAGGGTCATAGGATATGTTTTTTCTGCCATTTTTCTCAACTTTCTTCTGATGATATTTTCTAAAGAAAATTATGTGAAGCATCACATAATTTTAGTTTGTTTGGTTTAATTTGCTGTTGACATGTTCAGCAACATTGCGATCGTGGTCTTCTTGATTGTTAGCATAGTAGACCTTGCCATCTGTGACATCTGCTACAAAGTAGAGGTTATCGCTCTTAGTTTGATTGATGCTTGACTCAATCGCATCCAGACTTGGACTATCGACTGGACCAGGCATGAGACCTACATTTTTATAAACATTATAAGGTGAATCAATGTTGGTATCAATCGCAACATCCTCAGCTAGGCTGATATTTTGCCCCAGTTTTCCTTGGGCATACAAGATTGCAATATTACTTTGAAGTGGCATATCACGATTCAAACGATTGTAGAATACACCTGCAATCAACTTACGGTCTTCGGTCTTAGCTCCTTCTTTTTCGACCAAGGAAGCAATGGTCAACAACTCATTGACAGTCAAGTTTTTAGATTTGATCGTACTATAGTAAGGAGATAGGTTCTTATCCATAGCCGCCAACATCTCATCAATCAAGCTTTCAATAGTTGTGCTTTCCTTGATAGAGTAAGTAGCTGGGAAAAGGTATCCTTCCAAACGATAACGCGCACCGCTGTCTTTTGCAGGCAAACTTTCCAATAAAGTAGGATATTTGGCAACTTCTTGACTGATAAAGTTCTCATCTTGAACTTTTGCTAGGAAAGCCTCCGCTGTCAAAGGCTCTTTGAAGTCACCTTGCAATTGACCTACCGCTTGTGCAATTTGATCAATCGTATAACCTTCTGGAATTGTCAAAGTCGCAAGGACAGGTTCTTGTGGTTCATCTGTTCCACCTTTTTGCAACTCTTTGAGTAAGTCTTCTGTACTCATACTCTTTTGCAAATTGTAATATCCAGCCTTCAAATCTGAATAATTTTTATATTTAGCATAAAAAGCAAAAATCACTCCGTGTTTAATCACACCAGAATTTTCAAGTGCTGAGCCAATCTCTTGGACATTGGCTCCTTCTGGGATTTGAACGGTTACATACTTCTTAGAATTAGCGTCAACTGGTAATAAAGATGACTGGACATACTGATAACCGAAGTAACCACCTGCCGAAATCAAGGCAAGGAAAATCAGTAGAGAAATGAAGAAAGCCTTCAAATGTGATTTTTTCTTCTTGACAGGTTTAACAGTCTCACGACGACTACGACTCGGAGTTTCAGAAATGACTTCAACAGCTTCCGTTTCCATAACTGGTTCTGGTTTTGTTACTTCTTTCTGAGGCTCTTTTTTAGCTTCAGTCTTATAAGAAACAGCTACTCTTGTTGGAGTTACGTTGAAATCTTCTTCGACCTTTTGTGGACGATTAGTCTCTGGCCCTGGAACCGGTCTTGATGGACTTGCTTCAACTGGTGAAGCTGGAACATCTTGACTAGGGTGACGAGGAGTAATCGGAGCTTCTACTCTCGATTCATCTGCCGGTGATGCAGGCATATCCTCACTAGGATGTTTTGGAACACGTGGTGCATTCTCCATAATTTTTTCAACAGCTGATAGGGATGCAACCATAACATCTTCATCTGCGAGTTTTGTTTCAGGGACAAATAGAGCTTCTTTTTTCTCTGCAAGTTCAGTGGCCTCTTGGCGAGTCCCTTCATTACGTTTTACTTTTTCTAAATCGCGTAAAATCTGCTCTTTAAAGCTTAATTTTTCGTCTTCTCTTGGCTTTTCACTCAAAAGTTTATCCTCCTCGTTGACAATCCATAATATTATATCTTAAAAACGAAAGAAAAGCAACCTAGCATGCTTTTCTAGCTTATTTTTTAGCTTCCCAGACCATATCATACCAGGTTTCTCCTGCAAAGGTTGACTGGGACTGGCCTTCATTGACAAATCCATGTTTTTCGTAGTAAGTAATGAGATAGTCATGACAGGTTAGGTTAATGCCTTCTCTTTCGTGTTCAAGAGCTAGTTCTTTCAAAGCTGTTAGCAATTTCTGACCTAGTCCTAGTCCCTGTGCCTCCTTGGCAATAGAAAGACAGGTCACAGAGATATAGCCACCAGGCTCATGACTATAATCTTCTATCTCTTCTGTAAAGGATTGGTCTTGCAGATAGCGGTGGGGGCCAACCGGTCCCTCTATATAACCAATAATCTTACCCTCTTTTTCTGCAACCAGAAACGAGGTCTGAATTTCTCGCAAATGCGCCTCGAAAACAGAGCGAGGAATGGCTTCTTCAATCGAGAAATTTTCTAGTTCAATCTCAACAATCCGATCTAAATCTTCTAATCTTGCTTTCCTAATTTCCATTTTGCCTCCTAAAAAAAGAGATTAAACCAAATCATACTAAAACCTTGACTAGCTGCATAAAGCGAATCTGTCTCTTCTTCATCAATAAAACCGTTCATTTCAAAATAGGAAAGCAACTCATCCGGACTCTTCAAACGAATAGCTTTGTAATCCAGCTCAACTGCTACATCTTTCAAAGCCGCAAGAAGAAGCGTTCCCAAGCCCTGTCTCTGATGGTCAGCCTCGATGACTAAAGAATGTATTTCTAGACATTTCGGATTGTGTGGGTAAGGACCACCTAGAACATAGCCTAGAAGCTGATTTTCATCCCTAGCTAGAAGAAAGGTATCCGCAGACTTACGGATACTTTCTTCTAAAATATGGGAAGTAAGGTGCTTTTCAGCTGGAAAAGATGTGGCCTGAAGTGTCTCTATCTCAGCCAAATCAGACTTACTTGCCTGAATAATCTTAATTGGAATTTCCATGGGAAAATCCTATTGAACATTGCTTGTCAAGTTAGACAAGAGACGCTCAAATGAATATTCATAGGTTTGGATATCTCCTGCTCCCATAAAGACATAGACAGCATTGTCATGGTCAAGGAGTGGAGAAACATTTTCAACAGTGATCACTTGATGTTTTTTGTTGATTTTTTTGGCTAGGTCTTCTACCTTAACATCACCATGGTCTACTTCACGAGCAGATCCATAAATTTGCGCTAGGTAAACTGCATCCGCTTGGTTCAAAGCATGGGCAAATTCGTCCAACAAGGCAATGGTTCTTGTAAAGGTATGCGGTTGGAAGACTGCTACAATTTCCTTGCTTGGGTATTTCTGACGAGCCGCATCCAAGGTCGCAATAATTTCTGTTGGATGGTGGGCAAAGTCATCGATAATAACTGTATCATTAACAATTTTCTCAGTGAAACGACGCTTAACACCGGCAAATGTTTTCAAGTGTTCACGCACCAAGTTCAAATCAAATCCTGCTGTGTAAAGAAGACCAATAACGGCTGTCGCATTCATGATATTGTGACGACCAAAGGTTGGAATGTGGAATTGCCCCAAGTCTTGTCCACGGAAATGAACGGTGAAGGTTGAACCAGTTGTTGAACGAAGAAGATCACTAGCGACAAAGTCATTACCTTCTGCTTCAAAACCATAATAATAAATTAGTGCATCAGACGTAATCTTACGCAATTCAGCATCTTCTCCGTAGATAAACAAACCTTTGGTAATTTGTTTAGCATAATCGTTAAAGGCATTGAAAACATCCTCTAGACTTGTGAAATAGTCTGGATGGTCAAAGTCAATGTTGGTAATAATAGAGTATTCTGGGTGGTAAGGCATGAAGTGACGCTCATATTCGTCAGATTCAAAGACAAAATATTTGGCATTGGCTGAACCACGACCTGTCCCGTCTCCAATCAAGAAGCTAGTATCTGTGATATGAGACAAGACATGAGACAACATACCTGTCGTTGAAGTTTTTCCGTGCGCTCCAGCAACTCCCATGCTAACAAAGTCGCGCATAAAGCTACCTAGGAACTCATGGTAACGTTTGTAGCTAATGCCATTTTGGTCCGCATAGGCAATTTCGACATTGTTATCTGGACGAAAGGCATTTCCAGCGATAATTTCCATATCACCGTCTAGATTCTTTTCATCAAAAGGAAGAATGGTAATTCCTGCCTGCTCAAGACCACGTTGAGTAAAGTAGTATTTTTCAACATCTGATCCTTGAACCTTGTGCCCCATTTGGTGCAACATCAAGGCCAAGGCACTCATCCCTGATCCCTTAATTCCGATAAAATGATATGTCTTTGGCATGTTTTCTCCCCTATTCTGTAATTCTGGTCAGATTCAACTCTTGGGCAACCCGACGCTCTTGTTCTTTTTGTTGATTCTTTTTATTGTAGATTTGGCTCTTCTTCAGAAAATCATAGTTGTTTTTCTTTGGGCTTGAAGTTTCTTTTGGCTCAGCTTGAGTCGAAATATTGCTAACTTCTTCCGCCAAAATGTAATGAGACTGAGTCAATTTTTGACTATATTTAACAAATTCACCAGGATTTTCCTTTTGGAAAGGCGCGGTAGGTTGATTGCTCTGTCTATCCAAACGTTGCTGAGAAGGGCGTCTTGTAGGAGTAATATCCTTAGTCAGATAACTTGCTGAGCGTTTCTTTTTCAAGTCCGCACGCGCTTCTTCACGTGCAACCTCCGCATAGCTCTTTCCTTCTTTTTTTACTCCTAAGCCAACCTTCTTAGGTTTCTCTACTGGCTTTTCAAGCGGTTTGACTGGTTTTTCTTCAGTAATAGGGGCCCATTCCAGATAATTCTTATCACAGTATTCTCCCTTGATATTACTGATAAAGTCAGATTCATCGTAGAGGTCCATAACCGGCATCTCAGTCAGCATAACCTCATCATCTGACACCAATGGAAATCGTTCTTCTCTCATTTTCTATTTCCTTTCAACACTTCATTATAGCGTATTGTCTTGATTTTTCAAGTGCTGGCTTCAGAAATTCCCAAAATTTCTCTAATTTCTGCTAGGCTGAGACTGCCACGTGACTCTGTTCCATCCAATACTTGTGACACCAGATGTTTCTTTTGTTCTTGGAGTTCCTGAATTTTTTCTTCAATGGTTCCCCTGGTCACTAAGCGATAAACCTCAACCGTTTCTTCCTGCCCCATCCGATGGGCACGGCCAATGGCTTGCGCTTCCACCGCAGGATTCCACCAAAGGTCAACCAAAATAACCGTATCAGCACCTGTCAGATTCAGACCGACACCACCAGCCTTGAGGGAAATCAGAAAGGCATCTCTTTCCCCTTGGTTAAAGGCTTTGGTCATGTCTTGTCTTTCCTTGGCTGGGGTTGAACCCGTAATTTTAAAGGAAGTTAATCCCAAGTCTGGCAGTTCTTGTTCAATTTTCTCCAACATTCCCTTGAACTGCGAGAAAATCAAGACACGGTGTCCGCCGTCTGCCACCTGTAGTAGCAGATCTCGGAGACTATCCAGTTTGCCACTGGCTCCCTGATAATCTTCCATAAAGAGGGCAGGAGTGTCACAAATTTGACGCAAGCGCATCAGACCAGACAAGATTTCCACACGACTTCGCTGAAATTCCTGATCTGACACTTGAGCAAGACGGTCCCGTATCTGTTGCAACTGGGCTAGGTAAATAGCCTTTTGCTGGTCTTCCAGTTCATTCTTATAAACCACTTCAATCAAGTCTGGCAATTCAGTCAGCACTTCTTCTTTCTTACGTCGCATCACGAAAGGCTTGATAAACTGAGCCACACGTTCAGCTGGCAATTTCATAAATTCTTTCTTGCTTGGCAAAAGTCCTGGCATGACGATTTGGAAAATAGACCACAACTCACCCAGATGGTTTTCAATCGGAGTTCCTGACAAGGCAAAAACTGACGGCACCACAAATTGTCTCAAGGTCTGGGCAATCTTGGTCTGGGCGTTTTTCATGACCTGAGCTTCATCTAAGAAAAGGAAGTCAAAGGCCATCCCCTGATAAAGCTCACTGTCCTGACGGAAGGTAGCATAGCTCGTCACATAGATTTGATGGCTTTCAGCAAGAATCTCTTCACGACTAGCTTTCAAACCATGAACAACAGCCACATCCAACTGTGGGGCAAATTTCTGAAACTCATCTGCCCAGTTGTAAATCAAACCAGATGGAGCTAAAATCAAAACCCGACTTTCTTTTGTCACTTGACTGGTCAAAAAAGCAATGGTCTGCAGGGTTTTACCAAGTCCCATATCATCAGCTAAAATCCCACCAAAACCATAATAATGGAGCATTTGCAACCAACGAATTCCCTTTTCCTGATAATCTCGCAAGTCAGCCTGAACCTGAGTTGCTTGCAAAGGAAAGTCCTCTGGATGCGTCAAATCGTGGGCCAAATTCTGGAATTCTTGTGAAAAAGAAACACGGTCACGCCCTTCAAAGAGATGAGCTAAACTATAAGCCAAGGATTTTCGAGTCTGCAAGGCACCATCTTTTAATTCAAACTGCCCCAGTTCCTGTAGATTTTGGCGAATTTTCTTGGTTTCTTCATCGAAAAAGTAGACTTGATTAGACGAATCAATGTAAAAATCTTGATTGGCAACCAAGGCCTGCATGGCTTGGTCAATTTCCTCCTGGGCAATATCTTGAAAATCAAATTGGATTTCCAAGAGGCCTCCCTTGGAAGCAATCTGTACTTGAGGGCTTGCTAGATTATAGAGTTCTTCTAACTTGTCTGATAAATCAACATTTCCGAGTTTTTCAAAGACTGGAATGATTTCATGGAAGAAATGATAAACAGACTCTGCTTTTAAGGCCTGACGCCAAGATTGAAAATCTGCTTCAAAACCAGCTGCCAAACAGACTTGGAAAACTCTTTCTTCTAAGTCAGCATCACTCGAAAAAGGTAATTCTTCTAGCTCTTGTCGGCTAGATACCTGTCTATTTCCATAATCAAACTGAATCTCTAAACGAATCCGATTGTCCTCTTCCCTGTCAAAGTAAAAAGAGGGTGCAAAAGTTTTGACTTGTAGACGTTCTGGAGCTGAAACGGTGCCCATCTGACTAAAGAGAGTCAGACAGGAGGCCAACTTATCTCGGTCACTACTATCAAATTGCAGGTATTTCTTTCCTTGTTGATCCAAAGGCAGCGCTTTGATTTCCTTGAGAAGACGCATCTGCTGGTCTGTTAGAAAATAAACCTGACCTTTATGGAAAAGCACAGCTCCCTGATAAAAGACATTGACCCTTGGCTTCTCACTGATTTCCATTTCAAAATAATCCGAGTATTCTGTTACTGTAAAGGCAAAGAGATTGGCATCAGCATGCATATCCTGAAAAAGCAGAGCCTGGTAGCTATCCACTTGATGGTCAAATTGAAAATGGGGCAAGGCCATCAGTAAATTCACACCCTGCTCAAAAAAGGTCAGAGGAAAAAAGAGGTGCCGACCTTGGTTTTGGAAAAAAAGGTCTGGAGCCTGTCCTTCCTCCATCAGTCCGCGCAAGAAAGTCAGAAGTTCTTGGCTGGCTTCATCAAAGGCTTCCAAAGACATAGACTCCTCATAAGTTTTTCCAATCATATAAGGTTTTCTCTGCTCGACAACTCTTAAAAAGAGCGGAATATCCCGAATAACGTAGTATTTTTGGCTATTGATTTGCCCGATTCTCAAGGTCCACAAGATATGATTGGTTCCTGCTTCCACCTGACCCACTGCGGATAATTCATAAGCTCGGTCTGATTTTGGAGATAAGATTCGGTCCAAAAATTTACCACCCAAGGTCACCTTAGTTTCAACGGCCTCTTTTTCTTCATGACCTTCTTCCAGACTTTGCAAGATTTCCTGACCACGCTCATCATTTTTCAGAAAATGCTCCAGCGCTGCCAAATGCACACAGTAGCACCTCTTTTGGAAAAAATCGCAGGCACAAAAAACCAAATCATCCTCTAAACTATAGCGCAGTTCTTCTTCTGCAACGCGAGCGTAGAGCCGATTGTTCTTTTCCTTGATAATGTCAACCTTACCAGTTTCATAAAGGGCAACGCCTTCGATACGGACTTTCCCCGGAATCAATTTAGCCATATTTTTACCTTTACCTTATCTTTTTATTATACCATATTTTCGCCTATGAAAATAGCCTTCTAGGATGACTTTTCTCCTAGAAGGCTGGATTTTTAACGTTTGGCAAAAGTCGTCACAATCCGCTGACAAACTTCTTGCAGCAGGGATTTAGGCATGGCTACATTGAGGCGGGCATGAAGACTTCCTTCATCCCCATAATCCAAACCAGGATTGAGGATAACCTTGGCTTCATTTCTCAAAAGCTCTTGTAATGTTTCATCAGTCAGGTCATAGGCTGAAAAATCAAGCCAAATCAAGTAGGTTCCTTGCGGCTTCATGACCTTGATTTTAGTCTCTTTTCCAAATAAATCCACCACATAATTAATATGGTCTTCAAAGACTTGCTTGAGTTCCTCTAACCAATCCTTCCCATATCGATAGGCAGCTTCTGTCGCCAAATAACCCAAACCTGAAATTTCATGCTGGTTATTGGCCAACTGGCGTTTCTGGTAAGCCACTCGCAACTTAGGATTTTCAATAACTGCATAGGAATTTTTTGTCCCAGCGATGTTAAAGGTTTTAGTGGCACTACTCAAGACGATAGCAAATTCTTTAAAGTCAGGGTTGACAGTATTGAAAGACTGGTGTTTGTGACCAAAGAGGGCCAAATCTTGGTGAATCTCATCTGAAACCAAGAAAACACCGTGTTTTTGGCAGAGTTGGCCAATCTTCTCCAACACTTCCTTTTCCCAAACACGTCCACCAGGATTGTGAGGGTTACAAAGAATATAGAGTTTGACCTCCTCTTCCACCAAATCCTTTTCAAGTCGGTCAAAGTCAATCTCAAACAGACCATCCTTTTCCACCAAAGAATTGGTAATCAATCTACGATTGTTCAACTTGACACTGCGGGCAAAGGGGGGGTAGACAGGCGTGTTAATCAAAACTGCCTCGCCTTCTTTTGTAAAGGCTTGAATAGCTGTTGAGATGGCTGGTACCACACCCTCGATAAAGACAAGAGCCTCTTTGTCAAAGTGGTAACCGTGTTGTGTGGCTTCCCACTTTTGAACTTCCTTAATTAACTCTTCACTGGCATAGGTATAGCCATAAACCAGTTGATCAGCGTAAGTTTGCACGGCTTGGCGGATTTCAGGCAAGACTACAAAGTCCATATCCGCTATCCAAGCTGGTAGGACTTCACTATCCGTTTCTGCTTCTTTCCATTTATAGGTATGGTGCCCTAAACGATTGGGCAGGCTTGTAAAATCATATTTTCCCATCTTTGTCTTATCCTTCCAAGGCTTGGCGCAAATCTGCAATCAAATCTCTAGCATCCTCAATCCCAATAGACAAACGCAAAAGATCATCTGTCAAACCATAAGAATGGCGCACTTCTGCTGGAATATCAGCGTGAGTTTGTGTCGTTGGATAAGTAATGAGACTTTCTACCCCACCTAAACTTTCCGCAAAAGAGAAGACCTTGAGACTGTTCAAAACATGAGGAATGCGTGTTTCATCCGCTACTTTAAAGGAAATCATGCCTCCACGACCAGTGTAGAGAACTTCCTTAACTGCTGGAGAATCCTTCAAAAAGGCAACCACTTCTTGGGCGTTAGCTGTTGAGCGCTCCATACGAAGAGACAAGGTCTTGAGACCACGAATCAATTGATAACTGTCAAATGGTGACAAGACTGCCCCTGTCGTATTGAGATTGTAGAAAAGCTTCTCGTATAGTTCTAAACTATTGGTCACAACCACTCCAGCCAAGACATCATTGTGGCCTGCTAGAAACTTGGTTGCTGAATGGAGAACGATATCTGCTCCATCTTCAATCGGACGTTGGTAGATAGGGCTGTAGAAGGTATTGTCCACCACCACTTTGGCACCCTTAGCATGAGCTAATTTTGCTAGTTTTTCTATATCAAATTCCAACATCAAGGGATTGGTTGGTGTTTCGATATAGAGAACATCCACGTCCTTTTCTAACTCGGCAATCAACTCTTCTTCTGTATTGGCATAGGTAAAATGGAAACGGCCTTCCTGCTCCACTTGATTGAACCAGCGGAAAGAACCACCGTAAAGGTCACGGACAGCCAAGACCTTACTTCCTACTGGGAAGATACTAAAGGCCAGTACAATAGCTGACATCCCTGAGCTAGTCGCTAGGGCATAGTCTGCGGACTCAATAGCCGCCAAGACTTCTTCTGCCTTACTGCGAGTTGGGTTTTTTGTACGCGTATAGTCAAATCCAGTAGATTGACCAAACTCTGGATGCTGATAAGTCGTTGAAAAATGAAGCGGTGTCACCAATGCACCTGTCGCTTCATCTGACTTAATACCCGCCTGGGCCAAAATTGTGTTAATGTGTAATTCCTTGCTCATACAATTCCTCCAAATCTATAGTAACTATTGTACCACTTATTTTCATCAACTCATTTTCTTCTTTTCAAGAGCTAGCTATAGTTTCAAACTATAGACTTATCGAGTAAAGCTAAAAAGAATCCAGAAAAGCTTCCAGATTCTTTTGTGAAAATGATTGCTGGGGCTTACTTAGACTGAAAGAAATCCTGTTGGGATAAATAGTCATAATGGTCTTTGTTAAATTGATATTGGCCCACATGCTGACTAATCTGACCGACATCCACGGAAAAAATATAGGCTTCATTTTGATAGTTCCAGTTCAGCCTAACTGTATTCAAGACTGTCTTATAAGTAAAATCTTTGACTTGATTCCAGGGCATCTCTACGACGTGATTAGAACGATTTTCTGTTACATCACTGATGTCCATCAAGTAGATTCCCTTAGGTGTGAATGCCAGAGTCTTAGGCTTCACACTCGACTGAACATAGTAGGCTCCTCCTATAATGAAAAAATCAATAAAGGATTTCAGCCATGTCTTTTTCTTAAAAGCCATCAGAAAATTCCTTTGTCCTTCAATGTGGCAAGTTGAGAGAAATGATTCAATCTGTTTTTCTGTTGCAAACTCCATAATAGCGCCCATGATGTTACCTCCATAACGATTAGTAAACAGGCAGATAAGAACTCTTCACATAAAGAAGAACTTATCATTTGTTGCATTTTATCTTATTTTTTTAGTAGACAGCATCCCTCCTATAACATTACCCTAGCATGTGCATACTTCCATTAACGCTGGAAGAAACTTTCGAAAATAGTTTCTCACGTTTTTGTTATATTCATTATAACATAAATTTAATAAACCAATTAAAAAATGTAAGCACTTTTCTTCCAAATTCGCCATCATTCTATTAAAAAACGACAGTTTCCTTCGAAACCATCGTTTTTCTTGAAAAATCCTTATTTGACATGTTTTGCCAATTCTTCTTGAGCTTTTTTATTGGATTCTTCTTTTTCTTTCAGCCATTTTTCTTTAGCTTTTTCATATTCGTCTTTTGTGACTGTCTTATCTTGTACTTTGAGGTATTTATAGGATTCAACCCCTTTATTACCCGCCAATGAGAATGGGCTAGAGAAAGGAACTGTTTTTCTCAATGTTGGTGTTCCGCCTAGTGAAACATTTGGAATTGCTAGAGAGCTATCTACCAACCAAGCTTGGGCATCCGCATATTTTTCATAACGTTTAGCCGGATCTTGCTCCTTATTAGCTTCTTCCAACATTTGAGTGTAGACATCTAGTCCAACAGCCTTGGCTTTGTCATTGGCTTCACCCGGCTCTAAACCTAGATTTTGCAACACTCCACCGGAATTAATATTAAAAATATCAAGGTAGCTTGATGGATCTTGATAGTCTGGAGTCCAGCCACCGTTGTATAGATCGTAATCCTTCTGAGCTGCAGTCTGAGCCAAATAGCTTGTATTATCAAAATCTTCAGTAGAAAGTTGTTGAATATCAATTACAACATTTTCTGCACCTAAGGCTGCTTCAATAGATTGCTTCATAGAATTTGCCTCTTGGACACCCTTTTTAGCAGCTTGGTCAACTGTCATGTCCAAGTGGATAGGGAATTGGACTCCTTTAGCTTGGAGTTCTTTCTTAGCTTCAGCAAATTTAGCCTTGGCTTTTTCAGCATTGTAGTATGGATCCTGGGCATCCGCAAAGTTGATTCCTTGCCATTCCTTACCGTAGTTAACCATTTTAGACGCAACTACTTCACCAAAGTCTTTTCCATTGATACTTACGAAGTTTGGAGGAACGACCAGGTTACGTAAAATCTTAGTTGCACCATCCTCTCCTTGAGATTGAGCCCCGTACGCTGTACGGTCATAGGCAAAGTTAATGGCTTGACGGAAGTTTTTATTAAGAACCGCTTCCTGAGTCGATTTCTTTTCAGCATCACTTGTCTTGGAAGTGAATTTATAAGATTTTCTATCTAGGTTAAAGTTTAAGAAGTAAGAAGTAGCATCTTGTAAACTATAAATGATATTGTCCTTATTCTTTTCTTTAACCCCTTCAAAGCTTGCACTATTTGGATAAAGACGAGCATAACTATATGCTCCCTCAACAAAGTTACGAGCTAGTGCATCTTGGTCACTACCATCATAATAAGCCAATTTGACATCATCTACAAAGACATTTTTAGCATCCCAGTAGTTCGGATTTTTCTTGAATTCAATGACAGATTTTGAAACAAAGGATTTCATCAAGAAAGGTCCATTGTACAAAATACTAGATGGATCTACCTTGCCAAAATCATCCCCTTTTGATTTCAAGAAATCAGCGTTAACTGGGAAGAGAATGGTTGAAGTTGTTTTTTGAGTTCCAATAAGATTCTGGTCGTGTCAAGGTATATTGTACAGTTTGGTCATCAAGAGCCTTAACTCCGACAGTTGAAAAGTCGCTTGTTTTACCATTAATGTAATCATCCAAACCTGCAACGGATTCTTGAACTAAGTACAAGGCTTCTGATTTTTTATCAGCCGCATATTTCAAACCAGTTACAAAATCTTGGGCAGTTACAGGGGCATATTCTTCTCCATCTGCAGTATACCATTTAGCATCTTTACGCAATTTGTAGGTATAGGTCAAGCCGTCTTGTGAAACACTCCAATCCTCTGCCAAGGATGGGATATAGTTCCCATACTGGTCATTTTCCATAAGACCATCTACTAGATTGGTCACAATATCATTGGTTGTTGCACGGTTTTCTGCTAGATAATTCAAACTAGACGGATCACTAGTATAAACATAGTTGTATGTTTTTGACGCTGTACTAGAATTTCCACAGGCACTTAACAAAATACCTGCACTTAACACGACACCTGCAAGCGCCGCATACTTGGCCTTAGACTTTTTCATCTCCAGAACCTCCTGATTTAAATATTTGTCTTATTATACAATTCATGTTTTATTTAGTCAATAGATTTTTTAAAAAAATTAATAATTCCATCTACAAACTATAGAAATTATTCTACAAAATAATAAAAAAGAGAATAATTCAAGCATTTCATGATAGAAATGTTTAAATTATCCCTTTTATTTATAAAAAATTATTGAGAAATTCTTAATTTTGCTCGTAGGCGATCTGCTTGGGCTTTTCCAATCACCTTATCCAACAAACGGGTACGGAGACTCATAACTCCATAAACACCTCCACCCATGGCACCGACAAGGGCTACATAAAGGAAGCTCCACAAACGCCCACTTGGTTGGAATACAAATCCAAGTATCCACTGTATGGCACCTACGCCAATAAACATAACAAGCGTTAACAAACTGATTAAAATGGTTCGCTTCAAAATCACCTTGCGCTTGACACCAGTTACCTTGCAAATGTCCCGATACATCAAAACATTAGGAATAATGAGACCGATGGTTGTTGAAATCAAAGGCCCGTAACTGTGAAAGAGAGCAATGGTTGGAAGTTGCAAAACCAGCTTGGCAATGGAACCATAGATAAAATAGAGAACTGCCTTGCGGTTGCGGAACATGGCTTGAAGCATTGGAGACAAGACCATGTACAAGCCTAAAATAGTAGACTGTAAAACTGCAAAGACAAACAAGCCCATAGCCAAACTATCTGGCTTGCCATAGAAGACAGTATAGAGAGGTTCTCCTACCATGACCACTCCAACCGTTGCTGGTAGCAAGAATAAGAAAAGCATAGTGATGCTGTCCTGAACTAGACGAGAAGCCGCCTTCAAGTCCCCCTTAACATAGTTTTCAGTCAACAATGGCAATCCTACACTCCCAATCGAAACCCCAACAGAAATCAAAATCATAGTGATTTTATTAGGATTGGCAGAGAAATAAGAAAACATGACAACTAAGTCTTCTTTACTATAGTTGGTAAACCACTTCATGCTATTGATAAAGGTATTTTGGTCCAAAATCTGGAAAAGCTGGATAGCAGACCCTGTCAGGATAAAAGGAATGGCTTCCTTAATGGTGTCGACCAAAAGACGCTTGCTGTTTATCTTATCTCCTGTTTCAAGGACTCTTTTAAGTAATCCTTCTTTGGCAAGGAAATAGATCAAAACTGCAAAACTAGCTACCATGCCGACAAAGGCAGCAAAGGTGGATTGGGTAACCGCTGCTAGATAATCTCCTGAGCCCATTTTCATAATCATAAAGGTAGCTAAGAGCATCCAGATAACGCGAATGACCTGCTCAGCGATTTGGCTCATGGCATAAGGTTTCAGGTTATTCATCCCTTGGAAGAAGCCTCGGATAACACTCATAGATGGGAAAATCAAGACCGCCCAAGCCAAACTCTGCATGATTGGGATCAAGTCTTTCCCTACACCCGACAAGTCTGCTAGCCAAGGAGCAAAGACATACAAGACCAAAGCAAAGACCAGACCTAGTCCTGTCATAAAGCCTAAAAAGCTCCGAATCAAGGCAAAGCTATGCTCTTCTTCTCGCATGGTATTGTACTTGGCCACTTGCTTGGCAACCGCAACTGGAATACCCGCTGTTGAAATCAGCAAGAACCAGGCATAGATATTGTAGCCCATAGTAAAGAGACCATTTGCTGTAGCCGCATAAGAGCCCATCCAGATATACCAGGGGATAATATAAATAGCCCCGAGCAGGCGACTGATAAAGTTACTAGCCGTTAGCCAAGCAGTCCCCCGTAACATCTGGGCCTGCTGGTGATTGTTTTCGTTAGACATAGATTCCTCATTTAATTTTAATCACTAGGAAAAATTCCTCATCTTCCATTATAAACTTTTCCTTGTCACTTGTAAATTTACGACTTTCGGTTTACAATAGAAAGTATGATTAAGATTGAAACCGTATTAGATATTTTAAAGAAAGATGGTCTCTTCCGTGAGATTATCGACCAAGGACATTATCACTACAACTACAGCCATGTCGTATTTGACACCATCTGCTATGATAGTCGCAAGGCCAAAGAGAAGAGCCTCTTTTTCGTCAAGGGTGCTGCCTTTAAGAAGGAATTCCTGATTTCTGCCATCTCTCAAGGCCTCGGTTGGTATGTGGCTGAAAAAGATTATGAGGTTGGTATTCCTGCTATTATCGTCAGCGATATCAAGAAAGCCATGAGTTTGATTGCTATGGAATTTTATGGAAATCCACAGAACAAACTCAAACTCCTTGCCTTCACTGGAACCAAGGGTAAGACAACAGCAGCCTATTTTGCCTACAACATTTTATCTCAAGGACATCGACCGGCCATGCTCTCGACTATGAACACAACTCTAGATGGCAAGACTTTCTTCAAGTCTGCATTGACAACTCCTGAGAGTATTGACCTATTTGATATGATGAATCAAGCTGTGCAAAATGACCGTACCCACCTCATCATGGAAGTCTCCAGTCAGGCCTATCTGGTCAAACGTGTCTATGGTCTAACCTTTGATGTGGGAGTTTTCCTCAATATCAGCCCCGACCATATCGGCCCGATTGAACACCCTAGCTTTGAAGACTACTTCTACCACAAGCGTCTCTTGATGAAAAATAGCCGAGCAGTCATCATTAACAGTGACATGGACCACTTCTCTGTACTAAAAGAACAAGTCGCAGATCAAGACCATGATTTCTACGGTAGCCAGTCTGATAACCAAATCGAGAATTCCAAAGCCTTTAGCTTTTCAGCTAGAGGTAAACTCGCTGGAGATTATGATATTCAACTCATTGGACACTTCAACCAAGAAAATGCCGTTGCTGCTGGACTTGCTTGCCTCCGTCTCGGAGCTAGTCTTGAGGACATCAAAAAAGGAATCGCTGCAACCCGTGTTCCTGGTCGTATGGAAGTCCTCACTCAGAAAAATGGAGCAAAGGTTTTTATCGACTATGCACACAATGGTGACAGTCTCAAAAAACTAATCAATGTTGTAGAAACTCATCAAACTGGAAAGATTGCTCTGGTGTTAGGTTCGACAGGGAATAAGGGAGAAAGCCGTCGTAAGGACTTTGGCCTCCTCCTTAATCAACACCCTGAGATTCAAGTCTTTCTGACTGCTGATGACCCCAACTATGAAGACCCAATGGCCATTGCAGATGAAATTAGTAGCTATATCAATCATCCTGTTGAAAAAATTGCGGATCGCCAAGAAGCCATCAAGGCAGCTATGGCTATCACAAATCACGAATTAGATGCTGTCATTATCGCCGGTAAGGGAGCCGATTGCTACCAAATCGTCCAAGGCAAGAAAGAAGCCTATCCAGGAGATGCAGCCGTCGCAGAAAATTATTTATAAGATAGTAAAAAAATCAAGGGAAATGAAACCCTTGATTTTTTCTATTTTTATTTAAAAGCGTTTTTCAAACCTTCAACGGCACCTTCTACAGCACCTTTAGCATCTTCAACTACTTCTTTTGCCTTAGCAACTGTCTTTTCTACAGCGCCTTCTGCTTCAGTCTTGCCATCTCCAGTAACTTTACCAAATCCTTCTTTGATAGCGCCTGTTGCTTGTTCCAATTTGTTTTCAAGTGACATATGATTGTCTCCTTTAATTTTATTCCGATATGTGTTACCGGTTACATATAGTTTATACCGAATACTAAGGAAAGTCAAATAATGTGCTCAGAAACAAGAAATCAGTCCAAGTATAAAGTTAATCTTTCCTTATCCAAATCGATAGCCAACTCATACTTTCCATCTTCATTTTGGACAATATAACCTAGGACAACTAAACTGTCCACAAAGATATCACGGCGTTTCTGCATAAGCTGGTCTTTTTTGAGAAATTTCAACAAAAAAGTCGTCATATATTTGAGAGCATACTCAGGATTGACATCTCCCAAAATGTCATAGAGATCCTGCTGTTTTTCTGTCAAAGGATACTGATGTTTGACCTTGTAGAAATAATTGGAAAGGGTCATTTTTGTTCTCGCAAAGTCTGTCTTTTCAACTAAAATAGCAGCATTGGTTTGATTGCGCAATTCCGTCTCAAAACTCTGCTCTAACAAGGTTTGATAGACCGGACTATCTTCGCTGACAAAAATCTCTTGATCCAGTTCGAGACTATCGAGTGATTCAAGCATAGGAAGATTAAGGTAATAACGCTTATTTTCCCGACGAATCAAGCCAGCCTTTATATACTCTTCCATGAGTTTGTCAACTGCTACATCTGGAAACTTGGCCTTAATTTCCCGTAGAATCACATCATCATGCTGATCCAGATAGCGGATCAATTCTCTAAAAAATGGCTGTCTCGTCAAACGAGATGGATTAAAAATCTGAATCATGAAGATTCCTTTCTTTACTTTCTAACAGAGGCGATGCTGCCAATTGATTGGGATTGGTACCGGGCTGGTTCAGAGGAACGGGCAAACCTAGTTCTCTATAATACTCTCTCCAAAAATCACTAATCTCCTGCTCCCCATCTCCAAATTTCATAGGTATGGTCTCAAAAATCGGTAGGATTTCTGCCATGTACTGGGAACAGTAAAAACCTTCTCCATCTGGATAGAAAGAAGCATTATAAGGAGCTCCCAGATGTTTGCTAGCTTTTTCCTTCACAGACTGGATATCCATTTCTGGGTAAACATAGAGGTCGTAAAAATGATTGGACTCAAAGAAGTCTGCCGGTTCTTGACAGACAACACCAGCCTGTCCACTAGCGTGGTAAATCATCCCATCCAAATAAATCGCAACATGGTTATAGTTGCCTGTGGAAGTCTGGATGGCCTGTCCCATATCTGACTCATCTCTCACAAAAATCAAATCGCCATTTTCTAACATGCTTCACTCCTAGAAAAAAAGGAGCCGAAACTCCTTTCGATATAAGGCAAACTAGCCTGTTCTAATTTGAATTAACACTCAAAATCTTAAGCATTAAAGCTTTCAGTCAATTGAGGTACCACTTGTTTCTTACGTGAAACAGCACCAGCAAGGAAAGCATGGTTGTTTTCAAGTTTGAAGTTGAAAGCCGCTTCGACCTTATCCATATTGGCACCAAGAGCCAAGATTTCTGAGTTTGAGTTGACGATATCTGTAATCATCAAGACAAAGTCAGAGTAGCCGTTTGCTGTGTTGGCAGCTTGCATTGCCGCTTCAATTTCTGCTTGGCGTTCCAAAACTTCAGCGATATCAACTGTGTTTACTTGAGCAACACGGACATTATTTCCGTTCAATTCAAAAGTTTTAGCATCGATGTCAATCAATTCGTCAGCAGATTTGCTAGCCAAGTTTGTACCAGCTTTCAACATAGCTAAACCATATTCTTCCAAGTTAACACCAGCCAATTCAGCCAATTCAGGAGCAATGACTGTATCTGTTGGGTGTGTTGTTGGTGATTTCAAAAGAAGGGTATCTGAAATCAAACCTGAAAGCATCAAACCAGCAATCTCTTTAGGCACAGCCACACCATGTTCTTTGAACATACGATAAACGATTGAAGACGCTGAACCAACTGGCTCCAAACGCATGTAGAGTGGGCTTGCAGTTTCAAAGTTAGCCACACGGTGGTGGTCTACAACACCATAAACTTCTACTTCAGCGATATCTGATACAGATTGTTGGAATTCATTGTGGTCAGTCAGGATAACTTGCTCTGCGCCTTCAGCTTTAGCAGAAGTGATAACACGCGGTGCTTCCACACCAAAATAGTTCAAGACAAAGGCTGTTTCTTCATTTGGAGTTCCAAGGGCAACAGCTTCCGTATCCAAACCGTAAGCTTCTTTTGCAAGGTAGGCAAAGGCTACAGATGACCCGATGGCATCTGAGTCTGGATTTTGGTGACCAAATACTAGAATCTTAGACATGATAATACCTCATTTTGTTTATTCTCTTTATTGTAGCATTTTTTTCGATTTTTGACAAAAGTAAGAGGAGTCAAAGGGCTCCTCACGATTCTTCAAAATAACTGATACTCTTCGAAAATCTCTTCAAACCACGTCAGCTTCGCCTTGCCGTACTCAAGTACTGTCTACGGCTAGCTTCCTAGTTTGCTCCTTGATTTTCATTGAGTATGAGTAAATTTCTATCTTGATTTTCAGATAAAAATCTTTCCTTCTGTGGCCTCTTCTTACGCTTGAGAAGGGCTTCTGCCGACATGGCTTCTTCCTTACTGGAAAAACCTTGAGCATAGATGAGTTTGACTGGCAAGCGTGCTCGTGTGTATTTGGCTCCCTTCCCACTATTGTGGACAGCGAGGCGTCTTCTCACATCAGTCGTATAGCCTGTATAGTAAGATCCATCACGACACTCCAGCACGTACATATAAGCCTTATGATCCATAGTAAATCTCTTCAAGTTCAGGCGTATAAGAGCCATCATCATTGTGAACAATTAGAGGTGGTAAGACCTTAAAGCCGCTTGTTGAACCATCCTTGATAGCCTCAATCAAAAGCATATTGGCTTCCTTTTCTCTTTTTGGATAAACAAACTGCAGGCGCTTAGGAGCTAGATTATGCCGTTGTAAGCTGTCCAAGATATCTAAAAGTCGATCAGGACGATGAACCATGGCCAAGCGTCCATTAGATTTGAGAATACTCTGGGCACTACGACAGATTTCCTGCAAATTGGTCGTGATTTCGTGGCAAGCCAAGAGATAATGTTCACTCTCGTTCAGATTAGAATGAGGATCCACCTTGAAATAGGGTGGATTACACAAAATCATATCCACCTTACTTCCCTGAATGTAAACAGGCATATTTTTCAAGTCATCACAGATGACCTCCATCTGCTCTTCCAAACCATTCAAACGGACAGAGCGCTCAGCCATATCCGCCAAACGCTCCTGAATCTCAACAGCCAAAATCTGTGCTTGGGTACGAGTGCTGGCAAAAAGACCTACTGCTCCATTTCCAGCACAGAAATCCACTATCAAGCCCTTCTTAGGGAAACGTGGAAAACGTGACAAGAGAACACTATCCACTGAATAGCTGAAAACCTCTCTATTTTGAATGATTTTGATATCTGTCGAAAAGAGCTGGTTAATGCGCTCCCCTGATTTTAATAATTGTTCTTCTTCCATAGTCCTATTATAACAAATTTATATTAACATTACAAAAGATAGAAATTTCTAACTAGTGCTTCTGATTTTTCAAATGTTGAAGGGCTTCCTTGGTCCAAATTGGCATCATTCGTTTGAGAGGAGCAAAGCCGTAGTTAAAACGGTCGCTTGAAAAGCGTCTCCGTCTCGGAAACTGGTGCTTTTCTTCCTCCAAAGTGCGGATAGAAAGGCTGGCTTTCCCTGTAAATTCATCTAAATCCACTACTTGAACTTGAACCTCTTCATCAACTTTCAAGGCTTCTTGGATATTTTCAATAAAGCCTGTCCGAATCTCTGAAATGTGAATCAGCCCCGTATCACCCGTCTCTAGCTCAACAAAGGCACCGTAGGGCTGAATTCCTGTAATACGCCCCTTTAGCTTATCACCGATTTTCATCTTAGTCCTCGATTTCAATTGTTTCAATCACAACATCTTCAACTGGCTTGTCCATAGCTCCTGTCTCAACAGCAGCAATAGCATCCAAAACAGCGTAAGAAGCTTCATCAGCTAGCTGACCAAAAACAGTATGACGGCGGTCTAAGTGAGGGGTTCCACCTTGGTTGGCATAGATTTCCGCAATCGGTTCTGGCCAACCACCACGAGCAATTTCTTTCTTAGAATATGGCAGGTGTTGATTTTGGACGATAAAGAACTGGCTGCCGTTGGTATTTGGACCAGCATTGGCCATAGAAAGAGCACCACGAATATTGTAAAGTTCTTCTGAGAATTCATCCTCAAATGATTCGCCGTAGATTGACTCGCCACCCATACCAGTACCAGTTGGGTCTCCACCTTGAATCATAAAGTCCTTGATAATACGGTGGAAAATGACACCATCATAGTAGCCATCTTTTGAAAGAGCTACAAAGTTAGCTACTGTTTTAGGAGCATGTTCAGGGAAAAGCTTGATACGCAAGTCTCCGTGATTGGTCTTAATAGTCGCGATAGGACCTTCTACTGTTTCAATGTCTACTTGTGGGAAATACAATTCTTTTTCTACCATACCAAATCCTTCTAAGGCACCAAAAATGCCATCTTCTTCTAGTGTTTTTGTTATATAATCTGCTTTTTCTTTGATTTTTTCATGAGAAATTCCCATTGCAACGCTGATTCCAGCATAATCAAAGAGTTCCAAGTCATTGAGCCCATCTCCAAAGACCATGACGTTCTCTGGTTTCAAGCCAAGATGTTCCACAACCTTTTCCACACCCGTCGCTTTGGAGCCTGAAATCGGCACAATATCAGACGAATGTTGATGCCAACGAACCATTCGAAGTTTGTCTGAGAGACTATCAGGCAAGTGCAAGTCATCTCCCTTATCTTCAAAAGTCCACATTTGATAGATATCTTCTTTTTCATGAAAATCAGGATCTACATCTAAATCGGGGTAAATTGGATTGATAGCTTCACTAATCATATCGGTGCGAGTCGACAACTTGGCATCATGACTCCCAACCAAGCCATACTCAATTCCCTCTTGCTTAGCCCAAGAGATATACTCCTCAACATCTGACTTCTCAATCTGATGTTGATAAATAACCTGACCTTTTTTATCTTCAATATAGGCACCATTTAAGGTTACAAAAAAGTCAGGCTTGAGCTCACGAATCTCCGGAACGACACCAAAAATCCCTCGTCCAGAAGCAATACCTGTCAAAATTCCTTTCTCACGTAATTGCTTAAAAACAGTTGGGATTGAAGCTGGAATAAAACCTGTCTTTGAATTTCGCAATGTATCATCAATATCAAAAAAGACAATCTTGATTTTCTTTGCCTTGTATCTTAATTTGGCATCCATCTCACTACCTCTTTCAATCTAACTCTTTCCATTATACCATAAAGTAGCTAAATCCCCTATTTTCAAAAAGTTTCCCGTTTTATTGTAAGTCCTTGGATAAGTATAAAACTAAATCATTATCATTTTGACAACTTGCACCCATTTCTAGCGGTTTATTTCTATACCACACACCTGTCCCATCTGGAATGTAGCCCCGTCTGATATACAATCTCTGGGCAGGGCCATAGCCTAAGTGCAAACCTACACCAAGAGTGACCTTACTCGAAACAAACTTGACTCGTTTTTCTGCTTCTTCTAGCAGTTGATTCCCAATCCCTTGATTTCGAAAAGGCTCAAACACATTAAAATCTGATAATTCTGGATAGACTTCTGCAAAAGGACCATGTTTAGCAGAGGGCAAAATGGTAACGTAGCCCGCTACAGCACCATCAATCTCTGCAACTAAGACTTCTCTCTCCCCACTTTCCTGTTCCAGAAAATATCTAGCCAAAATTTCCTCTCTACCAGGCCAACCTTGATTCATAAATCCATGAGATAAGGATTCAATATCAGACTTAATCATATTTCTAATCGTACAATTCATCTTTGACTTACCCACCTTTACTCTTTCTATTACCACTATAGCACGCCAAAGTCAGAAAAAAACTATCTCGTGAAAAAAGACCCGTCGGGGTCTTAATTCGCTTTCTTGTTTTCAAGCTCATGAAAAAGAGGTCCACTGGACCCCAACTCGCTCTCTCATTTCAAGGCTCGTGAAAAAAAGACCCAATCGGGTCTTAATTCACTTTCTTGTTTTCAAGCTCATGAAAAAGAGGTCCACTGGACCTCTTTTTTTAATCTTCGTTTACGAAAGGCATCAAAGCCATTACGCGAGCGCGTTTGATAGCTGTTGTTACTTTACGTTGGTTTTTAGCTGAAGTTCCTGTTACACGACGAGGAAGGATTTTCCCACGTTCTGAAACGAAACGGCTAAGAAGCTCAGTATCTTTGTAATCAACATATTCAATTTTGTTTGCTGCGATGTAATCAACTTTTTTACGGCGTTTGAATCCGCCACGACGTTGTTGAGCCATGTTTTTTCTCCTTTATAATTTTAGTTGTCCATTAGAATGGTAAATCATCATCTGAAATATCCAATGGATTTGTTGCTCCAAATGGATTTTCATCACGTGAAAAGTCTGGTACTGAATTTGTAGGTGCTGAATAGTTTGCAGTTGGTGCAGAGTAAGCTCCACCTGTATGACCCTCACGCACACTACGGCTTTCCAACATTTGGAAATTCTCAGCCACGACCTCTGTCACGTAGACACGTTGTCCTTGCTGGTTATCGTAACTACGAGTCTGGATACGACCTGTCACCCCGATAAGTGAGCCTTTTTTAGCCCAATTAGCAAGGTTTTCAGCCTGTTGGCGCCACATAACGACATTGATAAAATCAGCCTCACGTTCGCCATTTTGACTCTTAAATGTACGGTTTACTGCAAGAGTAAAAGTCGCAACTGCTACATTTGATGGGGTATAACGCAACTCAGCGTCACGTGTCATACGCCCTACAAGTACAACATTGTTAATCATAGTTTACCTTCTTACGCGTCAGTTTTGACGATCATGTGACGAAGAATGTCAGCGTTGATTTTTGAAAGACGGTCAAACTCTTTAAGAGCTACGTCGTCGTTTGCTTCAACGTTAACGATGTGGTAAAGTCCTTCACGGAAATCTTTGATTTCGTATGCAAGACGGCGTTTTTCCCAAGATTTTGATTCAACAACAGTTGCACCGTTGTCAGTCAAAATAGAGTCAAAACGTGCTACCAAAGCGTTTTTAGCTTCTTCTTCAATGTTTGGACGAATGATATAAAGAATTTCGTATTTAGCCATTGATATGTTCCTCCTTTTGGTCTAATGACCCCAAGACTTTGCAAGGGGTAAGTGAGGTTCGCTCACAATAAACTATTATACTAGAAAACATTTTTTTACGCAAGTAAAAACACCGAAATAAAAAAGAAGATGACGAATCATCTTCTCAAAAACTATGAGTTTTTAGTCTTCTTTTTTCTTGCGAGCAAGAAGTCCAAATCCACCTAGGGCTCCAAGAAGTCCAAACGCTGCGAGGCTAGCATTAGCTTCTGTACCTGTGTTAGGTAATTCTTTTTGACCTTCAACATATTTAGGTGTTGCTGGTTTAGCAGTTGTATCAGTTGCTACTGTTGCATCTGCTTGAGCTGGTGCCACTGGTTGAGTTTGATTTGGTGTTGCTGGCTGTCCTGGTTCCGTAGGAGTTACAGGTTGATCAGGAGCAGTTGGTCTTGACGGAACATTTTGTGGAGTAGGAGTTGGTCTGTAGTTGTTACCACCATTTCCACCACCGTTATATCCATCTCCATTATATGGATTAGTTTCTGGAATGCGTTTAGGAATTACCGTTACTGGGACGTCTACTACTACAATTTCTCCTGTTGGTAGTTTCACCTTCACTTTAACACTTGGTTTCACTCCTGGTGTTTCAGTTGTAGGGATTTCCCCAACTTCGATAATTTCAGCATCTTTTGGTAATTTAACATGACCTTTCACATCTTCTTTAGTGATTGGCGTTCCTACTTCAACCACGATTGGTGTTGCTGTAACAGTTTCTTTTGGTGTTTGTGGCTCTTCTTTACGTTCTACCACATTTACAACTGCTGGAACTTCAACTAATAGATTACCATCTTTATCCTTAACAACTACAATTACATTCTTCTTACCTGGTGTTTTTGTATCAGGTTGTTCTTTGAATGTAAATGTTGCCCCTTCTGGGAAGTCTTTAGGATTAATATTATCTTTTGCTTCTGGAGCTTTATCTGGATTCACTGTAACTTCTTGCTCTTTACCTTGAACTACAATAACTTTCGCAGGTACTTCTACGATTGAATCTCCATCTTCATCTTTAACAACTACTGTTACATCTTTAATTCCTGGTGTTTTAGTGTCAACATCTTCTTTGTACCCAACTTTTGCTTTTGCTTCTTTAGGGAAAACAGATGGATCTACAGATTTATTCACATCTGGTTGAGTATTCTCAGGATTTGCTGCTACGTATTGAGTCTTAGGTCCTACTACAGTAACTTTCGCTGGGATTTCTGCAATTGGTTCACCATTTAGTTTTGCTACAACAACAACATCTTTATCTCCTGGTGTTGTTGTATCCACTGGAGTTTTATACTCAAATGTTGTTCCGTCTGGGAAGTCAGTTGGGACAATATTTTCTGCAGGAATTACTTTCTTAGGATCTGTATCTACTGGTACATATTGTCTATATGCATCAACTACACGTACTGTTGTTGGTACTGTTACAAGTTTATTACCATCTTTATCCTTAACGATCACGTTTACTGGGTAATCTCCAGCTTCTGAAATATTTACCGGATCTTTTCCGTCAACTTTTTCGTATTCGAAAGTTGCTCCCTCTGGATAATCACCTTTGTTAATGCTATTTTCTGCAAGTGGTTGACCTTGATCAACAGGAATAATTTGTGGATTTCCTTGTACCACTTTAACTTTCGCAGGTACTTCTACGATTGTATCTCCATCTTTATCTTTAACAACTACAGTTACATCTTTTTCACCTGGTGTTTTTGTATCTACTTTCTCTTTGTATTCGAAAGTAGCATTATCAGGGAAGCTATATTTCTCTTTATCTACAAGGCTGTCTGCTGGTTTTGGTTGAGTATTTTCAGGATTTGCTACTACATATTGAGTCTTAGGACCTACTACAGTAACTTTCGCTGGAATTTCTGCAATTGGTTCACCGTTAAGTTTTGCTACAACAACAACATCTTTATCTCCTGTTGTTTTTGTATCTACTGGTTTATTATCTTTATCCTTGTACTCAAATGTTGTTCCTTCTGGAAACTCTTCTGGATCAATATTATCTTTAGCCAAGACTGTCTCAGGTTTAGTATCAACAGGCACATACTGTCTATAAGCTCCAACTACACGTACTGTTGCTGGTACTTTTACTAATTCGTTACCATCTTTATCTGTTACGATAACCTTAACTTCTTTATCTCCAGTTGATGATGTATCAGGTTCTTTTTCATAAGTGAATTTCGCACCTTCTGGATAATCAGATGGGTCAATGCTATCTTCTGCTTTTGGAGCAGTTTTTGGATCTACTGGTACGATTTGTGGGTATCCTTGAACAACTTTCACTGGTACATTAACAGTTTCTTCACGTTTATTATCACCTGAACCGTATGTTACTGTTACTGGTGCAGTTAATGTATCATCTCCAACTTTTCCTTTTGTTTCAGGAATCTTAGTTTCATCTACAGTTTTGTCATTTCCTTCTGTAGTAACCGCATTTTTTAGTTTTTCTGCTGTTGGTTTATCACCTTCCACAACATAAACAGGAGTTGGTGTTGAAACTTTTGGAGTTAACTTAATTGTAAAGCTTTGATCTTTATCTGAATCAGAATCAAATGTTGGATCTTGATCGAATGGATTTTCTTTAACTGTGTAACCCATTGATTTTAACACATCAAGACGAGCTTGAATTTTATCTTCTGGAATTTGTGTTCCAGCTTTACCTGAAAGATCAGTAATATTAAACTTCTCATCTAATGGTGTTTCTTTACCAGCTGCATCTACAGAAACAAAGTTAACTGTAGCTTTTTGAATTCCAGGTGCATATTGAATTGGAGTCTTACCGAATTTATCAGTTGGGTCAAAGTTATCTGGAACTTTGTATCCTTTAGATGGATCTGCAGGATCAACTGGTGTTAATTCTACTCCATTATATTTTGGAACATATCCATCTACATAAGGAATAACTACCTTACTGAAATCACCAGGTTTTGTTGGGTCATTTGGATTGTTTGGATATTTAATTGTATCTGGTGCATCTTGTGGTTTCTTACCAGCTGGATACTCAGGTGTAAATGATCCAATTTCTTTATAAAGAACTTTCACTACTTCATTAGTAACTTCACCTGTTTCAGATGGTATTGGTGCTTCTTTTTCTTCGATAGTTTTATCAGCAGGCTCTACTTGTAAGTAGTTTTCAATTACTGGAGAAGTAACTTCATTAAATTTACCTTTTCCATCTTCTACTGAAGCATCTGATATTTCTGCTCCTTCATAAACAGTCCAATCAGAGTATTTTACTTCACCTGTTTCTGGGTTTACAGTTGCTGTACGTTTGTAAGTTACTTTTTGAACTCTATCTGGAGCCGTTTCTGGGTCGATAGGTTGAGCGTTTGGATTATCTTTATCATTAACATTGATAAATTTAACCGTACGTGTCACTTCTTTAACTAAGTCATCACGTGTTACACCAGCTGGGTATTTACCATAATTTTCATCTCCTGGTTTAACTGGTGTATCAGCTGTTTTTGGAGATACTGGAGCTGTTGTGCTTGGATTTGTTGGGTCAGCTGTTACTGTTGGATCTACTGTAATCAAGTCTAATACGTGAACTGTTGTAGTATCAATATTAGATTTTTTACCTTCACTATCGGTAGCCTGAACTCTTACTGTATAATCTCCTGGTTTTGTTGAATCTAACCCACCGTCATTACTTACAGCAATCGTTGGTTTAGTAGAATCAACACCATCACGATCATCTTCTAAGTCAGTTGCTGTTGCCTCTGATTTTTTAAGTACTTCATCAGCTGTTAACTTTTTATCTGCTGGAGTTTTATAAACATAGATATCTTTTTTCTTAGTTTCTACAGTTGGAGCATTATTGATAACATCTCCATAAGCTGGATCTGATTCGTTTCCTGCCTTGTCTAATACTGTAACTTTAATACGTTTATCTGGGTTAGTTGTATCACTTGCTTCTGTTAAATCAGTACCCGCAGGAACTTGTACAACTAATTTACCATCACGTACTTCTACTTTTGTTTCACCGTTATACCAACCGTCTTCTTTTTTCGTTAATGTAATCGGTGTTTTACTATTTGGTAAAGTAACTTTCATTGAAGTTAAGCCACCAATAGCTTTTTTAATATTGTCTACTTCCGTATCAGCATTACGAGCGGTTCCATTATTTTTATCGTTAGCTGCAATATCTTGTTTTTCTCTAGCTTCATCTGTTAAGTTAGGATCTTTTTCTGCAGGTACAGAAATTAATAATTCTGTTGGTTGTTTTTTATCAGTTTTTTCTCCAGTAACACTGTCTGTATGAACTGCTTCTACTGTTGGAGTTTGCGGCTTAACTGTATCAATATAAATAGTTTTATTGTAGTAGTAGTCTGGTTGATCAGTGTTTCTTACACCATTTACTACTGGATGATATTTACCATTAGCATTAGAAACATCACCAGTATTTAACAGATTATTATCTTCTGCATCTCGCAAACCATTTGGTAATGATGTTTTCACTTTAAATGTAGCTGTACCTTTATAGTTATCAGCGGTTGTAAATGGCAATCTGAATTTACGCACTCCATCATTCTTACCACCATTAGAACCTACACCGATATATGGAGCGTCGCCGTTATTAGATTTTGATGTATTATATTTTAATTTTAATTTTCTAGTTGCTGGATCCCATTGGATATTATTAGGAGCAACCGGAGTATCACCAAACCAAACCCATTCTGTTGGATTTGTAATATTATTTGGGAGCTCTACCCCTTTAGGAACTTCGATTTCTGTTTCTGCAGATCCGTATAGACGAGTTCCACCAACACTGTTTACTGTAAATTCGAATTCACCTTTTTGTTTTGATTTATACAGGTTATCTTCTCCGAACTTGTCTTCCTTCTCGTTACTTTTAACATTGGTAGTCATTTCTACACCAGTACCAACTGCCAAGTTAACAGCACCAACGAAGTAACCATCTGTAACCTTACTATTTATTCCTTTTAAATATGAATTGTTAATCGCTGTACCATCGTTTAAAGCTTCAATTTCAACTTTAATTTTTGTGACATCTTTTGGAATTTCATAGATAGCGCGATATTCAGCCCAGCCGTCACCATTTCCTCCATCTCCAGCAGGTTCAGAAACATGTGACTCTTCGAATTTTTCACCAATCGTACGGTCATCTCTAATGCTAGCAATTACATTTCCTTTGTCGTCTTTAACAGTAATTTTTACTTTTTCACCTGTACCGGCAGTTCCGGCATTACCATAAGCACCACCTGTGATAGCACTTAGCATCACTCTAGAATTTCCATTTACTGCGTACTCTTTCGAAATTTTTGTACCTTGTTTTTCTAATTCTAGATAATATCCTTTTGGTAAATTATGTGTTCCTACCATACCTGAGTAGTTCACACCATTTGCATAATTTTGGTTAGCAGCATTAACACCAAGTGGGTTTCCTGGAGCTGGATTCTCATTGTCTCTTTGAGTAACTTTTCCATCTAAATCATATACTTTCGATGGTTTAGGATCGAAACCTGCTGGACGATTAGCAGAAACATTAGTTGGTGCTTCAGGTTTAACTGCAGTTACTTTTTCTCCACTTTCAATTTTCCAACCATTCAAGGCATTATTATTGTTAGCTTCTGCTGCAGTAATTTCTTTTTCTTTCCAGTTATAAGTTAAACTACCTAAAATTTCAGTATTCCCACCTTGAGATGCAGTGGATCTTGACCATTGTTTTTTAACTTCTTTACTTTTTTCTGTAGCATTAGCAAAATCAATATCACCAAATTGATTTTTTGCACTTTCAAATACACCATCAGCTGGGTTGTTTCCTGAACCTAATTTATTGTTGTTTGTTGGTCCTTCAGTAGCAGGAATAATTGGATTAGCTGTTGCAGCTCCATCTCTAAATCCACTTTCACCTTGTCCAGGAATCGCTTGGCCGTTACGTGAATCTTGGTTTTTATTTTCTTTTTCTTCTTTCTTCTCTGCTTTTGCTTTCGGCATACTTTCTAATACGAATGCATTACCGTTTACTGCTGATGTAGCTTTTGCCACCTCTTCTTTTGTTGCAGCTTCATTTGCGGCTACAGCTTTTGCGCTTGCTAATTCTGCTTTTGCAGACTCAATTGCTGAAGCTGTTTTTTCAGTTGATGCTGCTTTTTCTAAAGCTGCTTCTAAACGAGCAATAGCTGCTTCCAACTTGCTTGTGTCAGCCTTTGAAGCTGGTGCTAGAGCTTCTTCGGCTTTTGGTGTTTCAGTCGGTGCTGTTGGTTGCGTTGCTGCAGGCGCTGGTGTTGATGGTTGCTCAGCTGTTGGTGTAGCAGTTTCAGTCGAAGCTAGAGGCATGGTTGAATCTGCTTGATTACTTGCATCTGGGACTGTTTGTGAATCAGATGCCGTCTTTGGTGTAACTTGAGCATCCGCCTGAACAGTTGCTGCTCCACCGAACATCATGTAAGCTGCTACAGCTACTGATGCTGCACCAAAACTATACTTACGGATTGAAAAGCGCTGCACTTTTTGTCCGTGATTTTTTTCCATTCTTGAATACATGGTTTCTCCTTTTTTATTTATATGTTATTAAACTGGAATAATGTTAAAACGTTTAATATTCACTTCCTTTCCTGCTTAAGAACGAAGTCTTAAACTAGTCTCAACACAATATTCGCTAGTCCGATTTTATCATATTTCCCAGAATATTGTCAATCAAAAAGAGCTTTATGCTCGTATTTTTATATATTATTTTTGTACCCAAAATTCAAAAAAAGAAGGAATCCTCCTTCTTTTTTTCATAATAACTTTTTATTTTATTTTTAAGGTTTAATACGATGCAACATACGTGGGAATGGAATAGCTTCACGGATGTGTTTTGTTCCTGCTGCGAAGGTTACCATACGCTCGATACCGATACCAAATCCTCCGTGTGGAACTGTACCGTATTTACGAAGGTCAAGGTAGAATTCATATTCTGTACGATCCATACCAAGTTCATCCATCTTAGCGACAAGGGCATCATAATCTTCCTCACGCATAGATCCACCGATGATTTCTCCATAGCCTTCTGGGGCAAGCAAGTCTGCACAAAGCACGCGCTCTGGATTTCCAGGAACTGGTTTCATGTAGAAGGCCTTGATTGCTGCTGGGTAGTTCATGACAAATGTCGGCACACCAAAGTGGTTTGAAATCCAAGTTTCGTGTGGTGAGCCAAAGTCATCACCATGCTCAAGATGCTCATAGTCGGCATCTTCATCATTTTCATGCTCTTGCAAGAGGTCAATGGCTTGATCGTAAGTGATGCGTTTGAATGGCTCTGCAATGTATCGTTTCAATAGTTCTGTATCACGTTCCAAGGTTTCCAAGGCTTGAGGCGCACGATCAAGAACACCTTGTAGAAGAGCTTTTACATAAGCTTCTTGCAAGTCAAGTGACTCATCGTGTGTCAAGTATGAGTACTCAGCATCCATCATCCAGAACTCAGTCAAGTGACGGCGCGTTTTTGATTTTTCAGCACGGAATACTGGACCAAAGTCAAAGACACGGCCAAGAGCCATAGCCCCTGCTTCTAGATAAAGCTGACCTGATTGGCTCAAGTAGGCTGGCGTTCCGAAGTAGTCAGTTTCAAAGAGTTCAGTTGAGTCTTCCGCTGCATTTCCTGAAAGAATTGGGCTATCAAACTTCATAAAGCCATTCTTATCGAAGAACTCATAAGTCGCATAGATAATAGCATTACGGATTTGCATCACGGCCACTTGCTTACGAGAACGAAGCCACAAGTGACGGTTATCCATCAAAAAGTCTGTTCCGTGTTCTTTTGGAGTGATTGGGTAGTCTTGAGATTCACCGATCACTTCGATGTCTGTAATGTCCAACTCATAACCAAACTTAGAACGTTCGTCTTCTTTGACAATCCCTGTCACATAAACAGACGTTTCTTGGCTCAAGCGTTTGATAACATCAAACTTCTCCAGTCCTACTTCTTCACCAAATTTTTCAACAAAGTTTGGTTTAAAGGCTACACCTTGAAAGAAGGCTGTTCCATCACGCAATTGCAAGAAGGCGATTTTCCCTTTTCCTGATTTGTTGGCAACCCAAGCGCCAATCGTCACTTCTTGACCAACATAGTCTTTTACATCAATAATCGTTACACGTTTTGTCATTATTTTTCCTTTTCTTTTTTATTCTTTATGGCAAACCACTTCTATATTGTTCCCATCTGGGTCAATCATAAAAGCAGCATAGTAAATCGGATGCTCACTGCGATAACTAGGAGCCCCATTGTCTAGCCCACCTGCCTCTAAACCAGCCTCATAACAAGCCTGAACCTCTTCCTTATTTTCTGCTAAGAAAGCAAAGTGAATAGGATCTCGTGTCCCCTGAGCCAGCCAAAAATCACCACCAGGATGAGGGCTGTTCGGGGCAAGAAAACTGATTAGAGAACTAGTCTTAAAAGCCAATTTATAGCCCAAAGGAGCGAGAAATTTCCTATAAAATCCTTCTGAAATTTGTAAATCCTTTACCTTAATTTCAAAATGATCAATCATTCTCACTACCCATAAATGCTTTCAAGCGTTTAACTGCTGCTTTAAGCGTGTCTAAGTCTGTCGCATAGCTGAGACGAACATTTTCTGGTGCTCCAAATCCTGCTCCTGTAATCAAGGCCAGACCAACTTCTTCAAGAATAGCCGTTGTAAATGCTGTTACATCGCTATAACCTTTCATCTCCATAGCTTTTTTGACATTTGGAAAGAGATAGAAAGCTCCTTGTGGCTTAACGACTTCAAAACCAGGGACTTCACACAAGAGTGGATAGATGGTATTGAGACGTTCTTCAAATGCTTGACGCATAACTTCCACAGAATCTTGCGGTCCAGTTAAGGCTTCGATAGTTGCATATTGTGAAACAGCAGTTAGGTTAGAAGTTGTTTGACCTGTCAATTTGCTCATAGCAGCAATGATTTCTGGATCACCCACTGCATAACCTACCCGCCAACCTGTCATGGCATAAGCTTTTGATACACCGTTAATGACAATGGTTTGCTTGCGAATGGCTTCTGATATACTAGAGATTGGTACGAACTCATTCCCGTTATAGACCAAACGACCATAGATATCATCTGCTAGGATGAGAATATCCTTTTCTACAGCCCAATTTCCGATAGCCAAGAGTTCCTCACGGGTGTAAATCATTCCTGTCGGATTGGATGGCGAATTCAACACCAAAACCTTAGTTTTATCTGTACGAGCTGCTTCTAACTGCTCTACGGTCACCTTAAAGTGATTGTCTTCCTTAGCAGGAACAAAGACTGGCACACCTTCTGCCATCTTGACCTGGTCTCCATAACTAACCCAGTATGGAGTTGGAATAATAACCTCATCTAAAGGATTGATTACAGCCATAAAGAAAGTATAGAGGGAGAACTTGGCACCTGTAGCAAAGGTAACCTCGTTACTTGCGACAGAATAGCCATAGTAGCGCTCGAAGTAGGTATTCACCGCAGCTTTTAATTCTGGTAGACCTGAAGCTACTGTATAGAAGGAAGCCTGTCCTTCTCGAATAGCTTTAACTGCTGCATCCTGAATATTTTCAGGAGTGTGAAAATCTGGTTGTCCCAAGGTCAAGAAAAGGACATCCTTACCTTGAGCTTTTAATTTTTTTGCTCTCGCATCACTAGCTAAAGTAACACTTTCTTCCATTTCTAAAACACGCTTGGATAGTTTCATAAGCCCTCCTTATTGACCAATGCTCCTGTTTCAAAATCTACTAGATAAAAATCAGATCCTGACTTAACTTCCCAGATTGGCTTGTCTTGATAACGGCCAAAGGTAATCTTGTCAATCTCGCCAGCTCCTTTTTCCTTAGAAACCGCTTCTGCTTTTTCTTGTGAAATACCCTGATTTAGCTGATAAACGTAAATCTTATGGTCATCTTTTCCGATCAGGACAGCAAGTGCTTCTTGCTGTTTATTACGACCAAGAACGCTGTAATAAGATTCCAAGCCATTGTATAAATCAACCTGATCAGCCTGCTCTAATCCTGCATACTGCTGAGCTAATTTTTCTCCTTCACTTTTAGCTGTTTGATAAGGTTTCATGCTAAGAGAAACCAGATACAGAAAGGAAGCACTGATAACCACAAACAAAATCGTCATCCCTAGACCATACTGCCACAGTAGATTATTTTTTGCTTTATTTTGTCTTGTTTTCACTCGTCTATTTTACCATCTATTGGGCTTTATTACAAGTGAATGCAAGAATACTCTTCGAAAATCAAATTCAAACCACGTCAGCTTCGCCTTGCAGTACCCAAGTACTGTCTGCGGCTAGCTTCCTAGTTTGCTCTTTGATTTTCATTGAGTATAAGAAACCAATTCTATTTCTTCCTTCAAAGTAAACCGATTTTTCTTGTTTAAAACCGAGAGAGAAAAGTATAGATACAAGCGAACTCACCGTATTAAAAAACCTGAGCTTGCACTCAAGTTTTCAGAAATTCTTTTAATCTATGGAATCATTTTATCATCTATTCTTTTAGCCATTTTTCCTAAAAAGATAGTCAGTAGAAGGCTAATCATGACTAAAAAGGATCCTAGATAAAGAAATGTTACTACAAAGCCTAAATTGTCAATCAACCAGCCTGTCAGTGGGAAGAACACAATCATACTTAGACTAAACATCATAGAGTAGACACTCAGCATGGTTGCCCTTACTTCACTTGGGAGTCGCTCTTGCAAATCATTATCAAAAATCGGCTGAAAAAGAGCATATAGAGCATTACTAATCAAATAAACCAAAATATAGATTAGAGGTGTTCCAAAGTAGGACAGCAGGTAGGTAACTCCAGTCAGCAGGACGAGAATAGGGAAAAGCTTCAAGGCGGCATATCTCTTTCCAATCTTACTCGCTAGATATACTGCGACGATATTCAAGAGACTTCCAAGTAGCATAACTGCTGAAATTTGCCAACTACTTAAATCTGGTAACTGATTTTGATAGTAAAAGTAAAACATGCACATGAGTACTCCGACAATCTGAGACAAAATCATCCAGTTGAACAGCATGGGATTTCGCTTCAACTCATCCTTAACGGTCCAAATAATCTGTTTCATGGTCACACTATCAGTTTTTTCTAGCTTGACACTGGGCTCTTTCAGCATCCAAATCAGGAAAAGAACTATGATAGAAGTGGCAATCATGATATAGTAGGTCAGGTGCAATTGACTATGGACAAAAAATCCCGCCAACACTGTCCCCAAAGAACGAGTTCCTTCTGCTACTCCTGACATGAAACTTGAAATGGATAGATAGCGCTCCTTTAGCCCAGCCTCTACAGCCGAGTCATAGACCATTGCTGCACTTGTTCCTGAATCAAAATTATAAGACAAAGCACTTATCGCCATAGCTAGCGCATAAATCCAAAAATTTCCCTGCCCAGCCAACATAAGAATAGAAGACACAATCCCTGCTATACGACTTAAATAAAGGTTGGTCTTATAGGAATAGCGGTCAGCTAACATACCAGATGGAATTTCACAGAGAAGACTGGTCGTATGAAAAATACTCTCCAGAAGTCCAATCTGCCAAAGAGACATTCCGTTTTGACTGAGAAAGAGAATCCAAAAACTGGTAATCCCTAGAAATGCAAAAAACTCAACTCCGGCCATCAGGCCAATATTTTTCCGATAATTTCTTATTAACATCTTTTCTCCTTAACAAGTGTATTATTATTTCTTTTGTCCGTCACTTGTTAATCTTTGCCTTACATGATCTCCACCCCTTTTAGAAGCATTCTTCAATGCCATTATTGTTCCTTTAATGATTTATGAAATGATACCGGAAAATAGCTGTTCTGCGGTTTCTATTGCTAGTTTTCTTGTTTATTTTAGCACTTATGTCATTATATTACAAGAGAATATTGGAATACTCCTATAAAATCAAAGAAAACTAAAATCCAAAAAACAGTTCTTACTTTTCCAGTGGCAACTGACTAGAGTTTCAGCAATTTTATAATTTTCAAATAAACTCTGAGCAAATTCCTTGCAAGTTGTCTTGTTTTGTTGTAATATATTTTATAACAACGAGAAAATTCTCGGAAATTTAAGAAAAAGGAGACACATCATGTCTAAAAAAGTATTATTTATCGTCGGTTCACTACGTCAAGGTTCTTTCAATCACCAAATGGCTCTCGAAGCTGAGAAAGCACTTGCTGGTAAAGCAGAAGTTAGCTATCTTGATTACTCAGCTGTACCTCTCTTCAGCCAAGATTTGGAAGTTCCAACTCATCCAGCTGTAGCTGCTGCTCGTGAAGCAGTTCTCGCTGCGGATGCTATCTGGATTTTCTCACCAGTTTATAATCACTCAATTCCTGGGCCAGTGAAAAACTTGCTTGACTGGCTATCTCGTGCTCTTGACTTGTCTGATACACGTGGCGCTTCTGCCCTTCAAGACAAGTTTGTTACCGTATCATCTGTAGCCAATGCAGGTCACGATCAACTCTTCGCTATTTACAAAGACCTCTTGCCATTCATCCGTACACAAGTCGTTGGTGACTTTACTGCTGCACGTGTTAACGACTCTGCCTGGGCAGATGGAAAATTAGTTCTAGAAGAAACAGTCCTAAATTCACTTGAAAAACAAGCTCAAGACTTGGTTGCAGCAGTTCAATAAAAAATAAAGAATTTTTAAAAGTCTAAATCAATTATCGCCACCTCATAGGGTGGCTTTTTTAGACTCTATCAAGATTCTCAGACAAACATCAGCCATCCAAAAAAACCTTGAGCGTTACCACTCAAGGTTTTTAGCAGTCTTTTCCATCATGGAAAATCGTTCTAAGAATATTCTTTCATTCGAGATCTATCACTTATCATCTTCTTTCGAGAAATTAGTGACTGCTTGTTGCTGATTAATCTTCTTTTCTTCGACCTACATATAGGCTCAATAGAATACCGCTACCTAAAAGAACAGAGATATAATCAGATTGGCTTCCAGTTTCTGGTAATTTGTCCCCATGTTTTTCTTTACCTGTAGTTGGTACTACTGGGTTAGAAGTTAATGGTGTTACCGGTTGAACTGGTACATTTGGATTTGGTTGTGTTGGAACTTCAGGAATGTTTGAAGTTGGTTTGTCATTGACTTCTGGCATACCAGGTACTCCGCCATTAAATTCTGGAATTTCATGAACTGGAGGTGTTGGCATTCCTGGAACTTCTGGATTAGGAAGTTCATTGACTTCTGGCATACCTGGTACTCCACCATTGAATTCTGGCAATTCATTAACCTCTGGCATTCCTGGAACACCACCGTTGAATTCTGGCAATTCATGAACTGGTGGTTCTGGCATTGCAAACGTTGGTCCTTCTGGCACATTACGTGTTGGAGGAACTGGTTTGTCATTTGATGGTGTTACTGGTTTGCCTTGGCAACCACATTTACCATCTTTTCCGTCCTTACCATCTTTGCCGTCGCGACCATCACGTCCATCTTTAACAACTGTTTTTGTCACAGTTCCATCAGAATTGATGATTGTGATTGTATGACTACCATCACCATTATCTTCAACAGAAACTTTTGGTGATTTACCATCTTTACCGTCTTTAATCACCATTTCTGTCTTACTTCCATCTGGATTAGTGATTGTAACAACGTGAGTTCCGTCGTTATTATTTTTAACAGTTACAGTTGGTGAAACGCCATCTTTACCGTCTTTACCATCTTTGATAATAGATTTGTATTGACGACCATCAGAATCTATGATTGTTAATGTGTGAGTTCCGTCTCCGTTATCAACGATGTTCGCTTTTGGTGATTTACCATCAAAGATTGTAGTTGTAGTTTCTTTACCATCAGCTCCTGTCACTTTAATAGTGTGTGAACCGTTGTTGTTATCAATCACTTCAAGTTTTGGTTCTTTACCATCACGAACTGTAGTTGTTGTAGTTGTACCGTCTGAGTTCACAACTGTGATAGTGTGAGTTCCATCTCCGTTATCCACAACCTTAGCAGTTGGTGATTTACCGTCACGAACTGTGGTTTCAGAAACAGTACCATTACCGTTTTCTACACGAATTGTGTAAGTACCATCATGGTTATCTCTAACTGTTGCTACTGGTGATTTACCATCTTTAATGATTGTTTCAGTAGTTGTTCCATCACCATTTAGAACTGAGATCTTATGTGTTCCATTCTGTTCGTCAGTTATTGTAACTTTTGGTGATTTACCATCACGAACTGTGGTTTCAGTTGTCACACCTTCTGGATTTGTAATAACGATTGTATGACTTCCGTCTCCATTATCACGAACAGATGCGGTTGGAGTACGTCCGTCAACACCGTCACGACCATTCTTAACAACAAACTCATTCTTCGTTCCGTCTGGGTTAGTGATTGTTACTCTGTGGCTTCCATCTGGATTTTCTGTTGTAGTTGCTGTTGCAGCTTTACCATCTTTACCATCTTTGATGATAGCATTCGTAACATTGCCATCTCCATCCGTAACTTTAACAGTGTGAGTTCCATCGTTGTTATCAGTCACTTCAACTTTTGGAGTCTTACCATCTTTACCATTCTTAACAACTGTTTCTTTAGTTGTTCCATCTGGATTTGTTATAGTAATTGTGTGGCTTCCATCTGGATTTTCTGTTGTAGTGATATTGGCAGTTTTACCGTCTTTACCATCTTTAACTTTAGTTGTTGATTCAGAACCATCAGGGTTTCTAACAGTAATAGAGTGTGTTCCATCTCCATTGTCCGTTACATTTACAACTGGTGATTTACCGTCTGCTCCATTAGCTCCGTTTTCACCTTTTTCACCTTTTTCGCCTTTGTCGCCTTTTTCACCGGCTACTCCTTGAGGTCCACGGATATTACCAATCTTGTTCCAAGAACCATTTTCTTTCTTGTAAACATCACCTGTATTGGCGTCGATATAAGTATCACCGTCTTTACCATCATTAGCAGTTGGGGCAGTAACTCCACTTAGTAATTCAGCACCGTTACGTCCATTTGTACCAGAAGCTCCATCTGTACCATTACGTCCATTTGTACCATTCAAGATATCACTTGTACCAATTAATTCATCCACACCTGGATCGTATTTACCGTTACCATTATTATCATAGTATGCTGTAATACGAGTACCATTTACTGGTTGTGAATCTGTTGCATCTGTAGTTGTTGGTTGTACTGTTTCTGATGACTCAGTTGCACTTCTATCTTCATCTGGTAATGCTCTTCTATTTCTTGCACTTCTTGATGTTCCAGAAGGTTGTGAATTAGAAGTTGATCCAGCACCTCTTCTAACTGCTTCCACCAATGCATTTAAGTCAATAGTTGGTGTACGGCCATCTCTACCATTCTTACCATCTTTTACAGTAAAGGTTACTGGATCTTTTCCTGGTGTTGTAATGGTTACAAGAGTGCTTTGACCATCTTGACCACGTTGAGTTGTGATTGTAGGAGTTTGACCATCTTGACCGGTTGCACCAGTTTCTCCCTTAGCACCATCTTTAACAAAGACTGTAGTTGGTTGTGAACCATCATGGTTATCCACCGTGATTTCTACACCTTTATGACCTTCTTCATCCTTACGAACAGCTGTTACTGTTGGAGAGACACCGTCCACTCCATCTTTAATAACTGCAAGAGGTTTTTCAGGGTTCAATGGTTGACCTGGATGTGCTGGATCTTCTTGGTAAACTTTAGTTTCTTTACCATCTTTGACAGTAAGCAATGATTTACCATCACGTCCGTCCGCACCTTTAGCACCATCTTTAATCATTTCAGAACCTAGAAGTTCATCAGTTCCTGGAGTGTACTTACCATCATTGTTTTCATCAGTATAGAATGTCACAATTGTATGAGATGGATTTCCGTTTTGTCCTTCGACACGAAGTAAATCAACTTTTGGAGTTTTACCGTTCAGACCATTTTCTCCGTTCTTAACATTTACTGTAACTGGATCTTTACCTGGAACAGTGAATGTAATGTCGGTACTATGACCATCTTTACCTGGAGTTACAGTTACTTCTGGAGTCTTACCATCTTCTCCACGTTCACCTTTGTCACCCTTAGGTCCCTTGATGTTGCCTTCTTTTTCCCAAGTTCCGTTTTCTTTCTTATAAACATCACCTGTAGTTGCATCGATATAAGTGTCGCCATCTTTACCATCATCTGCTGTTGGTGCTTTAGGTCCACTTAATAGTTCAGCACCATTACGTCCGGCTGCACCTGCTGCACCATTGGCACCGTCTGTACCATTATAAATTGGTTGTTTAGCAATTAATTCATCTATACCTTCATCGTATCGACCATTACCATTGTTATCAAAGTACGCTGTAATAAGAGTACCTTCTCTTGGTTTTTCTGCTGGTGCTGTAGATGGGGCGTCTGCTAAAGCTCTTCTTACTCTTCCGCTTCTTTGATTGTTTAATCTTGCTGCTGCTTCAGCTAAGGCATTTAAGTCGATGGTTGGTGTACGTCCATCTTTACCATCTTTAATGTTAGCTACAACAGGCTCTTCTCCAGGAATAGTAAATGTAATATCAGTACTACGGCCGTCTGCTCCACGAGCAGTTGTGATTTTTGGAGTTTTTCCGTCACGTCCCGCTGCTCCTGTTTCACCACGGTCACCACGGTCTCCTTTTTCACCTTGCGCTCCGGTTAGACCACGTTCGCCTTGGTCCCCTTTTTCACCTTTAGCTCCATCTGCAATGACAACTTCTTTTAGTTTTGTATCGCCTGCATCAAATTCGTTGTTATCATTTTGGTCATAATAGAAGATAACAGTCGTTGTTTTATCTGCGTCATTTCGTTGAGTCGCAACTAATGGACTTGCACCATCGAAACCATCTCTTACAACAGTACTTGTAACATTACCTCTACCGTCGTTAATCGTGATAGTATGAGTGCCGTCATCTTTATTATCTTTAACGGTTACGGTTGGAGTTACACCGTCACGACCTGCCTGACCTTGGTCTCCTTTTTCACCTTTAGCTCCAGTTAAACCGCGTTCACCTCGGTCTCCTTTTTCACCTTTAGCTCCAGTGAGACCGCGTTCACCTTGGTCTCCTTTTTCACCTTTAGCTCCAGTTAAACCGCGTTCACCTTGGTCTCCTTTTTCACCTTTAGCTCCAGTGAGACCGCGTTCACCTTGGTCTCCTTTTTCACCTTTAGCTCCTTGTGCTCCGGTTAGACCGCGTTCACCTTGGTCTCCTTTTTCACCTTTAGCTCCAGTTAGACCGCGTTCACCTTGGTCTCCTTTTTCACCTTTAGCACCTTGTGCTCCAGTCAGACCGCGTTCACCTTGGTCTCCTTTTTCACCTTTGGCACCTTGTGCTCCAGTCAGACCACGTTCACCTTGATCTCCTTTTTCACCTTTAGCACCATCTTTAATAGCAATTCTTTGAACAAGTTCGTCTACACCTTCAGTGTAAACACCGTTACCATCATTATCAAGATAGAAAGTGAGGTTATTGGTATCACCGATTTTATTTTGATCAACACGTGGTTTTACAGTTTCAATGAATTCTTTAGCAACACCGATTTGAACAATACGTGGTTTAGCTTCTTTAGTAACTCTATTACTAATTGGCAAGCCTAGGATTATTTCATTACCTAATCGATGAACTTTATAGGTAATTTGACGTTGTCCTTTTTCACCTTCTCTAACTAATCTAGTCTCACCTTCTGGCAATTTACTAGTTGGAAGATAGATAGTTTGGAATTCAAGTTCTTCTGTAACAGTCTTGTTACTAGTACCACCATTTGGATTTGCATCCAAGAGGAGTGGGTTTGCTCTATAATAATAGTTAGAGTTACTGTATGGGTCATTGCTAGTAGCGGCACCGCCACCACCTTGGTCCACGTTAAAAGTAACTGGTTTCAAACGAACAGACAAGTCACCATTTGGATTAATGATAGGCAAACTAAATCTGATTGTTTGTTCCATATTTGTTGAAGTAGCAGAGGTCATACTGTATCCTGAGTGAGATACGAAGTTGGCACCCTGGCTAATAGGTTTTGATTGCTCTCTTAATCTTGGAGTTGTGATGGTTGCATTTGAAGGATTTCCAAATCCATCCCCTTTGTCCAAGATAAAGTTATTATTAACAAATTCACCTGGACCAGAGTATCTAATTGTGAAATTCAATCTATTACCTTGACGTACTGTTGTTACATCGTAATGAATTGAATTACCACCACGTGAGTTTCCGTAGCCACGGAAACTATAACTACGACCACCTTGACTAATATCTGTAAATGCAACTGTATTTCCAGAACCTGAAACAATTGGGTTAGCTGGATTGCTAGCTGCTCTAAAGCCACTGTGCCCTTTATCCAAGTCTTCTTTACGGATAGCTGGATTTTGGCGAGCGTCAGAAAGGCTAAGAGCTGGTTTCAAAAGTTCATTTGTAGATGCAGGTCTTGACGTAGCTTCTACTTTAACAGGTGTGCTAGTTGGCAAAACAGTACTATTAACAGCTGAACGATCAGTTGTTGCAACTGGTTTAGCTTCTTCTTTGGCTTCTGCCGCGTCAGCTTTCTTCACTACAGGAGTTTCTGATACAGTTCCTTTATCAGAGTTAGAACGAAGTTCTAGACCAATAATAGACGATTGAATAGATGACTCTGCTGCTGATAATTCAACTTCAGTTGCATCTGCTTTCCCAAGCAAGCTTTGACCAGCTTGGATACTTGCTTGCAAGTTTGCAGCACTTGCTTCTGTATATAACTTACTCTCAAGTTTTTTAGCACGCGAAAGAGCCGTTAACAATTTTGACTTGTCAACAGCATCTTGATGCGTTACTTCTTCTTTTTTATCTTTTGCTTCTTCAACTTTTTCTGCTGGTCTAGTAGCTTCTTCAGTTTTAGCTGGAGTCGTTTCTACTGGGTTCGCAACAGTTGGAGCTGCATAAGTTGTTTCTTTTTTAGGTGTAGAAACTTCTGCTGGTTTAGTAGCTTCATCTACCTTATCAACAGAAACACTGTTAGTTGCTTCTGGATGTTGTTCCTCCGCTTGTACTGATTGCGCATTAGCGGCAGTTCCCAATACTAAAGCTGTACCGAGCAAGACACTAGCTGCACCAAAGTGATACTTACGAATAGAGTATCGTTGTTGCATGCTATACCAGTCAAATGATTTCTTATGTGAATGTTTCATTTTGAACTCCTAAGTAATATTTTATAATTCCCACTTTGCAACTATTTGATATATAAATCAATATTTTCTGAACAATTGATATATTCTATTTTTGCACCTAAGGGCCACTTATCTTATTCTAATTTTTCTGATTACTGACGACAATTTTCTTACTCTAAGTTTTTTGTACTTTTTAGACAAAAAATATGATATAATGAATTAAGGAGGAAATTACCTATATGCGCAACCTTTTATCCACAAAAGATCAAAGACAATTACGTTTAATGGAAACCTTAATTCAGAATCGTAATTGGATGAAATTGTATGAACTAGCCGAAAAATTAGGATGTACAGAACGAATCTTAAAAAGTGATTTAAATGAATTACGTGTTGCCTTTCCATCTATTGACATCCAATCTTCTGTTAACGGAATCATGATTGATTTAGAAGTTAACACTAGTGTAGAAGATATTTATCAATATTTTCTTGCTAATTCTCAATCTTTTCAATTACTAGAGTATCTGTTTTTTAATGAGGGGCTACCTATTTATCGAACAATAGAAAATCTTCACTCTAGTAATGCCAACCTCTATCGACTGGGCAGAAATATTACAAAAACTCTGTCAACTCAATTCCAAATTGAACTATCATTTACTCCATCCGAAATACGTGGGAATGAAATCGATATTCGCTATTTTTTTGCCCAATATTTTTCTGAGCGCTATTATTTCCTAGACTGGCCTTTTCCTGACCTTCCTGAAGAGGATTTAACAGAGTTTGCTGATTTCTTCTATAAAATCACGAATTACCCGATGCACTTTTCAATTTATAGAATGTATAAATTGATGCTGGCTATCAGTATCCACCGCATCAAAAATGGTCATTTTATCGACTTACCCAATCATTTCTATGATGAATACTATCCTATATTGGAAAGTATTCCAAACTTTGAGGAGTTACTTGCCCATTTTTCTGAAAAATTGGGACTGGAAATCACTCCAGATATCATCGCACAAATTTTTATATCCTTTATTCAAAACAATCTTTTCTTAGATCCTCAAGAATTCTTCAACTCTTTAGAAGATAACAGTGAAGCAAGATACTCTTACCAATTACTTAGTCAAATATTAGAACGCCTAGCAAAACAATATAAGATTACTTTTACTAACCACGATGAGCTTATTTGGCATTTACACAACACTGCTTTCTTTGAAAGACAGGAAATCTTTTCTACCCCAATCTTATTTGAACAAAAAGCATTGACGATTAAAAAATTTGAAGTTTACTTCCCAGACTTTATGGGAAGTGCACGTCAAGAACTGGCCCAATATCGTCAGGCAATTGGACAGCATGACCATCCTGAACAGTTGGAACACTTGATGTACACCATCTTAACCCATGCTGAAAACCTCTCTACTCAGTTGTTAGAAAATCGACCACCTATCAAGGTTTTGATTATCAGTAATTTTGACCATGCTATATCCCTTACCTTTGTTGATATGCTTTCCTACTACTGTAATAACCGCTTTACCTTCGATACTTGGGATGAATTGGAAACGAGTCCTGAGATTTTAAATCAGACAGGTTATGATATCATCGTGTCTAATTTCTATATTCCAGGAATTACCAAGAAGTTTATTTGTCAAAATCATCTGTCAATAATGGATTTGGTTAATCATCTTAATACTTTATCAAATGAGATTCATTTGTCCAATACTTTATAAGCTAGAAAAAAGTCAGCAGGGTCCTGCTGACTTTTTCTCTTACCTGATTTCTATACTTCCTTAACAAAAACCAATTCCTGTGGCTGTGACAAATCTTCTCTGTAGGTAAACCCTGCAAAGCTTAAGCGACGAGCTTCCTCCACCGTCTGTACTTGATTTTGTATCAGGGCTGTCAGGAAAGCACCACGCGCTTTCTTTGAAATAGTTGAATGAATCTTCAGCTGACCACCTCTATCCTCCATGAATTTGAAGGTCACCATCTTTTCTCTGATTTCCTTAGAAAATACTGTCTCAAACTCGGATGACAAGAGGGAGAAAATCACTTTTTCCTGCTTCACAGCCTCATCATAGACTTGCTTCCAATGGCTCTTCAAAGTCTTACCAGCGACCTTTAATTTCATCAAAAAGTCCAAACGGTGAGGGGCCATAGGTGACAAGGCTGGAACGACACCGTACAAAGCCGAAGTAATAAAGACATGATTTTCAAGATAGGCTTGTTCTGCCTCGTCCAGTTTGTCTCGCTTGATATTACGGTACATCAGCCCATCAAAAAGTTTCAAGGCTGGGTAGTGTTGAGCAGTTTGCCTTTTCAAAGCTTGGATATGTTGAAATTCTTCCGCCGCCTTCTCGGCTGATACCTTGTAAAAACTCTCCAATTGACTAGCAGAATAGCGGGCCAAGGCATCCAGCACGGCCTGGCTTTCTGGTTTTAAAGAAGTTGCTTCGATACTTGGCAAGTCTGTGTTCATTTCTTTTGCTGTAGGGATTAAAATTTTCATATTAATAGTGTAGCATATTTTTTAGCCGCTACCAAGAAATTCATCTGAAAAGAGACTGGGGAAAAAGGCATTAAAATTAAAAAATGCATAGTATCAGGAATTGAGAAATCTTGATACTATGCGTTTTATGATGGAAAGATTTACTTCATTTTTTCCTGAAATTGAGGTTTTGCCCAGCCTCTCCTCTTACTGAACTTTAAAGGTCTTGAGATAGTTGTCTTTTCCTACTTGACCTTCGAAGGTTTTACCATTTTCGAGGTAAGGCAGGTCATCTGATACAGAGGCCTTAACCTTGTAAATCTTGCCATCAACTTTAAAGAAGTAGACGGTGTCGCCCTTGATAACAGCTGATTTGAGGTCTGCTACCACACCCTTGATACTTTCTGTGGTTTCATTATCAATTTCAAGATCGTTTTTGTTGGCGTACTTGCTGAGCAGTTCTTCCACAGTGGTGGCTACGATAACATTTTGGTACTCGACTGCGTCTACCAAAGCGTACTCTTTGACCAAGCCAGCATTGTCCTTCAAGCCCATGATGTAGAGAGGCTTGTCATTGATGTTGATGAGGATTGGGAAGGTTGCCTTGTAGGATTTCTCCTGAACAGCACCTTCGGCTGATTCACGGGCTGATTCTTCGGTCGCAGAAGCCAAGCTATACTTAGTGATTTCTCCTGTTCGCATATTTTCAAGAATGAAACCAAGATTACTTTCATCTGCATTGGCCGATGTCACACCTGTGTAGAGGTAGATGTCATTACCGATAGACAAGTAATTATAGCCCTTGGTAGTTTGGGTCACGTTTTTCTTGGAAATCATGGCATTCCAGAAACCATCCTTGTACTTGCCGTTGTAGTTGATTTGCTCAATGGTTTCCTCAGCTGGATAGACCCTGTCCACCCATTCCGGAACATCTGCCAAGCTGTATTCCTTGGTTTCTCCATTTGTAGCATCCAAGATAATGACTGAAACAGGACGAGGAACCGCAAGCCCAAATTGCTTTTGGTAAACTGTAGCCACATAGAAAGGATTGCCCTCATCGTCCACCTCGAAAGATGGAGTTTTAAAGATCTTAGTTGGGTACTTCAAGCGCAGGTGACGTTTGACGTCGCGGTTAAAATACTCCGAGTCCGAATACTTGATTGGTGTCTTCAAGTCCACCAAGTCCGCATTCCCGGTTACCATGTCCACCTTGATATACTCGCCGATTCCCTTGGCCTGATTGTTAAACCATTTTATAGGATCTGCGTATTCTAGTGGTGTAACCCGATAAGGTTTCCCATCAATCGTCAATTGGGTATAGGTATCTGCCGCTACGTACTGCGATACCTTATCCGTTAGGGAACCCAAGTAGCGGTCACCAATTTTTTCAGCAGTACTTCTATCTAAGATAGGAACCTTACTGGTATCAGTCTTAGGAAAATCAGTAAAGTCTTTTTCCGTAACCGTGACTACATTGGCATAATTTTTAGCCTGAAAAATGCTGGAAGTCAGCAAGGAAACCAAGGCTGCTAAGAGAAGAATTCCTCCAATAGAAGCTAAAAGGATTTTCCCTAACCGATTGATTTTGAAACCCTCTAGATTTAAGGCAGCTTCTGCCTTGCCGTGGCGCACATGAACCGTTTTGACCAGATTGATTCCCTTGCCAAATCCAAATAAGACTGCTACAACCAGCAAATGCCCACAGAGGAAAAAGAGAAATTCCCAGCTGGTCAGGTTAAGAGGCGGTAAAAAGATATACCAGGTCGTTGCGATAAAAATAAGTTCAAAGATTATCCGCTTCATTTACTTTCCTCCTAAATGATTCGTCCTTCCAAGTGATCCAGTTCATGCTGACAAATCTGGGCTGGGAAACCGGTCAAGGTAATGGTCTGTTCTTGCCACTTGCTGTCACGATAGGCAACCCTTATGGTTTCATAACGCTTAGTAGGTCTCACGCCTGTCAAGGACAAACAACCTTCCTCTGTCTCATAAGGTCCTTCAAAGGACAGGAGCACTGGATTAAACATGACCATAGGAATCAAGCCAAGATTAAAGATAATCACGCGCTTCTGCACCCCAATCATATTGGCAGCCAGACCGATACAGGTCTCACGATTTGCTAAGAGCGTATCTTGTAAATCTCTGGCAAGATACAGATCTTCCTGACTTGCCGGCTGAGACACCTGTGATAAAAACAAAATGTCCTTTACAATTTTCTTCTCCACTTCCTCACACTCCTCTTGCTTTTTACTATATTATAGCAATTATAGCACAAAAGCTGATAACTGCAAGCCCTTTCCCTCAACTGTAGCAAAAAGCCATCCGAAGATGACTTTTTACTACTTAATTTCTTTATAAGTTACTTCCATCCCACGCTGAACAGCAGGACGATTGGCAATTTTTTCTGCCCAGTTTACTAGATTCTGATAACTTGAGGCATCCAAGAATTTTGCAGAACCTTGGTAAAGTTTTCCTTGAACTAACTGTCCATACCAAGACCAGATGGCAATATCTGCAATCGTATAGTCATTGCCTGCAATATAAGGTTTCTGAGCCAATTCCTTATCCAATAAATCCAACTGGCGTTTCACTTCCATCGTAAAACGGTTAATAGGATATTCCAATTTTTCAGGAGCATAATTGAAGAAATGTCCGAATCCCCCACCTAGAAAAGGTGCTGCACCTGCTTGCCAAAATAGCCAATTCAAAACTTCTACCTTTTCCACAGGATTGCTTGGTAAAAAGGCTCCAAATTTCTCAGCAAGGTATAAAAGAATATGAGCAGACTCAAAGACTCTTACATTTTCAGTCCCTGACTGGTCCAACAAGACTGGAATCTTTGAATTTGGATTGAGCTTTACAAAGTCTGAACCGAATTGATCCCCATCCATGATAGCAATCTTATACAAGTCGTAAGCCGCTTGCTCAAAACCAGCTTCTAGTAATTCTTCCAATAAGATAGTGACCTTCACACCATTTGGTGTTCCCAGTGAATAAAGCTGAAAAGCTTGTTCTCCTTTTGGCAAGTTTTGTTCGAAACGCGCACCTGCTGTTGGTCTATTTAATCCTGTAAAGGCTCCTTGATTACTAGCTTCATCCTGCCATACGGTCGGTAATTGATAAGCTGACATCCGAAACCTCCCTTAAATCGCATTCTTGTCAAAACCGAGTTTGCGTTGAATAAACTTAACAATTTCGACAATAATAATCATTGAGAAGCTTCCAGCCATAACAATTCCCCATTGAGACAAGTCTAGTTTGGTTACGTGGAAGATTCCTTCAAGCGGTTCTACGACAATTGTTGCCATAAGAAGGATGAAGGATACCAAGATGGACCAGTTAAATGTCTTAGACTTGAATGGACCAACTGTCAAGATGGATTGGTAAACAGACTTGACATTGTAGGCATGGAAGAGCTGAATCAAACCAAGGGTTGCAAAGGCCATAGTAAGGGCATCTGCATGAATGGCATGATTGTCACCCACATGAACTGGGTAAAGAAGGGCAAGGCCATAAACACTCATAACAAGGGCTGCTTGGAGTACACCTTGATAGATGATAGAACTGAAAACACCACCTGAGAAGAAGCTTGCCTTGCGTCCACGTGGTTTATGGTTCATGACACCAGGCTCAGCTGGCTCAACACCTAGTGCAATTGCCGGGAAGGTATCTGTTACCAAGTTGATCCACAAAAGATGAACTGGCTGCAAGACATCCCAACCAAACAAGGTTGATAGGAAGATAGTTAATACTTCAGCAGTATTGGCAGAAAGTAGGTACTGAATAGTCTTTTGAATGTTTGAGAAGACCTTACGTCCTTCTTCAACTGCAACGATGATAGTCGCAAAGTTATCATCTGCAAGAATCATATCAGAAGCCCCCTTAGAAACCTCTGTACCAGTGATTCCCATACCGATACCAATATCGGCTGTTTTCAGAGCTGGCGCGTCATTGACACCGTCACCTGTCATGGCAACGACTTTACCTTGTTTTTGCCAAGCCTTGACGATACGAACCTTGTGTTCTGGAGACACACGGGCATAAACAGAGTATTGACCAACAACTTTTTCAAATTCTTCATCTGACAGTTCATTGAGTTCAGCACCAGTTAAAACGTGACCTTCTGTATCGTTTGCGTCAATGATTCCCAAACGTTTGGCAATGGCTTCCGCTGTGTCTTGGTGGTCACCTGTAATCATAATTGGACGGATTCCCGCTTCCTTAGCCACACGAACAGCCTCAGCGGCTTCAGGACGTTCAGGGTCAATCATCCCAATCAAACCAGTAAAAATTAAATCATTTTCAAGCTCTTCAGAAGTGAGATTTTCTGGAATGCTGTCAATAATCTTATAAGCACCTGCAAGGACACGCAAGGCTTGATGAGCCATTTCAGAGTTGTTTGTATGAATGAGATTTGTAACCTTCTCATCAATCGGAGCAATATCCCCAGCCTTATCACGAAGAACACAACGTTTCAAGAGTTGGTCTGGCGCACCTTTAACAGCTACGAGGAAGCGTCCATCTGCAAGTGGATGAACTGTTGACATGAGCTTACGTTCAGAATCAAATGGCAACTCAGCCACACGTGGATATTTCTCTAAGAAACCTTTAACATCGTAGCCCTTGTCCAAGGCATACTGGATGAAGGCTGTTTCAGTAGGGTCACCAATCAGATTGCCTTCGACATCAATCTTAGTATCGTTAGCTAAGACTACTGAACGTAGAAGCGGCATTTCAAGACCCAGTTCAATGTCATCAGCTGAGTCATGTAGGACTGCATCATAGAAGACTTTTTCAACGGTCATCTTGTTCATGGTCAACGTACCAGTCTTATCAGAAGCGATGATTTCCGTTGAACCAAGTGTTTCTACTGCTGGCAACTTACGAACGATAGAGTTTCGTTTGGCCAAAACTTGAGTACCAAGGGCAAGAACGATGGTCACGATAGCTGGGAGCCCTTCTGGAATGGCTGCAACAGCAAGGGCAACAGAGGTCATCAACTCACCGAGTGGATTTTTCCCTTGAATGAAGACTCCAACTACAAAAGTAACAAGGGCAATGACCAAGATTGCATAGGTCAAGACCTTAGAAAGGTTGTTCAAGTTTTGTTTAAGTGGTGTGTCTGTCTCATCTGCATCTTGAAGCATACCAGCGATATGACCAACTTCAGTATACATACCAGTATTGACAACAACACCAAGACCACGACCATAAGTAACGTTAGAGTTTTGGAAGGCCATGTTGACACGATCACCGATACCAGCATCTGTAGCAAGTTCAACTGTCAAGTCTTTTTCGACTGGCACAGACTCACCTGTAAGAGCTGCTTCTTCGATTTTAAGAGAGTTGGCTTCAAGCAAACGTAGGTCTGCAGGTACTACATCACCTGCTTCAAGGGCAACGATATCTCCAGGTACCAATTCTTTAGAGTCAATCTCCGCCATATGCCCATCACGCAGAACGCGGGCAGCTGGACTAGACATGGATTTGAGGGCTTCGATAGCTTCTTCTGCTTTCCCTTCTTGGTAAACACCAAAGGCAGCATTGATGATTACCACGGCTAAGATGATAATGGCATCTGCGATATCTTCCCCACCAGAAGTCACGACTGACAAGATTGCTGCCGCAACTAGGATGATAATCATCAAATCCTTAAATTGCTCGATGAATTTGACCAGGATTGATCGTTTCTCGCCTTCTTCGAGTTCATTGTGGCCAAATTCTGCAAGGCGCTTTTCCGCCTCACTTGATGACAAACCTTGCTCGGTCGCATCCACAGCCTGCAAGACCTCTTCAGGACTCTGAGTGTAAAACGCTTGGCGTTTTTGTTCTTTTGACATGTGTCTCCTCCTTGACATTGTGTGCAAAACAGACTCTCTTTTCCCCATCGTATCTTTTCACGACAAACAAAAAGAGACCTGTTAATCATAACAAGTCTCGCTGTTTAAGATAGTGCCGGAAAGCATACTTTTCAGTATAAAATTCGGAATGACGACACTATCACAGGTTTCTGCCAGCTACTCCCTTGAGTAGTACTATTATACCAAATTTTGAAAAGTTTTCAAAGAGTAAAAACTGCCTTATTTGAATTTTCCCTTGAAAACCAGTATAATGGTAAAATGCTATGTGACTAGAAAGGAAGTTGAATGAAGCAATCTATCTCAAATCTCAAGTTAGCTGAGCGTGGGGCCATTATCAGCATTTCGACCTATTTGATCTTGTCTGCAGCGAAATTAGCAACTGGTCATCTTCTTCATTCATCCAGTTTGGTAGCCGATGGTTTCAACAACGTATCAGATATTATCGGAAATGTTGCCCTCTTGATTGGGATTCGAATGGCGCGCCAACCTGCAGACCGTGACCACCGTTTTGGCCACTGGAAGATTGAAGATTTGGCTAGCTTAATCACTTCCATCATCATGTTTTATGTCGGTTTCGATGTACTTCGGGATACCATTCAAAAAATTCTCAGTCATGAAGAAACGGTCATTGACCCTCTTGGTGCAACCCTAGGAATCATTTCTGCAGCGATTATGTTTGTAGTTTATCTCTACAATACTCGCCTCAGTAAGAAATCTAACTCTAAAGCACTTAAGGCCGCAGCAAAGGACAATCTTTCTGATGCTGTTACCTCACTTGGTACTACTATTGCCATCCTAGCTAGCAGTTTCAATTATCCCATTGTGGATAAACTGGTTGCCATTATCATCACTTTCTTTATCTTGAAGACTGCCTATGATATCTTTATCGAGTCTTCCTTTAGTCTTTCAGATGGCTTTGACGACCGTCTGCTTGAGGACTATCAAAAGGCCATTATGGAAATTCCCAAAATCAGCAAGGTCAAGTCGCAAAGAGGTCGCACTTACGGTAGCAATATTTACCTGGATATCACGCTGGAGATGAACCCTGACCTGTCTGTTTTTGAGAGTCACGAGATTGCGGATCAAGTCGAATCTATGCTGGAGGAACGTTTTGGCGTCTTTGATACCGATGTTCATATTGAGCCAGCACCTATCCCTGAGGATGAAATTTTAGACAATGTCTACAAAAAATTGCTTATGCGCGAACAATTGATTGATCAGAGAAATCAACTGGAAGAATTCTTGGCTGACGATTTTGTCTATATTCGTCAAGATGGAGAACAGATGGATAAAGAGACCTATAAAGCCGAAAAAGAGTTGAATTCTGCTATCAAGGACATCCAAATCACTTCTATCAGTCAGAAAACAAAACTCATCTGCTATGAGTTAGATGGTATCGTCCATACCAGTATCTGGCGTCGCCACGAAACTTGGCAAAATGTCTTTCATCAAGAAACCAAAAAAGAATAGAGAAATCCTGTCATGAGACGGGATTTTTCTATTCTTCTAGCTATCAAAGTCACTTAGATACTCATAGCGTTCGTATTTTTCAAGGAGTGCTTCGTTTTTCTCATCCAGTTCTTTTTGGAGAGTAGCCAGTTTGCCAAAGTCAGAGCCGTTGGCCTGCATCTCCTCTTCAATAGCAGCGATACGATTTTCCAAGGTTTCAATATCGCCTTCAATGCTTGCCCACTCCTGCTTTTCTTGGTAGGTCATGCGTTTCTTGTCTTCACGGACCTTGATCACTTTCTCCTTTTCGGCCTTTTGCACTTGATTGGCCATCTCTGTTTCAAAGGCTTTTTCATCAAGATAGTCGGTGTAATGACCAAAGAAAGGACGAATCTTGCGATCCTCAAAAGCCAGAATCTTGGTCGCTACCTTATCCAAGAAATAACGGTCGTGACTAACTGTCAAAACAGGTCCCGCAAATCCTTGCAAGAAATTCTCCAAAACTGTCAAGGTTGCAATATCTAAATCATTGGTTGGCTCGTCTAAAAGAAGAACATTTGGTTTTTCCAAGAGCAGTTTGAGGAGATAAAGGCGTTTTTTCTCTCCCCCAGACAATTTCTCAATCAAGGTTCCATGCGTCGAACGTGGGAAAAGGAACTGCTCCAGCAACTCTGCAATCGAAGTTGTAGAACCACCGCTGGTCTTGACCTCTTCTGCCACTTCCTGCAAGTAATTGATCACTCGCTTGCTTTCATCCAAACCCTCAATTTGCTGAGAGAAATAGGCGATGCGAACAGTTTCCCCAATCACAACTTGTCCTGCTGTCGGCTCAAGACTGCCTGCAATCAGATTAAGCAGGGTTGATTTTCCAACACCGTTGTCCCCAACGATTCCAATACGGTCTTTGGCCTGCACCAAGAGATTAAAATCTTGCAAAATAGGCTTGTTTTCATAGGCAAATGAAACATCCTGAAACTCGATGACTTTCTTCCCAATCCGACTGGTTTCAAAGTTCATAGTCAAGTCTGTCTCAGCAACGCCGCCTGAAACTTCCTTTTTCAGGTCGTGGAAACGATTGATACGAGCCTGTTGCTTGGTCGCACGCGCCTGCGGTTGTCTACGCATCCAGGCCAATTCTTGCTTATAGAGTTGTTCCTTTTTGTGGAGAAGAGCCGCATCGCGTTCATCCTGTTCCGCCTTAAGGCGAACATAGTCCTGATAATTCCCTTGATACTCTGTCAAGCCTGCGCGATCCAACTCGAAAATCCGTGTTGACAAAGCGTCTAAGAAATAACGATCGTGAGTGATAAAGAGAACTGTCTTCTTAGAATTTTTTAAAAAGAGGGTCAGCCACTCAATAGTCGCAATATCCAAATGGTTGGTCGGCTCATCCAGAAGCAAGAGGTCGTGATTGCCAAGTAAAACTTGCGCCAACTGGACTCGTCTTCTTAGGCCACCTGATAATTCCCCAACAGGAGTAGATAAGTCTTGAATACCCAGCTTGCTGAGAACGGTCTTGACCTGACTCTCAATTTCCCAAGCTTGAAGAGAATCCATCTCTGCCATAACCCGTTCCAAACGAGCCTGCTTATCCTCACTGTAGTTGAGCATGATCAACTCATACTCACGAATAAGCTGGATTTCCTTGAGGTCGCTGGATAGGACCGTATCCAAGACCGTCTTGCTATCATCAAAATCAGGATCTTGAGTCAAGTAACCAATCTGGTAATCATTTTTAGCTGAAAAAGGACTGACATCCCCATCAAAGCCAGAAACACCAGAAAGGACATCTAAAAGGGTGGTCTTGCCAGTCCCATTGACACCAATCAGACCGATTCTGTCTAGGTCATGGATGATAAAGGAAATATCCTTAAAAACGGTCTTATCACCGACGGATTTACTTAGTTTTTCAACGATAAAATCACTCATTTTTTCTCCCTCAAGTAAGCATGGATGGCTTGACGGTCATTTTCCAATTCTCCATCGACAATGGCATATTCAATCTCTGTTAAAATCTCTCCCAAGTCTGGGCCTGGTTGATAGCCATATTCCTTAATCAAAATGCCACCATTAATCTGAATTTCTTTCTTATCATGAATGGTCAAACTCTGGTAAGTTTCTGTAATTGCTTGTGGGTTGACTTCTTTTCCTTGGGCTTGACGAAGATTTTCAGCCTGTAAAAGCAAATCCAAGTCAAAGCGGTAACAATCGCGCTTGCTCAATTCTCCCTTTTCACGCAAGGTCAAAATAGTCAGTAAATCCTGAACTTGCTTAGCAAACTGACGTGAGGTCTTCCAAGCCTTCAAAAATGGCTGCGCATTTTCAATATCCAAAGCCCACAGTAGAGCAGCCCAGGCTTGCTCTGAAGATTCAAAGGTGAAATCAGTCTCCAAATCAAACAGTCTGTTAAGCTCGTCCTGGCTAGCTGCCATATCAGGGAGATAATCATAAGCTTGACTCTCAATCATGGAAGTCAAGCCCCTTCTCCAAAATGGAGCCAGCAAGAGTTTATCAAACTCAACGAAGGTACGCTCCACAGAAATTTTCTCCAAAAGTGGCGTCAAAGTCTTCATAGCTTTAAATGTTTCTGACTCAAGCTCAAAGCCAAGACTGGCCTGAAAACGGAAGCCACGCATAATCCGCAAAGCATCTTCGTTGAAACGCTCACTTGCCACTCCAACCGCCCGCAAAACTTGATTTTCTAAATCTTCTAAACCATGGAACAAGTCAATGATTTCTCCTGTATCGTCCAAGGCAAAGGCGTTGACTGTGAAATCACGGCGCTTGAGGTCTTCTTCTAGCGAGCGCACAAAGGAGACCGCACTGGGTCTGCGATAGTCCACATAGACATCCTCTGTCCGAAAAGTAGTCACCTCATACTCCTCGTCCCCATCTAAGACCAAGACAGTTCCATGCTCGATTCCGATATCGGCTGTTCGCGGAAAAATCTGCTTGGTTTCTTCTGGATAAGAAGACGTCGCAATATCCACATCATGGATAGGACGATTGAGGAGGGCATCTCGAACAGAACCTCCAACAAAATAGGCCTCAAAACCTGCTTCTTTAATTTTTTCTAATACTGGTAAAGCCTTCTGAAATTCAGAAGGCATTTGCGTTAATCTCATAATAAGTGTTCTAATCCATAGACAAGCTCATGACGCTTGACAACTTCTTTAATTCCCAAATTCACCCCTGTCATGAAGGAGCTGCGATCATAGGAGTCATGACGGAGGGTCAATCCTTCTCCCTGATTGCCAAAAATGACTTCCTGATGGGCTACCAAGCCTGGCAAACGAACTGAGTGGATGCGCATGCCATCAAAGTCAGCACCACGGGCACCTGCAATCAATTCTTCCTCATCTGCTGCACCCTGCTGGATAGACTCTCGAACTTCTGCCATTAACTCAGCTGTTTTAATAGCAGTTCCACTCGGAGCATCCTTTTTCTTGTCATGATGGAGCTCGATAATCTCCACATTTGGGAAATATTTAGCAGCCTGCCTTGCAAATTGCATGAGTAAAACAGCACCCAAGGCAAAGTTAGGAGCGATCAGGCCACCCAAATCTTGAGCACGAGAAAATTCTTTTAGCTCTGCAATTTCTTCACTCGTGAAACCAGTTGTTCCAACTACTGGAGCAAAGCCATTTTCAAGAGCAAAGCGTGTGTTTTCATAGGCAACGGCTGGTGTAGTAAAGTCTACCCAGACATCCGCTTCAAAGCCTGCTAAATCAGTCTTATCCTTGAAAACAGGAATACCCTGCCATTCTGACTCAGGCTCAAAAGGATCTAAAACTGCCACTAAGTCCAAGTCTGGATCAGCCAAGACCATCTGACAAGCAGCTTGCCCCATCTTTCCCTTAAAACCAGCAATAATTACTCGAATACTCATCTCTACTCCTGTCTAAGATACAAAGCCTGTAGGAACACAAAGTGAAAATAGGAGTTCTGATCAAGGAGTAGATACTCCTTGGAAGAACTATCTTTTTCACACAGGGTTCCAGGCGTGTTCAATTATCAAGATACAAAGGACCTTAGCTGCCCATGAAAAATAGGGAATGGCGCTGACTTTCCACGAAAGGAAAAACAGTCATCTTTTTTCAAGAGGCAGGTGGTCCGTGTTCAATCTCTAAGATACAAGATTTCTTAACTAGCTCAAAAGCGCCAACTAAATCACTGGAATATAACCTAAAGCAATGCTTCCTGCTCCTAGGTGTGTTCCAATGACACTACCAAATGTAGCAAGTGAAATATCTGTACCCACTCCAGATTCAAGTAAGTGCTGACGCAATTCTTCAGCCTTTTCAGGAGCATTTCCGTGAATGACAATGATACGGTATTTGCCTGAAGCTGTGGCTTCCTTGATAATCTCAATTAAACGCTTGGCTGCTTTCTTTTCCGTACGAACTTTTTCGTACACTTCAATCACACCTTGGTCGTTAAAATAGAGGATTGGCTTAATGCTTAGCAGATTGCCCAAAATCGCAGCTCCATTTGAAAGGCGTCCCCCTTTTACCAAATGATCCAAATCATCGACCATGATGAAAGCTGACGTACGGCTTATTTGAATGGCTAGCTTATCCTGAATGATGGCAAAATCATCTCCTTGATCTCGCCAGTTAAAAACGCTTTCAACCATGATGCCCAACGGAGCACTTGTAATCAAAGTGTCTGGAAAAGCAATGGTTAAGCCCTCATAGTCATCGACCATATACTGGATATTTTGGTAAAAACCTGAAATTCCAGAAGATAGAAAAATTCCTAAGGCATGGGTATAGCCTTGTTCTTTGAGCGAAGTTAAGATTTCATCTAACTTGGCAATGCTTGGTTGACTGGTCTTAGGCAATTCAGAAGCCTGAGCCATTTTTTGGTAAAATTCCTCAGCAGTCAGATTGACACCTTCAACATACTCCTCACCATCAATATTGACAGGAATATCCAAGACAAACAAATCTTCTCTTTGTAAGGTCTCTGCACTGAGATAAGCAGAAGAATCTGTGATAACAGCTAATTTCATATTAGAACTCCAAATTGATTCCTGGTAAGTCTAATGCAATTTCAGTTACTTCGTAAGTCAAACGATTGAGCATGTTCAAACATGGACGAGCCAAGGTTTCCACTTCTTCTTGACTCAATTCACTTGGTTCATTGACAATACGGCCATCGATATGGTTCACCTGTGAAATAGTGCCACTAATGACAAACTTATCAAATACAATCATAAAGGTCAAGATGACAATTAAAGAAGTCACTTGATTTTCTTGATCATGTTGGAGTAATTGGAAATTCACATCTACCTTGGTTTCAGGAGCTCCATTTTCATTTTCCCATTCAAAATTACGCGCATCAAAATGATACTGACTAACAAATTCTTGTTCACGTTTAAGATTCATGTCTCTCTCCCTCGGCTACAATGTTATAAGCTATTGTACCATAATTTTTTATTTTCATCTAGTTTTCTAGGATTTAGTCAATCCCGATTTCAGCTCGAACTACATCAGCGATGGTATCAACATAGTAGTCCACTTCTTCTGTTGTAGGTGCTTCTGCCATGACACGCAAAAGGGGTTCTGTCCCACTTGGGCGAACAAGGATACGGCCATTCCCTGCCATTTCAGCTTCCATCTTCTCGATAATTGCCTTGATAACTGGCACTTCCATAGCCTTTTCCTTCATGGCATTTTCCACTCGGATATTGACTAATTTTTGTGGATAGATGGTTACTTCTGCGGCCAACTCTGACAAGCTCTTACCAGTTTCCTTCATGATTTTCGTCAATTGGACTGCTGATAATTGACCATCACCAGTTGTATTGTAATCCATCAAGATGACGTGACCAGACTGTTCACCACCAAGGTTGTAGCCTGATTTTCTCATTTCTTCAACAACGTAGCGGTCGCCGACTGCAGTGACTGCCTTGTTAATACCTTCACGGTCCAAGGCCTTGTGGAAACCAAGATTAGACATAACAGTTGTCACAATTGTATTTTGGGCCAATTGTCCTTTTTCAGAAAGGTATTTCCCGATGATGTACATAATCTTATCACCATCGACGATGTCGCCATTCTCATCGACAGCAATCAAACGGTCACTGTCTCCGTCAAAGGCCAAACCGATAGCTGACCCGCTTTCTTTGACCACTTCTTGAAGGGCTTCTGGGTGTGTAGAACCAACATTGAGGTTGATGTTAAGACCGTCTGGAGTTTCCCCGATAACCATCAATTGAGCACCGAGATCAGCAAAGATTTGACGGGCACTTGTAGAAGCTGCTCCATTAGCTGTATCCAAGGCAACCTTCATTCCTTCAAGAGGAGTTCCTGTTGAAACCAGATAGCCTTCATACTTACGCAAGCCTTCTGGATAATCTACCAAAGTTCCCAAACCTTCTGCACTTGGACGAGGAAGAGTATCTTCCACAGCATCTAGCAAGGCTTCAATTTCTGCTTCTTTTTCGTCATCCAGTTTGAAACCATCACCACCAAAGAACTTGATTCCATTATCAAGGGCTGGATTGTGGCTGGCAGAAATCATGACACCGGCACTTGCACCTTCAGTTTTAACCAAGTAAGCTACTGCTGGTGTTGCCAGAACGCCTAGTTTGTATACGTGAATACCAACTGAAAGAAGACCTGCCACCAAGGCAGATTCTAGCATTTCCCCTGAAATACGTGTGTCACGTCCCACAAAGACTTTCTGTGCTTCCGTTTCATGTTGGCTGAGAACATAGCCTCCAAAACGTCCTAACTTAAAAGCCAATTCTGGTGTTAGTTCTACGTTAGCTTCCCCACGGACTCCATCAGTCCCAAAATATTTACCCATTTTTATAAAATCCTTTTTCTATTTTTAATTCGTTTTTGAACTAGTTGCTTTCGTTGACGAAGATGTCTCCGACGAACTGCTTGTAGTTGAATTTGATGCGCTTGAACTTGGTGCTACTGGTTTTGTAGTGACCTTCATTGTTGTATCAAACGGAGTGATCACTACTGGTAAGACTACCCCGTTGCGATCGATCGCCTGCAAAGGTACCGAACCACTGTAATTACCTGTAATGCGTTCGCTGGTTGGTAAAAGTGCAATAATCCGATCGATTTTAGCTAATGTTTCCTGGTCAGTTGTGACAGAAACCCGTTCATTTGACACGGTTACACTATCAAGTTGTAGCTTCGGATCAATCTGGCTTTGGTCAACTTGTGGCACAACAAGCATCCCATCTCGCTTAACCTTCTTCCCAACTTTCACTGTGATCTTTTGAGGTGTAGCCACAGCGGTCAATCCGCTAGGAAGATTTTCAATGGTCAAAGGAACTTCAATCGTTCCAACACTAGCATCTGTCAAATCCGCTGTGACCTTAAACTTACGAGTGCTTTCCTGCATTTCACTGGCCAAGGTCACACGATTGGCTCCGGTTAATATCACGGAAACCTCTGATGCAAATCCGCTAATGAAATACTGGTCATCATCATAATGAATATCGATAGGAACATTTGTTACCGTATTGGTATAAGTTTCTGATTTGACCTGCCTTACAGTATTGTTATTTTGAAAGTTGGTTGACGTTGCATAGATGAATAAGACACAAGCAAAAAAGAGAGATGAAATGATATATAGACTATTTTTTCTCATATTTCCAACCTCCTAGCAAACGGTCCTTGAAACTAGCTTTCTCTTCAACAGCTGGCAAAAGAATTGTTCTCAACTCTGCTTCAAATTCTTCAATCGTCAAATCATGCTTGAAAATCCCATTGTAGGTAATAGAAATGCCACCTGTTTCCTCTGAGACAATGAAGGTCAAGGCATCAGACACTTCTGATAAACCGATAGCCGCCCGGTGTCTGGTACCAAATTCCTTGGAAATCCCTGTACTTTCTGTCAAGGGAAGATAGGCAGAAGTCACTGCGATTCGATTTTCTCTAATAATCACAGCACCATCATGTAGGGGAGTATTGGGAATAAAAATATTGATGAGGAGTTCTGCTGAAATTTTGGCATCCAAGGGAATTCCTGTCGCAATGTATTCTTGTAAGGTCCGAACTCGTTGAATAGCAACCAGAGCACCAATCTTACGAGGACTCATATATTCAACTGACTTAACAAAGGCACGAATCATTTGCTCTTCTGCACTAATTTGAGCAGTAGAAAAGAAATCTGTCGCCCTTCCCAAGCGTTCCAAACCAGTCCGAATCTCTGGAGAGAAGATAACAACCGCAGCAATAACCCCATAGGTGATAATTTGATTAATCAACCAAGAAATCGTTGTTAAACCAAGGATATTAGCCACAACCTGGGCTAATACAAAGATCACGACCCCCCGCACCAAAATCATAATCTTGGTGCCAGCTATCGCTTTTGTAAAACGATATAAAATATAGGCCACAATCAAAATATCAAACACATTGATGGCAATACTCCAAGTACTAGAAAACAAGCTAGTCCAATATTGCAGATTGGATAATTGTTGAAAGTTCATCTGCTGTCTCCTCTCTGTCCAAACACGTTCCTTTCTATTATACCATTTTTCTGGCATTTTTTTCCCTATCCTACTTCATTTTAAATTAAGGAAAAATATGATAAAATAAATTGACTAGAAAAAACAAAGGAGAAACCATGTCTCAACTCTATGATATTACCATTGTAGGTGGTGGTCCTGTCGGGCTTTTTGCAGCCTTCTATGCCCACCTACGCCAAGCCAAGGTCCAAATCATCGACTCCCTTCCCCAACTAGGTGGCCAACCTGCTATTCTCTATCCTGAAAAGGAAATACTCGACGTCCCAGGTTTCCCAAATCTGACTGGAGAAGAGTTGACTAACCGTCTAATCGAGCAATTAAATGAATTTGATACCCCTATTCATCTCAATGAAACGGTTCTTGAGATTGAAAAACAAGAAGAAGGATTTGTCATCACAACTTCTAAAGGAAGTCACCTGACTAAAACAGTTATCATCGCTATGGGTGGCGGTGCCTTTAAACCACGTCCTCTAGGACTAGAAGGCGTTGAAGGCTATGAAAATATCCACTACCACGTTTCCAACATCCAGCAATACGCTGGTAAGAAAGTGACGATTCTTGGTGGAGGAGACTCGGCTGTGGATTGGGCTTTGGCTTTTGAAAAAATTGCACCAACTACCCTTGTTCACCGCAGAGATAATTTCCGCGCCTTGGAGCACAGTGTTCAAGCCTTACAAGAATCATCTGTATCCATCAAGACACCATTCGTTCCTAGCCAACTCCTTGGAGATGGAAAAACGCTTGACAAATTGGAAATCACAAAAGTTAAATCTGATGAAACAGAAACTATTGACATAGACCACCTCTTTGTCAACTATGGTTTCAAATCTTCTGTTGGTAATCTTAAAAACTGGGGTCTGGACCTCAACCGTCACAAGATTATCGTCAATAGCAAGCAAGAATCTAGCAAGGCAGGTATCTATGCTATCGGTGACTGCTGCTACTATGACGGAAAAATTGATCTGATTGCGACAGGCCTCGGAGAAGCACCAACCGCTGTTAACAACGCCATCAACTACATCGACCCTGAGCAAAAAGTGCAACCAAAACACTCAACCAGTTTATAAAAAATAACCACGAGTCAAATGCGATTCGTGGTTTTATAGTTCATCGGCTATCTTGTTAGCTCATATTTTCCCCGTCTTTAACAAAAATAAAAATGCCTATCAAACTGATAAAACATGTGATATAATAGGGACGGCACTAACAATACGCCTTGGAAAAGGAGGTATTACAGATGCTAGAACTTCTCAAAATAGTACTTATCGCAGTCATCGAGAGTATCATCTCATGGCTGGTGACTCGTTGGTTAGACGATCACTTCGACAAGTAACCTTCCTGGTTAGTGCTATCTAACCCAGAAAAAATCCCCTCGGTATTGCAGTACCGAGGGGATTTCTGTTAGCACTAAAATGCTAGAACTTCTCAATTCCCCTTTATTATCTCACATACTCTATTTAATTGTCAAGAAAGAGGTGTTTTATATCTTTATAACTCATCGGCTATCTTGTTAATTTTTCTGAGTCTGTGGTTAACACCACTTTTGGTCAGAGGGGTGCTGAGTCTATCTGCCAACTGTTGGATAGAGTAGTCTGGGTGCTGAATCCGCAACTGCGCTACCTCCTGCAAATCCACTGGCAGATTTTCTAAGCCCATGATATCTTTGATTTTGCTGATATTGTTGATAGTCTTCATGCTGGCAGAAACTGTCCGAGCGATATTAGCTGTCTCAGCATTATTTGCCCGATTGAGATCATTACGGGTTTCTCGTAAAATCTTAACTCGCTCAAAATCATCACGCGCCCGCATAGCACCAATGACAATCAAGAAGTCCATGATATCTTCGGCTCGCTGGAGGTAGGTCACAGCCCCCTTCTTGCGCTCAAGCACCTTGGCATCCAGTAAAAATTGCTGAAGAAGGGAGGCAATCCCTTGCGCATGGTCTAGATAAACAGAACTGATTTCCAACTGGTACTTACCCGATTCAGGGTCACGAATGCTGCCATTTGCCAAGAAAGCGCCACAAAGATAAGCACGACCTGCTTCCTCATCTGACAAAATCTCCTCATCAATACCTGTTTCCAGGCCAAAGAAGGAGTCTGCCAAGTGCAAATCACTCAACAAGTCCTGCACCTTTTCATCCGTAAAAACGGTATAGACTCGATTCTTGCGAAGATTGCTCCGTTGGTGGTGGCGAATTTCCGATTTGATTTCATAGAAATGGAGAAAGGACTCATAGAGGTGCCTAGCCAGCTTGGCATTTTCTGTCACGACGGACAAGGTTAGGCCCGAGGTCGAGAGACCGATACTACCAGACATCTTGATAATGGCTGATAATTCATGCCTGCTCAGATGGTGCTGACCCAGGATTTCTTCTTTTACTGCTACTGTGAAACTCATTTTCTCACCTGTATAATCCGCATCAACTCGTCCACAATCAAATCTCCATCGTGGAAGGCACCTCCATTTTCCAGACGAAGGAAATTAGATGAAATCACGCGCGGAACTTGCTTACAAAGACCAGCAAAATCGTGTTCCACCTGGACCAAGTATTCATCAAAACGGTTGGAATTCATGTATTCCTGAGGCACTTTTTCGATATTCACCAAGACAGTATCGATAAAAGGTCGGCCAAGGTGACCATGCAAGACCTCCACATGGTCACTATCTGTAAAGTACTCTGTCTCTCCACGTTGGGTCATGATATTGCAGACATAGGCGATTTCTGCCTTGGTTTCCAAAAGCGCCTGCCCGATTTCCTTAATCACAATATTTGGCAAAATCGAGGTAAAGAGGGAACCAGGTCCGAGGACAATCATGTCACTTTCAAGAATGGTCTGCACTACTCGACGGCTAGCCAGAGGCGTATCATCGTTGAGGGTATTGGTCACATAAACATGGTCAATCATGCCTGGATGGTCTGCAATATGGCTCTCTCCAGCTACCTCTGTCCCATCCTGAAAAACTGCGTGCAGGGTCAAAGGATGGTCACTGGAAGGATAAATCTTCCCAGTTGTATGGAAAAATTTGCTCAGTAACTGCATGGCATTATAGGTCGAGCCCTGCATTTCTGACAGGCCAGCGATAATGAGATTACCCAGTGGATGGCCCGCAAAGGCTCCAGCATCTTCAGAAAAACGGTACTGAAAGACCTTCTCATAAAACTTAGGCATATCAGACATGGCCACAAGAACATTGCGAAGATCACCTGGCGGTGTCAACTGCTGCATATTTTTTCGGAGTTCACCTGATGAACCACCATCATCCGCCACCGTTACGATAGCAACGATTTCCACATCTTTTTCACGCAGACTTTTAAGAATGACGGGGATCCCAGTCCCTCCACCAATCACCGTTATCTTTGGTTTTCTCATGAACGGTTTACCGTTTCCTTTCTCCGGTCTTTGTCGCGATGCCCTTCATTAACAGGCCAATTCTTGGATAAGTCCTGCGCCAAGCGTTTAGCAAAGGCCACACTACGGTGTTGTCCACCCGTACATCCCATGGCAATGGTCAAAACGGACTTACCTTCCTTTTGGTAACTTGGCAAAATCGGTTCAATCAAGGCCAACAAATGTTGATAAAAGTCTTCGGACTCTGGATGGTTCATGACATAGTGATACACTGGTTCATCTACACCCGTTTGGTTTCTCAGTTCTGGTAGGTAGTAGGGATTTGGCAAGAATCGGACATCAAATACCAAGTCCGCATCAATCGGGATACCATACTTAAAGCCAAAAGACATGACTTCGATACGGAAAGACTGGGCTTGTTCTTGGTCTGAAAACTGCTCTGCAATGGTTTTACGTAGCTCACGTGGAGTGAGTTCAGTCGTATCCACCACATTTTGGCTCATGTTTTTCAAAGGCGCCAAGAGCTCACGTTCCAGTTTGATACCATCTAAAATCCGACCATCTGCAGCTAGAGGGTGGCTTCGTCTGGTTTCCTTGTAACGAGCGACCAATTCCTTATCAGCTGCATCCAAAAAAAGAATTTTAAAGTCCAGTTCTTCCTTGTTTTCCAACTCATCCAAAACAGTTTGAATCTCTGAGAAGAAAGAACGGCTACGCATATCCACTACCAAGGCCAACTTATGGTCGTCTTCCTTTGTTTCCACCAACTGCAAAAACTTAGGCAAGAGAGCTGGCGGCATATTGTCAATGGTGAAATACCCCAAATCCTCGAAGGACTGAATGGCTACAGTTTTCCCAGCACCACTCATCCCTGTCACAATCACCAAGTGAAGTTGTTTCTTTGTCATCTGTTTCTCCTTATATCAAAAGAAGCTTGGCAACACCAAACTTCAACTAGCTTATCCAATCTCTGCGATGACTTCAATTTCGACTTTTACATCACGAGGAAGACGAGCTACCTCCACAGCTGAACGAGCTGGAAATTCCTCTTTAAAGGCCGTTTGGTAAACCTCGTTAAAAGGAACAAAGTCGTTCATATCGCTCAAGAAGCAAGTAGTTTTGACAACATAGGCAAAGTCAGTTCCTGCTTCTGCCAAAATAGCACCGATGTTTTTCAAGACTTGTTCTGTCTGTTCTTGGATAGTCTCTCCAACGATTTCCCCAGTTTCAGGAGAGAGAGGAACTTGACCACTAGCAAACAAAAGGTTGCCAACGATTTTTCCTTGAACATATGGTCCGATAGCCTTTGGAGCTTTGTCTGTATGAATTGTTTTTGCCATTTTCTTTTCCTCATAATTTTTCTAAAATTGCATCCCAAGCCTCATCCATCCCTGCCTTGCTGACAGATGAAAAGAGGATGAAGTCATCACTTGGGTCAAAGTTTAATTTCTTTTTGATTGCTGATTCATGCTTGTTCCACTTACCACGAGGAATCTTGTCTGCCTTAGTCGCAACGATGATGACCGGAATCTCATAGTATTTGAGAAATTCATACATCTGTACATCATCTGCTGACGGGTCGTGGCGGAGGTCCACCAAACTGACCACAGCACGGAGATTTTCCCGAGTCGTTAGGTACTCCTCAATCATGCGCCCCCACTTTTCACGTTCCTTTTTGGAAACACGGGCATAGCCATAACCAGGCACATCCACAAAGCGCATCTTGTCATCAATGTTAAAGAAGTTGAGAAGCTGGGTTTTTCCAGGTTTCCCTGACGTACGAGCCAGATTCTTACGGTTCAACATAGTGTTGATAAAGCTAGACTTGCCAACATTGGAACGCCCTGCTAGGGCAATCTCTGGTAGTTCATCCTGCGGATAGTGGGATTTATTAGCTGCACTGAGCAAGATTTCAGCATTGTGTGTATTAAGTTCCATAGTCACCTCTAGGCTGTTTCTAGGATTGGTTTATCCGTTCCATCGACAGCTTCTTTTGTGATGCGAACCAATTTCACATTTTCCTGACTCGGTACTTCAAACATGACATCTAGCATGGTTTCTTCAATAATCGAACGAAGACCACGCGCCCCTGTTTTGCGTTCGATGGCCTTATTGGCAATCTCTTGAAGAGCTTCGTCGTCAAATTCCAACTCAACATCATCATAAGACAGCAAGGTTTGGTATTGTTTGACCAAGGCATTTCTTGGCTCTTTCAAAATACGCACCAAATCATCTACTGTCAATTGTTCAAGAGCAGCAAAGACAGGCAAACGTCCAATCAACTCAGGGATAATACCAAATTTTTGAATATCTTCTGCGATGATTTCTTGCATGTAAGAGCTATTTTCATCAATCGCTTTATTGTTTTGACCAAATCCGATGACTTTTTCACCAAGACGTTGTTTGACGATTTCTTCAATGCCATCAAAGGCACCACCCACGATGAAGACGATATTTTTAGTATCCACTTGAATCATCTCTTGTCGTGGATGCTTGCGTCCACCTTGAGGCGGCACGCTAGCAACGGTTCCCTCGATAATCTTGAGGAGGGCTTGTTGCACCCCTTCACCAGAAACATCACGTGTGATCGATACATTCTCACTCTTCTTGGCAATCTTGTCAATTTCATCCACATAGATAATCCCACGCTCTGCACGTTCAATATTAAAGTCAGCAGCCTGCAGGAGTTTGAGGAGGATATTTTCCACGTCCTCACCAACATAACCAGCCTCAGTAAGAGCTGTCGCATCTGCGATCGCAAAAGGTACATTCAAGCTCTTAGCCAAGGTCTGAGCAAGGAAAGTTTTCCCTGAACCAGTTGGGCCAATCATCAAGATGTTTGACTTCTGCAAATCCACATCTTCTGACTCTTCACGCGTATCGTGGAAATTGATGCGTTTGTAGTGGTTGTATACTGCTACTGCTAAAGCACGTTTTGCACGATCTTGACCGATTACATAGTGGTTCAAGATATGGAGGAGTTCGATTGGTTTTGGAACTTCAGACAAGTCTGCCAAGACTTCTTCCGCCAACTCCTCTCGAATGATTTCCTGAGCCAACTCCACACATTCATTACAGATAAAGGCGTTGTTCCCAGCGATTATTTTTTGTACTTCTTCTTGGCTTTTGCCACAAAATGAGCAATAAACCATCATATCATTATTCCTAGTTGTAGGCATGATTTCCTTCCGTTCTATTCTATACTGTCATTCTATCTAAAATAAGGTCATGTAAAAAGCATGGATACTATTGACCAAATTGGTAAATGCATTTAACCAGAGCAGGACAGAAAGTCCATAGCGCTTTTTACGAAAAGCCTGTGCCCCTGCAAGCAAGCAGACCAAACACAGCATGGCTGTGAAAAAACCAAATATACTACGTTCCATTAGACTTCCTTTCTCTTGCGGTATTGGATGGTAAAATCATAAGGATTTTTCTCATCTTTGCTATAGAATTTGCTTGAAACTGTCTCAAAAAGAGACAAGTCAAATTCTTCAGGGAAATAGGTATCTCCTTCCACCCGAGCATGAATGTGAGTCACAATCACTTCGTCAAGGTAGGGTTCAAAAGCTTGAAAAATTTGCTTTCCACCTAAAATATAAAGATTCTTATCTTGAGCCTGATACCAGTCCAAGACAGACTGAACATCATAAAAAGTAGCAACCCCGTCTATCTTTTCTTCTGGGTTACGAGTCAAAATCAAGGTCTCCCGTTTGGGAAGCAAGCGACGCCCCATTCCATCAAAGGTCACACGCCCCATCAAGATAGCATGATTCAGAGTTGTTTCTTTGAAGTGTTGCAGTTCTGCTGGCAAATGCCAAGGCAGGCGATTGTCCTTACCAATCACACCCTCTTCATCCTGGGCCCAAATAGCTACGATTTTCTTAGTCATGCTTCCATCCTTTTCACTGATAGTACTATTTTATCAAAAAACTCAAAAAAAGACTGGTTTGGGATAGCTTACAAGATAGAAAAAAATCTGCAAGAAATTTCTTACAGATTTATATATGTTGCTATTGTTTCTTATAAACCAGGTGCTTGTCCCAATTCTGCTGCAAGCATCCAGATTGTTTTATCCGTTTCAGTCTTAGCATCTGAAAAGATACCGTTTGTCACATCATCACCCTCTTCATCAGTGACATCCAAACCTTTTTGGAAGAGTTCTGACAAGTAACGGTAGATAGCAAGGACACGTTCCAAGCTTTCTTCAACATTACGGTATTCACCAGCTTCTTCTTCGATTTCACTGTTTTGAAGGAATTCTGTCAATGTAGAGAATGGGCTTCCACCAAGTGTAATCAAGCGTTCGCTGATTTCATCTAATTGACCATCAAGAGCATCCATGTACTCATCCATTTTTGGATGCCATACAAGGAAACCACGACCACGCATATACCAGTGTACTTGGTGCAAAGCAACGTGAGCTACGTACAAATCAGCAACAGCTTGATTCAATACTTCCTTTGTTTTTGCCAATGCCACTGGCGCTGATTTTGTCAATGATGTTACGTCTTTTACTGCTTCTTTTTTCAATTCTACCATTTTATTTTACCTCATTCATTATTATTTGTAACCACTTCTCAATGTTTACTACCTTAGTATACTACTAAGGAAAACCAATAGCAAGCCAAATGACTCACATGAGAAAAGTTGCAATAGACTGATAATTTAAGAATTTTTTAGAATAAAACACAGTCCCTTTCAAACTCCCTTAACTGCGATAAAATAAAGAAAAAAGAGGATGCAAATGTACACTCTTTTCTCAGTTTTACATCTTAATACCAGACGCTAACATCCACACGTCCTCGAATCCCTTTAAGAGAGTCAGATGAAGTATATTGCCATCCTTTTTCTCCTGAATAATGAGGATTGTTCCAATCAAGCGCATCCGTATAGGCTGCTACCCAGTTAACATGTTGCAAAATATCAGGATGATTCAAACGAGTTTGCAAAAGTTGACGGTAGCTATAAACATTCACATTTTGATAACCTGCTTTTTTCATGGTTTCCATATACTTATTGATGATTTTAACCCAAGTGTCTGTATCTGATGGAGTTTTCTTAGATTTATTTTCATATTCCCAGTTTTCAACATCATAGTAAATTGGATAAGACAGGTTCATCTTGTATTTCTTCAAGAGTTCAATAGTCTGTTTAGCATCATTCTCAGCATCTGTTTCATTTTCTGCATAGGTATACAGATAGACACCATAAGGAATACCTAGTCGATTAAATTCTTGAATATTATAAGCCAATTCCTTGTCCTCAGTTCCACTATAGCCCAAACGAACAATAACACCATCTACTCCATTATCATCGATGACTTTTTTCCAGTCACTGATACGACCATTGTGCTCACTGACATCAATGACCTTTTTAACTTGATCAGTCCCAACTTGTTCTTCACGATGATTAAAGAAATAACGTTTGCCATTTCGGTGAACCCAGCCAACATTCAAGGCTTTCTTTTCTTTCAGTTCCCCTGAATCGGCAAAAGTATAACGAGTATCGTCCATAATTAACTCACCTGTTGCCATGACACCACTTTCAGTAAGATAGTAGTTTCCATGCCACTCATCTTGAGCCATGTAACCCCACTTCTTAAAATAATACCACTTTCCATCAATCTTTTGCCACTGTTCATTAGCATAAGAACCATCTGCCTTAAGATAGAACCAACTCTTATAATGATTATCATAAAGCCATTCGTTTTGCATCATGGCACCTTGACCATTCAAGAAATAATTTCCTTGCCACTGACTTTTAGCCATATAGCCCCACTTCTTGAAATAGTACCATTTGCCATTGATTTTCTGCCATTCTTGTTCTGCATAAGAACCATCTGCCTTGAGGTAGAACCAGCTCTTATAATTGTTATCGTAAACCCATTCATTTTTAGCCATGTAACCACCCGCTTTGAGGTAATAGTTTCCATGCCATTCTTTTTGAGCATAACGACCATCTGCTTTTATATAGAACCAACTATTGTAGCTAGTATCGAAAATCCATTCACTCTTAGCTTTTGAACCATCTGCTTTTACATAGAAGTCACCTTCCCAATGTGCTGATGTTGAATTTGGCTTACTTTCTTCTTTCTGACTACTAGCTCGCGTCTCTTTTACTTCTTCCTTTTTCTCTGGACGCTGACTAGAAGAAGTCTCAACCTTTTTCTCTTCTTCTTTTTGACTTGTAGTCGTTTCTGATTTCTTTTCTTCTACCTTACTAGAAGAAGCTTGAACACTGCTTTCTTCCGAAGATGCTTTCGCTTCAGCTTCATTTGCAGCCACCTGATTAACTATCAATCCAAGCAAAAAGGCACTTGCTAATCCAATTTTTCCAATCCTTGTTTTCAATCTTTCCTCCCTTATAAAAAATGGAACAGACATCTGAATGCTGTTCCACCTAGCTTTTGCTACTTACTAATTATTTTACGAAGTCAAGCAAAGCCAAGAAGCTTTCTGCTTCAAGTGACGCACCACCTACAAGGGCACCGTCAACGTCTGGGCAAGCCATGTATGAAGCAACGTTTTCAGGTTTAACAGAACCACCGTATTGAACACGAACTTTGTCCGCAACTTCTTGACCAAAGTCAGCAGCTACAACGTCACGAACAACTTTACACATTTTTTGTGCATCGTCTTGTGAAGCTGATTTACCAGTACCGATAGCCCAGATTGGCTCGTAAGCGATAACTGATACAGCAACTTGTTCAGCTGTCAAACCAGCCAATGCAGCAGATACTTGAGCACCTACAAATTCAGCAGCTTTACCAGCTTCGTAAGTTTCAAGTGACTCACCACAACAGATGATTGGAAGCATACCGTTTGCAAAGATTGCTTTTGCTTTTTTGTTGATATCTTCGTCAGTTTCATGGAAGTAGTCACGGCGTTCTGAGTGACCGATAACAACATAGTCAGTACCGATTTCTTTCAAAACTTGTGGGCTAGTTTCACCAGTGAAAGCACCTGCATTTTCAAAGTAGCAGTTTTGAGCAGCAACTTTAAGGTTTGAACCTTTTGCAGCAGCAAGAACAGTTGTCAAATCAAGAGCTGGAGCTGCGATACCTGCTTCAACAAGATCTGATGAAGGAAGTTTTGATGCAACTGCTTCAACGAATGCTTTAGCTTCTTCTGGATTTTTGTTCATTTTCCAGTTACCAGCGATAAATGGTTTACGTGACATTTCACATACCTCTTTTTTCAATTTATTTTCTATTTATTTTATCACAATTAGACACAGCTTGCAAATCTTACTCGGATTTCAAGCCTGCTTACATGGATTAATCCTTCCAGAGATCCATGGCATTTCTGAAATCTGCCGATACCTGTGTCAACTGAGAGTTGCTTGCTTCTCTCTCTGCCCGCTTGGCCTCTATTTGAGCCACACTTTTAATGCCTTCATGGCGCCAATTTCTCAAAATCGCCTGAATGTACTTCCAGTTTGATTTTCCATTCAAAACAGCTTCACGAAGAGCTTCCTTAATCAAGTCAGCACTGGTTCCATCTTCCTTAAGAGTCTTGGTCAAATCCTCAATCTCAAAAGGGGTCAATAAGCGCCCCAACTCCTGCTGAAAGGTTTCCACCAAATCCTTGAGCTGATTTTGAGGTGTCAACTGGTCTGAACTTGAATGAGCAACTCCAAGCAAGTCATCCAAACGTTCCAAAGCCAAACTAGCATCAAAAAGCAATTCAATTTCACCATTCAATTCGATGGTTCGATACTGAAGCAGTCCCCTTTCCGTCAGATTGGAAATGGCCTGATTGACATCCGAAATTTCCTTGCCAATCCTTTCAGCAATCTGGCTTGGCGACATTTCTTCTAAGCCTGTCGTATTTTGCAAATAGAAAAATTGCCAGACCAGAAAATCATCGCTAGACGGAAAGAGTTCCTTAAAATGCAAGAGCAGGGCACTCGGTAAAACCAAGTTCCCTGATTTAAAAGCGTCTAAATATGTCATAATTCCTCTTATAAATACCCAAATGCGGATGCATCATCTTCTATTTTTCTCCAGTCAAAAGGGGTTTCCTGATAGACCGCATAATTCACCCAGTTACTGAAAAAGAGGGCTGCTGATGAAGACCAACAAAGACAAGGTGTCTGGTTGACATCATCATCCTTAAAGTAATTTTCTGGAATATGAGGATCCAAACCTGCATCACGATCTCGGAAATATTCATTTGCCAAGGTATCACGGTCATATTCCAAATGCCCAAAACTATAAATTTCTCGTAAATCCCGACTGGCCAAAATCGAAACCCCAACCTGAGGACCCTCTGATAAAATCTCGAGATTAGTTTTGTTTAAGACCTCTTCCTTAGAAATCTCCGTGTGCCGTGAATGAGGGGAAACGTAGCTATCATCAAAGCCTCTAAAAAGAAGGTGACCCTCTTTTAGGGTGTCTTGAGGATAAATACCTGATAGCTTACTGTCCATCTGGTATTTTTCCACTCCATAGCGCAGATAAAGACCAGCCTGAGCACCCCAACAGATATGAAGGGTCGAATAGACATGGGTCTTGGACCACTCAAGCACCTGACTGAATTCCTCCCAATAGTCCACTTCCTCAAATGGTAAATGCTCAATCGGAGCCCCTGTGATAATCATCCCATCAAAATACTCGTCCTTGACTTCAGGAAAAGTTTTATAAAAGGTCTCCATGCGCTCTGCACGAGTCGTCTTGGAACGGTGGCTCTCCATATAGAGAAAGTCTATGTCCAATTGCAAAGGAGTATTTGCTAAATGCCGTAACAACTGGGTCTCTGTGACCACTTTTTTGGGCATTAGGTTTAAAATCAAAATCTTCAAGGGACGGATATCTTGGTGGGCTGCACGTTGATCATCCATGACAAAGATATTCTCTGTCCGTAAAATCTCAACAGCTGGTAATTTTTTATCAATTCGAATCGGCATAACCTTCTCCTAACTGTATTCTTTCAGGAATCATTGCATATGTTTGAAACTCTTCGAAAATCTCTTCAAACCGCGTTAACGTTGCCTTGCCGTATGTGTAGGATACTGACTTCGTCAGTTCTATCTGCAACCTCAAAGCTGTACTTTGAGCTGACTTCGTCAGTTCTATCTGCAACCTCAAAACAGTGTTTTGAGCAACCTGCGGCTAGTTTCCTAGTTTGCTCTTTGATTTTCATTGAGTATGAAACTAAATCTCAAACACCTAGTCCTTTTATTATACTGCAAGAAGATATAGTTTTCAATTATAGTTTTTCTCTAACTAGCTATAGTCTATTTTTATATCCTAATGTAGAGAAAACAGCCCTAGGGACTGTTTTTGATTAATAATGCATCAGAACTTTGTAATCGTAGTCACCGATTTTTTCACGGCCGTTCAATTCATCCAATTCAACAAGGAAGGCACAACCTGCTACAACACCACCAAGTTTTTCAATCATCTCGATGGTTGCCTTAACAGTTCCACCTGTTGCCAAGAGGTCATCTACGATAAGAACACGTTGACCTGGCTTAATGGCGTCAGCATGCATAGTCAAGGTATCAACTCCGTACTCTTTTTCATAGTCAGCAGAAATGACTTCACGTGGCAATTTCCCTGGCTTACGAACAGGCGCAAAACCAATTCCCAACTCAAAAGCAACTGGACAGCCCACGATAAAACCACGAGCTTCAGGCCCTACGATCATATCGATTTTCTTGTCAGTAGCATATTGAACGATTTCACGAACAGCGTAGCTATAAGCATTTCCATCAGCCATCAAAGGACTGATATCACGGAAGGTAATTCCTTCCTTTGGATAATTTTCAATTGTTGCAATGTAATCTTTTAAATTCATCTTTTTCTTTCTTTCAAAGTTTTTACTCTCTATTATAGCATATTTTTTAAGAAAGAAAAAAGGAAAAGTTAACTTCAATGATTATCTAACGATTTGACGATTTATAACTAGCCATAGCAATAAAGCCCAAGTTCTTTTTATTCTTAGCGAACATTTTATACATAGTTAAAAACTGCTTTCTATTCTCCTTTTTACAAGCATTTACACAAATTTTCAAAGTTCCTAGCCAACCTTCGTCATAAATCATACCTGATAATTTCATTAATGTCATTTCACCAGTCAATACTTTCACATCACGATAACCTGATTCTATCATCACATCTTCCCAACCATCTTGAGTTAAAGGACCTACATTTACATTAATTGCTTGTGACAATTCCTGTCTGACAGACTCTTTAGCTTCCTTAAGAAGTACATCATGTGTCAAAAGAAGACCTTCAGGTTTTAAAACCCTTAGATACTCCATTACACATTTTTTCTTAGCTTGATCGGCTTGCATAGTCAGCATAGCTTCATTTATAACAATATCAAAACTAGCATCTTCATAAGGAAGTTTCATTGCATTAGCTCTTTCAAAACTGATCAAATGACCAACACCTGCCGTTTCAGCAGATTTTTTAGCCACTTCTAAAGCTTGAGCATCCATATCAACAGCAGTTATCTTACAACCAAAACGCTGTGCCAACTCAATTGCTGTAGTTCCCCTATTACACGCAACTTCTAGTATTCTCTTTTCTTTTGAAAATCCTCCTTCTGCAATTAACCAATCTGTGGCACGTTTTCCACCTGGACGTAAGCGTTTTTTCCCCAATTTTGCTAAAAACTTATGACCTGCTTCTGACATTTGAACACCTCTGTTTTTTCTTCATTATAACATAAAATAATATTATCTAATAATTCTAATCTATTATTTGATGAACTAGAATCAAAAGCATACAAGCCACCATGACTATATCATAAATTTATTATTACCTCTCTAGTTCGAATTCATACTCAATAAAAATCAAAGAGCAAACTAGAAAGCTAGGCGCAGGCAGTACTTGAGTACGACAAGCCGACGATGACGTAGTTTGAATTTGATTTTTGAAGAGTATCAATTGCTCACGTAGTTTACTCATATAGGTTCACTAGTAGATGGTAACCACGGAGTACTTACATCTCAGATGAACGACATGGCTGTTATACTCAAAAAAAGAAAGGACAAAATTCGTCCTTTCTTTTTTGATATTGAGAGCGATAAAAATCCGTTTTTTGAAGTTTTCAAAGTTCCGAAAACCGAAGGCATTTCGTTTGATAAGTTTGATGAGATTATTAGTCGCTTCTAATTTGGCGTTGGAGTAGGGTAGTTGAAGGGCGTTGACAATCTTTTCTTTGTCCTTTAGGAAGGTTTTAAAGACAGTCTGAAAAAGAGGATGAACCTGCCTAAGATTGTCCTCAATAAGTCCGAAGAATCTGTCTGGCTCCTTGTTCTGAAAGTGAAAAAGTAAGAGTTGATAGAGATGATAGTGGTGTTTCAACTCTTCTGAATAGCTCAAAAGCTTGTCTAGAATCTCTTTATTCGTTAAGTGCATACGAAAAGTAGGGCGATAAAAACGTTTATCACTGAGTTTACGACTATCCTGCTGGATGAGCTTCCAGTAGCGCTTGATGTCCTTGTATTCATGGGATTTTCGCTCAAATTGATTCATGATTTGGACACGAACACGACTCATAGCACGGCTTAAGTGTTGTACAATGTGAAATCGATCTAGAACGATTTTAGCACATGGAAAAAGCTGTTTAGCCAAGGCATAATAAGGACTAAACATATCCATCGTAATGATTTTCACCTGACAACGAACAGCTCGCTCGTAGCGCAGAAAGTGATTTCGGATGATAGCTTGTGTTCTACCTTCAAGAACGGTGATAATGTTGAGATTATCAAAGTCTTGTGCAATGAAACTCATTTTTCCCTTTGTAAAGGCATACTCGTCCCAAGACATAATCTCTGGAAGACGAGAAAAATCATGCTTAAAACGGAAGTCATTAAGCTTGCGAATGACAGTTGAAGTTGAAATAGCCAGTTGATGAGCGATATCGGTCATAGAAGTTTTTTCAATCAATTTTTGCGCAATTTTTTGGTTGATAATACGAGGAATTTGGTGATTTTTCTCGACGAGAGAGGTCTGTGAGACCATCATTTTAGAGCAATGATAGCACTTGAAACGACGCTTTTTAAGGAGGATTCTGGTAGGCATACCAGTTGTTTCAAGGTAAGGAATTTTCGATGGTTTTTGGAAGTCATATTTCTTCATTTGACTTCCACATTCAGGACAAGATGGGGCCTCATAATCCAGTTTAGCGATGATTTCCTTGTGGGTATCTCTATTAACAACATCCATAATTTGGACATTAGGGTCTTTGATATCGAGCAGTTTTATGATAAAATGTAATGGTTCCATATGATTCTTTCTAATGAGTTGTTTCGTCGCTTTTCATTATAGGTCATATGGGACTTTTTTTCTACACAAAAATAGGCTCCATAATATTTATAGGGGATTTACCCACTACAAATATTATAGAGCCGAAAATTCGTACTTCAGATACAATTTAATGATATCACACTTCTATATTGTAAGCAAGTAATTCAATTAAAAATTTACACTATAATAAATAAATTTTAGTTTTCAAACTTATTTTTATTTTTTATAATAATAAATATATTTTATTTTTAAGTATTCGTCCTCTTTTTAGTAATATTAAAAGCAATTTTTACCATTTTTTGTCGAATATTAGCAAATCCATTTTCAGAAAAAATTGGAAATTTTTATCATTTTAGTTAGTCAATCAAAAAATAAAAATTCCTCCTTCAAAAACTCAAAAGAGGAATTTTTATTATCCACAATTAACATGCATAATTATAATATCATATTTTAAAACATTTTGCAAGTGCTTTTGTTTTGAAATATCAAACTTCTATAAAACTTTCGGTTTTTATTTTATATTTTTCAATCTTTACAATTGATTTTTACAAATTTTATACCGTTATTTAAATAAGATAATTCGTGTTTTAAAACCATGGTTTTTTGGATGTTATTTCCAAAAATAACCTATTTAAATTTTAATTAAAATTATCGTATTTTTATAATTTATATGAGTGGATAAACTGGTTTTATAGAGCTTGTTGCCACATTTATATTACCATTTTTAATCTTTCTATTTTGATCTACTAAAGATGCTGATTCATCCAAATATTTCATTATTCGGTTTTTAACTTATCAAAAAAATTTCAATAAAAAAATGCCTTAGCTTTCTCTGAAATTTTTCAGTTATTTTTCTAGTTAGCAAAAAAAACTGATGAATCATTCGATTCATCAGTTTTCCGGATAGTTTGTCCACTCTTAACAAATCATATCAATTTGAAAGCTTAGTCTTCCTTCTTCTTGCGAGCTACAAGACCAAATCCGCTCAATACTCCGAGAAGTCCAAGTGCCGCAAGGCTAGCATTGTCTTCTGTACCAGTATTTGGCAACTCTTTTTGACCTTCAACATATTTAGGTGTTGCTGGTTGTTTTGGTTGCTCAGGTACTGCTGGCATGTCTGGAGTTACTGGTTTCTCAGGGCTTGTTGGCTCTTGTGGAGAAACTGGCTGAACTGGTTGACTTGGTTCAACTGGAGTTGGCATCTCAACTTTCTTGAAGATATGTCTGATATTTCCATTTGGATCTGTCACAGTCTTCACATATTCGTAACCTGGAATTGTTCCTGGTTCTTTAGAACCTGGTTCCGTTGGTTTCAATGGATTTCCATTCTCATCAGTCCAAGTTGTTGTAATTTGTTTACCTGGATTTGGTTGAGGAATAAGTGGTGTTGAAACTTTCTCATAAACGTGTTCTATATCGCCGTTTGGAAGTTTCTTAGTTTCTACGAAGCGGTATCCTGGGATATCTTTCTTAGGTTGTTCACCATCTTCTGTTGGATAACCTGGAATTTCATTACCGTCTTTATCCTTAAATGAAGTCTTAACCTTTTCATAGATGTGTTCTGTGTCTCCGTTTGGAAGAGTCTTAGTTTCTACGAAGCGGTAACCTGGAATATCTTTCTTAGGAGTTGTACCTTCTTCAGTAGTTGTTCCTGGAATTACATTGCCATCTTTATCTTTATAAGTTGTTGTAACTTTTTCATAGATGTGTTTTGTATTTCCTTTTTCGTCTACTTCAGTTTTAACAACTTTGTATCCTGGAATTACTTCAGCTGGTTCCATCTTTAGATGGAACCAGCTCAACTTCTTTACCATCTTTTCCTACTACTACAAATTTAGTATCAGGACGAACTGTTGGTGTATATGTAGCAGTAACTGGTGTACCGTTCTTATCTACACGTTTAACTGTCACACCTTTAGCTTTTCCTACGAAGTCTTTTTCTGGAGTGAATGTTACTTTACCATCTTTGTCGATAGTGTAAGTTCCTTCTCCTGGTACAACTTTTGTAGTTGTTCCATCTTCGAATGTTGGTGGTACATCTTCATCGATTGGTACATTAGGGTTTCCTGGGGTGAAGACTGGTGTTCCAGTTTGTTGTTGGCCTTTAGGACCTTCAGATTCTGCAGGTGTTCCAACTGGTGTTACCGGAGTTACTGTTGGGGTGTATTTAGCCGTTACTGGGGTACCGTTCTTATCTACACGTTTAACTGTTACTCCTGTTCCTACTCCTGTGAATGTTTTCTCAGGTGTAAATGTTACTGTGCCATCTGGTGCCACTGTGTAAGTTCCTTCTCCTGGAATTGTCTTAGTTGTTGATCCATCTTCGAAGGTTGCTGGTACTTCATCATCCATTGGTACGTCTGGGTTACCTGGTGTAAATGTTGGTTTGCCGTTTTGTTCTTTACCTTGGATATCTGTTGTTTCAGCTGGGTCTGCAGTTGGGGTTACTGGAGTCACGTTTGGTGTATATTTAGCTGTTACTGGAGTACCATTCTTATCTACACGTTTAACTGTTACTCCTGTTCCTTTACCTGTGAATGTTTTCTCAGGTGTGAACGTTACTGTTCCATCTGGTGCTACTGTGTATGTACCTTCGCCTGGAATTGTCTTAGTTGTTGATCCATCTTCGAAGATTGCTGGTACTTCGTCATCCATTGGTACGTCTGGGTTACCTGGTGTAAATGTTGGTTTGCCGTTTTGTTCTTTACCTTGGATGTCTGTTGTTTCAGCTGGTGTTCCTTCTGGAGTTACTGGAGTTACTGTTGGGGTGTATTTAGCTGTTACTGGGGTACCATTCTTATCTACACGTTTAACTTTTACGCCTGTACCTACTCCCGTGAATGTCTTCTCAGGTGTGAACGTTACTGTGCCGTCTGGTGCTACTGTGTATGTTCCTTCGCCTGGAATTGTCTTAGTTGTTGATCCATCTTCGAAGGTTGCTGGTACTTCGTCATCCATTGGTACGTCTGGGTTACCTGGTGTAAATGTTGGTTTGCCGTTTTGTTCTTTACCTTGGATATCTGTTGTTTCAGCTGGGTCTGCAGTTGGGGTTACTGGAGTTACTGTTGGTGTATAAGTTGTTTCTACTTTTGTTCCGTTAGTATCTTTAGCAACAACTTTGGCTGGGTCTGGTGTTCCTACGAAGTCTTTGTTTGGTTGGAATGTAATCACTCCTGTTGCTGGATCAATTGTGTAGGTTCCAACTTCTTTACCATCTTTCATCGCTGGCATTGTGGTTACTTCGTTACCACTTGGGTCTACCAATTTAACAGTTGTCTTATCAATTGGTGCTACTTCATCACCTTGTTTGAACATTGACTCTGTTTCTTGAGTTTGTGGTTGACCTTGTTTTCCAGTTGTTTCTTTTGGTTCTGCTGTTGGTACTACTGGGGTTACTGTTGGGGTGTAAGTTGTTTCTACCTTAGTTCCGTTAGTATCCTTCGCTACAACCTTAGCTGGATCTGGTGTGCCTGTGAAGTCTTTGTTTGGTTGGAATGTGATTACTCCTGTTGTTGGATCAATTGTGTAGGTTCCAACTTCTTTACCATCTTTAAGAGCTGGCATTGTGGTTACTTCATTACCACTTGGGTCTACCAATTTAACAGTTGTCTTATCAATTGGTGCTACTTCGTCACCTTGTTTGAACATTGACTCTGTTTCTTGAGTTTGTGGTTGACCTTGTTTTCCAGTTGTTTCTTTTGGTTCTGCTGTTGGAACTACTGGAGTCACTGTTGGGGTGTAAGTTGCTGTTGCTGGTGTTCCATTCTTATCTTTAACTTCAACAGTTGCTGGATCTGGTGTTCCTATGAAGTCTTTATTTGGTTTAAATGTTACAACACCTGTTAATGGATCGATTACGTATTTACCAACTTCTTTTCCATCTTTTGTTGCTGAAATTTCTGTCGACTCTACTGGTTGTCCATTTACTACGAATTTAGCTGGTTGTTTTTCGTTGATTGTAATCGGTGCTGTTTCATCACCTTGTGTAAACTTAGGTGTTCCTGTTTGTTCTTGACCTTGTTTACCAGTTGAAGTTACGTCTTCTCCTGTTGGTGTAACTGGTGTTACCTCTGGAGTGTATTTCCCTTTTGATGTAACTGGAACTTGATTTCCTTCTGAGTCAGTTGCTGTTACTGATACTTGTACATTAACACCTTTAGCTTTTCCTTTAAATGTTAAAAGTGGTTCAAATGTTACTACACCTGTTGTTGGATTGATTGAATATGTTCCTTCTCCATCAACTACCACTTTACCTTCAGTATTAGCTCCTTCTAATGAATATACAGCTGTTGCCCAGTCAACATTTGTTCCATCTGGAGTATTTGTTGTTGTATTTAATCCAGAGAAACGATCTTTTCCTAATTTAAAGGTTTGATGTTGTCCTTGTTTTCCTGTAGTCTCATCTGAAGATGGTGCAATTCCGTATACAGTTGGTGTATATGCATTTTCTACCGCTACTGTTACTGGAGTTCCTGATTCATCGTTGAATGTTACATTCGCCGAAACTTTCATCGGTGTAGCTGTTCCAACAAATCCTTCAACTGGTGTAAATGATACTTCACCTGTCGTTGGATCTACAGTGTAAGTTCCTTGATCAGTTGTTACAGATTCAACTTTAGCTCCTGTGTTTGGATTTACTAGTTTGTAATCTGATACTGTAGTTCCTTCTTTTCCATCATTGAAATTATCTTCCATTGAGTCAGTTTGTTTTTGACCTTGAGCTCCTGATGATTTCTCTGGATCTGTTACTACGATGTAGTAAGTTGTTTCTGCTACTGCGTCTTCTGTTACTGCACCTGCATCTGTTCCATCTACTGTTGGAGTTGTTACAACACCGTTTGAATCTACTGCACTTACTGTTACTTTGTAGCGTCCTTTTTGAGATAATACATAAGCGTTAGCTTTAGCTAAGTTTGCTTCTGCAGCTGTTTTAAGGGCTGCACGTGCTATTTCTACTGTTTTTTCAGCTTCTAAAGCTGCAGTACGTGTTGACTCTACTTCAGTATTTTTTGCTGAAAGGTTTACTTTAGCTGTTTCTAATTGTGTTTCTACAGATGCTTTAAACTCTTTAGCATGCGCAAGTCTTCTCTCTGCTAATTCTTGAGCCGTCGGAGAAATAGAGCGTAGTTTTAAATTATCTAATGCTTTTTGAGCATCATCCGCTAATCTTGAAGCACGATCCAATAGTTCTTGAAGACGAGCTAATTCGTTTTGTGAATCTTGTTGTTCTTTGATAGCTGTTGCTGCTGCTTTTGTTTTTTCAGCAGCAGTACGTTGAGCCTGAATGTAAGCAGCTTCTTCAGTTTGCGCTGTATTAAATTCCTTTTCACTTCCATCTGGTGCAGTTACTGTTACTTTTGTTTTGATAGTATCAGAATCTGTTGCTGATGTTTTATCATCGATAGCATCAGTAAATGCTACGTTTGCTTTAGTAGATTTAATTAAGTCTACTGATGTACCTTTTGCTTCTGAATAACTTGCTGAAGTCCCTGTTGGTTTAGCATTTTGAATTGATGCTACATCTGTAGAAGTTGCTTCACGGTATGCAATATACCCTTTAAATCCAGAATCTGTAGAAATATTCCATCCTGCATTTGATTTTTCTGCAGTAACAGCCGAACCATCAGAAGCAGTCCATTTATCTGTTACTGAATCATAATTCACAGTTACAGTAACACCTGTTGTATCAGCTGTCTGAGCTTTTGGTGAAGTAGTAACTGTACGCTTTACATCACTGACCGCTTTTACTTCTCCGTTTTTGCGGATTTCTGCAACTTTTTCTATTAAAGTAGCTACATTTGAAGTTGTAGTCCATGTACGAGTAAATTCGTAAACGATGTAATCCACACTACCATCTGCTTTTGCATCTGTATAGACACGACGTTCTGTTAATGTTGTAGTTCCATCTACATTCTTTTTTAGTACATATGCATCTTCATTTGGAAGATCGTATTTACCTGTTGCACTATTGAAAGTAGCTGTATATTCTTTATCATCTTTATCTTTTACTTTAACAACTTCACGCTGTAAATTTGCACGTACTTTATCTGTAGTAGCTTTTGCTGCAATACTATCAACACCAACGTATTTTGTAGATTCTGGTGTTACAGTTAAGTTAAGAGTTGAATCTTCTGTTGTAGATGCTACTCCTAATATCGCACCTTCTTGTACAGCTGTATTAGTAGTACCTGCAGCTACTGTCCAGTTGCCATCTTTAACTACAAGTTTTGTAACTGTTCCATCTGGCATTGTAATTTCCGCTTTGTTAGCACCTTTTGAAATTGTCACAGGTACATTTGTAGCATAAGCTTCAACATTCTTAACAGTAATCTTAGGGGCTACTGCAATTGTAATATTTTCATGAGCTTCTTGACCATACATATTCCAATCCGTATTTGTTGCATTGGTTGTATTATTATAATCTTTGGCATAAGCAGTTGCTGTGAAAATACCAGCTTCATTTGCTGTTCCAGTAATATCTCCAGTTGTTGGATTATAATTTAATCCTGGTACAACATCATTTATCGAAGTTTCACTTCCTGTATAATTACCGTTTAAGCTTGTATGCGCTGTGATTGTACGCGGTGAGTTCTGAGTTCTTACTCTAGATCCATCAACTGCAGTAAAGGTTGCGCCTTTCTCTTGTTTAGGGGCAGTTTTTGAACCAGCAACAACTTTGTCTCCACCACTTGTGTATACATAACCAGCTCTTTCATCACGACTAATTCCATCATTATCTACATATTCAATGTTATGATTTACTTGATCACCTATTGTTACTAATTTTGATGTTCCTTGAATACGTGGTGCAGAGCTATCTTGCCATCCAATCCAACCAGCTTGTAGGTCACGGAAGTACACTTTTTGCTCAGTATCACCTTTTGCTACAGTTAATTCATAACGGAAGTCGTACACCCCATTCTGGATATTGGCTCCGATATAACCTTCTACAGTATCCGAATTTGCGTTATAGCCTAAACCTGGCGGCAAGTTCATTGGAGTGACTTTCTTGATAGTATAGCCTGCTGCTTTTGCCGCATCGTTTAACTCGAAACGTTTTGTTACATCTTTTAGATAAACATAGTGGTTACCTTGTTCATATGTGTATCCATAAATTTCTGTTGCTAGATATTCCTAAGCTCCACCTGATCCATATGGGTTAGTATTATTATTTTGACCACTTGCACGAAGCTTATTATTCCACATCGCTGCTTCACGTCCAAGTTTTTGTGCTTCTGTTTTTGATAACGGAAGGTCAGTACGTGCTCCAGTACCAGGTTGTGGGTTGTTTTTAGCAACTTCTTCTGTGTTTTCTGATTGGAATCCTTTTACATAAATTCTATATGCAGCATTGCTATCTAATTCTTTATACGTTTTACCAGTAGCTGTTGCAAACTCACCGTTTTCTTTTCTAAGTTCGGTAGATGCTAGTGTATACCCTTCATTAGCTGAACGTAGGTTTGAACCTTCTACTAGTTCTTTACCGTTACGCTCATCTTTTGAACCTGTGTTTTCGATAGCGTTTGATTCAGATTTTTTCTCTGTATTTTCCGCTTTCTTTCCGACAGTTTCTTTACCATTGGTAGTATCTACTGCTAGTGTTTCTTTCTTTTCTACTGGTTTATTTTTTAATTTTGAGTTAACAGTTGTAACAAGTTTGTTGTAGGCAGCCTTCAATTCATCTTGGCTTGTAGCATTTGAAAGAGCTGTTTTAGCTGCTTCCAAGTCAGCATTCAAAAGAGCCAAACTTTCGTCTGTCTTGTTTGCGTATTTACCAGCAGCAAGTTTCCCAGCTACTTCATTAACATAAGATTCAAGTTGAGACTTGTCTAGTTTAGGAGCAGCTTCTTCTTTTGTAACTTCTTCAGTTTTCTGCGCTTCTTCCTTTTTAGACTCTTCTACTTTAGGAGTCACTGCAGGAGTCGCTACTTCAGGTTTAGCTTCTTCTTTAACTTCCTTATTGTCTACTACAGGAGTTACAACTTTATCCTGATTATCTTCAGTATTAGCTGATACTACAGCTACATCAGAACCATTCCCATTAACTGCTGTTTCTGAGGCAGATACTGCTCCATTTCCAAGGAACATCAAACCAGCCGCAATCGCTACGGATGCTGCTCCAAAGCTATATTTACGAATCCCATAACGGATGTATTTTTCTACTCTAAAATCTTGTTGTTGCTTGCCTTTCATCGAGACTAACAACCTCCTTTTATTTTCATCATGTTAGTTAAAAATTTCCCAAAAAATCCCTCAACAACTTTTACATAATTGAGAGAAAATTTTATATAATTCACAATTAACATGTATATAAATAATATCACATCTTATCTCATTACACAAGATATTTGATTTATAAATTTAAAAAAAATAACAATTTTCCAAGTGAAATTTAAGTTAACATTTTACTTGATTTATCAGCATTCCATACAGTTAATAATTTTTAAAATTGTCACTTTTGTTTCTATTTTCTGAATATTCACCAATCTCTTTTTACAATTAAATTTCCTCCGTGTTTCATCAGCGTTTTTGTATATTTATTTATAAATACCCTTTTAAAACGATTTCTTTATCTCATTTTTATATATTTTCCTTTTATTGCTTAACTTTAAAAAGATGAATCCAAATCCTCCTACCATCTTTTAATATTTTCCAAGAAGGTTAGATAATGAAATAAAACGAAATACAAAAAAACGAGCACTTTCGTACTCGTTCTCTGATAGAAACTACTGATTAAAGTGAGTTTACGTCAACTTTGATACCAACACCTTGAGTAGTTGTGATAGTCAAGTTTGTTACGTAAGTTCCTTTAGCTGTAGCTGGTTTTGCTTTTTGGATTGTTTCGTTGAAAGCTTTGAAGTTTTCAACCAATTTTTCAGCTTCAAATGATACTTTACCGATGATAGCTTGAACGTTACCTGCACGGTCAGCACGGTAAGTGATTTTACCACCTTTAGACTCTTCAACTGCTTTAGCAACATCCATTGTTACAGTACCAGTTTTAGGGTTTGGCATCAAGTTACGTGGTCCAAGGACACGTCCAAGACGTCCAACAAGAGCCATCATGTCAGGTGTAGCGATAACTACGTCGAAGTCCAACCAACCGTCGTTGATTTTAGCAACAAGGTCATCTTCACCAACAAAGTCTGCACCAGCAGCTTTTGCTTCTTCAGCTTTTGCACCACGTGCGAAAACAAGAACGCGTGAAGTTTTACCAGTACCGTTTGGCAATACCATTGCTCCACGGATTTGTTGGTCAGCTTTTTTAACGTCGATGTTCAAGTTGTAAGCAACTTCTACAGTTGCGTCAAATTTTGCAAAGTTAGTTTCTTTTGCAAGTGCTACAGCTTCTTCTACGCTGTATGCTTTTGTGCTGTCGATTTTCTCAAGAGCAGCACGAAGTTGTTTGCTTTTTTTAGCCATTTTCTATTCTCCTTGTAAGTGGTTCAATCGATTTTCATCTCCCACGTCACTTCTCGAAATGATGAAGTCTTGCGGGTTTTCAGTCTATTATTTTTCTTTTCCTAGGGCCTTAAGTTCCCTTGCTGTACCCAAGTACAAGCATCAGTCACTTGCCTAGTATGAAAAGCAACTAATAGACTGCTGTGAGATTTTTTACTATGTTATTGATTAGTCAACAACAGTGAATCCCATAGAACGAGCAGTACCTTCGATCATACGCATTGCAGACTCTACGTTTGCTGCGTTCAAATCTGGCATCTTAGTTTCTGCAATTTCTTGTACTTGTGCACGAGTAACTGTAGCAACTTTAGTTTTGTTAGGTGTACCTGATCCTTTTTCAACACCTGCAGCTTTTTTCAAAAGAACAGCAGCTGGTGGTGTTTTCGTAACGAAAGTAAATGATTTATCTTCGTAAACTGAGATAACAACTGGAATGATCATGCCAGCTTGGTCAGCTGTACGAGCGTTGAACTCTTTTGTGAATCCCATAATGTTGATACCAGCTTGACCAAGAGCAGGTCCAACCGGTGGAGCTGGTGTAGCTTTACCAGCAGGGATTTGCAATTTTACAAGTTTTTCGACTTTTTTAGCCATTTTTAAATCCTCCTTTGTGGTTTTGGCGGTAATTAAAGATTTTTACCTCCCACAAGTATGCTTTACACATACCCATCTATTATACACTATTTATCTAGAATTGCAAGAGAAAATTTTATTTTTTTAATCGACGTAATCTCCGCCTTCAAAGCCGTAGTATTCTTCCAAACTGAGACCACTCTCTGCAATTTCTTTTGCTTCTTTTCCGACATAACGAAGGTGCCATTCTTCAGCCATATAACCGGTTTCTTTTTCCTTACCTTTGAGATAACGGACAACAAAGCCATAATCAGCCGCATGGTCCAAGAGCCATTGAGCCGCTTTTTCTTCTGTTACTAAATCACCATCAGTCCCAATAACATCAAAGGCCAAGCCAGTTTGGTGTTCACTGTAACCGGGACGAGCAGAGTAACGGTCAGCAGCTGCCTTCCCATCTTGGTTGACATAATCTTGGTAGAGCTTTGTCTGAGTTTCATAACTTCTAAAACCACTGTAATGGTCACTGATTGGGAAACCTGCCTCTTGCATAGCTTTGATGAGTTTGAGCAACTCTGCTTTGGCTGTTGGATTTTCCCCTGGATTGTAGTCTTTCGACAATGGATAGTGTTTATTTGCTACGATGATTTCATCGTATTTTCCTTGGATACTATAATAGTTTCCTTTATTGCTAACTTCTGCCTTTTTCTGACTAGAAGCTTGAGATTTGCTGCCTACAGTTCCTTCCGGTTGACTGCTTTGCTCCGTCTTTTGAGTATTTTCTTCAAGTTTCGTTTTTTCTTGCGAACAAGCTGCAAGAGTCAATGCTAGTAAACCAGATAAAATGACATATCTTTTTTTCATTTCTTTCTTCCTCTCTCTTAGGCCAAATGCTTCTCTAATTCATGAGATAAGATTTTAATCATCTCTTCCAGCTCTGGCGATTGTACTTGGCAATCTTCTGCTGCCATTTCTTCCCAGGGCACCCACCAGACTGGGCCACGGCCATTAAGTCCGTGCCCCTTCATATCACCTGCTCTTCGCGGAAAAAGATGCCAATGAGCGTGGGCATCGCCATTTCCTAGAAGTTCAATGTTCATCTTTTCAGCTTTAAACGTTTTGGCAACAGCTTCTTGGACTAAACTCATTTCCTCTAGAAAATGAAGTTTTACAGAAGTCTCCATATGGTGGAGTTCTGTGACATGCTCCTTTGCTAAAAATAAGGTATAGCCCTTGAAGTATTGGTGGTCTCCAATAACTACATATCCTGTTTCTAGTTCTTTGACAAAGTAGGGATTTTCTCCAGCTTTGATGAGTTCGATTCTCTGACAGATTAAGCACATTCTATGATACCTCCTCGCTCTTGAGATAGGCGTCAACCATACGCTCAGTCGCCACTACTGAATCAATGTGGGTGCGCTCATAAGAGTGACTGGACTCGATTCCCGCACCAAGGAGGGCATGCTTGACCTCTGCACCTGCTGACATGGCCGCTGAAGCGTCCGATCCATAAAATGGATAGATATCCAACTTAAATGGAATATCTTGCTCTTTCGCCAAAGCCACCAAATGTTGACGGAAGTCATAGTGATAAGGTCCAGAAGCATCCTTGACACAGATAGACACTGTATATTCGTCTGTTTGCTGGTCATCTCCCATTGCTCCCATATCCACAGCCAGATATTCGACTACCTGAGCAGGGATATTAGAGTTAGCTCCATGCCCAACTTCTTCAAAAACTGAAAAAGCAAAATGGGTTGTTACGGGCAATTCAATCTTCTCTTCCTTATAAACACGAAGCAAATTAAGCAAAATCGCTGCGCTGACCTTGTCATCCAAATGACGAGACTTGATAAAACCTGTCTCTGTCACGACAGTTCGTGGGTCAAAGCTAATAAAATCACCGACCTCAATCCCCAAGGCACGAGTTTCTTTTTCATTGGTCACTTTTGCGTCCAAACGCACTTCCATATTGTCCTGCGTGCGTTCTGCAGTTCCTGCATCCTTGTAGACATGGCAAGAAGTTTGGTGGATGAGGATGGTTCCTGATACTTTTTCACCTGTGCTAGCCACATGCACTGTACAGTTTTCACCTTCAATCATATTCCAAGGAAAACCACCGATACGATCCAGTTTGAGACGGCCATCTGGTTTGACAGCACGGACAATGGCCCCCAGCGTATCCACATGGGCAGTCACATAGCGATGCTCTCCATCATTTTGACCTTTAATGGTCACATTGACACCGCCCTTAGCTGTGCGAACCGGCTGGTAACCAAAACCTTCTAAAGTTTTGACTAAATAGTCCGCAATGTCCCGAGTGAAACCTGTTGGAGACGCAATAGCTGTCAGTTCTTTGATATATTCTACTGTTTGATTCATTTCTTCACCTCTTTTGCTACCTATTATAACACATTTATCATCGGATAAAAAAGAAAATCACCCCTGTAGACTTAGCTACAAAAGTGATTTTAATGATTATTCCATTTCAAAAACATCGCTTTCTTGCTTATTTGGTAGAACCAATGAGAGCAAGATTCCGACAACGGCTGGTACTAACCATGGGAGAGATGCCTTGGCAAAAGGAAGAGCCTTGACAAGATTTGCAAGAAACTCAACTTTAAATGAGCTTCCTAGTACGCTTGCAATGGCAATAGCTGTAACAACAGCAATTGTCAACTGCATACCTGGTTTTGAAAGAGCCACAAATTTGTTGACAATGACAATCATAACGATAGCAATCGTGATTGGGTACAAGATAACCAGTACTGGAATTGAGTACTTGATAATCGCATCAAGACCTAAATTAGCAATGGCAAATCCAATCAAGGTAAAGGCTGTCGCATAAACCTTGTAGCTGATTTGTGGGAAGCGCTCATTAAAGAACTCAGCTGTTGACACAATCAAACCAACTGTTGTTGTGAAGCAGGTTACGGTAACCATAGCTGCAAGGAAGAGTTGAGCTGTTGAGCCAAAGATTTCTTGAGTCGCTTGTGACAAGATGTAAACACCTGGTGTTCCACCCTTCATCGCCTCAGCTGGTACCGGGAAATGATTTCCAAGGAAACCTAAACCGATGTAAAGAGCGCTGAAGGCAAGGGCTACAACGATACCAACAACCCAAATAGTCGAAATGTATTCTTTCTTACTTGAAAATCCAAGTTGTTTTAAGGTTTGAACTGCGATTACACTAAAGGCAACTGAGGCAAGGGCATCCAAGGTATTGTAACCTTCTAGGAAACCTGTACCAAAGGCAGAAGCTTGATAAGCAGCTGACGCAGCTTGAGGACTTGTTCCACCATATTTGATAGCTCCTAGAACAACCAAGATAACAATCAAAATAGCAAAGACTGGTGTTAAAATACGGCCGATACGGTCTAAGATTTTTGATGGATTAAGCGAAATTAGATAGGCTGCTGCAAAGTAAAGAACCGTAAAGACAATCAAACCAAGACCTTTATTTGCATCCGACAAAAGGGGGCTAATCCCTACTTCGTAAGCTGTTGTAGCAGTACGTGGGATAGCAAAGAATGGACCGATTGACAAGTAAAGAACTGAGAGGTAAAGAGTCGCAAACCAAGGCGCTATCTTTGTTGAAATCTCGTAGATATATCCTTTAGGATTTAGCGTTCCAATAATAAGAGTCAATACGGCGATACCGACACCTGAAAAGACAAAACCTGCGATGGCAGGAAGAAAATGTTCTCCAGATAGAGCACCTAGAGAAGGCGGAAAAATCAAGTTCCCCGCACCAAAAAATATTCCAAACAGGAGTAAACCTGTTAGGGCACCTTTTTTAGCCATGAAAATCTCCTTCATATTTATAAAATACTGACCTAGTATATCATGAATAGGAGTATGAAAAAAGCTTCACGAAGTAAATATTGAATGTTTTCAAGATTCTTAAAAATGAGAATTGTCTAAAAATAAAATTCTCCTACCCAGTCCACACCAAGTAGGAGAAAATTGTACTGTTTACAGTTCTTCAAAGGCCATCATGCCACCTTGTACATTGATAACTTCATAACCTTGTTCTGATAGGAATTGGCAAGCACGCGCCGATCTCATTCCAGATTTACAAATAACATAATGTAACTGGTCCTTGTTCAACTGATCATAGGTATCAGCCAATTGACTAAGTGGCAGGTTGTGGGCGCCTTCTAAATGGAGTGCTTCAAACTCATCCACTTCTCTCACGTCCACTAGAGAAAGTTGATTGTTTTGATAAAGCTGGTAAAATGCGTCAAAGGTTATTTCTTTCATTCTTTTTCTCCTAATACTCTTCGAAAATCTCTTCAAACCACGTCAGCATCGCCTTACCGTAGGTATGGTTACTGACTTCGTCAGTTCTATCCACAACCTCAAAACAGTGTTTTGAGCTGACTTCGTCAGTTTTATCCACAACCTCAAAGCCGTACTTTGAGTAGCCTGCGGCTAGCTTCCTAGTTTGCTCTTTGATTTTCATTGACTATAAAATAGTTTTAATTCTTTTTTTCAAATCCGGCACCACTTCTGACTCAAACCAAGGATTTTTGGCCATCCAGATTTGATTTCGCGGTGAGGGGTGAACTAGTGGAAAATAGGTTGGCAAGTAGTTCTGGTAATGTTTTACCCGTTCTGTTACCTTGCCACTGATTTTCTCCTGCAAATAGTAGGCTTGGGCATATTGGCCAATCAAGAGGGTTAACTGAATATCTGGTAATTCTTGCAAGAGCTGAGGATGCCATTTTTCAGCAAAGCCAGTTCTCGGTGGCAGGTCACCCGACTTGCCATGCCCTGGAAAGTAGAAATCCATAGGCAAAACAGCAAAATAACCTGAATTGTAAAAGGTATCTTCATCCACACCTAGCCAGTCTCTCAGGCGGTCACCACTCTTATCTTTCCAGTAAAGGCCTGCCTCCTGCGTTTTAAGACCAGGCGCTTGACCGATGATATTGATGCGAGCAGTCTTTGGCGCTGCAAAGAGAGGTTCAATGCCACGCTCTGTATAGCTGACATTCTGCGGATCCGCCATAATAGCCTGCTTGATTCTTTCAATTTGAGACATCTACTTTCCCTCCAAAAAGAAGTCCAAGCATACAATCTCAGACTTCTATCGTTTTATTTGATCAATTCGTAAATTGCTTCGGCATAGATTGCTGCAGCTCGGAAGAGATCATCCAAGGCGATAAATTCATTGGCTTGGTGCATGGTGTCAATTGAGTCTGGGAACATGGCACCATAGGCAACACCTCGTTCTAGCAAGCGACCAAAGGTTCCACCACCGATAACTTGCTCGTGACCTTTAAGTCCAGTTTGTTTTTCATAGACATTCAACAAGGTTTGCACAAGTGGATCTTCCATTGGCACATAGTGAGGCGTGTGACCGTGCTCAGAAAGGCTAACAGAAGCAACTGGCAAGTTTTCAAGGATTGACTTGATTTGCTCTGGGTTGGTTCCTTTTGGATAGCGGATATTAAGGGCAATAGTATTGTCAGCACTTGTTTCATCGAAGCGGAAGACACCGGCATTCATAGAAAGGGCACCCATCTTTTCATCCACATGGGCAATCTTGAGATTTTCACCCTCATGGTCGTTCAAGAGAATTTTACCAGCGATGTCAAGGTAGTCTTTGGCTGGAGCAGCAAAGTCAAACTGGCTAAGGAAGAGGGCTAGGTAAGTCGCACCATTGACACCTGAAGCAGGCATAGCACCGTGGGCTGATTTACCAATGATCGTCACCTTGTATTGGCCAGCTTCTTCTTGGAGTTCTCCTCTAAGTTTGTGTTCTGCAACAAAGGCATCTAGTTTAGCTTGCAAGTCAGCCAAATCACCTGAAACAACCGCTGTTGCTGATTCTGGTACCATGTTTTCACGCAAACCACCTGTAAAGCTGTGAAGACGGGCAGCACCCGCATTTTCACCTGCAAAGTGGAGGTATTCCGTGATATTTCCTTTTTCACCATTGATGATAGGGAACTCAGCATCTGGGGAGAAACCAAAGTCTGGCTTGGCAAGTCCTACGTGCTCGAAGTAGTAGTCCATGTCTGCCCATCCTGATTCTTCATCTGTTCCAACGATGAAACGAACTTTCTTAGAAGTTGGAAGTCCCAATTCTTTGATGATTTTCAAACCATAGTAGCAAGCTGTTGTAGGTCCCTTGTCGTCCGAAGCTCCACGCGCATAAAGGCGACCGTCTTTGATAGTTGGTGTGTAAGGATCTGTATCCCAACCGCTACCAGCAGGCACCACATCCATATGGGCAAAGATTCCGAGAACTTCTTCTCCATCACCAAACTCAAAATGTCCTGCATAGTTATCAACATTTTTAGTTGGGTAGCCATCACGGTCTGCAATTTCAAGGAATTTCTCCAAAGCTTTTACCGGCCCAGGTCCAAATGGATGCTCAGCATCAACCTTGCTGTCATCACGTTCTGAGTTGATTTCCAAAAGGCTAAACAAGTCAGCCAAGAGGTCTTCTTTGCGTTTTTCTACTTCTGCTGTAAAATCAATTACTGTCATTTTTTTCTTCTTTCTATCTTTTCTCAATGATTTCATCTACTGGCAAGCGGTAGCTTGGTTCCAATTTTTCGTCTGTATAACCCACTGTAATCAAAAGTTCTGGGCGGAAACGGTCTTCGATTTCTAAAACCTCATTGACTTTTGATTTGTCAAATCCAAGAATCAGATTTGATCCGATTCCTTGGTCTGTAAGAGCCAGAACTAAGTTCATGGCAACCAAACCTGCATTGAGGGCTAGGTAGTCGCTGACCTGTTGTTCATTGTAGCGGGCGAATTCAGCTGGTAAATTTTTCATGAAGTATTGAAGTTGTTCTTCTGAGAAATTGTTAGCACCACCAACTCGGGCAATCTTACGAGCACGTTTAGCCAAATCTGTGTCTGTAAACAGGGCAATAGTTACAGGCGCTGATGATACCTGTTCAAAGTTCGAACCGTAAGCCAATTTTGCCAGTTCGGCATTTTTCTCACGTACTACCACAAATTTCCATGGCTGGCTGTTGTGGGCACTGGGTGCCAAGGTTGCAATTTCGATAGCCGTACGCACATCTTTTGGATCCACCGGCTTATCAGTGAAATGCTTAGTCGCATGACGTTTTTTATTTAATTCAAGAAATTTCATAATCGATTTCCTTTTCTAATTCTACTGCTTCCATTCTACCATAATTTGAAAGAGCTTGCAGGGATTTTTCATGATTAAGTTTTTTTATCACAACCATAAAAAATATATATTGGTTCATCAAGACAGTTTCTGATAAACTAGCAAGTACCTTACATTTGAATGGAGATATTATGAAAAAATTTAGCCTATTATTAGCCATCCTACCATTTTTGGTTGCCTGTGGAAATCAAGCCACACCTAAAGAGACCAGCTCTCAAAAGACAATCGTCGTTGCTACAGCTGGCGATGTGCCACCATTTGACTACGAAGACAAGGGAAATCTGACAGGCTTCGACATCGAAGTTCTAAAAGCAGTTGATGAAAAACTCAGCGACTACGAGATTCAATTCCAAAGAACTGCCTGGGAGAGTATCTTTCCAGGACTTGATTCTGGTCACTATCAGGCTGCAGCCAACAACCTGAGTTACACAAAAGAGCGTGCTGAAAAATACCTCTACTCACTTCCAATTTCGAACAACCCCCTCGTCCTCGTCAGCAACAAGAAAAATCCTTTGACTTCACTTGACCAAATTGCTGGTAAAACAACGCAAGAAGATACCGGAACTTCAAACGCTCAATTCATCAATAACTGGAATCAAAAACACACTGACAATCCCGCTACGATCGATTTTTCTGGCGAGGATATCGGTAAGCGAATCCTAGACCTTGCTAACGGAGAGTTTGATTTCCTCGTTTTTGACAAGGTATCCGTTCAAAAGATTATCAAGGACCGTGGCTTGGACCTTTCTGTGGTTGACTTGCCTTCTGCCGATAGCCCCAGCAACTATATCGTTTTCTCAAGCGACCAAAAAGAGTTTAAAGAGAAATTTGATAAAGCGCTCAAAGAACTCTATCAAGACGGAACACTCGAAAAACTCAGCAATACCTATCTAGGTGGCTCTTACCTCCCAGATCAATCTCAGTTACAATAAGATATATTAAAAACGATTGGACCAGCCAATCGTTTTTAGTTTGCATTGGTTATTTTAGGAAACTCTTACAAAAAATCAAAAAAATTCTTCACATCCTCTACATACCCATGCTTTTCTATTAAGCTGGCTAAGAGTTCCAGATTGTGCCCCTGATAGTTATCTTCTCTTCGTAGTTCTTCATACATTTCGATAAAGGGAAGACCCTGAGACTTAGCCAATTCCAACTCCGCTTCGTAGTCATAAGCAACTTTACGAAATAGGATATTTACCAATTCCCCATCTTCAACTTCTATCACGGCATACTGGGCACGGTGATTTTTTAACGCCTCCCAATTAAAATAGGGCATACCAATCGAACCTGGATTGATAATTTGTTGCCCTTGACTGCCATAACGAAGCAACTGCTTGTGAACATGACCATAGACTGCCACGTCCGTTTCCTCATCTAGTAGTTGGTCAAATTTCTCTGTATCATTCTCAACTAGCAAGTCACCACCATAGTTCTTATTTGGCAAATTATGAGAGATAGAAAAGCGCAAGCCGTCAATTTCTTTCTTTTCAAGCAAAGGCAAGTTTCGTAACCAGACAATCGTTGTAGAATCCATTCGCTCCATCAAAAACTGGGTCAATCGCATGAGCTGGACTTCCTGTGGGTCTTCTAAGCCATATTGCACATCTAAAGCCTCAAGGACACAATCATCCCAATTGCCTCGAACACTTGCCGTGATAGGAAGATCCTTTAGCAGGGTTACCAAGTCATTTGCACCGGGACCGGGAAGAAAAATATCTCCCAGAAGCCAGTATTCACTGACTCCTTGGTTTTTAGCATCTGCAATCACTGCTTCTAGGGCAGTTGTATTGCCATGAATATCTGATAAAATTGCGATTTTATGGTTCATGATGGTCTCCTTCTGTTTGATAATCTACTCTTTCTTCCGCCACTTGAGCCAATTCCTCTTCTTCCTGCGGGTTCAACTTGTTTTGCACAGCCTCTGCAACAGCTCTAGGCACACCGACTTCGACAATCTCATCCACACTTGCTTCCTTGATTTTAGTTAGAGACTTGAAATGCTTCATGAGATTTTGCTTGCGTTTAGATCCCAGGCCGTCAATGCCATCCAATTGTGATGAAAAGGAATTTTTGGAGCGCAGTTGGCGGTGGAAAGTAATGGCAAAGCGGTGGACCTCATCTTGAATACGTTGGAGCAGGAAAAATTCCTGAGAATTGCGAGACAACTCCACCACCTCAAGCGGATCTCCAAAGAGCAATTCATGGGTTTGGTGCTTATCATTCTTTTGCAAACCTGCAATGGGGATATCCAAGCCTAGCTCCTCTTGGATGACTTGCTTGGCGATATTGACTTGACCTTGTCCCCCATCAATCACAATCAAATCTGGCGGAGTCAAACCGTCACGCTGTACTCGACCATAGCGTCTGCGAATGACTTCTCTCATACTGGCATAGTCGTCTGGCCCAACGACAGTCTTGATTTTATACTTACGATAATCCTTCTTACTTGGTTTGCCGTTGACAAAGACCACCATGGCTGAAACAGGACTGGTCCCCATGATGTTGGAGTTATCGAAAGATTCGATACGAACTGGGGTTGGAATTTGAAGCAAGCGTCCTAGATTTTCAATAGCCCCTTGGGTCTTTTCGACAGATTTCTCTAGCAGATTGAACTTCTGCTCTAGACTGACTCGAGCATTCTTTATAGCCAAATTGACCAGTTGCTTTTTCTCTCCACGCTGAGGCTTAAGAATCTTGGTGTCTACCAAAGCCTTGACAGCTTCTTCGTCAATATCCTGCGGAATCAGCACCTCATTAGGAACTAGATGAGATTTTTCTTGATAAAATTGTCCTACATAGGTCAAGAAATCCTCATCCGGATCATTATAATAGGGAAAAAGATTGACATCGCGCTCAATGAGCTTGCCCTGACGGACAAAGAAAACCTGGACACACATCCATCCCTTGGCCACATAGTAGCCAAAGACATCACGGTTTTGGAGATCCTTGGCCATGACCCGTTGCTTGGTTCGAAGCGTTCCAATGGCCTGAATCAGGTCACGGTATTCCGCTGCACGTTCAAACTCCATACTTTGTGCTGCGGATGCCATCTTGCCCTTGAGGTCATCGATGATTTTGTCATCCTGTCCTTTTAAGAAGTCAGAAACCTCCTGAGCCATAGACTTGAAGTAGGCCTCATCCTTCTTACAGATAGTGTGGGCCATACATTGACCGATATGGTAGTAAAAACAAACCTTAGACGGTGGATTCGTACACTTTCTAAAAGGGAAAATTCGATCCAGCAGCCGCTTGATTTCATTGGCTGCCCCCACATCTGGGTAAGGTCCAAAGTAGAGACCGCCGTCCTTCTTGACCTGACGGGTGATAATTAAACGAGGATAGCGCTCATTGGTGATTTTGATGAAGGGATAGGACTTGTCATCCTTGAGCATGATATTGTATTTAGGCTTATTTTCCTTGATAAGATTGATTTCTAGGAGAAGTGCCTCAATATTGGACTCCGTAACGATAAATTCAAAATCTACAATTTCAGACACCAAGGCCTCTGTTTTGGTATCATGACTTCCACGGAAATAAGACCTCACGCGGTTACGCAGATTTTTAGCCTTTCCCACATAGATAATGGTGCCGTTTTTATCCTTGTGAATGTAGCAACCTGGGCTGGTCGGCAAGAGCTCTAGTTTTGATTTAATCAAGTTATTCATAGTTCCATTATAGCAAAAAAGTAGGGAAAGATTGTTCCCTACTCACTAGTCTCATATATTTTTCGAAGGTTTGCAACATCCACTTCCTGAATACCATAAAAGGAACCCGCAGGTTGCATGACAGACTTTTCATCTGTATGGTCCAAGCCAATCGCATGCCCCAACTCATGTTCTGCCGTATGGACAATGCGCTCATAGGAATAGCCATAGTCTGGATTGGACAGATAATAGTGATTCAACCGCACCGTGACAGACAAGAATTGCCCCGTCAAGAGATTGGTCTGACTTTCCGCTTCTCCTGCCACAGGAGTACCTCCGTCATTCATCTCCGTAGCCAAGATATCTGCCTTGCTGGACTCAGTCACAAGTTCAAAATGAAAGGCACCGGTTTGATTCCAGTTCTGAATTGCTTCTAAATATGCCTCTTGAAAGCGTGAATCCATCTGCGGATCCAAGTAAATACGAGCAGAAGCCTGTGGCCATCTTCCTTCAGAATGCTGGTGGTTATCTGTCTGGTTCAACTTAGGCAGTTGCCCTGTTCTTTCCCATTGGTCGATACTTTGTTGACCAATTTTTACTGACCGTTCTGCTTGCTTCAGCGCCCCTTGAAAATCCCCGTTCAGATACCAGAGAAATCCAAAAGCAAGAGTACATAAAAGCAAAACAATCCAAACCAGACGCCAAAACAAACGCCAAATAAAATAAAAGAAAGCCCCTATCAAACGAAAAAGCCAACGCATATCTCTCCACCTTTCTAGCAAATAAAGTCTATTTTACTAAAACAAGCTGAAAGAAAGCTAAATACTGGCTTTTTCATCTTAACGTCCTACTATTTTTTTGAATAACTGAATAGCTTTGTATTTTAAAGGCGATGGATGATAACGGAAAGTTCCTGCTTTACGTACAATATAGCCATTAAAATTTTGTTTAAAACGCAAAACACCATCACTACCATCAAAAATCCCTTGAATGCCTAGGAAGTTGTATTTAGGTATTCCACGTTTTATGCTTTCCAACATAACATATTTTTGAAGCAGTGCAGGGGCATAAAACTTATTAAACTCAGTGTAAGAACCACTAAAGAGATAAGTCGTTTCCTGAGGCATATAAACAAATAAACTCCCGGCTAAAACAATATCTTCTTCTCCATATTTTTCAATCAAGTCTCGCGCTTCTGCTTTTCGAACTTCAAACGTTTCAAATTGACTAGAATATTCTCTCAGTTGATTTTGTTTTTTCTCAGAATGAGGATTTTTACTCAAATCAAGTCGCAACTTGCCCAAGATTTCTTCTAGTTTACTTTGTTCACCTTGCAATTTGCTCATATAGTCCGAAAAATTTAAGCTTGCTATGAGAAACTCAGCTTGTTCTCCAAAAACATCATAAAAATGCTCATAATATTCTAAACTTTTATCACTATATTCTCTACGTTCAGAGGTTTCTTTTGTGATGTTCTTAAAAATCGATAGTTCTTCACGTTTTAACTTTTTCAACCGAATGCCAAAGGTTTCAGCCTTTTTCACCAAGGGTTTCCCTTTTTTGCTAAAACTTTTAAGCAAATTCTTTTCAGTTAATTCAGTCAAATCTTTATAGTATAACCAATCCGGCTCTCCACCTGGATAACCTGTCGTCAAGCCATCAAATTGATAACCTAAATCAGTTAAACCATGAATGATATTTTTTTTCTCAGCATCTATTGGATTACCTTGGCTATCAAAAGTTTGATAAGTTTCATAAGGTTTTACAAACAACTCTAATACACCATTTTGCTTGGCATATTCTTTTAACTCCGCATAAAAAACTGGAAGAGCATCTTGTTGGGTATAAATCGGCCCCGAATTGATCTCCATATGCAGACCACCCAGCATGGGCAAGCTATAAACCAGAGCTGCAACTTGAATCTCTCCTTCTTGTTTCAAAGCAAGATAAACAATTCGAGCCCCTCTTTTTTCTAGCAAATCCCCCATCTGGACAGATTGCATAAAGGAACGAGAAGAAACCTGATCAGAATAAGCCTGAAACTCTTCTTTCGTGAGTGTAATTAGTGCCATATACTTACTTTCTATGTTTTTTTCTTAATGTTTTACGGAAATCAAGAGCAAGTCTTAACAGAGGATAGAGAGGATGGGTAGGTATTGTAAATTCACCCAAGTATTCTTCAATCGTTGGATTAAATTTTTCCTTAAAATGATAAAGTCCACCATTGAGAGAGTTTTCAACACCACCTAAATTTTGCCAGACCATACCTCGCTCAAAGGCATAGCGAGCCGTTTCATACCAAGTTAAAATCGGAGCATTGTAACGTTTAAAAGCATCATCCATACCAGCATATAGATTGACAGAGGTAGTACCAAATTCCAAACTCAAAGTAGCCGCTAAGGGAACTCTCGCTTGACCTGCATCTATATATTCCTGCAGGAAAGTCAATTCCTCTAACAAACGTTCTTTTTCCTTCTTCTGCGCTTCTACTTTTGAAGTGCGAGTCGACTCAGTAAAGGTCTCTTCCAAGGCTCTATTTTTCGCCAACTGTTCTTCTAATTCTTGCGAACGTTTAGAGACATCCAAGGTTGCCAAGGTGATGTAGGCCTTGTCCTTAAAATTATCTAACAATTTTTTATAATAGGCTTCATTCCTCAAATGAATCTCTTTCCGCTTCTCGGTTTTTTTCATCAAAAAGGAAAAAGACTCCAATAATTCAGTTCCGCCAAATTGAATCTCTACCCCCTTATTCCGTGCTGTTCGAATAGCCTGTTTTGTTGATTTAGAAAGTTTATCTTCTTCAAAATTTTCTTTATATATTTTCGCCTGAATACGAGGCTGAATGGTGTCATCCATTTCGGTTGTCCGCCCAGACCACTTCACTCCTAATTGCCCTAAAATCTCAACAATAGAAAGTTTTTCAGGATATTCTGTTTTATCTTGATTAACCAAATGTTGAGATAGACAAATACTTGGATCGAAAGTCACAAAAACCGCTCTCTTACTGCGAGCATAAGACTTAATGGACTGAATGACAAAACTCAAAAGTTCCGTATCCCCATAATCCAATATAGGTCCTCTTGGGATGTAAAACATTTTATAGCCTAGCGGAAGAGTTCTAATCAAAATACTAGCTGTCGCCAGTAATTTTTCTTCCCTGTAAACACCAAACTTCTCATGTTCCCAGTCAGACTTCACTTCTTCCCAAGCACTACTTTGTAATACATTGCCTAATTCATGGTCTTTGACAAACTGATCATATTCTAATGCGGGAATGCCAATTTGATAACGGTACATTTCCTACTCTCTTTCCTCCAGTATCTTATTACTATTCTACTACTTTCGTTTGAAAAGTCTAGTGAAAACATATTTTATTTTAGTCCTACTCCCCCTATGCTGAAGTTCAAACTAAGTCAATCTCTCTTCTAATTTGAAATCAATCGGTAGGGTTGCTAAAAAACGTTCCAATTGTTTTTCCCAATAATACCACTCGTGAGTTCCAGCGCTATGGCTATAGGTCACATCAAAACCTAGTTTTTTGAGATTTTTCACTGCGAGATTATTGGCTTCATACAAGAAATCCTGCTCGCCACACCAAGCCCAGAGCTTGGTCTTTTTATCCGATTTTTTAGCCAGACTTTCAAGAGAATAGGGGCTAGCTGTCCAATCTTTAATCTCCCCAAACACACCTCTCCAATAAGCCGGTGTTCCCAAATCTTGGCTTTCAGGAGAAAAATCTTGAAAGCTAAGAGCACCTGAAAAACTAGCTGCATGAGAAAAACAATTTGTAGCAAGAGCCAATTTGAAACAGCCATAGCCTCCCATAGAGAGACCAGCGATAAAGGTCTTTTCACGCTTGCTAGTCATGTTAGGGAAGAAGCGTTTTAAAACCTCTGGCAATTCCTCTGCTAGAGCTGTGTAATAGTCAAAACCATATTGGGTATCGGTGTACCAACCGTTGCTGGTATTAGGCATGACAACGATGAGATTGGTTCCTCGAAGCAAGCGTTCTACATTGGTCCGCTTGAGCCAGCTATTATGGTTGCCAGACATCCCATGCAAGAGGTACAAGACGGGAATATCTTTACAATCTGGTTCTTCCACTCGATTGGCATCGGGGTAAAGAACATTCACTCCCCACTCCATATCCAAAACTTGTGAGTAATACTCGATTTTCATTACTGCCATAATTTTTCCTCTATTTTTCTATAAGAAAAAGCCGAAACTCGACTTTCTCCCTGTTTATTTCAACGATTATTTTGCTTCCATGACTACTGGTAAAATAGCTGGACGACGTTTGGTTTGGTCAAAGAGATACTTGGTAAGATTATCACGAACCTTCCCTTTAAGGTCTGCCCAGTCAAAGTCATCTCCTTGAAGATAGTCTTCTACCGTTTGATTAATCAATTCTGAACTTTCACGGAGAATATCGCGACTCTTCTTGAGATAAACAAATCCACGCGTGTGAACACGAGCCTTGGCCACAATTTTCTTCTCACGTCGGTTAACTGTAATTGCGACGATGAAAATGCCATCCTCTGACAAGACCTTACGATCACGAAGAACCACATTTCCAACATCACCGATAGCATTCCCGTCAATCAAGACATCCCCTGCTGAAACTGCGCCAGCCGGGACAAAGTCCCCATTCTCATAAGCCATGCTGGTTCCCTTTTTAGGGATGAAAATGCGTTCTGGCAACATACCTACTGCCATAGCAGCCTTAGCATGGGCATCCAACTCGCGGTATTCCCCTTGAATTGGGAAGAGATACTTAGGTTGCAAGAGATTGATCATCAACTGCAAATCACGCGCATTTCCGTGCCCTGATACATGTAAACTTTGGGTAATCAATTTGACAACCCCTCCTGCCTGATAAATCATATTTTCCACACGCGCAACGAAGGCTTCTTTAGCAATAGACGGAGCCGTAGCAATATAGACCAGGTCCCCATCCTTGATTTCTACATAACGATGGCGACCAATCGACATCTTACGAAGTCCATTGATAGGTTCACCCATACGACCTGTCTCAAGAATAATCAACTCATGGTCTTCAAAGCGAGACATATCTTTCGGCTTAATCAAGAGAATTTCGTTGGCTAAAGACAACTTCTTGAGACGAATCGCTGTGCGGACGATATTTTCAATATCAAATCCTGTCAAGACGATACGTCGACCTGTTTTATCCGCAGCGTCAAAAATCTGCTGGATACGAGAAAGGTTACTGGAAACAGCTGCAACGATGATACGACCTTCCCAGTCAGCAATGGTTTGGGTAATTTCATCTCTAACTTCACTTTCACTAGCCACCTGAATATTGCTGTCCGCATTGGCCGAATCACTGAGGAGAGCCAGGACGCCGTCACGACCGATTTCTGCCAAACGAGCGAAGTCTGTCGCATAGGATTCACTAGCTGTCTGGTCAAATTTGAAGTCACCTGTATAAACGATGCTACCTTCAGCTGTCTTCAAGACAATTCCCAGGCTCTCTGGAACGGAGTAAGTCGTAGGGAAGAAGGAAACCACTGTCCCACCAAAATCAATCTCCGTATCTTCATCAATAACATGAAAATCATTAAATTTCTTGACTGCGTCATTTCCTTTGACAAAGAGTTTGGCCAACTCAATGGTCAACTCAGAGCCAAATACAGGTACCTTGGCTTCAGCCAAGAGATAAGGCAGAGCACCAATAGCATCTGCATGTCCGTGAGTTAAAAATACCCCAGCAATTCGATCTTTATTTTCAAAAAGGTAGTCCATCTTTGGAATCACCACATCGACCCCTAATTGTTCATTTTCGGGATATTTTAACCCTGCATTCAAAACAAAAATGGACTCTCCAATTTCAGCAATGTACATATTTTTCCCATTTTCACGTACACCACCAAGTGTTGTTAAACTAATATTACTCATTTTTCCTCCAAAATCTTAGTTTATCTTGATTATAGGGTTGCTTACCCTCTTATTCTAAAAGCACTATTACTGTTAGCCGAATCTTTTCCTACCATTATACCATTTTTTTGATGATTTTCAAAATGAAGATTTGTTTTCAAAAAAGAGCTGGTTGCCCAACTCTTTCCTAACTTCTACTCTTTTTCCATCAAAAAATCATAAATTTCTTGCACGGTACCCAGGGCCATCATTTCTTGGTCTTTGACAGTTTGTTTGAGATTTTGATAAATCTGACTTTCTCCTATCTCTCGCTTTGGCGCTTCTTTATTGACTGTCATGACCCCATCTTTGATGGTCACAAAGCCTAGTTCTTCAAATACTTGAATCATCTTGACCAGCAAGATTTGTTGAATATTGAGATAAGTAGCCAAATCCTTCAGTTTATAGCGAATATCAAACTCTGGGAACTGGTAGATGGTTTTGTACAATTTTGCAAACTGCTCTCTAGTCCCATAGCCTGTTAGATAGTAGACCTTATCAATATCATTCTTGAAATAGACAGCAGAGAAATTCTGTTCCTGAAAAATGGTCTTCAGCTGAGTAATATCCTCAGGAATGGTTTTTACGACAATAGCTTCACTAGCCGCAAGATTTGGTAGTTCTACAGCAAAATCCAAGACTGGAACTCCTTCTGGCAAGACTGCATTCTTCCCACGGATGTTAAAGAGTTGAACACCCTCCACACGCGCATCCACCATCATCAACTGCAGGGCAGTTTGGCCATTCCATTGGTTGACAGACAATTTGACTGCCAGCTCTAGATTCTTGGTTTGAGAAAACTCTGTCGCCCATCTGCCTTGGCCGAAGGCCACCACTTCAAAACTCGCCTCACCTTTGGAAATTTTCAGCTTGAGATGGGCATTTCCTGCTCCCATAGTACGAGCACTTTCGACCTGAAAATCCTTGATATAAAAGATAGGTTTCTGATTGTCCATTCCAAAAGGTGCCAAGCGCTCAAAGTTCTTGACTGTTTCAAGACTCAAAGTCTCCAAATCCAACTCTTCATCTAGGTTTAACTTATTCTTGCCAGCAGCATCTGCACCTTTTTCACGGACATAGTCTTCCAAGACCTGAGATAAATCTGAGAGTTTCTCAACTTCCAGCGTCATACCCGCTGCACCAGCATGGCCACCAAAGGCGATGAAGAGGTCGCGATGGGGATCTAGGGCTTCAAAAATATCGACCGCTTCCACACTACGGGCACTACCCTTGGCACGACCGTCCTCTATATTGAGAACGATGACTGTCTGCCCTAGTTCTTCCAATAAACGACCAGCGACAATACCCAGAACCCCAGGATTCCAACCTTCCTTGGCCAAGACTTGGACCTTCTTCTCAGAATCCACCATAGTCTTAGCTTCTTCATAGATAGACTGAACGATTTCCTTGCGCTCTTCGTTTTTCTGATGAATCATGAGAGCAATCTCATGCGCTTCCTCATCATCAAACCCAGTCAACAAATCAATGGCAGGATTGGGATCATCCAAGCGACCCAAGGCATTCAAACGAGGGGCAATCTGGAAACCAACCGTTTCTTCTGTTACTTCGTCGGCGGCAATCCCAGCCATGTCTAGCATTTCTTGTAGACCAATGCGCTGAGTATGTCCCAACATTTCCAGACCATATTGAACTAGAATGCGGTTCTCATCTGTCAAACTCACCATATCAGCAATGGTACCAATAGCGACCAAATCAAGCAATTCCACTTGTACTTCTTCTAACAGGGCACAAGCCAGCTTGAAAGCCACTCCACAACCAGCCAAATATTTGAAAGGATAGTTCGCATCCGGATGTTCAGGATGGACAATGGCATAGGCATCAGGCAAGGTTTCAGGCATGGAATGGTGGTCAGTCACAATGACATCTACTCCCATAGACTGGGCCAATTCAATAGCCTCATGACCAGCAACCCCATTGTCCACCGTCACAATCAAAGAAATCCCTTCTTGCTCGATAAAGTATTTATAGACACTAGCATTTGGACCATAGCCATCAGTAAAACGATTGGGCAAGTAAACACGGCACTCAGCGCCAAGCTGTTCCAAACTTTCCTTCACAATAGAAGCCGAAGTCATTCCATCCGCATCGTAATCTCCATAAATGAGGATATTTTCCCCTTCTTCAATGGCCTGACGAATCCGTCCCACTGCCTTGTCCATATCATGGAGCAGATAAGGGTCGTGCAAGTCCTCCAAGGAAGGTTCTAAAAACTTCTTCAGACTTTCTTGGTCCTGAATCCCTCTCTCAAATAATAACCGAGCCACCTCAGGAGCCAGTCCAGCCTTCTTGGCTATCTTTGTAAAATTCGCATCTTCAACCTGCGGGGCAAACTGCCATTCATAAGTAGGTGTTATCAAAAAGACATCCACTCTTTCTAAGAATTCTATTGCTTCATTATAACATGATTTAGACGTTTTCTCTATCCAGATTGCTTTTTTATAAAATTTTAGTGAATTTTTTCAGATATGATTTGACAAGGCAATTCTTTTGGTGTAGAATCGTGTTATAAAATCTAACACAAAGGAGATTCTTTATGGCTTTAGTAGAATTTGAACACGTCGAAAAATATTACGGAGACTACCATGCACTCCGCGACATCAATCTCCGTTTTGAAAAAGGGCAAGTTGTTGTACTCCTAGGCCCTTCTGGTTCTGGGAAGTCCACTCTTATCCGCACCATCAATGGTTTGGAGGCTGTTGATAAAGGAAGCCTTCTAGTAAATGGTCACCAGGTTGCTGGTGCCAGCCAGAAAGATTTGGTACCGCTTCGCAAGGAAGTCGGCATGGTTTTTCAGCATTTTAATCTCTATCCCCACAAAACAGTGTTAGAAAACGTAACACTAGCACCCATAAAAGTTCTAGGAATTGATAAAAAAGAAGCTGAAAAAACAGCCCAAAAATATCTGGAATTTGTAAATATGTGGGACAAGAAAGATTCATATCCAGCCATGCTGTCTGGTGGACAAAAGCAACGGATTGCCATTGCACGCGGACTCGCTATGCATCCGGAACTCCTCCTCTTTGATGAGCCAACATCTGCCCTTGACCCTGAAACCATCGGCGATGTTCTGGCAGTTATGCAAAAATTAGCCCACGATGGTATGAATATGATTGTCGTTACCCATGAAATGGGCTTTGCCCGTGAAGTTGCGGATCGCATCATCTTTATGGCTGACGGAGAAGTTTTGGTGGATACGACCGATGTCGATGACTTTTTCGACAATCCAAGCGAACCTCGTGCCCAACAATTCCTCAGCAAGATCATCAACCACGAAAGTGACAAAGTCAAATAAGGAGGCACCTATGAAAAAGAAATTCTTTTTATCAGCATTACTGATTAGCCTTTTGGGCCTTGCTGCTACAAAACCAGTTCAGGCTGATACTAGTATCGCAGACATTCAAAAGAGAGGCGAGCTGGTTGTCGGTGTCAAACAAGACGTTCCCAATTTCGGCTACAAGGATCCCAAGACAGGGACCTATTCTGGTATCGAAACCGACTTGGCCAAGATGGTCGCTGATGAGCTCAAGGTCAAGGTTCGCTATGTGCCTGTTACCGCGCAAACTCGTGGCCCCCTTCTAGACAACGAACAGGTCGATATGGATATCGCGACCTTTACCATCACAGACGAACGCAAAAAACTCTATAACTTCACCAGCCCTTACTACACAGATGCTTCTGGCTTTTTGGTCAATAAGTCTGCCAAAATCAAAAAGATTGAGGACCTAAACGGCAAAACCATCGGAGTCGCCCAAGGTTCCATCACCCAACGCTTGATTACCGAACTAGGTAAAAAGAAAGGTCTGAAGTTTAAATTCGTCGAACTTGGTTCCTACCCAGAATTGATTACTTCCCTACACGCCCACCGTATTGATGCCTTTTCCGTTGACCGCTCGATTCTGTCTGGCTACATCAGCAAACGCACAGTACTACTAGATGATAGTTTCAAGCCATCTGACTACGGTATCGTTACCAAGAAATCAAATACCGAACTCAACGACTATCTCGATAACTTGGTTACTAAATGGAGCAAGGATGGCAGTTTGCAAAAACTTTATGACCGTTACAAGCTGAAACCATCCAGCCATACTGCAGATTAAGGAGGACACCCCATGACAGATTTATCATCTTGGACAGCCTATTTTCAGGATTTTGGACAATTTTTCAATGGTTTCCTCTTCACCCTTGCCCTAGCGATTGGATCCTTTATCCTCGCCATGGTTTTGGGCATCTTCTTTGGAGCCATGTCAACCAGCAAACGTCCAATTTTGCGCATTTTAGCTCGCATCTTTGTCGAGTTTTACCAAAACACTCCCCTCTTGGTGCAGTTTGTTATCGTTTTTTATGGTCTACCACTTATCAGTGACCATATCATCATGATTCCGATTTATTGGACGGCTGTTCTCTGCGTGGGACTCTATCACGGCGCCTATATCGCCGAGGTTATTCGCTCAGGCATTCAGTCTATTCCTAGCGGTCAAATGGAAGCCGCCTTGTCGCAAGGTTTTACTTATATCAGTGCTATGCGCTTGATTATCTTGCCTCAGGCCTTTCGTATCATTCTCCCTCCTTTGACCAACCAAATCGTCAACCTCATCAAAAACACCTCTACAGTCGCTATCATCTCTGGAGTGGACTTGATGTTTGTGACCAAGTCTTGGTCGGCACTTAACGGAAACTACATTCCAGCCTTTCTAGGTGCTGCCCTGCTCTACTTTTCTCTTTGCTTCCCTGTTGCCCAGTTTGGTCGCAAGATGGAGCAAGCCAACAAAAAAGCCTATTCACTTTAGGAGGTTACTATGGAATCCATTTTAGAAGTTTTGACCCCAGATAACCTAATCTTTATCTTTAAAGGATTTGGCTTGACCCTCTACATTTCTCTGATTGCCATCGTCCTCTCTACCCTTATCGGTACAGTTCTAGCGGTCATGAGAAATGGAAAAAATCCAATCTTACGCATTATTTCCAGTATTTACATCGAATTTGTACGTAATGTTCCCAACCTCCTCTGGATTTTCACTATCTTTTTGGTGTTTAAGATGAAGTCCACACCAGCTGGTATTACTGCCTTTACCCTTTTTACCTCAGCAGCCTTGGCTGAGATTATCCGAGGCGGTCTCAATGCCGTAGACAAGGGGCAGTACGAAGCAGGAATGTCGCAAGGATTTACCTCAGCCCAAATCCTCTACCACATCATTCTCCCGCAAGCCATTCGCAAAATGTTGCCAGCCATCATTTCTCAGTTTGTAACCGTAATTAAGGATACCAGTCTTCTCTACTCTGTTATCGCCCTACAAGAACTCTTTGGAGCAAGCCAAATTCTCATGGGCCGTTATTTCGAACCAGAGCAGGTCTTCAGTCTTTACATCCTGATTGCCCTCATCTACTTCAGCTTTAACCTAGCCATTTCTAGCCTGTCTCATATGCTAGCAAAACGCTGGCAACAAGCTGCAGAATAATAAATTAGCTCTCCAGTTCAATTGGAGAGTTTTTTGATGAGAGTAGATATTTATAGAACTCAATTTGACACCATACTTTTTCTATGATAAAATGTAACAATTTTATTTACAACAAATCAAAATCTAAATGAAATGGAATTTTCTATGAAATCAATCAAAGGAATACTCTTTATCATAGCTAGTTTTATCTTGACTCTTTTTGCTTGGATGAACACTTCTCCCCAATTCACTATTCCAGGACTAGCTTTAACAAGCCTATCTCTGACTTTTATCCTAGCCACTCGTCTCCCCCCTACTAGAAAGCTGGTTTCACGGTTTGGAGAAGCTCTACACTGTCCACAAATTCACAGCCTTTCTCTCCATCATCCTACTAATCTTTCATAACTTTAGTATGGGCGGTTTGTGGGGCTCTCGTTTAGCTGCTCAGTTTGGCAACCTTGCCATCTATATTTTGTCAGTATCATCCTTGTCGCCTATTTAGGCAAATACATCCAATACGAAGCTTGGAGATGGATTCACCGTCTGGTTTATCTAGCCTACATTTTCGGACTCTTTCACGTCTACATGATGATGGGCAATCGTCTCCTTACATTTAATCTTCTAAGTTTTCTTGTTGGTAACTATGCCCTTTTAGGTTTACTGGCTGGTTTTTATATCATCTTCCTTTATCAAAAGATTGGCTTCCCCTATCTAGGGAAAATTACCAATCTCAAACGATTAAATCACGATACTAGAGAAATTCAAATCCATCTCAGCAGACCTTTCGACTATCAATCAGGACAATTTGCCTTCCTAAAGATTTTCCAAGAAGGCTTTGAAAGTGCTCCGCATCCCTTTTCTATCTCAGGAGGTCATGGTCAAACCCTTTACTTTACCGTCAAAAATTCAGGTGACCCTACCAAGAATATCTATGACAATCTTCAAGTCGGTAGCAAAGTAACCGTTGACAGAGCTTACGGGCACATGATTATAGAAGAAGGACGAGAAAATCAGGTTTGGATTGCTGGAGGTATTGGGATTACCCCCTTCATCTCTTACATCCGTGAACATCCTATTTTAGATAAACGGGTTCACTTCTACTATAGCTTCCGTGGAGAGGAAAATGCAGTTTATATAGATTTGCTCCATGACTATGCTCAGAAAAATCCTAATTTTGAACTCCATCTAGTAGACAGTAGGAAAGACGCCTATCTTAATTTTGAACAAAAAGAAGTACCCGAACATGCGAGCGTCTATATGTGTGGTCCTCTTTCTATGATGAAGTCACTTGCCAAACAGATTAAGAAACAAAATCCAAAAACAGAGCTTATTTACGAAGGATTCAAGTTTAAATAACCACTCATACTCTCCTCGAATTTCCCAGGAGTTTTTCTACGCAATCTCAAAAAACACTGCCAGATTTCTAGCAGTGTTTTGAGTTTTATTTATCTTAGTAAACTGTTTTTTCAGTTTCTACATCGAAGAAGTGTGCTTTGTTCAAGTCAAATCCAAGTTCAACTGTTGCACCTGTTTGCAAGTAGTCACGAGCGTCAACTTTGGCAACAAATTCATCTTTACCAACTTGGCAGTAAAGGTGAGATTCTGAACCAAGCAATTCTGATACAGAGATAGTAGCTTTGACAACTGATTCTGGGAATGTTTCAAGGAAAGCAGGTTCTGCATTCACGTCTTCTGGACGGATACCGAAGATCAATTCTTTACCTTCGTAGCCTTTTTCACGAAGAACTTTCAATGCTCCTTCTGGAACTTTCAAACGGAAACCGTCAGAAACAATTTCGCTACCAACCAATTTCACGTTGATGAAGTTCATAGCTGGGCTTCCGATGAATCCTGCTACGAATTTGTTAACTGGGTTTTTGTATACTTCTTGAGGAGTACCGATTTGTTCTACACGTCCGATAGTACCTGTACCAGCAGGGTTCTTAGTTGCTGACATGATAACGATACGGTCTGCAAGTGTCATCGCTTCCGTTTGGTCGTGAGTTACGTAGATAGTTGTAGCTCCGATACGACGGTGGATTTTAGCGATTTCAGCACGCATTGATACACGAAGTTTGGCATCCAAGTTTGACAAAGGTTCGTCCATCAAGAATACTTTTGCATCACGGACGATAGCACGACCCATGGCAACACGTTGACGTTGACCACCTGAAAGGTCAGCTGGTTTACGATCCAAGAATTCTTTCAAACCAAGGATTGCTGCTGCTTCTTGCACACGTTTGTCGATGTCTTCTTTGCTGTATTTACGCAATTTCAAACCGAAAGCCATGTTGTCATAAACAGTCATGTGTGGGTAAAGAGCATAGTTTTGGAATACCATGGCGATGTCACGGTCTTTTGGAGCAACGTCGTTGACAACCACGCCATCGATAGATGCAGTACCTTCTGTGATGTCTTCAAGACCAGCAATCATACGAAGAGTTGTTGATTTACCACATCCTGAAGGACCTACGAAAACGATAAACTCTTTGTCTTTGATGTCCAAGTTGAAGTCTTCAACTGAATAGTGTTCGCTGTTTGGATATTTTTTGTAAATGTTTTTAAGATTCAATTCTACCATGAGGTGAACTCCTTTTGTCTTTTGATAGTTTTATTATAGATGAAAACGCTTTACATTTCTATGGCAAGATGACCAAAAAAATAAAAAAGTTCTGTGCAACTTGCACAAAACTTTAGAGAATATCTGGTAAAATCAACTGATAGCACAAGGTCAGGTCAGTCAATTCCTTCAATTGAAGCCCTGTCAACTCTTCCCATTTATCAATCTTGTATTGGAGAGAATTGCGGTGCAGATAGAGTTGCTGGGCTGTTTTTGTTAGGACAGCACTATTTTCCCAAAGGGAGAGAATGATTTCCTGAATCTGGTCTTGATCCAAGATCATCTGGTGCAAGCATTCCTTGATTGCCTTCAAGTCCACAAGTCTTTCTCCCATACTCCAAAGATAGAGCTGAGAAAAAGTATGAACACCTTGGTGACCCTGACGCCACCAAGTCTTGAACAACTCGCGCTCAGCTTTGATTAAGTCTGATAGGGCTTGATTTCTCGTCTGAGACCAAACCTGGCCCAACATGATAGACAGACGAAGTCCAAAGTCATACTCTACCGCTTCAATCGTATCACTTAAAATAGCTCGTACAGAGGTGTATTTATCTTGCTGAAGCACGAAAACATAATCCTGAGCTCCGACCTGAAGCACTGTCTGACAGTTAGGAAATAGAGTCCGCATCATATCCAGCCAAGAAGCTAGATTTTCCTGCTGAAAATAGGAAAGATGACAATAGGCCAACTGAATCTTTTTAAAAGTTTGTGGTGTCTGTCCCTTCCCCTCAATCAAAAAAGAATACCAAGGATTGAGCGAACGAGCCTGCTCCTGCTGGGTCAAAAGTGAAATCAACTGCTTTTCACGCTCGCTGAGCCCAGCTTCCTCCAGCAAAATCCACTGTTGAGAAGCTAAAGGAAGAGTGAGATAACCCTCTTTCTCTACTGGTTGGTCTGAAATCTGAGCTTCAGGAAACCATTCTTGTAATTCTTTTGCCATCATGTCCTAGCCCTCCACTTTTTGGATGCACCACGAAATCAAGCTCTCAAGACGTTCCAGATTTTCAGTCATATGGAGATAACCCATGACTGCTTCAAAACCTGTGGACATACGGTAGGTCACCACATCGGCATTTTTAGCCTTGGTGTGGCTATTGGTATTGCGACCACGTTTGTAGATTTCTTCTTCTTTTTCCGTCAGGACTTGCTCCTCTAACATAAGGGAAATCAGGCGAGCCTGAGCTTTGGCTGAGACATACTTGGTCGCTTCTTGATGGAGTTTATTGGGTTTGGTCATACCTTTTAAAATGAGGTGACGACGAATATACATAGAATACACCGCGTCCCCCTCAAAAGCTAACGCAATCCCATTAATGAGATTGACATCAATCACGTGTCCACCTCACTCCATCTTTGGTGTCAAGGAGCTTAATCCCTTGAGCAGCTAATTGGTCACGGATCTGGTCCGCTGTCGCAAAGTCACGATTAGCACGCGCTTCTTGGCGCTTTTGGATCAAGTCTTCAATCTCTGCATCCAAAACTTCCTCAATAAAGACAATTCCAAAGACCTCTAACATAGCCGCAAGAGCTTCCTTAACACTTTCATCATAGTTGCCAGAATTAATCCACTTGGCCATTTCAAAAACAACTGTGATACCGTTGGCAGCGTTAAAATCTTCATCCATAGCTGCTACAAACTTATCTTTAAAGGCTTGTAACTCTTGAGCATCTACAGTTCCAGTAAATGGTTGCTCATAAGTGTTCTTCATATACTTGAGATTGGTCTCCGCATCCCGCACTGCCTTTTCCGTAAAGTTGATAGGCTTGCGGTAGTGTTGAGTCGCAAAGAAGAAACGAAGCACTTGCCCATCGAGGTTTTTAAGGGCATCGTGCACTGTGATAAAGTTCCCCAAAGACTTAGACATCTTGACATTATCGATATTGACAAAGCCATTGTGCATCCAGTAGTTGGCAAAGGTCTTGCCTGTTTTGGCTTCTGACTGGGCAATTTCATTGGTATGGTGAGGAAACTCTAGGTCAGCTCCACCACCGTGAATATCAATGGTGTCGCCCAAAATCTCTGTCGACATGACTGAACACTCGATGTGCCAGCCCGGGCGACCAGGTCCCCAAGGACTGTCCCAAGAAATCTCGCCTGATTTGGCAGATTTCCAGAGGGCAAAGTCTACAGGATTTTCCTTACGAGCCGTTTCTTCATCGGTTCGACCTGAAGCACCTAGCTCCAAATCTTCCAAGGTTTTATTTGCTAATTTAGCATAGTTGTGGGATTTTTCCACACGGAAATAGACATCTCCTTGACTCTCGTAGGCAAAGCCTTTTTCAATCAAATCTTCCACAAAGCGGATGATGTCAGCCATAAACTCCACCACACGCGGATGGCGGGTCGCAGGTTTGACGCCCAAGGCCGTCACATCCTCACGAAAGGCAGCGATGTACTTGTCCGCAACCTCCTGAGGCGTAATACCTTCTTCCTTGGCACGGTTGATAATCTTATCATCCACATCCGTAAAATTGGAAATATAGGCAACCTCATACCCACGGTACTCAAAATAACGACGAATGGTATCAAAAGCCACCGTCGAACGGGCATTCCCCACGTGGATATAGTTATACACGGTTGGCCCACAAACATACATCTTGACTTTGCCGTCCTCAATCGGGACAAATTCTCGCAAATCACGAGACATAGTGTCATAGATTTTAATCATAAATCATAGTCAGGAAATCCAAAATCCAAGAACAATTAGTTTCATCACTAAGAGTTCAATTGAATTTCAGTCCGAATGTCTCTACACTTCGGAATCCCTTGCTCCTTTCGCATTCAGATAAACCACTTGGGTTTGTTTGACAAAGCCAATCTTTTCATATAAGCGCTTGGCACCTACATTGCTATCTTCCACTGCAATCTGAAATTCCTTATCATTTTGCTCAATTAGTTGGTTGACAAGGGATTTTGCTAAGTAGCTTCCATAGCCTTTCCCACGTTCAGGTTCAGATATTGCTAAACCGTAGAAGTAATTCGTATTAGTCGATAAATCTACCGTGCAAGTTCCAATAACCTGACCGTCTTTTAACAAAATATATAAGCGACTTTCTGGATCCTTCAGAGCTTCAGCGACATATCTATCAACAATCTCTCTAGACTCATGTTCCTCTGAGAATGCCTGAAATTTTAACTGACTAATTTGCTCCTGATACGAACTATCTGCTAACAAAACTTCAAGATTAGAAAAATTTGCTAACTGATAAGGTTTTCTATCCTTACCTAACCAAGTTTCTGTATCCTCGTCCTCGACCAATCCCCAGTTGCTGGCAAAATCAGGATGACGTTCTAGAAAAATACGTTCTGTCTGAAAAGTCACTGAACGAATAGAGAAAGAAGCCGTTTCTTTCTCAAAACTAGTAAACAATGCACGCGCAATTCCCTGATGGCGATGATCTGGATGAACCAGTATCGTCACTTCCACATCTTGGTCATCAGCATAGACAGTTAAGAGACCAACAAGTTCGCCTTTTTCATAATAAAGGAAAAAGGCGGGCATGTTTGGGTCAAAATTAAGCATGTTAGAAAGATAGGGATCACGATAGGTACCGTCATAGTTTTGGCAATAGTTAATTAGTTTTTTCGCCTCAGATAGCTCCTCTTGGCTTAACTTGTTTCTTGCTTGAATCATATAGGTACCCTCTACAAACCAGACGATCTGTGACTGGCATCTTTAGATTGCTCGAGTTTATTGACGTAGTACTCTCGTTTTTCTTCGACTTCGTGGATCGTCGGTTCATCCTTCTGTCCATGAACTCGGACAATCTTAGCCGGAATACCGACAACCGTCACATCACTAGGTACGTCTGCCACGACAACTGCTGCTGCACCGACCTTGGCATTTTCACCAATTTCCACTGGTCCAATGACTTGGGCATGAGCGGATATTAAAGCTCCTTTTCGCACGGTTGGATGGCGTTTGCCACAGTCTTTTCCTGTCCCACCAAGAGTTACTCCGTGGTAAAGCATAACACCTTTTTCAACAATCGCAGTCTCTCCGATAACCAGGCCTGAACCATGGTCAATAAAGACTCCAGAGTCGATTTGAGCACCTGGATGAATCTCAATCTGAGTCCAAAAGCGCCAAAACTGACTGTGCATACGAGCCAAGAGTTTGAAGCCATGCTTCCAGAGAAAATGCGAAAGACGGTGGGCCGCCAAGGCCTTGACACCTGGATAAGTCAGTAAAACCTCCAAAGTGGTGCGGGCCGCTGGATCATTTTCTTTTACGATATCAATGGTTTCGCGCCACCATCCCATACATTTCTCCTTTTCTTATTCTGAATCTTTTGGTGTTTCTGTAAATTCTTTCTTAGGTTTGTGGTCCTTGTGATGACGTGGGCGGTGAGGTCTCTCAGACTTTTCGCCTTTTTCATCACGTTCAGGTTTTGGAGGACGAGGAAGAAGGGCTTTCATAGAAGCATCCACACGTCCTTTTTCATCAATCTTGATAACCTTAACATCAACTTCATCCCCGATTGCTACCAAGTCTTCGACATTATTGGTACGCGTCCAAGCCATCTCAGAGATATGAACAAGGGCATCTGTCTTATCAAAGAGGTTAACAAAGGCACCAAATTTCTCGATACGAACGACTTTAGCACGGTAAACTTCATCCACTTTGGCTTCACGGACCAAACCAGCAATAATTTCTTTAGCACGATTGATGGCATCTTGGTCGCTAGAGTAGATAGATACATTTCCTTCTTCATCGATATCAATCTTAACGCCTGTTTCAGCGATAATCTTGTCGATGGTTTCTCCACCCTTACCGATGACAATCTTAATCTTGTCCACATCAATCTTGATGGTATCAATTTTCGGAGCAGTTGGAGCCAATTCTGGACGAACTTCTGGAATGGTTGCTTCAATCACATCAAGGATTTCAAAACGGGCTTTCTTGGCTTGAGCAAGAGCCTCAGTCAAGATTTCTGCAGTAATCCCTTGAATCTTGATATCCATTTGAAGGGCTGTAATCCCGTCACGAGTACCCGCAACCTTGAAGTCCATGTCTCCAAAGTGGTCTTCCAAACCTTGGATATCTGTCAAGACAGTGTAGTTGTTTCCATCTGAGATAAGTCCCATGGCAATACCAGCTACTGGCGCCTTGATTGGCACACCACCAGCCATAAGGGCAAGAGTTCCAGCACAGATAGAAGCCTGAGAAGAAGAACCGTTTGATTCCAAGACTTCTGCTACCAAACGGATAGCATATGGGAATTCTTCCAAACTTGGCAAGACTTGAGCAAGAGCACGCTCACCAAGAGCACCGTGACCGATTTCACGACGACCTGGTGCACCGTAACGACCAGTTTCCCCAACAGAGTATTGTGGGAAGTTATAGTGGTGCATAAAGCGTTTCTTGTACTCTGGATCCAAACCATCAATGATTTGAGTTTCACCCATCGGAGCCAAGGTCAAGACTGAAAGAGCCTGAGTTTGCCCACGAGTAAAGAGACCAGAGCCGTGCACACGAGGAAGGAAGTCAACAACCGCATCCAAAGGACGGATTTCATCGACCTTACGACCGTCAGGACGCACCTTGTCTTCTGTAATCAAACGGCGCACTTCAGCGTGTTCCATTTGTTCCAAGATTTCAGCCACATCACGCATGATGCGGTCAAATTCTTCGTGATCTGCATATTTTTCTTCATAAACAGCAGTGACTTGGTCTTTGACTGCTTGAGTTGCAGCTTCACGAGCCAATTTTTCTTCTACTTGAACTGCCTTTTGAAGGTCACTATTGTAGGCTGCGATGATTTCAGTCTGTAATTCAGCGTCTACATGAAGCAACTCTACTTCTGCTTTTTCCTTACCAACTGCGGCAACGATTTCTTCTTGGAAGGCAATCAATTCTTTAACAGCTTCATGCCCTTTAAGAAGGGCTTCCAGCATGATTTCTTCTGACAATTCTTTAGCACCAGACTCTACCATGTTGATGGCGTGCTTGGTACCAGCTACTGTCAATTCAAGGAGAGATTGTTCTGCTTGTTCTTGACTAGGGTTGATGATGATTTGGCCATCTACATAGCCCACCTGTACCCCAGCAATTGGGCCGTCAAATGGGATATCTGAAATAGAGAGTGCCAAGGATGAACCAAACATAGCAGCCATTGGTGCAGATGCATTTTCATCATAAGAAAGCACGGTGTTGATGACTTGTACTTCATTACGGAAACCTTCCGCAAACATTGGTCGGATTGGACGGTCAATCAAACGCGCTGTCAATGTCGCATCTGTTGAAGGACGTCCTTCACGTTTCATAAAGCCACCAGGAAACTTCCCAGCCGCATACATTTTTTCTTCATAGTTGACTTGAAGGGGGAAGAAATCCCCAGTTGCCATTTTCTTAGACATAACGGCAGCAGTCAAGACAGTTGACTCACCGTAACGCACGACAACAGAGCCATTTGCTTGCTTAGCAACCTGACCAGTCTCTACAATTAACTCACGACCCGCAAAAGTCGTTTGAAACACTTGTTTTGTCATTTTAATCCCCTTTGGATTGATGAAATTATACGCCTTGCCTACAAAAATCAAGATACTAAGCCGTCAAGCAACTCAAAGGAAAATAGGAAATCGAACGACGGAGCAACTGCTCCTAGGCAGATTTATCTTTTTCCATAGAGTTGTAGGCGTGTTCAATTCTCAAGATACAAATCATTAGAAAGGTTTGATGCTAAAGCATCTAATCCTTTCACGCTACTCGCTATCAGGCGATTAGCTAAATGCTTTACTAACTCTCTCGTCAAATAACATCGATTTGACTCGTTCGTGTCGCTCTTTCCTACCGTTAGTCATCAGAAAGTTTTGATGCTAAAACATCTAAGACTCTCAGTTTAAATGCATTATTTTTTTAATACCCTCATCTTTGTATCAAGTACGTACAGAGTCTATTTTATCATATTTTTCTTAAAAAGTGCGGCCTTTACCATTAAAAAGGAACCATTCCCCTCAACTGAGAAGAATGGTTTGCTTTTTATTATCCTAGAGACTGGTGATTAAACAAAGCATGAGTTGCTTGGTGGATGTATTTTGCTGTATCCGCATTGTTCATAGTGTAGAGATGCACACCGGCAACATCCTGAGTTACCAAGTCCACGATTTGGTCCACTGCATAGGCAAGTCCTGCTGCTCTGAGCGACTCAGGGTCATGCTCATACTTGTCTAAGATGGCTTTAAATTTGCGTGGAAGATGGATATTCTCACAAGTCTTCAAGAGGCGGAGAGCTTGATTTCGATTTAGAATTGGCATAATCCCTGCATGAATAGGAACATCAATCCCAGCCAAGATGCACTTGTCTTGGAAATCATAGAAGCGCTCATTGTCAAAGAAAAGCTGAGTTACAAGACTCGAACAGCCTGCATCTACTTTCTTCTTGAGATTTTGGATATCTGAAATCTGATTTGGTGAATCTGGATGCCCTTCTGGGTAGCAAGCTCCGACAATATCAAAGTGAGGGGCTTGTTCCTTGATGAACTTGATCAAGTCCGTTGCATATCGGAAATCCTTTTGTGGCTCCACATCTGGAATAATATCCCCACGAAGAGCCAAAATTTTCTGCACCCCAACCTTATCCAAGTCAGCAATGGTTTCAGCCACCTTGTCCTTGGTCAAATAGATGGCTGGCAAGTGAGCAATAGTCGGAATCGCCAAGTCATTTTGGATAAAGTCAGCCAAACGAACAGTTGTTTCCTTGATATTAAATTTATTATTGCTGGCAGTTACACTGATAAAGTGAGGGGCCAACTCCTGCATATTTTGAAGAGCTGCAATAATCTTATCGTTGCCTACTGCTGGGTTTGGAGGAAACACTTCAAATGAGAGTGACGGTGTTTGGCGTGACATAGTCCTTATCCTTTTCTAGTTGATTTTTTTCCTTAGCTGGACTCTTAGAACCCAAGTGAAACAGGCAGATTGCCAAACAGCGCTTCTTGGGAAATCCTATCTTACAATTTCTCACGCGCAGCTTTAGCTGCTTCAACAAGGCGAATCAAGCTTTCTTTTGTTTCTGGAATACCACGTGTTTTCAAACCACAGTCAGGGTTGATCCAAACTTTCTTGCTTGGCACTTTAGCAAGGATGGCTTCGATTGTGTGGTCGATTTCGCCTTCATTTGGCACACGAGGTGAGTGGATATCGTAAACCCCAGGTCCCACTTCTGTTTGGAAGTTTTTCGCTTTGAGTTCGTCCAAGATTTCAAGGTTTGAACGGCTAGCCTCAAATGAGATAACGTCTGCATCCATGTTGTCGATAGCTGGGATGATATCTGTAAATTCTGAGTAACACATGTGAGTGTGGATTTGAGTATCTGGCGCTACTGTTGAGTGTACCAAGCGGAAGGCAGGAATTGCCCAGTCAAGGTAGTCTTCGTACCAGTCGCTACGACGGAGCGGCAATTTTTCACGAAGAGCAGCCTCATCGATTTGGATGATTTTCACACCAGCAGCTTCAAGGTCAAGCACTTCATCCTTGATAGCAAGGGCGATTTGAAGAGTAGAATCCTTGATAGAGATGTCTTCACGTGGGAATGACCAGTTGAGGATGGTAACAGGTCCAGTCAACATACCTTTAACAGGTTTGTTTGTACGGCTTTGTGCATAGCTAGACCATTTAACAGTGATAGGGTTAAGACGAGTTACATCACCCCAGATGATTGGTGGTTTAACCCCACGCATACCGTATGACTGTACCCAACCATTTTTAGAGAAGAGGTAACCTGACAAGTTTTGACCGAAGTACTCAACCATGTCATTACGCTCAAATTCACCGTGAACAAGGACATCAAAGTCGATATCTTCTTGCCATTTGATCCATTCATCAATCGTTTCAGCAAGGAAAGCATCGTACTCTTCTTGAGACAATTCACCTTTACGGTAAGCCAAACGTTTAGCACGAACTTCTTTTGTTTGAGGGAATGAACCGATAGTTGTTGTTGGAAGAGCTGGAAGTTTGAAAGCTTCTTCTTGGATAGCTTCACGTTCTGCAAAGGCTGGCAAACGAGTGTAGTCTGCGTCCGTCAATCCAGCGATACGAGCACGAAGTTCCGCATTTTCACCCACACGCTCAGTCGCAAAGAGTTCTTTGTTAGCAGCAAGTGCTTCTGCACCTTGACCATTGCGGATAGCGTCCAAATCACGAATCTCATCCAATTTTTCAACTGCAAAGGCAAAGTGGTTCAAGATAGCTGGTTCAAATTCTTCATTAGCAGTTGTAAATGGCACATGAAGAAGTGAGCATGAGCTTGTCAAGACAATGTTTTCAGCTGGGATTTGCTCAAGAATGGCCAAGCTCTTTTCGTAGTTGTTACGCCAGATGTTTTTACCATTGACGATACCTGCGTAGAGAGTTTTGTCAGCTGGGAAGCCACCTTTAACGAGTTCAAGAGTTTTCTTACCTTCAACGAAATCAAGACCGATAGCATCTACTGGCAATTTCACAAGGTCAGCGTAGACGTCACGAACATCACCGAAGTAAGTTTGAAGCAAGACTTCAAGACCTTTTTTGTCAGCCAAGAGTTTGTTGTAAAGGTTCAAGAAGAGAGCTTTTTCTTCGGCTGTCAAGTCTTTGACAAGAGCCGCTTCATCCAATTGGATACGAGTCGCACCAAGTTCTGCCAATTTAGCAAAAACTTCTTGGTAAGCAGCCACTAAGCTGTCTACGAAGTCTTCTGCTTTCACGCCTTCTTCAAAGTCTGACAATTGAAGGAAAGTGAATGGACCTACAAGAACAGGACGAGTGTTGAGACCAAGTTCTTTTGCTTCTTGGAACTCATCAAAGATTTTGTGACCTGCAAGTTTGACTTGAGTGTCTTTTTCAAATTTAGGAACGATGTAGTGGTAGTTGGTATTGAACCATTTCTTCATTGGAAGGGCGCGAACGTCCCCTTTTTCTCCTTGGTAACCACGACCCAAAGCGAAGTAGCGCTCAAGGTCAGACAATTCCAAGTTTTGAACTGAAGCAGGTACCACGTTGAAAAGGAAAGCTGCATCTAGGAAGTTGTCATAGTGAGAAAAGTCATTTGATGGAATTTCAGTGATGCCTTTTTCTTTGACGATATTCCAGTGTTTAGCACGCAAGTCTTTTGCGGCTGCAAGGAGTTCTTCTTCTGAGATTTCTTTTCTAAAGTATTTTTCAGTTGTAAATTTTAATTCGCGGAATTCGCCCAAACGAGGGAAACCGATGATTGTAGTTGACATGATGTGTCCTCCAAAATTTGTTGTTGAAACTATCTTAACAGAAAAGAAATCATCTGTATAATTGTAAAAAATTAGGCTTTGATATAGTTTGAAACTATATCTCCATTTTAGACAAAAGAAAAAGACTTGAAACAAATGCCTCAAATCCTTTGTGTAGCTTGTTTCAAAGCCGTATTCCAGTTAGAATACTCAAACGCGTTATTAGTAATTCTTATAAGCGACTATGGCTTGTTATTAGAAAAGACTATAGGTTGATTTTTCTTTTGTAATTCTGATATTTCCCTGAAAAGTGCGGACGGGAGCAACTTACTTCGTAATTTCATCCCTAATTTTTGAGCCAGAATGTCTCAAAAATTCCGTTCTAGATAATAATAAATTATTATCTAGAATACCACTATAGCGGGAAATATCTGCTAAAAGCTCACTTCGTTCGCACTTGATATAAATAAAGCATAATTTTTCTATATTATACACTTGAGGCACTATAACTGTTAAATTTGTTAAAGTTTTCCAACCCCTTCCTATCAACTTTTCCCCTGTTCAAGTGGGACGACTGCTAGTGTCTTTCCTAAACTGGCTAGGACTTTTAAGACTGTGTCCAACTGAGGGCTAGTCTTACCTGTTTCCATCCTAGCTATAACCGGCTGGCTTACTCCACTGAGTTCTTCTAGCTTTTTCTGACTGATTCCTTGCTCATGTCTAGCCTCAATCAACTCACTCATGATAGCTACTCGCATATCACTTTCAAGTATTTCCTCCTTGGTAAAGAGTTCTGACCGGACATCCTTCCAGTTACTCCCAATAGCACTATTCTTCATCACTTAACCCTCTTTCTTTTAAGTCCTTTAGTTCACGCTTGGTTTTTTTAAAATTATAACTCAAAAGTTATTAAAAGTAAATCTGAACACTCATAAAAAGACGACCTTAGAAAAACTCTAAAGGTCTCATCTTTATTATTCGAAAAAATTACGAGAAGAGGTATAAAGTGCTGGTAATCCTTACGTTTACTCCAGCTCAATTCCCTTCTCTCGAAGATTAGCCAGACACTCCTCATAGTAGGCATCGTCATGTTCGCTGTATATAGGACTAGTCAATTTTTCCTCTGCTAAATCTTCATAAGGAGGGCAGGTCTTACCGCGGTAGTTCTTGTCCAGCCACTCTGGACTAACCTTGTAGCCACGACGAGCCATCTCCTTCATGATCAAATCATGGTAGGCAAATAGCTGGTAAGGCGAGTGAGTAAAGACATAGTCCACCGTCGCATGCTTTCTACCCCAGCCATTGCCACGTAGAGCGCAACACTCTCGATGCTGCCCCAAGAGTTGAGGACGGGGAAGTTGTGAAATCAAAGCCTCATGCCAAAGTCTCATGGGAGTCTCCTTTCAGTAAAGTCGAATGTTGCAAGTATGTATTTGGGTAACGTTCAAGTAAATCTCTCGTCTTAGCAATTAAGTCTTCTTTGGTGGCATGACCAGAGTGATAACGCTCCAGTAAAAACATATAATCCTTGCGTTCATTCTCCGTTGCTTTCTTCTTGAAATATCCCCAAATATGCTGAAAGGCATTGCAAACCTGACCCCTGTGTTCTGGGATTTGACAGGCATGGTCAATCATCTCTTGAACCTGACTCACTTCCACCACTTCTTGCTTGAGATATTGACGAATCTCATTGTAAATATTGCTAGAATGGCTCAAGACAAGGTATTTGTTTCTAGCCCAGAGTTGTTGGCAAAGGGCACGTTGGTTGTTGTTTCCCATATTTCTCCTAACTTTCTACTAGTTCCCAGGAAATATGGAAACAAAGTTGTATCTTAAAAACGAGCGAATTATGAGCGGAATATGAGCGAATCAATTACTCTCATCACCCTTTAAACTCTTTCAAAAACTCTTTAAGCTCAGCATCGGCTTCTGGTGTGGTTCCGTGTAGTTGACCGAGCATTTCGAGTAGGGAAGCGGTTTGGTTTTGGATTGCTTGATTGGTTGTGTTAATCTTTCCAACGATATCTGTCAGAGGCTCGACTTCTTCTTCCTCAAAGGTATCTACATAGCGAGGGATATTGAGGTTGTAGTCATTTTCAACGATTTCTTCATAACTTGCCAGATGGGCAAACTTGTCAATCTCCTCACGTGACTTGTAGGCTTCCAGAATCTTCTCGATATGCGCATCCGTCATGATATTCTGGTTTTTCCCCTTATCAAACTCCTTAGAAGCATCGATAAAGTAGACATCACGATTGGTACGGTTCTTTTTGAGAATGATGACCGTGGTCGGAATGCTGGTATTAAAGAAGATATTAGCAGGTAGACCGATAACCGTGTCAATGGCTCCTTCTTCTAACAAGGCCTTACGAATGGTTCCTTCCGCATTGCCACGGAAAAGAACCCCGTGAGGAAGGACGATAGCCATAACCCCATTATCCTGCTTGAGATGGTAGTAACCATGCAAAAGAAAGGCAAAGTCAGCCTTGGACTGGGGTGCCAGTTTCCCAAATGGAGAGAAACGAGGATCCGCCATAAAGCCAGAGCTTGCTGACCACTTGGCAGAGTAGGGCGGGTTCATGAGAACACCATCAAAGTTAGTCGGTTCTTGAGTCGGCCAGTCTTCATCTAGTGTATCGGCATTGTGGAGAAATTGATTTTCAACAGGAACACCGTGTAGAATCATGTTCATCCGAGCCAAATTATAGGTTGAGGTATTGAGCTCCTGACCAAAGTAGACCACCGTCTGCGGTTTATGAGAGTATTTCTTGGCATTGAGCAAGAGAGAGCCAGACCCCATAGTCGCATCATAGATGGTAAAGCCTAGCTGATCCTCACGACCCAAAAAGGCAATCTGAGTCATGAGTTTGGCAACAGGCTGAGGTGTATAGAACTCACCAGCCTTCTTACCCGAGTCAGTCGCAAACTGACCAATCAGATACTCATAAGCATCTCCCAGCATATCACCAGCATGACCAGCCACATCTAGCACAGCCAACTCTTTCATGACCGCCGCCACCGTTTGGTTTTGCTTTTGCGGAGTTGCCCCTAGCTTTTTGGAATAGAGATCAATATCTTCAAAGAGATTTTCATAGAGTTCATCACTCTGCTCAATATCTCGAAAACCCTGAGCCAAATCTTCCAACTGGAAAGTTCCCTCATTGACACGTGCTACAAGAGCCGTAAAGGTCAACTCAGGCTTGATACTATAGTTGAGTTCGTCCTTCATCACTGCAAGAAGATCCTCGTGGGTGTCCGCATCCTCATAGTAGTTGCGATAGACCTCAAGGGCAGTCTCTAGACTCTCACTCCCCTCCTCCATAGTCTCCGCCACGAAAAAGAGCATCTTATCTGACAGGTACTTATAAAAGACCATGCCCAAGAGATAGGACTTGTAGTCATTAGCATCCATCTTAGAGCGGAGAACATCCGCTGAGTTCCACAGGGCTTGGTAGAGCGACTGGGACGTTTGTGTTGTTTCCATAGTGTTTCTTTCTTTTTTATAAATTCAAAAATCTAACGATTTGTCCAATAGTTTCATTTCTAATTCTTCAAAATATTTATGACGTAATGTAATCTGTAAATCATTATTCATTGCAATACTATTTAAAGCTTTTTCTTTAAAGTTAGAAACTATTTCTTTAATTTCTTTGGAAGAAATTATTTCATTTTTCAAGTTACAAATCTTTAAAATTTTCGAAAAATCTGAAGAAGCTATGCTATCTTCCACCATTTTAGTTATATTTTCTAATGTTACAGTTATATCAAATTTTTCTGATAAATTTTCTAAAAATGTCCGTGCTTCATCCTCGGTTGGTTCTCTTGTTTCTATCAAATTCCCTTCCATAAATTCATCAAGTTTCTTTTTCAAGGCAATTCGTATTATCTTATCTTTATTTGTTGTACATAAACCAATAACAGTGTCTCGAAGCTTATTAATTTTTTGTTTTTTATCTTCCTCATCATCAGATAGAACAGAATTCACCATTTCTTCATCTACCAAAAGCATCTCTATCTCATTAAAAGGGAGCACAAAAATATTTTTCTTTTTATAGCTTTCAATTCTTGCCTCATCCATCCAGTCATAATCAATAATGCCGTATGCTTTATTACCATATGTTTCCTCTAATTTATTGTAAGCTTTTGTGTATTGAATAACTTGTTTATGCCCTTGAACTGGTTTGACAAAACAAAATTCACTGAATAATTTGGAATATATTTGATAGTCCAGACTATTTTTAGTTCCTTCGCAAAACAAAATTGGCTTTTTTGCACCAGATACTTCAGTTAATAATGGTAATGGTATTTCTTGTGATTCTTCCAACACCTGATAATCCAAATCATAAGGTGCTTCAAAATTCTTACACCATATATAGGTTGCATTTGTTCTAGATTGAACAAAGTCCATGTTATGTGAAGCAAAAATAAATTGACAATCAGGTCGCTCTGATATGAGCAAATCCCATAATTCATTATAGACGGCAGCATTTAGAAATGTTTCTGGTTCGTCAACGACAATATAGCTATTCTCTGGAGCTAGAAGAACACTGCCTATATAAAATAAAATACAACGTTCTCCATCACTAAGACCATTTATACTATATTTAGAGTGATTTTTTTCAACGTTTACAATTATCTTTATAGGATCAATTTCAAAACTAATTTCTGGTTTAATTTTATTCCATATTTTTTCTAATTTTTGCCACAAAGATAATGACGAATCGTTTTGTCCTCTGAATTTATAAGTAGCCACAACCATAACATCTTTTACTAATAGTGTTATTAAGTTAGTAAAAGTATTTGAAAAATTCTCTTCAATATTTGATGGATACAAATTAATGGTATCGTATTTAATATTTGTCTTTTTCAAATCGAGAATGTAATTCTCTTGTTCAATATTATTACGATTATGAATATTAGACACAAAATATAATAGTTTCTGAGCAGGTAAAACATACATCTCATCAATACTATTCTTCCTTAATTCATTAATAAGACTTGATTTTCCCGCTCCATTAGCTCCTATTATAACAGTTGTAGAATCAACTTTCGAAATAAATGAGAAAAGTTTAATTACTTTAAAATTCTCTAAAATTTGAGGTAAATTTGTTTCATACATATAAACATCACTACCATGACAACTAAATATATTTCCTAACCAATTCTCACGTAGTTTTTTATACTTTTCTGTCACATAACCAGATAAAAACTCATCATCTAGTTCGTTATTAACCAAATCAATAAGGGTAGAAAACCAATCATCTACTTGTTGGTAGCTAGTCTTATATGATTCTTGTTCATAATCAGCTAATTCACTAAAGATATCTTGAAGTCTTTTCTTTTCAAATTTTAAATTTTCAATTAAATCTTTAATAGAGCTATACATAATTCCTCCTTAAATAAACATATCCTGCAAGAGTTTCTTTTTCAGTGTTTCTAACTGAGAAATTTTTTCGTGGTGAGAATTGATAAGGTTATCGAGTGTGGAAAAATAGGCACCGATGGCTTGTTGTTCAGGGAGAGATGGGATAAGTACTTTTTTCGATAGTAATTCCACTTTAGTAATACCCTTTATTGATGTCCCTTGAAGTTGGTTAACTTCCTTTTGAAGTAATCTATATAGCAAATATGCTGTGAATTCTATATTGGATTTAAGATTTGAGAGTGATAAAAAATCCTGACTTGTTGCGTATTCATGACGCATCACCGCTAACTTCCCAACTCCAACTCTCGTAACAACCGCAATTGAATCTTTTGGTATTATTTTGGCTGATGAACTTTCCAAACCTTTCTCAGAAATACTTTTTTGAACTTTAATCTCAAATAGACAATTTATCCCTAAGTCAGATGACTGAATCCAAGGAATATCCCCATCCCAATATTCCTGAACATTTGTTTTTGGAGTGCCACCACTTTGAAAGTCATCAGCTAAATCATTAATTTCACAAAGCTCCCACTCACCTTCGAATCCATCCAAACGAATCTCAGGGACTGTCTGTCCAGCTTTTGGAAACATCTTGGAGAGCATGGTCGCTTTAAGAGATTGGTAGTTGGTAAGATTATCTTTGTAGCTAGACAGAAGGTCGTCGAGGGTACGGAAAAGGGTACCGATGGCGGATTGTTCAGAGTAAGATGCGATTCCAATCTTCCAATCTCCATATTCTTTCCCATTAACGCCAGGTTGACCTGACCGTTGTGAAGTGATATCAATAAATTGCTTATACTTATCAGTAAGAGTCTGCTGAAAAACAAAATTTCCATCATATGAATCATGTAATCTCGCTCTAATTAAGAATCCAGCATAATAAACTTCACCATCTGATTCTCTGTAAAGATAGGTTTTCCCAACACTCGCACCAGTACGTGCGAATAGGAGATCGTTCTTCTGCAATTTATAGTTTTCATAATTTTCTTCAGAAAAATCAACATCTGGAGAGCTAAGTTTCGCAGTTAAAAACAATCTAGAAGTATCGTCTATATCTGTGATTCTAAGATACTTATGAATACCATCAAAGTTCTTCGCAGGAGCATTTATACCATATTCGATAGCATTTGATATTTCATCAAGTGTTTTATAGTTCCACTTATCATTAAAATTAACAAATCTAATTTTTGGAATTCTTCTATTCTGATTTTTCATAATCACTTCTTTCTGACTGTTTTAACACGTTAGTTTCATTCTTTATTTTCAACACTTTTTCACAATAAGCATCAAAATGATTATTAATAATATCAACTAAATCATTTTTTAAATCACTTGATCTCTTATCAATATCAGATTTCTTAAAATTATTTCTTCTAAAAACTTCATTAATGTAAAACTTTGACTCATCTTCTTCATGTAAGACTTTCTTTTTTTCTTCAAAATTTTCGTTTGAAATTTCTACATTTGTATCTCTATGTAATAAAGTTAAATTCCCTAATTTATTCTTGTCAGAATCACCCAGTTCAAAATCACTTTGAGGTATAATATGTTCCAACTGCCAAATCAATTTACCTTTATGATCTAACTCTGTAAAATCGATTGTTCTATCATTATTTTTAAACTTCTCAATACTAACAAGCAGAAAACGAGTGAAGTGAACGTGAGTCCCACGATAGTAATTTTCTCGTCTCCTATTCTCGTCATTCATAAAACTCAAGATTACTTCTTGGTAGTTCCCTGTTTGCAGATACCTATGCTTTTTATCCTGTTTCTCAAAATAATCTAAAAATTTAGTTCCAAATACTTTTTTAAAACTACTTCGTAACTCCTGCATGTATTTCCTCTTTCTTAACTTCTGAATCAACCTATCATCGTGTCAAATGAAAATATAGTCTTTTGACATTTTTCTATGAGATACTCTTGTTAAACTATACTAAAATTATACCACGAAACCACAAAAATCCCCCTTAGAAATCCGCTTCTAAGGGGTTGTCTTTATCCTGCTGCTTGGGCTGGTTCTGCTGGTTTGGTCTTTTTATCTTTCTTGCTACTAGTGATGAGACGGCGTTTGCTATCTCGGATGCCATTAAGTTCCTTGAGGAGTTGAGTCAGGTGTTCCTTTTCAGGATAGGCTTCTGCACTGGCTGCGGTATAGCGCATAAAGAGGTCGTAGCTGGTTGAAAGTTCGATACGGAGTTGTCTGGTCTTGCCAACTTCCTTGGCAGACTTAGAAGCACGCGCCTTACTTTCCACTTGGTCATATTCCTCTTGAGCATTGACCACCGCCGTCAGCATAGGGGTCAGTCCTAGACTGGTAACTGCCTCATGATAGGGTGTTTCACTAAGCGTTTTGAGCAGGCTCTTGATTTCTGCCGTCTCTACATCATTGCTGTGCTTAGTGATGTCCTTGTACTTGGCAAAGACTGGTTTCAGAGTTTCATGAGCTTCTTTGAGCTTAACATCCTTAATCTTAGCAAATCCTCTATGAAGGGTAAAGAGACCGACCAAGGCACTATCACGATTGCGATCAACTTCTGTCAGATTACTAGACTCTTTCGTTTCCACCACTGCAAGTTGAGCTTGAAAATCATCCAGCTTGGTTTTGAAGGGTTCCAAATGTTTGGCATACATAGCTTCATCCTTGTTTGTCTTAGAGAAAGTGAGCAAAATTTGATGAGTATCCATCATCAGGCTTTCAAACTCACGGTTGGTAAAGTTGCTGTAACTAAGAGGGCGAATAGCGTATGTTTTTGTCATGATGATATCCTTTCTATTTAACGAATCATTTATTATCTTCTCTATCAAACCAAGACTGGATTAGTTCTGGAAGATAGACCTGTTTTTGATCTGTTTTTACAATGCTTCCTTGTCTAGGAGGTTGAACCAAAGGTCTATCCTTAAATACAAAGACTTGAAACAATGCACAGACCAAAAATAGAAGCCCCCATAAAGGAAGTGTCGATAGCATACTCTCCTCATCATCTTTAACTTTCTTCATCAATTTTTCTCCTTTAAGTTGATACATTCATTCTAACAGTTTCCAAAACATTTTAACCCCCATCCGCTCAACTGTCATTATTTCCATTCAAAATGTACTTTTCAGGACAAATCAGACAGTTCCAAATTAAAAAATCTCTATCTGACTAGACAAACATTCCGTCTGTTAGATAGAGACTCTTACTATTTTTGGAGTTTAACTTTTCTAGCTTTAGAATACATATAAACTTTAGGGAAGACGACTATTCGAAAGTTCGAAGACCTCAAAACTTTCGTAGATAAGCTATTCGAAACGAAGAATACTTTTAAATTTATGGAATAACAATTGTTCTAAACATAGAATACATTTAAACTTTAGGATAGAGACCTATTCTAAGTCTAGAAGGACTATCTCCCAACCCTCAACGGCTCAATGACTTCCTCTACTAGCTGGGTATAGGCTTCCTTGATTTGTTTTTTATAGAGGAGAGGATTGAGGGCATCTGCCACCTCTAGCTTATAGTCCTGATAGCGCTGGCTCTTAGTCAGTTGGCTTTCTCCTAGTTGTTTTTTAGCTCCCTTACGGTAATGTTCGGCATAGTAACGGAGTTCATCCTCGCCGACATACCAGCGCTTGCTAAAGACTTGGATATGTTGCTGGATGACAGCCTCTATCATCTGATCCAAGATATTGGCAATGGACTGACCACGATAGCTTTCTGGATGTTCTTGAACTTCTCTCCAAAGTTCAGTGATAATCTGAGCAAGATTGGGATTGGTCTTCTCAAGACTCTGAATATAGTTATCCACGGCTTCCTTATCTTGAGAGCTTAGGTGCTTTTCTTGACTTTGACCTTGTTCAATCAGGCTTTGGATCAAGGTTAGGATATAGGCATAGTTGATTTCGTCCACTTGGATAGACTCCAGTTCATAGTGGATATCAAGTGGCTCTCCATCGTCATCATCCTCTACTCGACTTTTTAATTCTGCAAGGACATTTCGATAAAGGCCCAGATACCTTTCCAACTTCTCTCCATCAAGTCCCGTCTGACTGTAAACTTCTTCCTCATCATACTCTTTATACACTCGGATAGAGGCTAGGTACTTATCAAGAGCTTGATAGGTTTTAGCTAGTTTCCTCAACTCAGGCGTAGAGACTTGCTCGAAATCTAGACCATTCACATAGTCATCAGTAGCAAGATTTTTGAAATCACTGCAACTCCGTAAAAAGTTCCTCTTTTCCTCTTCCCAGCTTGGAGCTAGAACCTCGTTTTCACCACCATTTGAGTAGAGCTTGAGGGCATTATCTACTGCTTCCTTAAAGGCTAGAGGCTTTTGGAAGGTGATGATATGACCGTAGGTCTTACTGCTGTCAAAAATACGGTTGGTTCGGCTAAAAGCCTGAATCAAGTCCTGCGGTTGCATGGGCTTGCGGTCGATAAAGAGAGTTGACAGACAAGGGGCATCAAACCCCGTTAGGAGACGATTGACTACGATGACTAAGTCCAACTGCTCATTGCGATAGAGGTATTTGTCCTGCTTTCGAGCTAGGCGGTTATTGACATCCGTATTAAAGCCACGCAGATCCGCCATGGTAAAATGGGTATCAAACTCTTGGTTATAGTCTTCTAAAACCTGCTTCATGTGGTCTTGATTGGCTCTTGAGTCTTCTTCATTTTCTGTGACCGAGTAAGTGATAGTCGCCTTTGGAAAGTCAGGAAGGACCTGCTTGACCCTCTCCGATACCTTGACTCTCGTCTCCCCAGCCTTGACTCGTTTGAGGAGATCATAGCAGGCTTGAGCTTGAGGGATTGACTTGACGGTCAGGATAGCATTATAGGTCTTACCCACTCCTTTTTGGAAGCCTAGCTGTTGACGAGATTTATTGATAATGGCATCCAAGACTTCCAGCATATGCTCCTCATCCTCGTAGACAGTATCTGGTATGTCATTTTCAGATTTATCCGTGATGAGGGTATTGCGATAATCTACCTTAAAGCCTAAAACTGCTCCATCATGGATGGCTTCCTTGACTGTATACTCATGGAGACGGTCTCCGTACTGTTGCTGGGTGGTTTGAGCTAGATCGCCGACTTGCTGGCGTTTATTTTCCTTAAAGATAGGTGTGCCTGTAAAGCCATACCAGAGAGACTGTGGGAAAAAGGTCTGAATGTCTTTTTGTGTTTGAGGTGTTACGGCACGGTGGCATTCATCCACGACAAAGGCCACTCGAAGGCCCCTGATTTTGTCCGCATCACGCTGGTAAAGTCCTTGCTCAAACTTACGCATCATGGTGGTGATTTTCTGGATAGTAGTTACCACCACACGCTTATCGTTACTTCCTAGTCGCTTGACCAAATCATGAGTATTATCCGTCTCATCGATATCAATGACATCATTGGTCGCATAGGAGAGAAATGACGAAGTGGTCTGTTGATCCAAGTCCCTTCGGTCAACGACAAAAATCGTCTTTTGGATGGAAGGAATATGGAGGAGATTCCGAGCTACCTTATAAGAAGTCAGGGTCTTACCTGAACCTGTCGTGTGCCAGACATATCCTGATGCTTGCTGGCGAGAGGCTTCTTGCACTGCTTCGATTGCATGGATCTGGTAGGGACGCAGGAGGATAAGAGCCTTCTTGCTATCATCAAGGACAGAATACTGCATAACCATCTGGTGGGCACGAGGGATGGAAAGGACTTCGTGGGCAAAACTGGTCAAGCTCGTTATGGGTTGGTTGTCTTTATCCACCCACTTAGTTAGAAATTGCTTGTTGAGTTTATTTTCCCTAGCCGCAGCGATATAGCGTGTGTCTACTTTATTGGTCACAACAAACATCTGTAAGCTAGAGTAGATGCCACGGAACTTTCCTTCTCTATCATACTTCTTAATTTGATGAAAGGCATCTAGAAAAGCAACCCGGGGACTTTTAAGCTCGATCTGAATCATTGGAAGGCCATTGATCAAGAGGGTCACATCTAGCCTGCGGTCTTGATCCTGAGGATTTATCTTATCTCTCTCGACTTGGTTGACAACCTCATAACTAGACTTACCAGCCGCGATATTATCTCGCCAAATGACAGATAAACGGATAGTCCCCAAACTAGCATCTTCTCTCTGGACCTCAACCTTGGCAATGCCATTTTCTCCGACCAACCACTTGGCCGCATCATAGTAGCTAACAAAGTTCAGTTGATTCTTTATCTGGCGTTTTTCCTGTTCTGTCAGGGGATGATCTGCCAATAGAGCCACATTGTTCTGGGCTAGCTTTTCAAAGAAATTTTCCCATAATTGCTCTTCTGTTTTGAGGTCTTCTCTGTAAGTCCATTGACTTTCCCCAGTCACCAGTTGGTTGATCAGTTGTTTTTCCATCTCCAGTTCTGGTTTTACCTGTATCATACTCTCTCCTTTGCTACTTGCCTGCTCCCTTTATTATAGCATGTTTAGCCTCAAAATCCATCACTCTTCCCATTGCAAAAGCAATCTTCCCCTTTCTCCTCCAAAATATGGTATAGTAGAACTATACTATCTATGAGGAGTTTACATGTCACAGGATAAACAAATGAAAGCTGTTTCTCCCCTTCTGCAGCAGGTTATCAATATCTCATCTATCGTCGGGGGAGTCGGCACCTTGATTTTCTGTATTTGGGCTTATCAGGCTGGGATTTTACAGTCTAAGGAAACTCTCTCTGCCTTTATCCAGCAGGCAGGTATCTGGGGGCCACCTCTCTTTATCTTTTTACAGATTTTACAGACGGTCGTCCCTATCATTCCTGGGGCTTTGACCTCGGTGGCTGGGGTCTTTATCTACGGTCACATCATCGGGACTATCTACAACTATATCGGCATCGTGATTGGCTGTGCCATTATCTTTTATCTGGTGCGCCTCTATGGGGCTGCCTTTGTCCAGTCCGTCGTCAGCAAGCGCACCTATGACAAGTATATCGGTTGGTTGGATAAGGGCAATCGTTTTGACCGTTTCTTTATTATTATGATGATTTGGCCCATTAGTCCAGCTGACTTTCTCTGTATGCTGGCTGCCCTGACCAAGATGAGCTTCAAGCGCTACATGATCATCATCATTCTGACCAAGCCCTTTACCCTCGTGGTTTATACCTACGGTCTGACCTATATTATCGACTTTTTCTGGCAAATGCTTTGACATGTAAAAAATCCGTTTGGTTTCCCAAGCGGATTTTATGCTTTATTTTGATACTTCTTTTGCAAGGACAAAGTTCCCAAGAGTGGCAGAACCATTTCCTGCGACTGCTGGCGTCACGATGTAATCACGCACATCTGGTACTGGTAGGTAACCATTGAGAAGAGATGTAAATTTCTCACGGACACGGTCCAACATGTGTTGTTGAGCCATGACCCCTCCACCAAAGACAATCACGTCTGGACGGAAAGTCACTGTCGCATTAACCGCAGCTTGAGCGATATAGTAGGCTTGGACATCCCAGACAGGGTTGTTAAGTTCAATGTTTTCCCCACGAACACCTGTACGAGCTTCCAAACTTGGACCAGCTGCATAGCCTTCCAGACATCCCTTATGGAAAGGACAAACACCCTTAAACTCTTTTTCAATATCCATTGGGTGTCTAGCCACATAATAATGGCCCATCTCAGGGTGACCCACACCGCCGATAAACTCTCCACGTTGGATGACACCTGCACCGATACCTGTACCGATTGTGTAGTAAACCAAGTTTTCGATACGACCACCAGCATTGTTACGGGCAACCACTTCACCATAAGCAGAGCTGTTTACGTCTGTCGTGAAGTACATTGGCACGTTGAGGGCACGACGAAGGGCACCAAGCAAGTCCACATTTGCCCAGTTTGGTTTTGGAGTCGTCGTGATAAAGCCATAAGTTTTTGAGTTTTTATCAATATCAATCGGACCAAATGAACCAACTGCAAGACCAGCAAGGTTGTCGAATTTTGAGAAGAACTCAATGGTTTTATCGATTGTTTCGATTGGAGTTGTTGTTGGAAATTGTGTTTTTTCTACAACGTTAAAGTTTTCATCACCGACAGCACAGACAAACTTTGTACCGCCCGCTTCCAAGCTTCCATATAATTTTGTCATGACAAACCTCTTGTTTTTATTTTCTTTATTATAGCATATTTCGAAAGTCTAAATTTCTCTATTTTTTAGATTTTCCTCTGTAAATCTTACCATTCAAGCAAAAACGAACAAACATGTCATTTGTTCGTTTTCACATTAGAGAGGATTGATTAGATTTTCACTTCGATCACAGCATCCCCCTTCGCAACTGAACCTGTTGCGACTGGAGCTACTGAAGCGTAGTCAGCTGTATTTGTAACGATAACCATTGTTGTATCATCAAGACCAGCTGCAGCGATTTTGTTTGAATCAAATGTTCCAAGAACATCGCCAGCTTTCACCTTGTCACCTTGAGCAACTTTTGCTTCAAAACCTTCACCGTTCATTGTTACAGTGTCGATACCAACGTGGATCAAAACTTCAGCACCATCAGTTGTTTTCAAGCCAAAAGCGTGTCCTGTTGCAAAGGCAATTGAAACTTCAGCATCAGCTGGTGCATATACCACACCTTGACTTGGTTTCACAGCGATACCTTGTCCCATAGCTCCACTTGAGAAGACTGGGTCATTAACATCAGCAAGAGCGACAACATCACCGACGATAGGAGTTACAAGTGTTTCATTTTGAAGAGTTGCTGGAATGTTACCAGTTGTTTCTTCTTGGACCAAACGTTCTGTCTCTACTTCAGTAGCAACTTCTTTTTCATCCTCGTAACCAAACATGTAAGTGAGGGCAAAACCAAGAACGAATGATACAGCTACCATAAGAAGGTATTGTGCAAGTTGTCCGTTACCGATGTAAAGCATTGTACCAGGGATGATGGTGATACCATTACCAGTACCTGCAAGTCCAAGGATAGAAGCCAATCCACCACCGATTGCACCAGCAATCAATGAAAGGAAGAATGGTTTACGGAAGCGCAAGTTAACCCCGAAAATAGCAGGCTCTGTAATACCTAGGAAGGCAGAAAGAGCAGCTGGGAAAGCAAGTGTTTTTAGTTTTGGATTTTTAGTTTTAACACCAACCGCAACAGTCGCAGCACCTTGAGCTGTCATAGCAGCTGTGATGATCGCGTTGAATGGGTTAGCATGGTCAGCAGCAAGCAATTGAACTTCAAGCAAGTTGAAGATGTGGTGCACACCTGACACGACGATCAATTGGTGAACCCCACCAATCAAGAAACCACCAAGACCAAATGGCAAGCCAAGAATTGCTTTTGTACCAATAAGGATGTAGTTTTCAACAACGTGGAAAACTGGTCCGATAACAAAGAGTCCAAGGATAGACATGATCAAAAGTGTCACGAATGGCGTTACCAAAAGATCAATGACATCTGGAACAACCTTGCGGACAGCTTTTTCAAATTTAGCTCCGACAACCCCAATGATGAAGGCTGGAAGAACGGAACCTTGCAACCCAACAACTGGGATGAAACCAAAGAAGTTCATAGCTGTTACTTCACCACCTGAAGCAACTGCCCAAGCGTTTGGAAGTGAGCCAGAAACAAGCATCATACCAAGAACGATACCAACGGCAGGATTTCCACCAAATACACGGAAGGTTGACCACACAACCAAACCTGGCAAGATGATGAAGGCTGTATCTGTCAAGATTTGAGTGTAAGTTGTCACGTCAGCTGGAAGTGTCATTCCAAGAGCAGTTAAGAGACCACGCACACCCATGAAGAGACCTGTCGCTACGATAACTGGGATGATTGGAACGAAAACATCACCGAAAGTACGGATAGCACGTTGGAACCAGTTCCCTTGTTTAGCAGCTTCTGCTTTCATGTCATCTTTAGATGATGTTGGCAAGCCAAGTGCAACAACTTCATCGTACATTTTGTTTACTGTACCAGTACCAAAGATGATTTGGTATTGACCTGAGTTAAAGAAAGCACCTTGAACTTTTTCCAAGTTCTCAATCACTTCTTTATTGATTTTTCCTTCATCTTTGACCATTACACGAAGACGAGTCGCACAGTGAGCTACACTGTTGACATTTTCACGTCCGCCCAAGGCATCGATGACTTTTTTTGCAATTTCCTGATTGTTCATTTGCAAAAATCTCCTTATATAAAATTTTGTTCTTGTTTGAAAGCGATTTTATTCGCCCTACGATTTTTATTTTATCATGTTTCAAAAATATGTCAAGCGTTTTGCAGAAAAAATCTTTGTTTCTTAGAGCAAGGTCTTTTGTTTTGATAGATTGTGAGAGTTTTATGAAAGTATTCTTTAAAAAAATAGTTTAAAATCTGAGTTAAAAAGGATTTTGTTTCACTTTCTTTCAATTTTCTGTAGATAGATGATTGATTTCCTGCTTTTATTTTATGATAAACGTTTGACAGTTTTTTCTCTTTTTTAACATAAAAAGCTTGCATTTTTTACCGAAAACGGTTACTATTAAAAGTGATAAGATTTTCGGAGGAATAAATGAATGGAATGGACAACTGAGCGTCGTTACAGACTTTATCAAGATTGGACGCAAGAAGAAATTCAACATATAAAAGAAAATATGGCACAATCTCCATGGCATACTCATTACCATGTTGAGCCAAAAACAGGACTTCTCAACGACCCAAATGGCTTTTCTTATTTTGATGGCAAGTGGATTGTTTTTTATCAAAACTTCCCTTTTGGTGCAGCCCACGGCTTAAAATCTTGGGTGCAGCTTGAAAGTGATGATTTGGTTCACTTTAGAGAAACTGGAGTCAAAGTTTTGCCTGATACTCCATTAGATAGCCACGGTGCCTACTCTGGTTCTGCCATGCAGTTTGGCGATAACTTGTTCCTATTTTATACAGGAAATGTCCGTGATGAAAACTGGATTCGTCACCCTTACCAGATTGGAGCTTTAATGGATAAAGATGGCAAGATTAGCAAGATTGACAAGATCTTGATTGACCAGCCAGCAGACTCTACTGATCACTTCCGCGATCCGCAAATTTTTAATTTCAAAGGTCAATACTATGCTATCGTAGGTGGACAGGACTTGGAGAAAAAAGGCTTCGTCCGTCTTTATAAGGCTGTAGACAACGACTACACAAACTGGCAAGAGGTTGGCGACCTTGACTTTGCTAACGACCGCACTGCCTACATGATGGAATGCCCAAATCTGGTCTTTGTCGGGGAGCAACCTGTTCTTCTCTACTGCCCACAAGGATTGGATAAGGATGTTCTAGACTACGATAATATCTATCCAAATATGTATAAGATTGGGGCTTCCTTTGACCCTGAAAATGCCAAAATGGTAGATATATCTCAACTTCAAAATATGGATTATGGTTTCGAAGCATATGCAACTCAAGCCTTCAACGCTCCTGATGGGCGTGCTCTAGCAGTTAGCTGGCTTGGTTTACCAGATGTTTCTTACCCATCTGACCGTTTTGACCATCAAGGAACCTTCTCTTTGGTCAAAGAACTCACTATCAAAGACAGCAAACTCTACCAGTACCCAGTTGCAGCTATCAAGAACCTTCGTGCTTCTGAAGAGGCCTTCTCAAATCGTGCTCAAACCAAGAACACGTACGAACTCGAACTCAACTTGGAAGCTAATAGCCAGAGCGAGATTGTCTTACTTGCTGATAAAGAAGGCAAGGGACTTTCCATCAACTTTGACCTTGTAAATGGTCAAGTGACAGTGGATCGTAGCCAAGCTGGTGAACAGTACGCCCAAGAATTTGGGACAACTCGCTCTTGCCCTATCGACAATCAAGCTACTACTGCTACGATTTTCATCGATAACTCTGTCTTTGAAATTTTCATCAATAAAGGAGAAAAAGTATTTTCTGGTCGTGTTTTCCCACATGCGGACCAAAATGGTATCCTGATTAAATCTGGAAACCCAACTGGAACTTACTATGAATTAGATTATGGTCGCAAAACTAACTGATGTCGCCAAACTTGCAGGCGTCAGCCCTACTACCGTTTCTCGGGTTATCAACAAAAAAGGTTATCTCTCTGAAAAAACCATTCAAAAGGTTAATGAAGCCATGCGGGAATTGGGCTATAAGCCCAACAACCTAGCTCGTAGTCTGCAAGGAAAATCAGCTAAGTTAATCGGCTTGATTTTCCCAAATATTTCCAACGTTTTCTATGCAGAATTGATTGATAAGCTAGAACACCAACTCTTCAAAAATGGTTATAAGACCATCATCTGCAACAGTGAGCACGATTCTGAAAAGGAACGTGAATACATCGAAATGTTAGAAGCCAATCAGGTGGACGGCATCATTTCGGGTAGTCACAACTTGGGAATAGAAGACTACAATCGTGTGACAGCACCGATTATTTCCTTTGACCGAAACCTGTCTCCAGATATTCCCGTCGTCTCCTCTGACAACTATGCTGGCGGGGTCCTTGCTGCCCAGACCTTGCTTAAGACAGGCGCCCAGTCTATCATCATGATTACTGGGAATGACAATTCTAACTCACCAACCGGACTACGCCACGCTGGTTTTGCATCTGTACTCCCAAAAGCTCCTATTATCAATGTTTCCAGTGACTTTTCTCCTGTCAGAAAAGAAATGGAAATCAAGAATATCTTGACCCATCAAAAACCAGATGCCATCTTTGCTTCGGATGATTTGACCGCTATTCTAGTCATTAAAATTGCTCAGGAACTGGGAATTTCTGTACCAGAAGAGCTTAAAATCATCGGCTATGATGGGACCTACTTTATCGAGAATTACTACCCTCAACTGGCTACTATTAAGCAACCCTTGGAAGAGATTGCCTGCCTCACTGTTGACCTCCTCTTACAAAAGATTGAAGGCAAGGAAGTCGCAACAACTGGTTACTTTTTACCAGTTACACTATTACCAGGAAAAAGTATTTAAGCACAAGAAAACTCAAACCGATTCGTCTGAGTTTTTTTATGATCTTAAGTTTTCTAGATAACGCTGGGCAGTCTCTAAGTTAAAGGTTTTATCTGCGATGAGGCGCTCGACTAGGGGAGCTACCTCGGATTCACTAGCACCTGCGAAAAGTGCCAAGGATTTGGCCTGCAATTTCATGTGGCCTTGCTGAATCCCTGTACTCACCAAGGCTTTGAGGGCCGCAAAGTTTTGGGCAAGTCCGATAGACACGATAAGCTGGGCTAATTCTTTGGCAGAAGGATTTCCCAGCAGCTCATGACTGAGGGCTACACGAGGGTTAAGGCCGATAGAGCCACCCTTGGTCGCTACAGGCATGGGCAGGGTCATCTCACCGACCAATTCTTCTCTTTCAAGGTCCAGCGTCCATTGACTAAGACCTTGGTAATGTCCATCTCGACTGGCAAAGGCATGGGCCCCGGCTTCGATGGCACGCCAGTCATTACCAGTGGCAATCAAAATTGCATCAATTCCATTAAAAATCCCTTTATTGTGGGTAGTGGCTCGATAAGGATCAGCTTGCGCAAATTGGCTAGCCAACGCAATTTTCTCCGCAATGTCTCGTCCTTGATCCTTTTGGCGGCTCAAGTAGCGAAAAGCGATGCGACAACTTGCCGTCACCAGAGAATCAGTTGCGTAGTTGGACAGAATACCCATGAGACTCTGTCCCTGACTGAGTTCTTCTAAGACTGGTTTCAAGGCTTCCAGCATGGTGTTGAGCATATTGGCTCCCATGGCTTCCTGGGTATCGACATGGAGATAAACAACGAGAAAGTCTGTTTCACCTTTGATCTGCTCTACATGCAAATCACGCGCCCCACCTCCACGTTTAACGATAGAAGGATAGGCTTGATTAGCAAGCTCCAAGAGTTCAGCCTTCTTGCTGGCAATCTTAGCTTGCGCTTGTTCAGGATCATCAACTTGATAAAGGGCTACCTGACCAATCATCCGGCGCTCATGAACCTGAGCAGCAAAGCCACCTGCACGCTTGATGATTTTACTGGCATAGCTGGCCGCAGCAACCACGGACGGTTCTTCTGTCACATAGGGAACTGTGTATTCCTGACCGTTAACGAGAACCTCTGGGACCAGCGAATAAGGCAGAGAAAAAGTTCCCACTACATTCTCACTCAGCTGGTCTGCCACAGTCACACTCATCTGTTCATCCTGCTCCAGACTCGCTTGTCTCTCAGGACTAAGGAGCGCCTGAGCTTTTAACAGCTCGAGGCGCTCTTGGTATGATTTTTTAGAAAATCCATTCCAACTTATCTTCATTATTTTTCAACCTTGCTATAACTGCGTTGGTGGTCAACAATTTCAACCAAGGCAAAATCTTGATTTTCATAGCCAGCAAACTGGGCAGAATTTGTTTCATCTAAGTCTACTTCCTCAAAGAAGACTTTTTCATAGTCTGCAACAGACAGGGCAGTTCGTTGGTTGAGCTTGTTCAAACGGTCTTTATCCAGATAAGCTTCATATCCTTCAACCAATTCACCACTGAAGAACTCAGCCACAGCACCACTTCCGTAACTATAAAGGGCAATTTTATCTCCAGCCTTCAGGCTATCTGTATTTTCTAAGAGAGACAAAAGTCCAAGGAAAAGTGAACCTGTATAGATATTCCCCACCTTTTGACTGTAGAGAATAGACTGGTCAAAATGCTTTTGCAAGAGGTCTTTTTTCTCTTGAGACAGGCTCTTATCCATGATTTTTTTCAAGCCTTTTAAGGCTAATTTAGGGTAAGGCAAATGGAAACAAACAGCTGCAAAATCATCCAAAGTAAGCTGGTAGCGTTTTTGATATTCGAGCCAAGTCGTTTTCAAACTATCTAGATATTGTTGGGTAGAATAAACACCATTTACATAAGGAGTTGTCGAGTAATTTGGACGCCAGAAATCCATGATGTCACGGGTCTGAGCTACATTGTCATTATTAAAGGCCATAATGCGTGGATTTTGTGTAATCAACATAGCTACACTTCCAGCACCCTGAGTTGGTTCTCCTGGAGTTTCAATACCATATTTGGCAATATCGCTTGCGATGACCAAGACCTTGGACTCTGGAGAATTTTCCACATGCAATTTGGCATAATGAAGGGCCGCTGTCGCTCCATAGCAGGCTTCTTTAATCTCGAAACTACGAGCAAAAGGCTGGATGCCCAGCAAACCATGCACAAAGACGGCCGCAGCTTTACTCTGGTCAATTCCTGACTCGGTAGCAACAATGACCATGTCAATTTCTTCTCTTTCTTGCTCAGTTAAAATAGAATCACTTGCACTGGCCGCCAAGGTCACGATATCCTCAGTTAGGGGCGCAATACTCAATTCCTTGAGTAAGAGTCCTTTGCTTAATTTTTCAGGGTCAATTCCCCTCGCTTCTGCTAAGTCTTGTAATTTCAAGACATATTGACTGGTCGCAAAACCAATCTTATCAATACCGATTGTCATATTTACCTCTGTTTTATCATTCATTGTAAAAAATCGTTCTATACTATTTTATCACAAATAGCAGTAAAAGAGAGAAAAAAGACTTGATTCACCAAATCAAGTCCCTTATTATTCTAACCATTATGCTGTTTTCTTAAGTAAGAATAAAGTCTAAGAATCACGGTTCCACTAGCCATTCCAATGGAAATCACCAAAGCCAGCATAACAACCAAGGTTGCACTAGCAATGGCATGACTGTAATCTCCCGTCACAAAAAAGGCAGTTGTCCGATAAGAAAGGTATCCCGGAACCAGTGGTGCCAAGATGGCCAAGATAAAGACCACAGCAGGAGTCTTATAAAGAATACTTAAAATCTGGCTGACACAAGAACCAATAATAGCCGCAATAAAGGTAGCCACAATAACATTGGTCGGTTCCTTGAGCAAGAGATAGATTAGCCAGACAGCCATGCCCAAAATCCCTCCTGGTAAGAGCATAGAACGTTGAACATTGAGTACGATTAAAAAAGTGATAATGGCAAGAAGACTTGCTACTGCTTGTAATAAAAAGGTTGTTAGTGTCATATTAATTCATCAATACCAAGGCGACAGAAGTTCCCGCCCCTAAAGCAAGGGTAATGAGCAGGGATTCAAACATCTTACTCATACCAGAGTTTATGTGGTTGGTCATAATATCACGAACCGCATTGGTCAAGGCAATCCCTGGTACAAACGGCATGACCGCACCAGCTATAATCAAATCTGCCGTTGAAGGAAAGCCTGTGTAGCGAGCCCAAAACTGGGCTATCATCCCAAAAACAAAGGCTCCAGCAAAGGATGTCACAAAGGGAATTCGGATAAACTTCTCTACATAGAGGGAAAAGGCAAAACCAAATAAGGTAGCCACTCCTGCCCCAAGTGCGTCGTAGATATTTCCACTAAACATAATCGAAAAGAAAGGAGCACTAAAGGTTGCAGCCAAAGTTACCTGCAACTTAGTATAAGGAAGGGGTTGGGCTTGCAAGGCCTTCAATTGCTTGAAGGCTGTCTTTAAATCAAGATTTCCTCCTACCAACTGACGAGAAATTTGGTTCACATCACAGACTTTTTCGATGTTATAAGAAGATGAGGTCACGCGTTTCATTCGCGAAATATTGGTATTTTCAATGGAGAAAAAGATGGCAGCAGGCATGGCAAGAACATTGCAATCCACAATCCCCTGCGAATGCGCAATCCGAATCATGGTATCTTCTACACGATGAATCTCTGAGCCACTTTTGAGAAGAATGGTTCCAGCTAACATAATCAGATCGATGACGGCATTTAATTCTCTTGATTCTTCCATACTTTCCTCCTTTTATCAACTTCCTCTATTCTATCACAAATCTGGAGTCAAAAAAAATCTTTGCCATGAAATCATGACAAAGATTCATTTAATTACGTGAATTTTCGTGGCTTCCCTCACTACTTGATTGATTAGTAGAATGAGTATCTCCTCGTTGATTTCCTTGCTGGTTCCCCTGACTTGGTGTTGTAGTAGAACCTTGGTTTCCACGTTGGGCTGGTGCTGATGATGATGTTGACGGCGGTGTTTTCGGTTTGTAAATTGAAATCTTGATGCGTGTCTTATTCAAATCTACCTTTTCACCCGCTCTTGGACTCTGTTCAACAACGGTACCTTCAGCAGTTCCGGAAGGAGCTGTGGTAACTTCTACAACTTCAATGTTGGCTTCTTTAATACCGACAATTTGAACGAGATTATTTTTAGTAAATTCAAGACTAGATCCTATATAACTTGGCATAGCAACGCTGGTTACTTTCTTAGCAATAGTTAAAGTGATTGTTGAGGCCTTACTCAAATCATAAGTTGTTCCAGCTGACGGGCTCTGTCTAAGAACTGTTCCTTCTTCACTCTCGCTTGATTCTTCTTCCTCTATCTTGATGAGATTTTCAGGTACCTTCTTCTGCTTGAGTTCTGCGATAACATCGGTCGATTTACGGCCGATATAATTGCTCAATTGGAAAGATTGCTTACCTGATGAGACAACCAAATTGATTTTCGTTCCTTCTTTTCGACCAGTTCCAGCGTCAGGATCTGTACGGATAATCCGCCCTTCTTCCACCTTTTCACTAGCCTCTGATTTCTCATCGCCAATCTCAAAATTGGCTTTCTTGAGGGTTTCCTTGGCTTCCGCCACTGTCTGACCTGCCACATTTGGAATGGCAATGGTTGCAGGAGTTCTGGATAGTATCCAAATAAGAGAAGCTGCCACCAATACAATGCTGGCCAACAAAATCATATAGCGAACTCTAAATTTCCGTTTCTTAACAGGCTTGGTTGCGTAATTGTCCTCTGAAGCCTGTTGACTCGGCTTCGCAGTCTGTGGCTTTGGACTTTGTGTTTGCACCTTAGGAATCGAAGTCAAGGTACTTTGTGGAACTTTAGGAAGAGTCTTGGTGTCAGCCTTAGTGGTATCATTAAACACCAATTTAGGCTCATTGCGACGATTATAAGACAAACTACTAGACAAGTCCACATACATCTCTGCAACTGACTGATAACGATCTGTCAATTTCTTGGCAGTTGCCTTGATGACAACATTCTCTAAAGCCTGAGGCACAGATGGATTCTCAGCTATAACCGATGGCAATGGTTTTTGGAAATGCTGGAGGGCGATGGTCACTGCACTATCCCCATCGTAAGGGATATGTCCTGTCAACATCTCATAAAAGATGATCCCCATGGCATAGATATCACTCTGTACAGTCGCTTTAGAACCACGCGCCTGCTCTGGTGACAAGTAATGAACCGAGCCCAGCATAGAGTTGGTCTGAGTCAGACTCGTCTCAGCAAAGGCTACCGCAATCCCAAAATCTGTGACTTTGGCAGTCCCATCTGGTGTCAAGAGGATATTTTGAGGTTTCAAATCGCGGTGAACAATGCCTCTAGTATGGGCTAAGCGCATAGCCAAGAGGATTTGTCCCATGATTCGGACCGCTTCTTCATTTGAAAGAGGATGGTGTTCCTTGATATAGCGTTTGAGGTCAAGTCCTGCTACGTACTCCATAGCTAAGTACTGTTGACCGTCTTCCTCACCAATATCTGTAATCCGAACGATATGAGGATGGTCCAGATCTGCCATGGCTCTCGCTTCACGCTGAAAACGAGCCACTGCAATGGGATCTGTTTGGTAGTTGGTCCTCAGGACCTTTACTGCCACTTCTTCCCCGTCTAGAATCAAATCCTTGGCCAAGTATACATCTGCCATGCCTCCTCGACCAATTTGTTTGATAATCCGATACCGCCCGGCAAAAATCTTGCCGATTTGGATCATTCTTCATCCTCCTCGTTCATAGAAACAAGGGCAACCGTAATATTGTCTAAACCTCCTGCATTGTTAGCAAAACGCACGAGCGTCGCTGTTTTATCTGCCAAAGGAATATCACTGGTTACAATATCACAAATCTCACTGCCTGAAATCATGTTGGTCAAACCATCACTATTGAGCAAGAGATAGTCACCTAGCTCAAGGGTAATCATTCCGAAATCAGGCTGAACTTCATCTTTTTGACCAATTGACTGGGTAATAATATTTTTCTGTGGGTGGCTAGCTGCTTCTTCAGGTGTCAATTGACCAGCCTTGAGCAATTCATTGACCAAAGAATGGTCGCTTGTTAACTGGTGGTATTCTTCTCCACGAATCAAACCGATACGAGAATCCCCAATGTGGGCATAGATAGCCTGATTGCCAATAATAGCAACAGCCTCGAGAGTTGTTCCCATTCCTTTATAGGCTTCATCTTGTCCCAATTGGTTAATCTTTTGATTTTCAATCTCAAGGTTGTTAGCAAACCATTCACGCACTTCATTAACCGTATCGATTTGAGTATCTACCCAAGCTACACCTAGGTCTGTTACCGCCATTTCACTAGCGATATTCCCCGCGCGATGACCTCCCATCCCATCAGCTAGGATAATCATTGGACGTCCTGCACGATTAATAAAATGGTTGACATAGTCTTGGTTATTTGTTCGTTTCTGACCAACATCTGTTAATAATGAAATTTCCATGTGTTAGTTCCTTCCTAATCCGATATCTTGCGAAATTGACTGATGAAGAATCCATCACTTCCATACAATTCAGGTGTAATGAGGATACAGCCATCTTTCATGATATCCTTACATTCATGTTCTAGTGTTACCTGCTCAAATTCAGGATGACTTTCTAAAAATGCCTGTACGACTTGAAAGTTCTCCTCTGAGACAATAGTACAGGTACTATAAGTTATTATACCACCTTTGCGTAGTGTTTGACAAACACTACCTAATATTTCTAGCTGAATTTCCTGCAAGGACGCGAAATCTGCCGTTTCTTTATTGTATTTGATGTCTGGTTTTCGGCGCAGAAGACCGATTCCTGAACAGGGAGCATCCACCAAAATCTTATCAAAAGAATCCTGACCAAAAAACTCATGTACCTTTCTGGCATCCAATTTTTGCCTTTGAATCCGATCTGCAACCCCTAGACGTTGGGCGTTTTCTTGAATTAAGTCCAACTTATGGTCGTACAAGTCCAGAGCAGTAACCTGACCTGTCGTGAGATAAGAGGCTATATGGGCTGTTTTCCCACCCGGAGCCGCACAGGCATCTAGAACCTGCTCATGCCCTTTTAAATCAAGCGTCGGAGCAACCAGCTGACTAGACTCGTCTTGGATAGTAATAGCCCCCTCTGAAAATAGGTCATGTCCCGCAAAGTGGCCTTGCTCCTTAACCAGACCAGAAACAGACAAAGGTGAAGCACTGGCCTCCAACAAGGCTTGGATTTCCTCTTTTCGTCCTAAGTCTGTTACACGAATGCTGGCTTTGTTACGCACCAAAAGACTTTCAAAAATAGCTTGCGCTCGCTCCTCTCCGTATTCTTCCTTGAGCTTGGCAACTAGCCAAACTGGGAGAGAATAGGCAATGGAATCACGCTTGTTTTTTCGTTTGATGCTAGCAATATCTGGCCAGCCTTCACGCAAGATACGGCGAAGGACGGCGTTGACTAATTTTTCACTGCCCTTTTTACGGACTTTGGCCAGTTCCACTGCTTCATTAACCACAGCATGGTCTGGAATCTTGTTCAAATAGCGGAGCTGGTAGGCACTCATGAGAAGAAGGACATAAAGCCAACTATCTAACTGGTCTCTGTCTTCGATAAAGTGGGATAGGTACCATTCCAGAGTCAGTTTACGGGCTACCGTTCCATAGACCAGCTCTGTCACCAAGCCCTTGTCTGCTGCCGAAAGTTGACTCCCTTTGAGATGCTTATTTAAGGCGATATTTGAGTATGCTTGATTGATAAAAACATCCACTAATACCGCTAGAGCTAAACTTCTAGCCGTTTCTACTTTAGTCACCAAATCGTTCTCCTACAGTCAATGTACGTCCAACTCCGTTGAGGAAGGAAGCGATGTCCATCTTAGGTTTACCAGCTGGCTGCACTTGTTGGAGGGATAGAGCCCCTTCTGCCGTTGCGACAATCAATTCTTTCTTACCGATAGAGAGAATCTCACCTGGATTTCCCTGACCTTCTACAGCTAGAGCTTTATAAATCTTAAAGCGGTCGCCCTTAAGGAAAGTATGGGCAACAGGCCAGGGGTTCATCCCACGGATCTGGTTAAAGAGTTGACGATTGCTTTTAGTCCAATCTAGTTTTTCTTCTTCTGGCTTGATATTTGGCGAGAAAGTAACCTGACTTGGATCCTGTGGCTCAGGTTTGATGTCACCAGCAATGTAGGCAGGCAAAGTATCCAAAAGCAAATCACGACCAACTAGCGCCAATTTCTCAAACAAGGTGCCGACATTGTCCTCATCTGTGATCGGAATACTGCGACGAGAAATCATATCTCCTGCATCCATTTCCTTCACCATTTCCATGATGGTCACACCAGCTTCCTCATCCCCTTGAATCAAGGCATAATGGATAGGCGCACCACCACGGTGTTTGGGAAGAAGGGAAGCGTGAACATTGACCGCAAAGTCCATGCTATCAAGGAGTTTACTTGGCAGAAACTGCCCAAAAGCAGCAGTCACAATTCCATCTGCTCCTAGCTTCATAATAGCTTCCATCTCAGGACTTCCAGATAATTTTTCAGGTTGATAAATAGGAAGCCCTGCTTCCTTGGCAGCCTGCTTGACTGGGGTTTCTTGAATCACTTTTTTTCGCCCAACAGCACGGTCCGGCTGGGTCACAACGGCTAGAATCTCATAGCGGTCATCTGTCAAAAGCCCTTTTAAGACTGTTGCTGAAAAGTCGGGTGTTCCCATAAAGATTAATTTTGTCATATCTTCTCCTTCTTATAAAAATTGCTGTGGCTCATGGTCAATGCTGAGACGGAGCTCACTATTTTCCCGTTCTTGTGTCAAGGCCAAGACCTGGTTAAGGGTTGGACCCAACTCATCTTCTAAACGGTATTTAATTAAAATCTGATAATGATAGAGGTTATGAGTCCGAGCGATAGGTTTTGGAGTCGGCCCAAGGATGTTACTGGTTTCAGACAAACCTGATCGCAAAATATTCATAACTTCATAGGCACGTTTGACCACCTCTTCTTCCTTCTTGTGAGAAAGGGTAATGCCAATAGTGAAATAGTAAGGTGGATAACCAAGTTGTCGTCTGATTCCCATTTCATAGGCATAAAAACCTTCGTAGTCCTGATCCTTGGCAAATCGAATAGCATAATGCTGCGGATTGTAGGACTGTATCAAGACCTGACCTGCTTTTTCAGCACGTCCTGCCCGACCTGCCACCTGAGTCAAAAGTTGGAAGGTTCTCTCAGAAGAACGGAAATCTGGTAGATTCAAGGCCGTATCCGCATTGAGAACTCCGACCAAAGTCACATTGGGAAAATCCAAACCCTTAGCAATCATCTGAGTACCCAGTAAAATATCTGCTTTTCCTCTTCCAAACTGGTCAAGTAAAGCTTGGTGACTGCCTTTCTTGCGGGTCGTATCCACATCCATCCGCAGAATACGTGCCTGAGGAAAGAGTTCTGCCAGCTCGTCATAAGCCTTCTGTGTCCCCGTCCCGTAGTAACGAATACTGCGACTCTTACAGTTGGGGCAAACATGAGGAATGTCCTTTGAAAAACCACAATAATGGCAATTCATGGTCTTGGTATCCATGTGCAGGGTCAAAGAAATATCACAGTTGGGACACGTATCCACCGTCCCACACTCCCGACACATGACAAAGCTAGAATAGCCACGGCGATTGAGCATGAGAACTACCTGCTCTTTTTTAGCAAGACGATCTTGGATAGCATCTAGCAAAGGAGGCGTAAAGTTTGACGTCTCATTTTGTCCGATATAGTCTCGAAAGTCTATCAATTGAACCTCGGGAATCGTAGCTAAAGGATTGGCACGTTGGGTCAGACGTAAGTGTTGATAGACGCCTTTTCCAGCTCGCGCACGGCTCTCTAAGCTCGGCGTTGCAGACCCAAGCACCAGAGCCGCTTGATTATACTGGGCCCGTAAAATGGCCACCTCTCTGGCATGGTAACGGGGATTGCTGTCCTGCTTATAAGTCGCTTCATGCTCTTCATCGATAATCATGACACCCAGATTTTTTAGCGGAGCAAAGATGGCCGATCTGGCGCCAACCACAACTTGGGCATCTCCACGCTCAACCTTGCGCCATTCATCATACTTTTCACCATTGGACAGGCCTGAGTGAAGAATGGCCACTTTCTCACCAAAACGAGCGATAAAACGCTCCGTCATCTGAGGAGTCAAGGAAATTTCAGGCACTAGCAAAATAGCTGTCTTGCCCTTGTCCAAAGCACCTTGTATAATCTGCAAGTAAACCTCGGTCTTCCCACTTCCTGTAATCCCTTGAAGGAGGAAGGGAGCCTGATGACTGCCAATCGCACTCACAACCGCATCACGCGCCTGTCTTTGCTCTGGATTCAATTCCAAAGGCTGACTTGCTTCAATCCCTTCAAAATAAGCAGCCGAGCGTTGCACTTCCTTTTGGACTATGGAAACAGCACCTTGTTCCACAAAGAAGTTGACTTGCTCCCGCGAATAGAACTCTAGCAAACTAGCCAAGGAAGCACTCTCAGGATGAGAAAGCAAATAGTCTCTCAGTTCTAACTTTTTCTTGGCGCGTGTAGAAATCTCTACATTTTCTAATTGAGCAAGGTCTACCTCATACCAAGACTGGGTCTTGACCTTCTTTTGATCGACTGCCTGATACTCCAGACCAAGCAGGCCTTTTCTAGTCAAACGCATCATTTCAGCTTGCTTAGCAAGGTCTAGAGAAGAAAAGGCAAGCGAATCCTCTGAACCAAACAAGCGCTCTCGATCTTCCTGACTCAGACCTGCCAGAGGATAGAGAATCTTGTCATAGCTGGAGTTCAGAAATCCTGGTAGCATAGCCTTGAGGATGGAAATTTTGTAGGAGAAGACGGACTTGCGTAACTCCTCAGCAAGCCAGAGTTGTTCTTGCGTAAGAACAGGAGAAAAATCCAACACCTCGACAATATCTTTTAAATCTTGCTCTATCTCTTCTTCAGCTGATTGAGAATCTAAATCAAGAACAATCCCTTGAATCAGACGATTACCCTTACCAAAGGGCACATGTACCCGCATTCCAACTTCCAACATTCCCTCAAATTCCTCAGGAATTCTGTAACTATAGGGCTGGTCCGTCTGCATCAAGGGCACATCTACGATAATCTTAGCTAGGGTCATCTTCTCACCTCCTCCTTGTCAGTACATTCTTTCAAATAGAAAAAATAAGATTGAGTCCCCCCAACCTTAAATTTTTTCACCATCTTCTTTTTCTTTAGCGATTTGCTCTTTGATTTTCTTTTCTTCTTCTTCTTTGCGGCGTTTTTCTTCTTCGATACGGAGACGCACTGCTTCACGTTTACCTTCTGGATCTGGGTGAATTGTAACGTTTCCTGATTCGATTTCTTCTAAAGCGCGAAGAGTTGATTTTTCAGATTTGAAACCTTGAGTTGCTGGCGCACCTGCTTCCAATTCGTGAGCACGTTTTGCTTCCAAGATTACGAGTGAATATTTTGAAGGAACCTTGTCGAGCAAGGTATCAATAGAGGGTTTTAACATCATTTGCTTGTACCTATTTTCTAAATTTTATCGGGTAGTTGGAGATTTCGGTAACATCTCCTGATAGTGACCAATGACACGATCCACACGGAAATGCTCTGCTTCGATCACACGTTTGACACGCTCAGCAGCTAGGGGCACCTGATCGTTGACAATCGCATAATCATACTCACGCATAAGCGCAATTTCTTCCTTGGCTTTTTCGATTCGTTGGGCAATCACTTCTGCACTATCTGTTCCACGACCTACCAAGCGGTCTTGTAATTCATCCAAATCTGGTGGTGTCAGGAAGATAAAGACAGCATCTGGAACCTTTTTCTTGACTTGAAGAGCTCCTTGAACTTCAATTTCAAGGAAAACATCGATCCCCTTGTCCAAGGTTTCATTGACATAGGTCAGAGGAGTGCCATAGTAGTTGCCGACATATTCTGCGTATTCCAACATCTGTCCTTGACGAATCAGCTCTTCAAACTCTTCGCGAGTACGGAAGAAATAGTCAACACCGTCCACTTCTCCAGGACGTTGTGCGCGTGTCGTCATCGATACAGAGTATTGAAATTGGTTTTCAGAACTCTCAAAAATCTCTCTTCTAACCGTTCCTTTGCCAACCCCTGAAGGACCAGAAAAAACGATTAGTAAGCCTCGGTCTGCCATTGTGTCTCCTTTAGTCAGTCTGTGAGATAACATTTCTCTAGAATAATGGCAAAAAGCCAGATTATCCTTTACAGTCTTTCTATCTAGTGTAACAAAAAAGCAGTAATTTTTCAACTGCTCTTTCTTATTTATTTAGATTTATACAAGGTATCCCCTTAAAATATACTTGCCTTTTTATTCTATTTAAGAGATAATAAAACTACTAATATAAAAAGGAGAAGTTTATGGGAAATTATAAAGGAAAAAATGTTGATGAAGCGATTGAAAATGGCTTATCTGAACTTAATCTCAAAAAAAGTGAAGTCAAAATCAATATTATTGATCATGGAAATGCTGGAATTTTTGGTTTTTTTGAAAAAGAAGCTGAGGTTGAAATCACACCATTAAGCCCACTGGAATTGAAGGTAAAAAAATTAATTCCATATTTAATCGGTGCTGTTGCAATATTTATGATTCTTATATCAGTTATAATTGGAGTATACTCAGATAAGTCAACTACTGTTTCTCACCCTTCATCTACAGAAACTAGTAGCGTTATTGAAAAATCTGTCGAGAAAACTAGTGAATCATCCTCTACATCATCAAGTTCGACGCCTGCTTCCTCTAGTTCAACTAACACCACATCAAGCTCGACCGAAACCTCGTCAACAAGTCCATCCCAATCAGCTGTCATCACAACTGAAAACAATGAGGAATTTAAAGCACTATTGCAAACTGATGACTCAAGCACCATAACAAATTTTATTCAAAAATATAAAGGTCAAGTCATCGAATTTGATGGACACATAGCAGATATTGCACACTATAAAAATTACAAAACAAAATTCGATATGCTTATTTATGGCGGAAATTACTTAGGAGCAGAACAAGCACCTTCGGGACCAAACTTTAAATTTGTAAATATAACAACAGTTTCTAACGCCGCTTTCAACTCTTTTAATGGCGAAAATATTTCTAAAGGCCAAAATGTACATATAAAGGCACAAATTGGAAACTATAACTCCACTCAAGATTTAGTCTACCTATCTCCAATTGAGGTTTCGCCTCGATAATATAACGAATTATTTCAAATAATTTATTCAAAAAACTGAAGTCAGATTCTCTTCTGACCTCAGTTTTTTTATTATTTAGCATAATCTACTGCTCGAAGCTCGCGAATCACGGTTACCTTGATATTTCCTGGGTAATCGAGATTATTTTCAATTTTCTCACGAACTTTGTGAGCCAAGATTGTGACTTTGTCGTCCTTGATTTGTCCTGGATTGACCATGATGCGGATTTCACGTCCTGCTTGAAGGGCAAAGCTATTTTGTACCCCTTCAAAGCCGTTCGCAATTTCTTCCAAATCATGAAGACGCTTGATATAGCTTTCAAGAGACTCACTACGAGCACCTGGACGGGCCGCACTCAAGGCATCTGCTGCAGCGACGATCACTGCAATGACGCTCTCAGCTTCGACATCGCCGTGGTGGCTAGCAATCGTATTGACCACAACTGGATGTTCCTTGTACTTACGAGCCAATTCCATACCGATTTCAACGTGACTACCTTCAACCTCGCGGTCAATAGCTTTCCCGATATCGTGAAGGAATCCAGCACGACGGGCAAGAGCCGCATTTTCACCAAGTTCGCTCGCCATGATACCAGCCAACTTAGCAACCTCAATCGAATGACGCAAGACATTTTGTCCATAAGAAGTACGGAACTGCAGACGTCCCATAATCTTCATCAAGTCTGGATGAAGGTTTGGCGCACCAATCTCATAGGCTGCTGCCTCACCGTATTCACGGATCTTATTATCAATCTCTTGACGGTTTTTCTCAACCAACTCTTCGATACGAGCTGGGTGGATGCGACCATCTTTGAGCAACATTTCCATAGTCATACGGGCAATCTCACGACGAACCGGGTCAAAACCTGACAAGGTCACCACTTCTGGCGTATCGTTGATAATCACATCAACACCTGTCAAACTTTCAAAGGTACGAATGTTACGACCTTCACGACCAATAATGCGTCCCTTCATAGTATCATCTGGCAGATGAACTGTTGAGTTTGTTGACTCCGCTACATATTCACCAGCGATACGTTGCATAGCTTGAACCAGGATGTCCTTGGCCATTTTATCAGAACGTTCCTTGACCTCTTGCTCAGCTTCACGAATGCGGCTAGCAATCTCCTTGGTCAAGTTTTCCTCTGTCTGAGCCAAGATAATATCTCGTGCTTCTGCCTGAGACAGGGCACCAATACGCTCTAGCTCTGCTTCTTTTTGTCTTTCGACTTCCTCTAATTGCTCTTCACGCGCATCAAGGTTTTTCGCTCTATCAGAAATACTTTGTTCTTTTTGTTCAAGTGTTTGTTCTTTACTCGTCAAATTGTCGTCTTTACGGTCAAGACTAGTAGCTCTCTCTGTCAAACGACTTTCGATTTGTTTGAGTTCTTGACGTTCTGATTTGAATTCAGCGTCCACTTCTTCACGGTATTTTCTGGCTTCTTCTTTGGCCTCCAATAGTGCTTCTTTTTTAAGAGACTTGCTTTCACGTTTAGCTTCATTAACAAGTAAATCCGCTTCACGCTCAGCTTGTCCACGTAAATTAGTTGCTTCTTGTTCAGCATTTAAAAGCATCAACTCCGCAGCTTCCTGAGATGATTTCATCTTAGCTGAGATGCTGACATATCCAATGACTAAACCAATGATGACGGCAAAAACAGCAATCGCAAGCGACATGATCTCCATGTTTTTACCTCATTTTATTGTTATTCCGAATGACATACATTCTTTTACATTCTACCATAAAAAAGTGATTTTCACAAACCTAAAATAGAATATGTTTTGGGGAATTTAGCGTCAATTTGGAGTTTAGCTCCCTGAATTTATCTGGATAACCTTTATTACTTAGAATCCGTAACATCAGCAAAAATTTAAAAAAGCCTACATTTCAGTAGACTTAGTTTCTTTCTATTCTAATCGGCACTCTTCCAAAATTCTGCTCAGCTATACTTGGATTCCCCAGTTGATAAATCTGGTCTGCCTTTTGAGTCATGGGATCCCAAGGTTCTTTGCCAATTCGGCTGACTAGATTGACCTGTCCCTTCAAGGACTTGAGGTGTTGCCTGCCTTTTTCAGTAAATCCAAGGACATGAATGGCTTCTGGCAAGTCACTTTCTCTAGCCTGCACCAAGATATAGGTCAAGAGGCGTCTGACACGCGCCTTGGTGTAACGCTTGGTCGCAACCACCTCGACCAAGTCTTCCACAGACTGGGCTGTCTTGATGGCTTCCTTGATGCGCACTGCCATTTCTTGATTGACCTGATAGATAGTGGTTAGGTCTGGATTGGACAAGATTTGATAGCGGAGCATAGGAAAATAGTCTTCCCAGCTCACCTTACTAGCCTGCTCAAAGAGAGCAATAGAAGGCATAAAGCGTTCTAAGAAATCTTTGTCCCTCTGGTGCTGACGGAGGGCTGTTGCCGAAGCAAAGTCCACATCCTTGTCCACAGAATGGTAGCCTGCCCCCTGACGCTGAATTGGCTCAAGTTTGATGTCTCGTCCTGCAAGTGCCTTGACATAGGCCAGAGCAAGGACATGATTGGGTGTATTACCTGAAAAATCAAGACCTGCAAATTCCTTCCACATGGCCTGGGTTTTCTGGGGATAGGAAAGGGAATCAGGCAGATTTTCCACAAATTGCTCCATCTCAGCACCCTGCTCTGTGTATAAGTCAGCGATTTTCTGGTAATCCAGAACTTCCTCCGTCCCAAAGGCTAAGTTATCAATCCCTAACTGAGCTAAGATATCCACAGACCCTTGGCCAAAGAAATCTGCTGCCTGAACACTGACCAAAAAGGGCAATTCTACTACCAGATCCGCGCCATTTTCCAGTGCCATCTGGGCCCGTGTCCACTTATCCACAATAGCAGGCTCGCCTCTCTGCATGAAATTCCCAGACATGGCAACAATTTTCAGCCCCTCTGCCTGATCCAGCAGGTATTTATGGCCATTATGAAAAGGATTGAACTCCGCGATAATACCTGTGATGGTCATGCTAATCTCCTACTTCTGCGCCACAAAAAACCAACGGGTACTGGTTTCTGTTGGCTCCTTGTCTTCAAAGTCTGCATAGAGTTTGAAAGATTTAAAACCAGCCAGTTCCAGCAAGATATCATAGGTCAGAACCTCATAAGTCCGCTCCTCATGCACTTCATCGTGGCGACTAAAGGAACCGTCCGCCTCCTTGATAAAAAAGGTCAACTCATGCACGATGGAGTGAGGAGCCGCGTCCTCGTAGGTATCCCATAGCATGGCAAAATCTTCCGCATTTTCATGGTAGGAATAGCCTGGAAAAACTTCATCTGTCTGGTAGGTCGAATGCACATCAAAGATGAAGATGCCATCTTCGTTGAGAGCATTATAGACTTCCTTAAAGACGTCCCCTACTTCCACCTCATCCTGCATATAGCAGATAGAGTCCGAATAACACGTGACAAAATCATATTGACCTACCTTGGACAAATCCAGCATATTGCCTTCAATAAATTCAATCTTTTGCTTGGCTGAAGCCGCTCTCTTTTCGGCAATCTTCAACATATCCGCACTCAAATCAAGACCAGTCACATCAAAACCAGCCTGAGAGAAGCGTACAGATTGAATTCCTGTCCCACAAGCCAGTTCCAAGAGTTTCTTTCTCTCCTTGGTCTTAGGCAAATGACGAAGCGAAAAATCCGTCCATCTATCGTATAAACTGTCGTCCATGACCGCATCGTAAACAGCCGCAAAAGTTTCATAAGTTGCCATAATCATGATACCAAGAGCGTCAATGGCAAACACCACTCGCCCTTTACCTTTCTATCAATTTTTCTAAAATAAGCAAATAAAACCCAGTTGACTACAACTGAGTTCATCTTCTAAGCAAGAGCTTCTGAAATATCTACTGAATTTGCCTCATGCCATAGCTTTTCTAGGTTATAGTGGGCACGCATTTCTTCTGAAAAGACATGCACAACGACAGCGCCGAGGTCTAGTAAGACCCAACCTCCAGCTGCATCGCCTTCGATATGGCTACCTTTAAAGCCTGCTTGGGCTACTTTTTCACGGATGTTATCAGCGATAGCGTCCAACTGACGGCTATTCATTGAACTAGTAATAACAAAGTAATCCGTCACGCTAGTCAAATCTTGTACGTCAAGTGCGAGGATATCCTCCGCACGTTTCTCATCAGCCGCTTTCACGACTAGTTCTAGTAATTCTTTTTCGTTCATTTAGTCCTCTTTCTAGAAAATATGTTTGTAATCTAGGACATCTGCAAAGCGCCCCTCCCAAATGCCCTCATAAAATTCATTAATCGTTTCTGCTGGAATGTCATCTCCATCAAAGGTTGTGACAGCACCTTCTGGAATAATCAGCTTATAGCCATATTCAAAGGCAACCTTGACAGAGGTATCCACACAATATTCTGTCTGCATACCACATAAAACTAATTTTTCAATCCCCTGTTTATCCAAGTATTCTTTTAAACCAGTTTCTTTGAAAATACTGTTATACTTCTTCTGAAAGACCTTTTCATTAGGTTTTCGATTTAAAAGTCCAGATATCTGCCAATCTTCTGATGTTTGAGCTTCAAAATCCTCAATATGTTGAACATAGATAATTTCGATATTCTTGCTTCTAGCCTGGTTTTGTAAATAAGAAATTTTTTCCAATAGACTATTTGTCTGAAAACCGGTTTCCACTAAAATATTCTGAACATCAATGATTATAAAAGCCGTCTTCATTTAGTCCTCTTTCAAATAGTGCACAAAGGCGTTATAGGTTTCAAGGGTTTGGGGATAGATAGGGAATCCCTGATGAGCTAGATGCTCCACGGTACGAGCTGTTTCGTAGGCCACCGCCTTATTAAGCGATAGACTCGCAATTTCACGCGCCACATCCACTCCTGGAAAGGCACGGTTATGCTCGATATAGTCTGCAACGTAGATGACTTTATCTAGATCTGTCATCTGACCAGCACCGACTGTATGAATTTCAATAGCTCGTAAGATTTCTAGATCATGCAAATCCAAATCTTCTTGAATCTTGTAGATGCCAACCATACCATGCCAGACATTATTGCCCCAGTTTTTGAGGTCAGGGTCTAGCTGGTAACGGTCAATCAAGTCTAGAAATTCCTGATCTGACAACTTCTTAGCATAGTCATGAAGAAGACCTGCTAGACCAGCTTTCTCAGCATCAACTCCGAATCGTTCTGCTAGCTCTATGGCTGCACGCTCCACACCCAAGCAATGGGTTAAGCGTTTTTCAGGTAGAAGCTCTGCCATTTTTTCCAACAAAGCCTCACGGGAACAGTTGATATAGTCTTGATAGGCCATCAGTAGAGCCCCTCCTTCTCGATGTAGTCTAGCACCGGCTGAGGTAGGAGAAAGTTGGGTTTTCGTCCTTGGGCAAGGAAGTCACGCACCATACTAGACGAGATATCCATGAGAGGCACATCCACCCAGATAACGGGATAGGAAGTCCCTGCCTTGTAGCGTGGGCGCTGAACCCCTACAAACTGAACCATGTCAACCAATTCATCAATTCGGTACCACTTGGGCAGATAGTCTACCATGTCGGCACCGATGATAAAGTAATAATCTGTATCTGGATTCTTCTCAGTTAGAAGCTTCATGGTGTCGTAGGTATAAGAAATGCCCTTGCGCTCTAGCTCGATTGTTTCAATGTCCAGACCTTCAATCCCCTCAATCGCCAATTCAAGCATCTTGAGACGATGGTGTTCAGGGATGGTTTCCTTTTTATCTACGTGAGGAGGTTGGTACTCAGGCATGAGCAAAACTTGATCCAGTCCTAACTGCTGGCGTACTTGGTCCGCAACGATGAGATGGGCATTGTGAACAGGGTTAAAATTCCCCCCTAAAATCCCGACTTGTTTGCGTTTTTTCTCCTTGATTTCTGGCTCCAACTCTACCTTGGTAAAGGGAGTCAATAGTTCGATTGCCATAGGCTAGTCTCCTTTATTTCTCTGTAAAAACAGTTGTTTGGAGTATGGGGGTCAAATTTCTTTGACTTTCTTAGAAATCTTGCAATTTTCTTTCTTGCTGGATTGTTTAAACAAGATTAAGATGCGTCCAATCTTTTGGACAGTATCCACACCGATTTCTTCTTCCAAGATTTCAGCTACTTCGTGGATATTTTCATCTGTGTTTTGCAAGAGCGTTACTTTAATCAATTCGCGGGCGTCAAGAGCCTGACGGACACTGGTTTTGATTTGGTCGTTAAGTCCATTTTTCCCGATTTGGATGATGGGTTTGAGGGTGTGTGCCTGACTGTTGAGGAAGGCACGTTGTTTTGATGTTAATGACATAATTTCTTCCTTATTTTTTGATAGTTATTTTAGGTAGTGAGGGACGGTCGGAACTAATTTTCCAAAGATCTCATCTTTGAAAAATGGATTTCCTGGCCTCACAATTGAGCCTTGGTCTCAATTGTGCCCCTTGCCAATCTAATGATTGGCAAGACACCACGGCAATAACTATCTCTTTATGAGCTCACTTTGTTCGCTCAGTGATTTCATTTTAAATAATTGCTTTTCGTGTGACAACTGCGACGCCTTCTGGTGCCCAGACGGCGACTTTGGCGGTGCCTGTTACGCGAATCCAGCCTAGGCCTGAGATAACTAGGTCTGTCTTGTCCTTGATGGTAAATACATGTTGGACTAGTTTTGGAAAATCTTCTTTTTCCTTGCTATTTGGTGGTGTCAGAAGGGTTCCTACATGCTTGTCATAGAAAGCACTAGCTCCTTCAAGCTTGGTTCGGTGGAGTTTGAGTTCATTATCAAAGAAGGCTGTGAATCCTTGCTTTTCACCCGCAATGAAGTCAAAGCGTCCGAGACCGCCTAGAAACAGTGTTTGTTCAGGATTGAGCTGATAGGTTTTGGGTTTAATTTCCTTTTTAGGGCTGACATACTTGAGGTTTTTAGCCGTCAAGTAGTGAGCCATCTGGTGGCGGTGGATAATTCCCGGCGTATCGTAGATATAAGAACCGTCGTCAAGCGGAATCTCAATTTTGTCCAAGGTTGTCCCTGGGAAGCGCGAAGTCGTGATGACATTCTGATCACCCGTGATTTCTTGAATGATGGCATTGATGAGGGTTGATTTTCCAACGTTTGTCACGCCAACAACATAGACATCACGGCCCTTACGGTAGTGTTCGATTTTGTCAATGACTTCCTTAATAGCATGTTTATTTTGTGCCGAAGTTAGGACGACATCGACTGGACGAAGACCTTCTTCGTGGGCACGTTCCATGAGCCACTGGCTAATCTTGCCTGGTTTAACTGACTTGGGCAGGATATCTTTTTTATTTCCCACCAAAAGGACATCATTGCCCGATACAAAGCGTGGCAAGCCTGGAATGACAGAGCCATTAAAATCAAAGATATCAATGACATTGACCACTAAGGCATCACTGTCTCCCACCTCGTGCAAGAGCTTGAGGAAATCATCGTCCGTCAACTGGACATCCGTGATTTCATTATAGTGGCGGAGACGGAAACAGCGTTGGCAATAGACTTCGCCAGTTTCCAAACCTTTTTCAAGTGCCGACTGGGGGGTAAAACCAAGACCAGCCTTATCTGTCGTCTGAATGGTTGCTCCACAACCAATACAGAGAATTTCTTCCATAGTTAAATTCCTTTTTTATATGTAATCGGTCCGTACGTTTCAGTGATTTTTCGCTTCACACGGCGCTCACGAGCTCGGTTGATCTGTGTTTTGATCGAGTCATGTTGGACCAAGGGTTTGACTAAAATCGAGCGAATGCCTGCACGGTGGGCTGCTCGTATATCTGTCATGAGCTGGTCGCCGACCATGACCACTTCGCTTTTCTCATAGTGGAATTCCTTCATGGCACGGTCAATCCCAAATGTGAAGGGCTTCAGAGCCCAATAAACGTAATCAATCCCAAACTTCTCAACTGCTCGTTGGACGCGTTTTTTAGTGTTATTTGATACCACAATAATGCGAATGCCCGCGTCCCGAAGATCATGTAGCCATTGCTTCATCTCTGGCGTCCCGTCAGGGTTGTTCCAAGCAATGAGGGTATTGTCCAAATCGACCAAAACAGCCTTGATTCCATGCGCCTGCAGGCTTGGGACTGTCAGATCATAGACTGCTTCCACAGCAAAGTCTGGCATGTAGTTTTCAATCACCATTTTGGCTCCTTTTCTTTTATTTTCTAGTAATTTTCTTCAGCCATTGAGATAAGGCCACCCATAAAATCAAGCTAGTCATTAAGATATAAATCCAAGCATTTGGCTCTTCTGTAAATGGTAGAGGAACATTCATTCCGAAGAAACCTGTAATAACCGCAAGTACTGCTAGTAAGACGGAGATAATAGTCAAAATTGACAAACTATCATTCAAGTTATTGTTTAGGATGTTGTTGTAAGAAGCTGAGAGTTGTTGCAAGACTTGAGAAATCAAGTCTGTCATAGACACCAACTGATGGGCTTCAATCATGGCATCATCAAACTGCTCTCGTTCGACATCATTAAATCTCCGATAAAGAGCATGGCCCTGGATATGTTCCAAGAGGAGTCGATTTTGTTTTGCTGCTGCTGTCAAGTAAACCATACCAGTCTCCAAGTCAGAGAGGGCGAAGAGATTTTTCTTTGTTGTAGTTTGACGTAGCAAGGCACTAATTTCGTCCTTACTTTTATCCATCTCTTCAATGACAGGATAATAAGCGTTACTGATAATCTCTAAACCAGCAAAGAGAAACTTGTAAATAGAAAGCGACTCATGGCTATCCAGATAAGCTGACATCTGATCAATGACATAAGCATTCTTATGGTTGCTGATGGTAATCATTCGTTGTCTTTCGACGATAAAGGTCATGGGAATCGCTTCATAATATTCTTTGTCTTTTTCTAAATCAAGAACATTATAAATAAAGGTTACCGTCTCCGTTTCACGGTTATAATCCATATGAGCTCGTTCATTTCTATCCAGAGCATACTCAATGGTTTCCTTGTCCAATCCATAGATGTCAGAAAGATCTTCCATATTTTTAATCTTATCCACATCAAGGTCTATCCAGGTACAACCATTGCCCAACTGCTTTTCTAAAACCATCTTTTCTCCTTTATTAAACTCTTTCTATTGTACCATAAATCTGCTAAAATTTCAGGCCTGGTCTGTACGAGAGAAATTGCTGACGACGGTGATATTCCGATTGGGAACGAAGTGCAGAACCTGGTCTTCTCCTCTGAGTTGCGTTGTTCGAATGCCGACACTGACAACCTTGCCCGAGACAGTAATAGGACCATTTGTCAAAACGACCTCATCTCCCACATCCAGTTGACGTTCAAAGAGGATGAAAAAACCATTGATGACATCAGACAGAAAACCTTGGGCTCCCATACCAATAGCCACCCCAGCTATCCCAGCACCTGCTAGTAAACTAGAAACTGGCAAACCCAAAATAGACAAGATACAGTAAAGCAAAAAGAAATAAAGGGTATAATTAAACACATTCTCTAATAAACGTGAAATGGTTTTCTGACGCCCGACATCATGACGAGACATTTTTAGAGAAGGTTTAACAATTCTCTGCACCATGGTATGGAGCAATTTCTTAGCTATATAAAAGAGTAAAAATAAGAATAACAGAGAAATTAACTTGGTTAAGATATTTTCAATAATCGTTGTTATATCAAGCTTATTGAGGTAGGTTTGAATAAATTCTTTCATAGAAAACTCCTTTCATTTATTATACCATACTTTTACAAGTGATGAATCTCCATAAATATTCAAAAATAACAGCCAAAATAGACAGAAAATTCTTGATTTTAGCTCATATTTATACTATAATCATAAACATTACACAACAAAGGAGATTGTTATGAAAAAAATCATTCATGCTTGGAATAAGGCAAGCCTGATCAAACGAATTTTGATTGGTATGCTTTGTGGAGGTATCCTAGGACTGACACTTCCTAACATTTCAGGAATTGGCCTGCTCGGAGATCTCTTTGTTGGTGGCCTCAAAGCCATCGCACCGATTCTGGTCTTTGCCCTCGTTGCCAATGCCCTTTCCCAACATAAAAAGGGGCAAGATAGCAATATGAAAACTGTTATCTTCCTTTATCTAGTGGGGACATTTGCAGCTGCTCTTGTAGCGGTTTTTGCTAGTTTCATCGTACCTGTTGAAATTACCCTAAATAGTGCCAATACAGAAATTGCACCACCAGATGGGATTGGCCAGGTCCTCAGCAACCTCTTGCTCAAATTGGTTGACAATCCAGTCAATGCCCTTGTCACAGCCAACTACATCGGTATCCTATCATGGGCAGTTGTTTTCGGGATTGCTATGAGAGAAGCCAGCAAAAATAGTAAAGAATTGTTGAATACTATTGCTGATGTGACTTCTAAAATTGTCGAGTGGATCATCAACCTAGCTCCATTTGGAATCCTTGGCCTTGTCTTCAAAACCATCTCCGATAAGGGAATCGGCAGTTTAGCTAACTATGGAATCTTGCTTGGCCTCTTGGTGACAACTATGTTCTTTGTTGCTCTAGTAGTCAATCCATTGATTGCATTTCTCTTTATGAAGAGGAATCCTTATCCCCTCGTTTTGAAATGTTTGCGTGTCAGTGGTGTGACAGCCTTCTTCACTCGTAGTTCTGCGGCCAACATCCCTGTCAATATGAAACTTTGCCACGACCTCGGACTAGATCCAGATACCTATTCAGTTTCTATCCCACTTGGTTCTACTATCAACATGGCCGGAGCAGCAATTACCATTAACGTTCTAACCCTTGCTGCAGTAAATACTCTTGGCATCCCTGTTGACTTTGCAACAGCCTTTGTCCTTAGTGTAGTAGCAGCCATCTCAGCCTGTGGAGCTTCTGGTATTGCCGGAGGATCCCTCCTTCTTATCCCAGTTGCTTGTAGCCTCTTCGGTATTTCTAACGATATTGCTATGCAAGTTGTTGGGGTTGGATTTGTGATTGGAGTTATCCAAGACTCATGTGAAACAGCCCTCAACTCTTCTACAGACGTCCTCTTTACCGCCGTTGCCGAATACGCAGCAGCCCGTAAAAAATAACTCATAAAGGCAAGCCTTCTCAGGTCTTGTCTTTTACGCTTTTATTCTAACTTATTAAGAAATTCTTATGTCTATTAGCCAACGTACGACCAAACTCATCTTAGCCACCTGTCTTGCCTGCTTTCTTGCTTATTTTCTCAATCTCTCCTCAGCTGTCTCGGCTGGAATTATTGCCCTCTTGAGCCTATCTGATACGCGTAGAAGTACCTTAAAACTGGCTCGCAATCGCCTCTTTTCCATGCTTCTAGCTCTGGCTATTGGTGTTTTAGCTTTTCACTTGAGTGGATTTCATATCTGGAGCCTTGGACTCTATCTTGCCCTATACGTTCCTCTGGCCTACAAGATGGGCTGGGAAATTGGCATCACTCCAAGCACTGTTTTGGTTAGCCATCTCTTGGTGCAAGAGTCAACTTCTCCAGACCTTCTACTCAATGAATTCCTTCTCTTTGTAATTGGTACAGGATTTGCCTTACTTGTAAATCTCTACATGCCTTCACGACAAGAGGAAATCCAGCACTACCACACGCTGGTGGAAGAAAAGTTAAAAGATATCCTCCATCGCTTCAAATACTACTTATCCAAAGGAGATGGACGCAATCGAGCACAGCTGGTAGAAGAATTAGACACCCTTTTGGAAGAAGCCCTCAGACTAGTCTATCTAGATCACTCAGACCACCTCTTTCACCAGACCGATTACCATATCCACTATTTTGAGATGAGACAGCGACAAAGTCGCATACTACGAAACATGGCCCAACAAATCAACACCTGTCACCTAGCTGCCAGTGAAAGCCTGATTTTGGCCCAACTCTTTTCAAAAATTGCTGGACAACTGAGCCAGACCAATCCTGCTTCTGATTTGCTAGATGAAATCGAACGCTATCTGGAAGTCTTCCGTAACCGCAGTCTGCCCAAGACAAGAGAAGAATTTGAAACCCGTGCCACGCTCCTCCAACTCCTACGCGAAGCCAAAACCTTCATCCAAGTAAAAGTTGACTTTTACAAAAAATATGGACAGTAAAAAAGAAAACTTCAGACCAATCACAAAAAGTGAAAATCTGGAGTTTTCTTTTATTTGTAAGTTATCACCATAAAGGTTAATAGTAAAACGAATAAGTTCTAATATTCAACATCTTTTTATAGAAAGCTAAGATAAAACCCTACATACTTTGCTGTCTTATTAGCCACGACACTGAGTTTTACAAATCGATTACATTTACAAAACATAGTTAGTAAGGCAGTTAGCTAGGCTACTTCCTACCAGTTACGACAGAAAAATCCACGAATCCATAATATTCGTGGATTTTTCCTAGTGAAGCGTTTAGGTAAGCCGCAATAGCGGTTACCTATTATTAGATTACGACACTGAGTTTTACAAATCGATTCCATTTGTAAAACTCAGTTAGTGAAGCAGTTAGGCAAGTCTAATAGGACTTGCCGTAGCCTACTTAGATTGCTTTGCAATCAAGTAGGCTTACTGAATCACATCTTCTCTTCCAACTCTACATCTGGATACTTGTCCGCAAACCAGCGGAGGGCAAAGTCATTTTCAAAGAGAAAGACTGGTTGGTCAAAACGGTCTTTAGCCAAGATATTTCGACTTGACGACATCCGTTCATCCAAGTCCTCAGGCTTAATCCAACGAACGGTCTTTTTACCCATCGGGCTCATAACCACTTCTGCATTGTACTCGCCTTCCATACGGTGTTTAAAGACTTCAAACTGGAGTTGACCAACAGCGCCTAGCATGTACTCGCCAGTTTGATAATTCTTATAAAGCTGAATGGCACCTTCTTGCACCAATTGCTCAATCCCCTTGTGGAAGGATTTTTGCTTCATAACGTTCTTGGCAGAAACTTTCATAAAAATTTCAGGTGTAAAGGTTGGCAGCGGTTCAAACTCAAACTTATTTTTTCCAACTGTCAAAGTGTCCCCAACCTGATAAGTACCTGTATCGTAAACCCCGATGATATCACCTGCCACGGCATTGGTTACATTCTCACGACTTTCCGCCATAAACTGGGTAACATTAGACAGCTTGGCGCCCTTACCAGTACGAGGTAGGTTGACACTCATACCACGCTCAAACTCACCTGATACGATACGGACAAAGGCGATACGGTCACGGTGACGAGGGTCCATGTTGGCTTGGATCTTAAAGACAAATCCTGAGAAATCCTTGTCATAAGGATCCACAATTTCACCGTCTGTTTTCTTGTGACCATGTGGTTCTGGAGCAAACTTAAGGAAGGTTTCAAGGAAGGTCTGCACACCAAAGTTTGTGAGGGCCGAACCGAAGAAGACAGGTGTCAATTCTCCAGCCAGAATAGCTTCCTCTGAAAACTCATTCCCAGCTTCATTTAAAAGTTCAATATCATCCTTGACTTGCTCGTAGAAAGGATTGCTGCCAAAAAGCTTGTCCCCATCTTCAAGACTAGCAAAACGCTCATCCCCTTTATAGAGCTCCAAGCGTTGGTTATAGAGGTCATATAAGCCCTCAAAGGCTTTCCCCATCCCGATTGGCCAGTTCATCGGATAACTTGCAATGCCCAAGACTTCTTCCAACTCTTGCAAGAGGTCTAGTGGCTCACGTCCGTCACGGTCCAGCTTGTTCATAAAGGTAAAGACGGGAATGCCACGGTGTTTCACAACTTCAAACAATTTCTTAGTTTGGGCCTCGATACCCTTGGCAGAGTCCACAACCATGACCGCAGCATCCACCGCCATCAAGGTACGATAGGTATCTTCTGAGAAATCCTCGTGTCCTGGTGTGTCTAGGATATTCACACGCTTGCCATCGTAGTCAAACTGCATCACAGATGAAGTAACCGAAATCCCACGTTGCTTCTCGATATCCATCCAGTCAGACTTGGCAAAAGTCCCTGTTTTCTTTCCTTTAACCGTACCAGCCTCACGAATCTCGCCCCCAAAGTAGAGCAACTGCTCAGTGATGGTTGTTTTCCCCGCGTCCGGGTGGGAGATGATGGCAAAGGTACGACGTTTCTTAATTTCTTCTTGAATATTCATAAGTTCTCTTTCTTTGATTCTCTATTTTTCTTGTTTCAATAATTCAGAATGATTTTTACATTGGATTTTACCATTCCTTTCAACACTCCATTATATCGGATTTTAGCATTTTTTTCAATTTCTATTTTATGTCAGACACTGCTAAAGTAGAACAATTCCACTTGCAATTTTTAAAATAAATGTTACAATGAATATAGAAAAAGGTGTTGCGTCAACAACACCCTACAGAGCCGTTTAAGACGGTGGCTGTAATTACATAACTAAAAAATAGCTCGTTAACTCGCCAAAGTTAGGACGGCTATTTTTTTGTCTCTTTTACCAATTCAAGGATGAACTTCAGGAGCGTGATAACAAAGTTACCAGCTACAAACATGAGTGTCAAAGCCTCAAAGGGTGACAAATCTGGTTACTCCTTTCTACTAAGATTTTACAGGTTCTGCACATAAGCATCACCATCCTTTCGATTTCGTAACCACCGTCTTCACTTCTCTGTTACACCATTGTACCATATAATTCCTCCGTTGAAATCCTCTTTTCAAATTAATAATCATTAAAACACATTCTCTAGCCTCCACCTGTCTTTTTTCAGCTTTACCTCCCTTATTTATAGGAAAATATGGTAAAATAGAACAGACTAAAAATCATCATTTCACGAAAGGATGCAAGATGAAAATTACGCAAGAAGAGGTAACACACGTTGCCAATCTTTCAAAATTAAGATTCTCTGAAGAAGAAACTGCTACCTTTGCGACGACTTTGTCTAAGATTGTTGACATGGTTGAATTGCTGGGCGAAGTCGACACAACCGGTGTCGCACCTACTACAACTATGGCTGACCGTAAGACCGTATTCCGCCCTGATGTGGCCGAAGAAGGAACAGACCGTGATCGCTTGTTTAAAAACGTACCTGAAAAAGACAACTACTATATCAAGGTACCAGCTATCCTAGACGATGGAGGAGATGCCTAATGACTTTTAATAACAAAACTATTGAAGACTTGCACAATCTCCTTGTGTCTAAGGAAATTTCTGCAACTGAATTGACCCAAGCAACGCTTGAAGATATCAAGTCTCGCGAGACATCTATCAACGCTTTTGTCACAATTGCTGAGGAGCAAGCCCTTGCGCAAGCTAAAGCTATTGATGAAGCTGGAATTGACGCTGATAATGTCCTTTCAGGAATTCCGCTCGCTGTTAAGGATAATATCTCTACTGACGGTATTCTCACAACCGCTGCCTCAAAAATGCTCTACAACTACGAGCCAATCTTTGATGCGACAGCCGTTTCCAATGCCAAAGCCAAAGGCATGATTGTCGTTGGGAAAACCAACATGGACGAATTTGCCATGGGTGGTTCAGGTGAGACTTCCCACTACGGTGCCACTAAAAACGCTTGGGACCACAGCAAGGTTCCTGGTGGATCATCAAGTGGTTCTGCCGCAGCGGTAGCTTCAGGACAAGTTCGCTTGTCACTTGGTTCTGATACTGGTGGTTCTATCCGCCAACCTGCTGCCTTCAACGGAATCGTTGGTCTCAAACCAACCTACGGAACTGTTTCACGTTTCGGTCTCATTGCCTTCGGTAGCTCATTAGACCAAATCGGACCTTTTGCACCAACTGTTAAGGAAAACGCCCTCTTACTCAACGCTATTGCTAGCGAAGATGCTAAAGACTCTACTTCTGCTCCTGTCCGCATTGCCGACTTTACTTCAAAAATCGGTCAAGACATCAAGGGCATGAAAATCGCTTTGCCTAAGGAATACCTTGGTGAAGGGATTGACCCAGAGGTTAAGGAAACTATTCTAAATGCTGCTAAGCACTTTGAAAAACTTGGCGCTATCGTCGAAGAAGTCAGCCTTCCTCACTCTAAATACGGTGTTGCGGTCTACTACATCATCGCTTCATCTGAAGCTTCATCAAACTTGCAACGCTTTGACGGTATTCGTTACGGCTACCGCGCAGAAGATGCGACTAATCTTGATGAAATCTATGTAAACAGCCGTAGCCAAGGTTTCGGTGAAGAGGTAAAACGTCGTATCATGCTAGGTACTTTCAGCCTTTCATCAGGTTACTATGATGCTTACTACAAAAAGGCTGGTCAAGTTCGTACACTCATCATTCAAGATTTCGAAAAAGTCTTTGCGGATTACGACTTGATTTTGGGCCCAACTGCACCAAGCGTTGCCTATGACTTGGATTCTCTCAACCACGACCCAGTTGCCATGTACTTGGCTGACCTTTTGACCATCCCAGTCAACTTAGCTGGTCTCCCAGGAATTTCGATTCCTGCTGGATTCTCTCAAGGTCTACCTGTCGGTCTGCAATTGATTGGTCCTAAATACTCAGAGGAAACCATTTACCAAGCTGCTGCTGCCTTTGAAGCAACAACAGACTACCACAAACAACAACCCGTGATTTTTGGAGGTGACAACTAATGAACTTTGAAACAGTCATTGGGCTTGAAGTCCACGTAGAGCTTAACACCAATTCAAAAATCTTCTCGCCTACTTCTGCCCACTTTGGAAATGACCAAAATGCCAACACCAACGTGATTGACTGGTCTTTCCCTGGTGTACTACCCGTTCTCAATAAAGGTGTTGTCGATGCCGGTATCAAGGCTGCTCTTGCCCTCAACATGGACATCCACAAAAAGATGCACTTTGACCGCAAGAACTACTTCTATCCTGATAATCCCAAAGCCTACCAAATTTCTCAGTTTGATGAGCCAATCGGCTACAACGGCTGGATTGAAGTCGAGCTAGAAGACGGTACAACTAAAAAAATCGGTATTGAACGTGCTCACCTAGAGGAAGACGCTGGTAAAAACACCCACGGTACAGATGGCTACTCTTATGTTGACCTCAACCGCCAAGGGGTGCCATTGATTGAGATTGTATCTGAAGCGGACATGCGCTCGCCAGAAGAAGCCTATGCTTATCTGACTGCTCTCAAGGAAGTCATCCAGTACGCTGGCATTTCTGACGTTAAGATGGAAGAAGGTTCGATGCGTGTGGATGCCAACATTTCTCTTCGCCCTTATGGTCAAGAAAAATTCGGTACCAAGACTGAATTGAAAAACCTTAACTCCTTCTCAAACGTTCGCAAGGGTCTTGAATACGAAGTCCAACGTCAAACTGAAATCCTTCGCTCAGGTGGTCAAATTCGTCAAGAAACACGCCGTTACGATGAAGCCAACAAAGCAACCATCCTCATGCGTGTTAAAGAAGGTGCCGCAGACTACCGCTACTTCCCAGAACCAGACCTACCCCTCTTTGAAATTTCCGACGAGTGGATTGAGGAAATGCGTACTGAATTGCCAGAGTTTCCAAAAGAACGCCGTGCGCGCTACGTATCTGACCTTGGCTTGTCAGACTACGATGCTAGTCAGTTGACTGCAAACAAGATCACTTCTGATTTCTTTGAAAAAGCTGTCGCCCTAGGTGGTGATGCCAAACAAGTCTCTAACTGGCTCCAAGGAGAAGTTGCTCAATTCTTGAACGCTGAAGGCAAAACACTAGAACAAATCGAATTGACACCAGAAAACTTGGTAGAAATGATTGCCATCATCGAAGACGGCACGATCTCGTCTAAGATTGCCAAGAAAGTCTTTGTCCACCTGGCTAAAAATGGCGGTGGTGCGCGTGAATACGTAGAAAAAGCAGGTATGGTTCAAATCTCAGATCCAGCTGTCTTGATTCCAATCATCCACCAAGTATTCGCCGATAACGAAGCTGCTGTTGCCGACTTCAAGTCAGGGAAACGTAACGCAGACAAGGCCTTCACAGGATTCCTTATGAAAGCAACCAAAGGCCAAGCCAACCCACAAGTTGCCCTTAAACTCCTTGCTCAGGAATTGGCGAAGTTGAAAGAAGATTAATATGTAAAGGAAACCAGCCCTGAGGTTGGTTTTTTTCTTGACAAATAAAAGGAAAGCGTTTACAATATTACATGTAAAGTTTCCTAAAAGGAAAACTAAAAATCGCAACAATAAGGAGTTATTTATATGGCTACAATGAAAGCAGCTCGCTGGCATGCAGCAAAAGATGTTCGTATTCAAGAAGTAAAAATCCCTGAGGTACTTCCGCACCAAGTAAAAGTTGCTGTTAAATTCACAGGAATTTGTGGTACTGACCTCCACGAATTTTTAGATGGCCCTATCTTCATCCCAACAGAAGAACATGTCTATTCTGGTCAAAAAGCACCAGTAACACTGGGACATGAATTTTCTGGTGAAATTGTAGAAGTCGGAAGCGATGTTACTCGTGTTAAAGTTGGTGATCGTGTTGCTGTAGAACCAATTCTAGCTAAGAATAACTTAGTTGGTAATTATAATTTGGATCCAAACCTTAATTTTGTCGGTTTAGCTGCAGACGGTGGATTTGCCAAATATTGTGTTTTAGACGGTGACTTAGTACATGTCATTCCAGATAGCTTAAGCTATGAGCAAGCTGCTCTCACTGAGCCAGCTGCTGTTGCAGTTTATGCAGTTCGTCAATCAGCACTAAAAGCTGGTGATACTGCTGCTGTCTTTGGCTTAGGTCCGATTGGTCTCTTAATTGTAGAAGCCCTTCGTGCAGCGGGTGCTTCTAAGATTTATGCTGTTGAACTATCACCTGAACGTCAAGCAAAAGCTGAAGAGTTAGGAGCTATCGTTGTCCGTCCGGAAGAAGGTGAAACAGCTGTTGAAGCTATTCATCGTTTAACAAACGGTGGTGTAGATGTTTCTTATGAAGTAACGGGTGTGCCAGTAGTTTTAGGACAAGCCTTAGCTGCCGTACATAAAGCAGGTGAGTGCATGGTGGTCTCTATCTGGGAACGAGAAGCAAATATTAATCCGAATGAATTTGCAATCCAAGAAAAGACACTAAAAGGAATCATTGCTTATCGTCATATCTTCCCTAAAGTATTAGAATTGATGGAACAAGGCTACTTCTCTGCTGAAAAATTAGTTACTAAGAAAATTAAATTGGAAAATATCGTCGAAGAAGGCTTTATCGAATTAACTCAAGATAAGTCACAAATTAAAATTTTGGTAGAACCAGAATAAAAATCAATCTTTTTAAGACAATACTAACAGGTCGGAGTAAGCTTACTTCGGCCTTTTGAAATATAATACTCTTCGAAAATCTCTTCAAACCACGTCAGCTTCCATCTGCAACCTCAAAACAGTGTTTTGAGCAACCTGCGACTTGCTTCCTAGTTTGCTCTTTGATTTCCATTGAGTATGAGAAAAAATATAGTGGATACTCTTTAACATTAACCACCCCACCTGACTAGGCAATATTCTTTTTCTCCCCTACCAAATCCCAATAACTATTTTGGCTTTATTTCCAGAAGATTTTATGGTAAAATGAAGAGTAATAATATTTATTAAAGAGGTAAAAACATGATTGAAGCAAGCAAATTGAAAGCTGGTATGACATTTGAAACTGCAGACGGAAAATTAATCCGCGTTTTGGAAGCTAGCCACCACAAACCAGGTAAAGGGAATACGATCATGCGTATGAAATTGCGTGATGTCCGTACTGGTTCTACTTTTGACACAAGCTACCGTCCAGAAGAAAAATTCGAACAAGCTATTATCGAAACTGTTCCAGCTCAATACTTGTACAAAATGGATGAAACTGCCTACTTCATGAACACTGAAACTTACGACCAATACGAAATTCCAGTCGTAAACGTTGAAAATGAATTGCTTTACATCCTTGAAAACTCTGATGTGAAAATCCAATTCTACGGAACTGAAGTAATCGGTGTAACTGTACCAACTACTGTTGAATTGACAGTTGCTGAAACACAACCATCTATCAAAGGTGCTACTGTTACAGGTTCTGGTAAACCAGCGACTATGGAAACTGGACTTGTTGTCAACGTTCCTGACTTCATCGAAGCTGGACAAAAATTGATCATCAACACTGCAGAAGGAACTTACGTTTCTCGTGCCTAATCTCTAGAAAGAGGTCATTCTATGGGAATTGAAGAACAATTTGGCGAAATCGTTATCGCTCCACGTGTACTTGAAAAAATCATTGCCATCGCAACTGCTAAAGTTGATGGTGTCCACTCATTTTCAAATAAATCCGTATCTGATACCCTATCAAAACTCTCTCTTGGTCGTGGCGTCTACTTAAAAGAAAGCAACGAAGAACTAACTGCTGACATCTACCTCTACCTTGAGTACGGTGTGAAAGTACCAAAAGTAGCTCTTGCGATTCAAAAAGCGGTCAAAGATGCTGTCCATGATATGGCTGATGTGGAACTTGCTGCTGTCAATATCCATGTTACAGGAATTGTTCCAGACAAAACACCTAAACCAGAGTTGAAAGATCTATTTAACGAGGACTTCCTCAATGACTAGTCCATTATTAGAATCTAGACGCGAACTTCGTAAGTGCGCTTTTCAAGCTCTTATGAGCCTTGAATTCGACACAGATATGGAAACAGCTTGTCGCTTTGCCTACACACATGACCGTGAAGATGAAGATGTGCAAATTCCAGCCTTTCTTCTAAACTTGGTTTCTGGTGTTCAAGCTCAAAAAGACGAGTTGGATACACAAATCAACCAGCACCTCAAGTCAGGCTGGACAGTTGAGCGCTTGACCTTGGTCGAAAAAAACTTACTACGCTTGGGAATCTTTGAAATCACATCATTTGATACACCTCAGCTGGTAGCAGTCAATGAAGCCATTGAACTCGCTAAGAATTTTTCAGATCAAAAATCAGCCCGCTTTATCAACGGACTGCTTAGTCAATTTGTAACTGAAGAAAATGAATAATCGAAAAGGTGTTTGGTCTCCCAAGCACTTTTTTACTTTCTCCTCTGCACAGAGTAATACTCTTCGAAAATCTCTTCAAACCGCGTCAACGTCGCCTTGCCGTATAGATGTTACTGACTTCGTCAGTTCTATCTGCAACCTCAAAACAGTGTTTTGAGCAGCCTGCGGCTAGTTTCCTAGTTTGTTCTTTGATTTTCATTGAGTATAAGAAGCACATAAAAACTAGAACTGACTGCCAGTTCTAGTTTTTGTATTAGTATTTTCTAAATCGTTGATAACGCTCTTCCAACAACTCTTCTAACGATTTTTGTGAAAGTCTAGCTAGCTCAGCTTGGAGTTCTTTTTTAACATTCTTAATCAGTTCTTTACTAGAAAGTCCTGCTTCAGAAATCACCTTGTCCACCACGTCCATTTCTAACAGTTCGTGTGAAGTGATTTTCATCAGTTCTGCTGCTTCCATGGCACGACTGCCATCTTTCCATAGAATGGAAGCAAAACCTTCTGGACTGAGAATGGCATAGATAGAATTTTCCAGCATCCAAACACGGTCTGCGACTGCTAGAGCCAGAGCCCCACCAGAACCACCTTCACCGATAATGATAGCAATAATAGGAACTTTCAAATCACTCATTTCCATGAGATTGCGAGCAATAGCTTCTCCCTGTCCACGTTCTTCCGCTCCCACACCAGGATAGGCACCTGCAGTATTGATAAAGGTCACAACTGGACGACCAAACTTTTCAGCCTGTTTCATCAAACGTAGGGCCTTGCGGTAGCCTTCTGGATGCGGTTGACCAAAATTCCGCTTGAGGTTATCTTGTAAACTCTTGCCTTTTTGGATACCAACCACTGTTACCGCTTGTTCCCCAAGCCAGCCAATACCACCAACAACTGCACCATCATCACGAAAAGAACGGTCACCGTGTAATTGGATAAATTCATCAAAAATGCCTGCAGCAAAGTCCAAAGTTGTCAAGCGACTCTGCTCACGCGCTTCTCTGACTATTTTTGCAATATTCATCTAGGACCCCCTCCGTGCAATCTGACTAGGCTAGCAATCGTATCTGGCAAATCTCTTCTTTTGACAATAGCATCCACAAAACCATGTTCCAATAGGAATTCTGCCTTTTGGAAATCCTCAGGCAAGCTTTCACGAACCGTATTTTCAATGACACGACGCCCAGCAAAACCAACTAAACTCTGTGGTTCAGCCAGAATGATATCGCCTTCCATAGCGAAAGAAGCTGTCACACCACCTGTCGTTGGATCTGTCAAAATGGTCAGGTAAAAGAGACCAGCATTTGAATGGCGTTTAACTGCTGCAGAAATCTTGGCCATCTGCATGAGACTCATGATTCCTTCCTGCATACGGGCTCCACCAGAGGCTGTGAAGAGAACAACTGGTAATTGTTCGACAGTCGCATACTCAAACAAGCGAGTAATTTTTTCCCCTACAACCGTACCCATAGATGCCATGATAAAGTTGGAATCCATAATCCCAAGAGCCACAGTCTGACCTTTTATAAGAGCTGTTCCTGTCACAACAGCTTCATCCAGACCTGTTTTTTCACGCATGGTTACTAGTTTCTTTTGATAACCAGGGAAATGCAAGGGGTCCTTGCTTTCAATCCCTGTAAACAATTCCTTGAAGGTTCCCATATCAATCGTCAAAGCCAAGCGTTCTTGGGCAGAAATACGAAAGGTATAGCTACAGTGTGGACAGATACGCTCACTTCCCAGATCCTTCTGATAGATGGTATGCTTACAGCCTGGACACTGGGAAAATAATTCATCTGGAACCTCTGGCTTGGCTTGAGGTTTTTCCCTAACCGAACGATTGGGATTGATTCGAATATACTTATCTTTTTTACTAAATAGAGCCATTGATTCCCCTTTTCGGTTTAAACTCTTGAAGTCATTTTATTCTTTTTCTTGATATTTGGGTAAGAAGGTTTCCATCAAGAAGGAAGTATCATAATCTCCAGCAATGACATTGCGATCTGAAATGAGGTCAAGCTGGAAATCTGCATTGGTCTGCACCCCTTCTATCTCTAATTCATAGAGGGCACGTTGCATTTTCATCAAGGCGTCAAAACGATTTTCGCCGTGTACGATGATTTTGGCAATCATACTATCATAATAAGGCGGAATGGTATAACCTGGATAAACTGCTGAATCCACGCGCAAGCCAACTCCACCACTTGGCAGATAGAGATTGGTAATCTTACCTGGACTTGGAGCAAAGTTAAAGGCTGGATTTTCTGCATTGATACGACACTCGATGGCATGACCGCGTAGAACAATATCTTCTTGCTTAACAGACAGAGGCTGACCTGCCGCAATGCGAATCTGTTCCTTAACGATATCCACACCTGAAACAAACTCTGTTACTGGATGCTCTACCTGAACACGTGTATTCATTTCCATGAAATAGAAGTTTCCACTGGCTTCATCAAGAAGAAACTCAATGGTCCCTGCATTCTCATAACCAACAGACTCTGCAGCTCGAACAGCAGCAGCACCAATTTCATTGCGTAGCGTTTTGCCAATTGCAATCGAAGGACTTTCTTCTAAAACCTTTTGGTTATTCCGTTGAAGAGAACAATCCCGTTCCCCCAAGTGAATCACATGTCCATGCTCATCTCCTAGGATTTGAACCTCAATGTGACGAGCGGGATAGATAACTCGTTCTATGTACATGGCACCATTGCCATAATTGGCCTTGGCTTCGCTAGAGGCAGTTTCAAAGGCGGAAACGAGGTCTTCTGGTTTTTCAACCTTACGAATCCCTTTACCACCTCCACCTGCTGAAGCCTTGAGCATAACAGGATAGCCAATTTTTTCAGCAACAATCAAAGCTTCCTCAGAGTTATGCACTTCTCCATCTGAACCTGGAATGACAGGCACGCCTGCTTTAATCATCTGAGCACGCGCATTGATTTTGTCTCCCATCATATCCATGACATGACCAGATGGGCCGATAAACTTAATCCCCACCTCTTCACACATAGTTGCAAATTTGGAATTTTCACTGAGAAATCCAAAACCTGGGTGAATGGCTTCTGCCTCAGTCAAGACTGCAGCTGATAGAACCGCATTGATATTGAGATAAGACTCAGTTGACTTACCAGGACCGATACAAACCGCTTCATCTGCCAAAAGCGTATGAAGGGCTTCCTTATCAGCAGTTGAATAAACCGCCACCGTTGCGATCCCCAGTTCACGCGCCGCACGGATAATACGGACCGCAATTTCACCACGATTGGCAATTAAAATTTTTCGAAACATGGAGAACCTCCTTAGTTCCCAATTGCAAAGGTAAGAGTACCACTAGCTGCAAGCTTGCCATCCACTTCAGCCTTTGCTTCAACCACGGCAATGGTGCCACGACGTTTTACAAACGTTGCCGTCATAACTAATTGGTCACCTGGTACAACTTGCTTCTTAAACTTGACCTTGTCCATACCAGCGTAAAAGACTAGTTTCCCTTTATTTTCAGGTTTTGATAACTCCAAGACACCAGCTGTTTGCGCCAAGGCTTCCATAATCAGAACACCTGGCATGACAGGGTATTGAGGAAAATGACCGTTAAAGAAGGGCTCATTGATAGTCACATTTTTGATGGCAACAATGGTGTCCTCGCTCACTTCCAAGACACGGTCCACTAGGAGCATAGGATAACGGTGAGGAAGGGCTTCTTTGATTCCTTGAATATCAATCATTTGATTCGTACCAATCCTTTACCAAATTCAACCATTTCTTCGTTAGAAACGAGAATTTCTGTTACCACACCATCCTTAGGAGCTGGGATTTCATTCATGACTTTCATGGCTTCAATAATTACCAATGTTTGGCCTTTTTTAACACTATCACCAACTGTTACAAAGGCAGGTTTATCTGGACCAGCAGCCAAGTAAGCCACCCCAACAAGTGGGCTCTCTACAACATCTCCCTCAGCAGCCACACTGACTTCAGCTGGAGCTGGAACTTCTTCTGCTACAGTTTCTGCTGAAGCAGATATAGGAGCTACTGGACTCGGTGTTGCTAGAACGGGTGCTGGAGCAACTTGAGGTGCAACTTCAGATACCAGTCTAGCTTCATTCTTGCTAAACTGTAACTCATCCGTCCCATTTTTATAAGAAAATTCTCTCAAACTTGACTGGTCAAATTGGGCCATCAAGTCTTTAATATCGTTTAAATTCATACTTATTTATTCTCCCAACGTTTGAAAGCAAGAACTGCATTGTGGCCACCAAAACCAAAAGTATTTGAAATAGCGTATGGAATTTCTTGCTCCAAGCCTTGTCCATAAACGACATTGGCTTCGATATAATCTGATACTTCGCTTGTCCCAGCTGTCATTGGTACAAAGTTATGACGCATAGCCTCGATTGTTACGATAGCTTCTACTGCACCTGCAGCACCCAGCAAATGGCCCGTGAATGATTTGGTTGATGACACAGGCACTTCCTTACCAAGAACAGCTACAATAGCTCCACTTTCTCCTTTTTCATTAGCAGGAGTTGACGTTCCGTGAGCATTGACATAGGCTACTTGCTCTGGAGAAATCTCAGCTTCTTCCAAGGCTAGTTTAATGGCCTTGATAGCTCCCTGACCTTCTGGATGAGGAGAAGTCATATGGTAGGCATCACAAGTATTTCCGTAACCAACTACTTCAGCAAGGATGGTTGCCCCACGTTTTTCAGCGTGTTCAAGACTTTCAAGAACCAACATCCCTGAACCTTCACCCATAACAAACCCATTGCGGTCCTTATCAAATGGAATAGAAGCACGAGTTGGATCCTCTGTAGTAGAGAGAGCTGTTAGGGCTTGGAAACCAGCAATAGCAAAAGGTGTGATAGAGGCTTCTGAACCACCTACCAACATAACGTCTTGGAAACCAAATTTAATTGAACGGAAGGCATCACCAATCGCGTCATTTGATGAAGCGCAGGCAGTATTGATAGATTTACAAACACCGTTTGCTCCAAAACGCATAGCAACATTTCCTGAAGCCATATTTGGCAAGGCTTTTGGAAGGGTCAATGGTTTCAAACGTTTTGGTCCTTTGTCATTTAGGCGAAGCACTTGATCTTCAATTTCCTTGATTCCACCAATACCAGAGGCCACAATAACACCAAAACGATCTTTATCAAGAGCCTCTACATCTAAATTGGCATGATTGACAGCTTCTTGAGCCGCATACAAGGCATATAAAGAATAGTTATCAAAACGATTGGTATCTTTCTTTACAAAGTATTTATCAAAAGGAAAATCTTGGATTTCTGCTGCATTATGAACATCAAAGTCGCTATGATCAAATTTCGTAATTTGACCAATTCCGATTTTTCCAGTTGTCAAACTATTCCAAAATTCTTCTGGTGTATTTCCGATTGGAGATGTTACTCCATAACCTGTTACTACTACGCGATTTAGTTTCATCTTTTTCACCTCTAGCTTCTGCTACATACTTAAGCCACCATCAATGGCAACCACTTGACCAGTTAGATAATCTTGGCCTGCTAAAAATACTGTCAAATCTGCAACCTGCTCCGCTTGTCCAAATTCTTTCATAGGAATTTGAGCCAGCATAGCATCTTTTACCTTGTCTGATAGAACAGCTGTCATATCGGACTCAATCATTCCAGGTGCAATAGCGTTAACCCTGATATTGCGATTGGCCACTTCACGAGCCACAGACTTGGTAAAACCAATCAAACCAGCCTTAGAAGCTGCATAGTTAGCTTGACCGATATTTCCCATCAAACCAACAACACTAGACATATTAATGATAGCACCTTCTCTGGCTTTCATCATCGGTTTCAAGACTGATTGTGTCATGTTAAAGGCACCAGTCAGGTTAACCTTGAGCACTTTTTCAAAATCCGCCTCTGTCATCTTGAGCATAAGGGTATCTTGGGTAATCCCTGCATTATTGACCAAAACATCTACTGAACCCAGCTCTGCAATAGCTTGATCAACCATACGCTTAGCGTCTGCAAAATCTGACACGTCTCCTGATATAGGAACCACCTTGACACCATAGTTTGAAAACTCAGCGAGCAATTCTTCTGAGATTGCCCCACGACTGTTTAAAACAATATTGGCTCCTGCTTGAGCAAACTTGTGGGCGATGGCAAGACCAATTCCACGACTCGAACCTGTAATAAAGATATTTTTATTTTTTAGTTGCATTCTTTTCTCCTGTTTCCTCTTGTATTTATGGGAGAAGGGATTACTTGTTTTCTAGCAAAGTTTCCAAACTAGCCTGATCTTCAACATTGGCTAGTTTAGCGGTCTTATCAATTTTTTTGACAAAGCCTGACAAGACTTTCCCCGGGCCAATCTCGATAAAGTTGGTTACGCCTGCTTCTTGCATAACCGCAATACTTTCATAGAAACGAACCGGTTCCTTGATCTGACGCGTCAAAAGTTGAGCAATGTCTTCTTTTTTCATGACCGTAGCTTCTGTATTGCCGACTAGGGGACAAGTAAAATCTGAAAAACTTACCTGAGCTAGAGTTTCAGCTAGTTTCTGGCTAGCAGGCTCAAGGAGAGCGGTATGAAAAGGTCCTGAAACCTTGAGAGGAATCAAGCGTTTAGCTCCTGCTTCCTGCAAGAGTTCAACAGCTCGGTCAACTGCAGTCACTTCTCCACCAATCACAATTTGTGCAGGTGTATTATAGTTGGCTGGGGTAACTACTCCAAGTTCAGAAGCTTTTCGACAGACTTCTTCAATAACCTCTACTGGCGTATTGAGAACTGCTACCATCTTGCCAGAACCAGCAGGGGCCGCTTCTTCCATATAGGCTCCACGCTTAGCTACCAAGGCTACCGCATCTTCAAAATCTAAGGCACCACTGGCCACCAAGGCAGAATATTCTCCAAGGGACAAACCAGCAACCATATCAGGCTGATAGCCCTTTTCTTGCAATAAACGGTAGATAGCAACTGAAGTTGCTAAAATAGCTGGTTGCGTATAGCGGGTCTGATTGAGTTTTTCTTCTTCTGTATCAATAAGATAACGCAAATCATAACCGAGTACCTGACTCGCTTGATCAATCGTTTCTTTGACAATCGGATACTGATTATAGAGTTCCCGTCCCATACCTAGATACTGGGCACCTTGACCAGCAAATAAAAAGGCTGTTTTAGTCATTTCTTACAACTCCTGCCCAACGAGAGGCTTCTTCTTGAATTTTCTTAGCTGCTCCGTAATACAAATCTTTTAGGATTTCTTCAACGGTTTCTTCTTTGGAAACAAGGCCTGCAATTTGACCTGCCATGACAGAGCCTCCATCCACATCTCCGTGAACAACAGCTTTGGCTAGAGCACCTGCTCCCATTTGTTCAAAGATTTCCAAATCTGGATTTTCTTGTTTAAAGGCATCTTTTTCAGCTTGTTCAAAATCACGAGTCAACTGATTTTTAATCGCACGAACAGCATGTCCAAAGTGTTGAACTGAAACCGTAGTATCAATATCTCGAGCTTTTAAAATTTTCGCCTTATAATTTGGATGGGCATTAGACTCTTTTGCAACGACAAAACGAGTTCCAACCTGAACAGCCTCTGCACCTAGCATAAAGCCAGCCGCAGCACCTTCACCATCCGCAATCCCTCCTGCAGCAATAACAGGAACAGATACAGCAGCAGCAACCTGACGCACCAAGGTCATAGTTGTTAATTTACCGATATGCCCCCCGGCCTCCATTCCTTCTGCAATAACAGCGTCCGCACCGATTTTTTCCATGCGTTTAGCTAAAGCAACACTAGGCACAACTGGAATAACCGTGATACCAGCAGCATGGAAGCGTTCCATGTACTTGCTTGGATTTCCTGCGCCTGTTGTAACAACCTTAACCCCTTCCTCGATAACGAGGTCTACAATATCTTCCACAAAGGGAGACAAGAGCATAATGTTGACACCAAAGGGTTTATCAGTCAATGATTTGATTTTATCAATATTTGCCTTGACAACTTCTTTAGGGGCATTCCCCCCACCGATAATCCCTAGTCCTCCAGCCTTGGAAACAGCTCCTGCCAAATCACCATCAGCAACCCAAGCCATTCCTCCTTGAAAGATAGGATAATCAATGTTCAATAATTCTGTAATACGCGTTTTCATAGTGCCTCCATCGTTTCTTGCTTACGTAATAGTTCGATATCGTCATAATTTGAAAATCAAACTATTGCCTAAACAAGAGGGAGCGGGTTTCCCTACTCCTTCTATCTATATTCTGCTTATACTCTTCGAAAATCAAATTCAAACCACGTCAGCGTCACCTTGCCGTACTCAAGTACAGCCTGCGGCTAGCTTCCTAGTTTGCTCTTTGATTTTCATTGAGTATTATTTTGTTTGCTCTTCAACGTAGGCAACCAAGTCACCAACTGTTTTCAAGTCATCTTCTGCTTCGATTTGGATATCAAAAGCATCTTCAATTTCTGAGATTACTTGGAACAAGTCCAATGAATCTGCGTCCAAGTCATCAAAAGTTGATTCAAGTGTTACTTCTGATGCGTCTTTTCCAAGTTCTTCAACGATAATTTCTTGTACTTTTTCAAATACTGCCATAATAGGACTCCTTTAAAATAAATAGTTTTTTATAACAATGTGTTCACCACATGATTACCTAAATTGTAAGAATGAGTGTGCCCCAGGTCAAGCCTCCACCGAAGCCTGATAGAAGAACAGTCTGGCTACCGTCTAAACGGATGAGGCCTTGTTCTACACACTCTGAAAGTAAAATCGGGATACTTGCTGCACTAGTATTGCCATATTCCATCATATTGGCTGGAAGTTTAGCTCGGTCGACACCGATTTTTCTAGCCATTTTATCCAAAATACGGTCATTAGCCTGATGAAGTAGCAGATAATCCAAGTTTGTCGCCTCTATAGGAGACTCATCAATAGTCTGTTTGATTGACTTGGCCACATCTCGAATGGCAAAATCAAAGACCGCGCGCCCATCCATCTTCAAAAATGAATCTGCATTTTCTTGATCTGAAAATGGAGAATGTAAGCCTGACTGTCCATAAGTTAGACACTCGCTGCGACTCCCATCACTATTGAGACTCTCAGCTAAGAAATGCTCTTGCTCGCTAGCTTCTAGCAAGACTCCACCAGCACCATCTCCAAACAACACAGCTGTTGATCGGTCCGACCAATCAACTGCCTTAGAGAGGGTTTCACTACCAATCACCAAGCCTTTTTGAAAGCGACCAGAAGCGATAAACTTTTCAGCAGTTGATAAGGCAAATACAAATCCACTGCAAGCTGCTGTTAGGTCAAAAGCAAAGGCCTTATTAGCACCAATATTGGCTTGGACACGAGCAGCTGTAGAGGGCATCATAGAATCTGGAGTAATAGTAGCTAGAATGATAAAATCCAGCTCTTCTCCTGTGATTTCAGCTTTTGCCATCAGTTTCTGAGCAACCTCTGTAGCCAAATCACTGGTAGATTCTGTTCTTGAAATATGCCTTTGTCGTATTCCCGTCCGACTTGAAATCCACTCATCATTGGTATCCATAATCTGAGCCAAATCATGATTTGTAACCACTTGCTCTGGTACATAATGAGCAACCTGGCTTATTTTTGCAAAAGCCATTATTTCAAATCCTCCAAAAATTGATAAAGATTGGTCAAACCTTTGCTCATAACATCAATTTCTTCCTTACTCATACCATCGATGATTTTTTCAACCATGGCCTTGTGGAAGCGTTTATGTAGCCTATGAACCAAGCGACCTTTCTTTGTCAAATGCAGATGCACCACACGTCTATCATGTTCTGAACGAATGCGTTCAATGTAACCCTTGCGTTCGAGATTATTCAAACTAGTCGTAACTGTCCCAAGAGTCACCATCAACTCTTTTGACACTTGACTTGGTGTCACATCTGGGAATTTCCCAATCACATCAATCGTATGCATTTCTTTGATGGAGATATCCTTGAAACGACTACCCCTCAAGCTAACTTCCTCAATAACGAGGACATTGTTAAATATAGACGTTAAATATTCATTAATTCGTTGGTAGTCCAATCTTTCCTTCCCTCCTTTTCAAAAAAAACTTTTAGAATCAAAACATTTGACAAAAGAATTATATCAAAGTTCAAAGAATGGTGCAAGTATTTTTTTATTTTCCTGTAAATTTAGGTCGTCTTCTTTCCGAATGAGCCCGAACTCCCTCTTTGAAATCCTCTGTTTTCGCTAGTGACTCCTGAAGGTTCAGTTCTAAAGTAGCGTAACTCTGCCAGTCTTTAAATTGGCTCTCCCAAACCAACTTCTTGATGGCTGTATAGGAATTAGCTGACCCGCGTCTCAATTTTTTAAGGAGCTGTTCTCTCGTCTTTTCAAGTTTATCAGCTTCACAGACACGGTAAACCAGGCCCCACTCTAGAGCTTTTTCTGCATTCAAAGCCTCACCTGTCATAGCTAATTGAGCAGCACGCGTCACACCAATACTTCGGCTCAAGAGATGAATCCCACCTGCATCTGGAGCTAGGCCAACTCCAACAAAAGCTTGGATAAATTTAGCCTTATCCGTTGCCAGACAGAAATCTGCAGCAACAGCCATATTCGCTGCGGCACCTGCAACAGCCCCATCAACCTCCATCAAGACAGGCTTTGCAATTTGCTTGATTTTATAAGAAATAGTATTGACTAATTCTGCGATTTTCGTCAATGATGGAATATCATCCTCATCTACTGCTCGCTTCATCTCTACTAAATCTCCCCCAACAGAGAAGACTTTGCCATTCGCGTTGATTAAGACAAAATGCACAGCCGGATCCTCTTCTGCCAAAGTCAGAGCTTCTAAAATCTCCTCGCACATAGGGATATGAAAACCATTTGCGACCTCAGGACGGTTCAAGGTAAGGATTGCCAAATCCTCTTCAAGCTGATAAATAATGTGTTCCATCCGGACTCCTTTTTATTTTATAAGCGATTTAAATTATTTCGTTTTCAAAGTATATCTTTTTTAGGAATAGAAAGCAAGAAAAAATCGACTGAAAGTGTCTCAGCCGATTGGCAAGAATCGCTTTATACTAGAAGTCATCTTATTTTCTTCATTGAAAAAAGCCTTTCTTTCTGCTATAATCGTATAAAATACTTACTTTAGGAGTTCTTATGAAGGTTGTTAAATTTGGAGGTAGTTCTCTTGCCTCTGCTAGTCAATTAGAAAAAGTTTTAAACATCGTAAAAAGCGATTCAGAGCGTCGTTTTGTAGTTGTTTCTGCACCAGGAAAACGCAATGCTGAAGATACTAAGGTTACGGATGCCTTGATTAAATACTACCGCGACTATGTTGCTGGTAACGATATTAGCAAGAGCCAAAGCTGGATTATTGACCGCTATGCTGCTATGGTGAGTGAATTGGGACTAAAACCTGCGGTTTTAGAAAAAATCTCTAAAAGCATTCGCGCCTTAGCCACTCTTCCTATTGATGAAAATGAATTTCTCTACGATACTTTCCTAGCAGCTGGTGAAAATAACAATGCTAAGTTAATCGCTGCCTACTTTAACCAAAACGGGATCGATGCACGCTATGTGCACCCTAGAGAAGCTGGTATTGTGGTCACAAGTGAGCCTGGTCACGCTCGCATCATTCCATCAAGTTATGATAAGATTGAAGAATTGACAAATACAAATGAAGTTCTTGTCATTCCTGGTTTCTTTGGAGTTACCAAGGAAAATCAAATCTGTACCTTCTCACGTGGAGGATCAGACATTACAGGTTCTATCATTGCGGCCGGTGTTAAGGCAGACCTCTATGAAAACTTTACAGACGTTGATGGTATCTTTGCAGCCCACCCAGGCATTATCCACCAACCACACTCAATCCCTGAGTTGACCTACCGTGAAATGCGTGAGTTGGCTTATGCAGGATTCTCAGTTCTTCATGACGAAGCTCTTCTTCCTGCCTACCGAGGAAAAATTCCTCTGGTTATCAAGAATACCAACAATCCTGACCATCCAGGTACTCGTATCGTTCTAAAACACAGTAGTGATGAATTCCCAGTTGTGGGAATTGCTGGTGACTCTGGCTTTGTCAGCATCAACATGTCTAAATACCTCATGAACCGTGAGGTTGGATTTGGACGCAAGGTTCTTCAAATCCTTGAAGACCTTAACATCGGTTGGGAACATATGCCAACAGGTATCGACGATCTTTCAATCATCCTCCGTTCTCGCGAACTAACTCCTATCAAGGAAGAAGAAATCCTGCGTCAGTTGGGTCAAAAGGCTGAAGTAGACCATGCAGAAATCGAACACGACCTTTCTATCATTATGATTGTTGGAGAAAAGATGAAGAGTCATATCGGAGTAACTGCTACTGCAACTCGCGCTCTATCTGAAAATAAGATCAATATCCAGATGATGTCTCAAGGTTCTAGTGAAGTTTCTATCATGTTTGTTGTCAATAAAGACCAAGAAAAAGCAGCAATCAAAGCCCTCTACAATGCCTTTTTTGGAGAAAGTAAGGAAGACTAAGCATGGCCCAATCACTTAATAAAACAGTGCTTCTCAGCACGACAGGCACTTCCTACCTCTCTATCGCTGGAAAAGTTGGGAAATTCCTTGTCGGAGATCAGGCCTTAGAATTTTACCCAGACGTCAATGTCGAGCAATTTATCCAGATTCCTTGGAGCCATATCAATCAGATTGGAGCCAATGTCACTGGACGAAAAATCAGTCGCCACTTCGAAGTCTTTACAGACAGAGGAAAATTCCTCTTTGCTTCAAAAGATTCAGGTGCCATTCTTAAAATTGCTCGCGAAAAACTGGGCAATGACAAGGTCGTCAAACTTCCTACCCTGATTCAGACAATTAGTCAAAAATTTAAAAATCTATTTGCAAAAAAGTAGAAACTTTAGTATAATCATAACAACGGATAAGTAGGTTATCTTCTTCTTTCAGAAAGTCTGCGGGTGCTGCGAGCAGATAGGAGGGATAGGTGAAATTCTACCGTTAGTAACAATTACATACACAATCAAGTGCACACCCGTGAAGTTGGATGGAACCGTGGCCCTGCCACTCCAACGCTTTGCTAGGTGTGCTTTTTTCATAAAGGAGTTCTTATGTTAGATATCAAACGTATTCGTACAGACTTTGATGCTGTCGCAGAAAAATTGGCTACACGTGGTGTAGATGCTGCTATCTTGAATGAAATGAAAGAAATCGACGCTAAACGTCGTGACATCTTGGTCAAGGTTGAAACTCTCAAAGCAGAACGTAACACAGTTTCTGCTGAGATTGCCCAAGCTAAGCGCAACAAGGAAAATGCAGATGATAAGATTGCTGCCATGCAAACTCTATCTGCTGAAGTCAAAGCCTTGGATGCTGAATTGGCAGAAATCGATGCTAAATTGACAGAATTTACCACTACTCTTCCAAATATTCCAGCTGACAGTGTTCCTGTTGGGGCTGATGAAGATGACAATGTGGAAGTTCGCCGTTGGGGTACTCCACGCGAGTTTGACTTCGAACCGAAAGCTCACTGGGATCTTGGTGAAGACCTTGGTATCCTTGACTGGGAACGCGGGGGTAAGGTAACGGGTGCTCGCTTCCTCTTCTATAAAGGTCTCGGTGCTCGTTTGGAACGTGCTATCTACAACTTTATGTTGGATGAGCATGGTAAAGAAGGCTATACTGAAGTCATCACGCCTTACATGGTTAACCACGACTCTATGTTCGGTACTGGTCAATATCCAAAATTCAAGGAAGATACTTTTGAACTCAGCGACAGCAATTACGTCCTTATTCCTACAGCTGAAGTTCCTCTAACAAACTACTACCGTGATGAAATCCTTGACGGTAAAGACCTCCCAATCTACTTCACTGCTATGAGTCCTTCATTCCGTTCTGAGGCTGGTTCTGCTGGTCGTGATACACGTGGCTTGATTCGTCTGCACCAATTCCACAAGGTTGAAATGGTTAAATTTGCCAAACCAGAGGAATCTTACGAAGAATTGGAAAAAATGACTGCCAACGCTGAAAACATCCTTCAAAAACTCAACCTTCCATACCGTGTCGTTGCCCTCTCTACTGGAGATATGGGATTCTCAGCTGCTAAAACTTACGACTTGGAAGTTTGGATTCCAGCGCAAAATACTTACCGCGAAATCTCAAGCTGTTCAAACACAGAAGATTTCCAAGCCCGTCGTGCCCAAATCCGTTATCGTGATGAAGCAGATGGCAAGGTGAAACTTCTTCACACCTTGAACGGTTCTGGACTTGCAGTTGGACGTACAGTGGCTGCTATTCTTGAAAACTACCAAAACGCAGATGGTTCTGTAACCATTCCTGAAGTTCTTCGTCCATACATGGGTGGCGCTGAAGTTATCAAACCATAAAAAATAAGGTTTAGCTATTTCTAGCTAGACCTTTTTTCGTAACCAATTCAGATATGCGCCTAATACAAAGAATAAAATAATTAAGCAAATAGCGGTTTCAGCCACAACCAAATAATCTAAAAATGGAAGTTTCAAGATTCCCTGAGCCATCTTGAGCGAAGTAGCTGTGATAATGGTTGGGAAGGTGAGGGCTGAGAAAGCTGGTTGAAAGCCTTGTTTTAAAATATTGGGCAGGCGAGTCAAAACAAAGAAAAAGAAGGATTGAGAAGCCAAAATCATGACGATTAAGACCCAAGTTGGCAGGCTGGCTCCTCCAACTCGAACCAGAGAAGCCAAGAGTAGAGAGAAAGGAGCACAGTAGATCCCTTCTTGTCCAAGCATGGCTAGTGGGAGTGGATGTTCCTTTAAATCGCTATAAATAAGCGGATAGAGATAGAAGGTTAGGAGAAAACCAAAACTCAAGGTCGCATAGGCAATTTCGATGATGCCTACAAGAGGATAGGTTAAGGCAGCCACTGCTATCCCCACATAGAGAACCGTCCAGCTAGGAGTCGCATGAACCCTCCGACCAGGACAGGCAAATTTGATGGTGAAACCAGCAATCAAGGCCAAATCCAAGAGAAATGAAAACCACCAGAGCCCTTGCGCTACCAAAGGAAGATGAGGAAAGACGCGAAAAACATAGGTCGATAAAATCATCCCAGCCATGGGAAAGGTGGCCATTCCTGACAAAAGAGGGGGGGTGGTCAATTCTTGCTTGGTTTCTTTCCAATTAAAGAGATGAAGAATCAGAAAGAATATCCACAAAATCAAACCTGTCAGACTCAACAGATGGGACAGAACCGGCAACGTATCTAAAATAAGATTTCCAGCTCCTGCCAAACCTAGCAAACAACCAGAAAATACTAAGGGGAGTTTTTTCATCCTAACCTCCAATAATCATGTTAGTTTCAGTATAGCATAAAAGCGCTTAAATGAGGACTTAAAAAATGAAGTCCGATTATTTCAGACTTCATTTTACTCAGATATGAATTAAGCATAAGGTTGCAATTCTGGGTTAATTGGTGTATTGGCTAGGTTGTTGGCATAGTTACAGAGGCTTGCTAGGCTGACACCAAGAACCACATCCAAGGCATTTTGTTGGGTGTAGCCAACTTCTAAAAACTCACCCAAGGCTTCATCTCCTACACGACCCTTGGTATTGATAACTGCCAAGGTAAACTTAGCTAGGGTGTCCAATTTAGGATCTGTTTCGATTGGAGTACGATTGCGAAGGGCTTGCAGAAGATCATCGTTCATCTGGATTTGTTTGATTGAAAAGGCTGTGTGACCTGCGACGCAGAAGGCACAGCCATTGGTCACGGCTGCCGTGATTTGCACCACTTCACGCTCAACAGCTGTCAGGCTGTTGCGACGGTTGATAGCTCCGACAGTACGGTAAGCCTCTAAAGCAGTCGGTGCATTGGCCAAGAGACCGATTAGGTTGGGAATATATCCATTGTTATCTTTTTCTACTGTTTCAAGAACTTCTTTCACTTCTGCTGGTGCTGATTCCACTGTATGGATTGTAAATGTTGTCATAAGATACCTCTTTTCTTGTTATTGACACTAATATTATTGGAAAATCTTATAAAATCCTGATTCCTAAGTTTATTTAAGATAAAGCTTTATTCCTCTCATAAGATTTTCGTTGTATATTATACTCTTCGAAAATCAAATTCAAGCCGCGTCAGCGTCGCCTTACCGTACTCAAGTACAGCTTGCAGCTAGCTTCCTAGTTTGCTCTTTGATTTTCATTGAGTATTAGTTTATCACACTTCCAATCACTTGCATAATATATATTATATATCAGCTTGATAAAAATCATTTATAGGCAAAAAAATCACACGAGCTGTGTGATTTCATTATTTGTCAAAATACTTTTTAGTCTCAGCAATAACGACTGGTGACAAAATCAAGAGGGCAATCAAGTTTGGTAGAGCCATCAAGGCGTTGACAATATCTGCGATAATCCAAACCATATCCAACTCGATAAATCCTCCCAACAAGACCATGAGCACAAAGACCACACGGTAAAGCCAGATAAAACGAACTCCAAAGAGAAACTCGAAACAGCGTTCTCCATAATAGTTCCAACCTAGAATCGTCGTAAAGGCAAAGAGAACAAGGAAGATGGTCAAGAGGGCAGGTCCAAAATGTGAAAAGACTGTTGAGAAAGCAGACTGCGTCAAGGCAACCCCATTTAAGTCGCCACTCCAAACACCAGTTACCAAGATGGTCAAACCAGTCAAGGTACAGATAATGAGTGTATCAATAAAGGTTCCTGTCATGGAAATCAAACCTTGCTCTACTGGTTCATTTGTCTTAGCCGCAGCTGCTGCAATGGGAGCAGAACCCAGACCAGATTCGTTTGAGAACACACCACGCGCAACACCATTTTGAATAGCCATCCGAATGCTAGCACCGGCAAATCCACCTACCGCAGCAACCGGACTAAAAGCGGATGTCAAAATTAGAGTGATTGTAGCAGGGATTTTCCCGATATTAAAGAAAATAACTGTAAGAGTTCCAAAAATATAAATGATAGCCATAAAAGGAACAACAGTAGTTGAAACCTTAGAAATAGACTTTAGTCCACCCAAGACTGCAATCGCTACAAATACAGACAAAACAAGAGCAGTGATAGCTGGCGAAATCGCCGTTGTATTTTGGATAGATTCTGTAATCGAGTTGACTTGGGTGAAGGTTCCGATTCCCAAGAGAGCAACCAGTACTCCTGCTACTGCAAACAAAACAGCCAGGGGACGCCACTTTTCTCCCATTCCTAGAAGGATATAGTGCATGGGACCTCCCGCTACTGCACCATGGTCGTCCTTGGTGCGGTATTTGATGGCTAAGAGTCCTTCCGCATACTTGGTAGCCATTCCAAAGAAAGCCGCCATCCACATCCAAAAGAGGGCTCCTGGTCCCCCAACCTTGATAGCCGTCGCAACCCCTATGATATTTCCTGTTCCAACGGTTGATGCCAAGGCTGTACACAGAGCTGCAAAACTAGATACATCCCCATGTCCCTTATCCTGAATAAAAATAAGCTGAAAGGCCTTGGGCAGACGCAAAACCTGCAAGAGTCCTAGCCGAATAGTTAGGTAAATCCCTGTTCCAACCAATAAAATCAAGAGGGGCGGTCCCCAAGCAAAAGCATCGATTGATTTAAGCAATTCTAACATTTCCTTCTCCTATCTTTTCAACCCCAAAAGAAAGAGCACATGCAAGATACATGTACTCTGGAATGCTTAGATAAATGCTAAAAAGCGGTCTATCCTAGCTCTGTCCTTTTACCTGAGAGTTTGAGCAGTTGCCTGCCTTGCCCCTTCGGTGCCTTTACGGTCTCTCCAGAGTTCCGTCCATTTACAGTCATGGAAAATCAAACGATTCCCCACTTCTATTAAACTTCATTCGGTGTTGGTATTTAATTGATTCTTATTTTACAAAAAATGTTGGATTTTGTCAATGGATTTTGGGAAAATCTTATTTGACTCAATTAACTAAACTTGGTAATCATTTTCGAAATCATAAACTCCCCAATTTACGCTATAAATCTTTTAAATTACTATTTACAACTTCTCTGCTCATCTCATTATTAAAGAAAGGAAGACCGACGATACGATAACGTTCATCGTCCAACAAAGTTCTTGCCTCATCTCTTTCAGTAATTTGCAGTAAGAATTTCTCTTTCCAGCCTTCTTTACTATTTTTGAAGGTATTATTACTATCTAAAAATTGACTTCCTTTTGGCTCAATGAAAATCTGCCAAGAAGTATTTCCAACTTTTTTATCATTTGCAAGCAAGATAAAGTCAGGCTCAAAAGCACGCCCTTCATCAAAACTATAGATTTTCACTGCTTTCTCATTTCGCAAAAGATAAATATCAGACCACTTTTCCTGCAAATCATTCATCAATTCACGGATAGCACGCACCAGATATTTCTCCTCACTTGTTCCAAAGTTATCATCATAGGCATACCAATCTAGCTGATCGATATTTTCAAAAATCTCTGTTTCAGACTTGGTTTTTTGTGACCGTCCAAACTCTGCATTCCCATTTACATTAACAGTATACTTTCTCAAAATATTCTCTTCAAAAACTTCACGTACAAGAACTGACTCAAAGTTAGCTGAACCATAAAAGCGTTCTTCAGTTGGAACGATATCTTTTTCAATGCTGTATAAAAGCTGTTCTGCAATATAGAGTTTCTGGTCTGCAGTTAACTCACTTATTTGTGATAAAGAAGATTCTACAATAATATTAACTTTCGAAAGCATTTCGATGAAGGCAGATATACCACTCAAGCCAAAGAAAGCTTTCTGTAAGTTTTTAAAGGTATACTGTTTATTGCGATTGATAGCTGCTCGAACAATATTGGAAGTAATTTCTTTTCCAAACTCGAAATTTAAGGTGTTTATCGAATCAGTAGCAAAAACATCATCTTCTGAGAAAGCTTCAAAATCTCTTGTACTGGAAGTCGGTAAACGTACCTCAAAGGAACTCGGAATGAAAGAGGTATCCAACAAACTTTCTTGTCGTTGTTCAACATATTCTTGATAAGAAAGACGTTTATTCATCCAAACAAGACCATCTGTATAGGTTCGTGTTTGTTTGAAAGACTCTTTTAGCTTTAATTCACGCTCTTCTAAATTGACATCATCAAAAATTCCAGACTCACGTAAGACTTGCTTTAATTCAGAAATATAACGAGGATTATTGGCAGAATGATAATGAAGCTGTTCTATGACACGTAGCTCATTGTTTTCATTTTCATCAAATTTCCGAGTAAACTTCTCCTCAATTTGATTATCAAGCACAAAGGGATAATAACGTGCACCACGACCGATGAGTTGCTTTTCTGCATTGGTAGTGTTCCCTGCGACAAAACCGTTCTTTGTTGTCTTACCATCACGAATATCGTAAAGACGAACAATATCAAAAAGATTCAAAACATCCCAGCCTTCGTTGAGCATATCAACTGCAAAAATAGCCCGAATTTCATTTGAAGGGAGTTCCAGAGTATTCAACTCTACTAAATTGTTGCTAGTCTTGTTTTTCCCATCAATCACGAGTAAGCGTTCACGGCGAAAATCTTCCTGCAATTCCTCAATTAAATCTTGAAAAGAAAGTCCAGACTCCTCAAAAAAAGCAAATGCTTTTTCCAAGATGTTTTTTTGCTCCTCATCATTTGCAGTTAAGTTTTTTTGAGACTGTACTTGTTCTACTGACAGATTGGCTAACATATCCAAAAAAGCCTCTAAGTTTCCTTTATTTTCAGCAATTTTTTGCGATTTAAACAATACCAAAGGTTTGAGGTTGATGCCATGTTTCAAGGCAATTTTCTTGCGGTATTGGCTGATAATGATTGCCTGCAACATACGAGTTGGAAGTTCATTATCTACTAAGTGGAAAAGAACATCTTTAGAGTACTTATCCAAGCGGAACTCTTTCAAGTCATACTTGAAAATCAAAGATTTTTCATATTTTTTGGCAATATCTGGATTTGCTAAGTCAATGGTTGCTGTAAATTCAAATAAAGAAGATTTACGTGCTGTACTTTGAATATTTTCAATCGTCGCCGTCCAGCTGTCGTTCTCATCTTTTTCTTTCTTACCGAGTCCAGCATTCAAGTGATGAGCCTCATCTGCCAATAACACAAGCGACAAATCTTCAAATTGCTCATAAGTTAGGCGATTTTCCCTTGGGGTATTTAAATCTTGGTGAAGTTTTTGAATGGTTGTAAAAACAATATTGATACTATCAGGCTGACTATCGGAAAAATCTGTCACTTCACGTACTCCCACCACTTGATTATCAATCGTTATTTTATCCGCAAACAAGTATTTTCCCATCTCATTAGGCAAGAAGTTTGCCCTTGTCTTGGTAAGGATATTGTCGTTATTCACAAAAAAAATAAAATTCCGTTCACCCTGTTTAAATTTTTCAAGGATAATCGCTGCCATCAGCAAAGTTTTTCCTGAACCTGTCGCCATATTGTAAAGGACCTGTTCTGGTTTTTTTCGATTTTTCTCATCCCTTTTGTAGTAGAGATACCTCCCTACCGCCTCTTTCTGGTAAGGACGCAGTGGGAATTTCAGATTTTGCGTGATGTAGTCTGGAATGCTTTCCTTAAAGTCAATAAAGCCATTTTCACTAGCTTGCTTATAAATTTCATACACAAAAGCCATCACTTACTCCTCTCCGTAAAAAGCACGATTGAGCTTTTTCTCGTTTTCTGAGATGTCGTAGTCGCTATCTTCTATCTCGGAATAGTTGACGTATAGGTTATTATTATCCACCAACTCCAGCAAGACTTGTTTTTGTTCAGCTAGTGAAAGTTTTTCGAACTCTGACTTTTTCAACTTTTTAGGGTCGACACGATAAGATAGGAACGAAGACTTTTTAGCCTGTTCAAATAGTTGAGATAGAGTTTCAGGCTCTCTTGCCTCTAAGACTGTATTTTTAAAATCCTGGGCATCATTTTTCAGTTCACAGTAAACAAATGAAGCACCACCAGTCCAGTTGACGTCTTTAGAAATGCCACCCTGTTCACCGTCAATTACTTTTTTCAATCGCTCAACTGAAACCGTCTCAATGTAATCCATCTGTTCAATACCAATATATTGACGGTTCATTTTGTGAGCGACAGCAGCTGTTGTACCGCTCCCCATGAAGAAATCAAGAACGATATCATTTTCGATTGTAGAAATTTGTAAAATATCCTTTATCAGTCTTTCGGGTTTGGCATACGAAAAAGCATCACGATTAGACAAGTTAGTCATTTCATCGTTTCCATCTTTATTTTTTGTTTTAGCTAATAAATCCGTAATAAATTCTTTTAACAAGGTATCACTACTTGAATAAACTGGTTTTGACTTAGACATATCTTCATCTTTAAAAACACGTCTAAAAGGTCTATCACCTTTCATAAAGTCATAGTCATCTGGAAATCCAATTCCTCCATTTTGATACCACTCATAGAATGTATCTTTTGTAACAGCCCACGAACGGTTAGGATTAACGGGGTATTCTTTACCTGTTTTGGGATTCACCATTGTAAAATTAGAATTTGGTCGTTCAATTACTGTTCTTTGACTTGTTAAATCAGCTGTACGCCAAGGACGGTTAGGAAAATCTGAAGTTTCATAATATTTTCGTTCTACTTCACGACCAACGATTGCATCGCCTTCGTTTCCTTTTGTGTATACTAAAATCCAATCAAAATCCTGAGAAAAGTTAAAAGGAACATCCGATTTTCCATCACGAGTTTTTCTTGGTAGTGTCCCAATAAACTTATCTTGTCCAAAAATAGAATCACTTAATACTTTTAGATAGTGCATACCATCTTCACCCGTATGAATCCAGATAGAACCTTTATCACTAAGTAACTCTTTAGCTATTTCTAATCGATTTTTCAAAAACACCAACCACGTTGACATTTTAAAATTGGAATTGTATTGAAAAGCATCTCCAATATTTTTTCGAAAATAGTATGGAACGTCAATATAAATCAACTTGACCTTCCCAGCAAAGCGTTTCTTGAGGCTATGCAGTGTAAGCAGATTGTTCCCTTTGATAATAAGATTATCCGTGTCTTTCAATTCCTCAACTGCATGTTCACCGTCTTTATCATAACGTTTGAAATTGCTCAACACCTTCTCGTCCAGCAAGCGATTGATTTCCGCTGGAGCAAGCGTCTCGTTAAAGAAAACCTCTTGACGTTTCACATCGTCCTTGGTTTGCCCTCCCTCAAGCACACAATCTTTATAAGGAAAATTCAGCACAACTTCTTTAGTTTCAGAAAGATAGTTTCTGTCTGGCATCCCAAGACCTATTTTTGTTTTGTAGGCTGTAAAGCTGTCAGGCAAGAACTCCTTGTTATTTAGAAATTGCAAAAAGATATCTTTTTTAAAAACTAAAACCCCATCTTGCAGTTTTGAAAAGAAGTGATTAGCGATTGTTTCATTACTCATCAACTGATTGAGCAACTCAGGACTGTACTGCCGTGCCAGCTCTGCTAGTTTATTTTTATTTAGTACGCCGTCCACTAAAAACTTAGGATTTTTAGCGAGGACTTGCTCCAATTCTTGTTTCATATATGGAATTTCCTTCTCACTTAAAATTTGTGAAGAGCTGATAGTATTCCTTTATATGTATATATAAAGGAAGGGTATACCCTTCGGTTTTATTCAATTTTCTAGTTCTATTATAGCATATTTGAACATGTTTAAAAGAAATGATAAAAAAGCTTGAGGAACCACATATTTCCTCAGGCTTTTCTTATCCTTTAAAAGTGACAATAGTCGCACCACTGCCTCCAGCATTTTGTGGGGCATAGCCAAAACTCTTGACATGTTTGTTTCTTTGTAGATATTTGCTGACACCTTCACGGATAACACCTGTTCCGATACCATGGATGATATCCACTTGAGCCATATTATTAAGCAAGGCTTGGTCGATAAAGGCATCTAGCTCATTCATAGCCTCTTCATAACGTTTGCCTCGAAGATCCAGTCTGGCTTGTGGACCACGACCAGAAGTTCGTTTCACAACATTGACCTGTTTCTTCTTGACTGGTTTTTCTTGCTGAGCTTGAACAAGGTCAAATTCTTTTTCTTCCAAGGTCATCTTGATCAAGCCAACTTGAGCTTCCCAGCGGCCATCCTTGAGTTGACTGGTCAAGGTACCACGCTGTCCATAACTGAGAACCACGATATCATCTCCCACCTTTGGAGCTCGTTTTTTCTTGGCCTTTTGAAGAACCTTATTTTTAGACAAATCTACTTTTTCAGGAGCCAATTTTTTCAACTTGGCCTTGGCTTCAATGATTTCATGAGGTTTGAGTTGAGATTTACTATGGAGATTTTTAAGAATCTGGTCACTCTCACTGAGGGCCATGTCCACAATCTCAGCAGCCTGTTCACGCGCCTTGTTAAGCTCTGTTTCCTTTTCACGATTAAGCTCGTTGTAAAGTTTTTTGAGAGCACGGTTCATCTTGAGATTTTCTTGCTCCACCTCACGAATATTATCCAAACGTTTACGGCTTTCCAGCGTCTGATCTTCCAGCTGCTCAATAATCCGATTGACATCATTGTCCTGATCGACCTGCTGACTGGCATCTCCTACGATAACTTCAGATAGGCCTAGACGTTTGGCAATCTCAAAGGCATTGCTTCGGCCAGGAACACCCTGCATAAAGCGATAGGTTGGGCGAAGAGTCGCAGTATCAAACTCCATACTGGCATTTTGCACAAAGGCTGTCTCAATACCGTAGGCCTTGAGTTCGGGATAGTGGGTGGTCGCCATAGTCTTGACTTGACGCAGGCGAAGGTCCTCCAGAATAGCCATGGCGAGGGCTGCTCCCTCTTGAGGATCTGTACCAGCCCCCAACTCATCCAAGAGTAAGAGTGAATGTTGATTGACCTTGCCAAGAATATCCACGATATTGGTCATGTGGCTAGAGAAGGTAGACAAGCTCTGTTCAATAGACTGCTCATCGCCAATATCGGCAAAGATTTCTTCAAAAATACCAACACGACTTCCCTTATCTGCTAAAATCGGCAAACCAGACTGAGCCATCACCTGTGTCAAACCCAGAGTTTTAAGCATGATGGTCTTCCCACCTGTATTGGGACCTGTAATAACAATGGCTATTAAATCTTGACCAAAATGGACATCATTTGCGACGGCATTTTTGACCAGAGGATGGCAGACATGGAGCAGTTGAATTTCTTGATTTTCTGACAGCTGAGGCACGACTGCTTGTCTTTCTTGGATAAATCGAACCTTGGCACGAATCAAGTCCAGATGACCGATAATCCAAGCGTCATTAGCAATCTCAGCCGCATGAGGGCGGACACGCTCAGAAATTTCTTGAAGAATTCGAAGCATTTCATAACGCTCATCTGCTCGCAAACTGGCGATTTCTTCGCTCAGTTTGACCACCTCACGAGGTTCGATATAGACGGTATTTCCACTAGCAGAAATATCATGGACGACACCTGCAATCTTATTGCGGTAGGTGTTTTTGACTGGTAAAACCTGACGGCCATTTCTGCTGGCAATAATCCCTTCTGTCAACATCTGCGCTTTTTGCTTAAGCAAATCTTGCAAGACATCGCGGACCTGACTCTCGCTATCATGGATTTTTCTGCGGATTCGCGCTAATTCTTCACTGGCAAAATTTTCAATGAAACCTGCATCATTAAAGGCTTGGAGATTTCCTTGTAATTGCGGAAAATCATGTAATTTCTCAAACCAAAGGGCTAATTCTTCCAAGCTGACATTTTCCAGATTAGCATAAAAACTTTGCAGTTCTCGGCTGGCAAGAAGTACGCGCTTCAAGAGTAGGAACTCCTCGATATTGAGGTCCGCTCCCATCTCCAACTTCTTGCAGACTCCTGCGATTTCCTTAGTTGCGAGAATAGTAAAATGCGGTTGCTCGACAAAGAGAGCCTGCATTTCCTTCATCTCAGCAAAAGCCTGTTTGATTTTATCTGCTTTGGCAGTCGGAGCCAGCTGTCTCAATTGCTCCAAGCCCTGCTCGGTCAACAAATGGGGTTCAAACAAAGCCTTGACCTTATTGAACTCTAATGTTTCTAATATTTTCTTATTCATCGTTATTTCCTTGTCTTTGAATGTCTATACTCTTCGAAAATCAAATTCAAACCACGTCAGCGTCGCCTTACCGTACTCAAGTACAGCCTGCGGCTAGCTTCCTAGTTTGCTCTTTGATTTTCATTGAGTATTATGTGTAGTAACTTTTTACATTCAGTCAAATCTGTAAACAAAGGGCTAGGAAAACTCCTGCCCTTTTTATCCGATTAAATTTGTCACCCAGATTTGTTTGAGCCAACTGGTTGTTACCGGTATGCTCTGGATGATGTGTTTTGCGACGATACTCTTTTCAAGAGGATTTTGTATAGCTGCCATGGGGATGGTCGCCAAGATTGTCAAGGCCATTTGCAAGACAAATAAGGTCACCAACATGGACAAGACACCTGCTGAAACTTGGAACAACTTACCACCCAGTTTTTTACTAGGAAGTAAGTGTAAGAGGAGACCAAGCAAACGACCGATACTATAGACAATCCCAAATACAAGCAAGTAACCGATCCCTGCGTAAAAGACCTTATCCAGCTGAAAGAGTTGATCCGATGGGAAAAAGAAAGTTCCCTGACCTTCCTGCGGATTTGCATAAGGAAGTAATAAATGGAACTGCTCTCCAAGTCCCTTATAAAACTGGCCAGCCATAAAAGCCGATGCCATAGCTGAAATCAGGTAATAAATCTGTAAGAGCAGGCCTCTCCGATAGCCGATATAAAATCCCCAAGCCAAGACCAATAGAAGAAGGAGTGAAATCATAAGGAATCCTCAATCTTGCTCTGTTCTTGCTTGCAAGTCACAAGCTTGTGACGGAGTTCTTCTAGCTCTTGTTCCTTATCGTCAAATTCAATCTCACGGCTGAGCTGAGTTGATAAACAGTTGACTGCCAACAAAAGAGCGATTGTTTCATCATCTGCGCTAGGCATTTGTTCTTTAATTGCTTGGTATTTTTCTGTCGCAACCTTGGCGATTTCCTCCATAAAGAGATTATCATGCTCGCTTGTCAAGGTTAATGATTTTTTTCCGAATGTAAATTTGAATCGATTTAGATTTGCCATAAAATTCACCTCACGATATTATACCAAAATTCGCTAACTTTGTCAGTTTTTACAAATTTGCCTGCTTTTGTGGTACAATAGAAACTATGGCAAGTATAACACTCACACCAACTGAAAAGGAGATTCAGGCTTTTCTTGAACACTATCAAACCAGTCTGGCTCCCAGCAAGAATCCCTATATCCGCTACTTTTTGCGACTACCTCAAGCAACGGTTTCTATCTATACTTCTGGAAAGGTCTTGCTTCAGGGTGAAGGAGCTGAGAAGTACGCTCGTTTCTTTGGCTATCAAGTTCTAGAGGAAAACAGCGGACAAAATCTTCCTTTGATTGGGACGGATGAGGTTGGAAATGGTTCCTACTTTGGTGGGCTTGCAGTTGTGGCTTCCTTTGTCACACCTGACCAGCATGCCTTCTTGCGAAAACTCGGTGTGGGAGATTCTAAAACTCTGACCGACCAAAAGATTCGTCAGATTGCTCCTATTCTCAAAGAAAAAATCCAGCACCAGGCACTGCTTCTCTCACCAAGCAAATACAACGAGGTCATCGGAGACCGCTACAATGCTGTTTCGGTTAAGGTTGCCCTCCATAATCAGGCTATCTATCTCCTCCTTCAAAAAGGCGTTCAGCCTGAGAAAATTGTGATTGATGCCTTTACCAGTGCTAAAAATTATGATAAGTACTTGGCACAAGAGGCCAATCGTTTCAGCAATCCTATCAGCTTAGAAGAAAAGGCTGAGGGCAAATACTTGGCTGTCGCAGTTTCTTCTATCATTGCGCGTGATCTCTTTCTGGAAAATCTTGAAAATTTAGGACGAGAACTGGGTTATCAACTTCCAAGTGGAGCTGGAACGGCTTCTGATAAGGTGGCTAGCCAGATTTTACAAGCCTATGGCATGAAGGGACTCAATTTCTGCGCCAAACTGCACTTTAAAAATACTGAAAAAGCGAAAAAACGCTTAGAAAGGTAAATTATGAATTCATTTAAAAATTTCCTAAAAGAGTGGGGATTGTTCCTCCTGATTCTGTCATTACTAGCTTTGAGCCGTATCTTTTTTTGGAGTAATGTCCGCGTAGAAGGACATTCCATGGATCCGACCCTAGCGGATGGCGAAATCCTCTTTGTTGTCAAACACCTCCCTATTGACCGTTTTGATATCGTAGTGGCCCATGAGGAAGATGGCAATAAGGACATCGTCAAGCGAGTAATCGGAATGCCTGGCGATACCATCCGTTACGAAAATGATAAACTTTATATCAATGACAAAGAAACAGATGAACCTTACCTAGCTGACTATATCAAACGCTTCAAGGATGACAAACTCCAAAGCACCTACTCAGGCAAGGGATTTGAAGGAAATAAAGGTACTTTCTTTAGAAGTATCGCTGAAAAAGCTCAAGCCTTCACAGTTGATGTCAACTACAACACCAACTTTAGCTTTACTGTCCCAGAAGGAGAATACCTTCTCCTTGGAGATGACCGCTTGGTTTCGAGCGACAGCCGCCACGTAGGTACCTTCAAAGCAAAAGATATCACAGGGGAAGCTAAATTCCGCTTCTGGCCAATCACCCGTATCGGAACATTTTAAGAAATCGAAGAGGCCGAGAATCAACACTCTCAGCCTCTTCTTCTATCGTGAGACGATAATTATTCACTACCCAGTTTGATTAAGATAGAAACAAAGTTATACTCAATGAAAATCAAAGAGCAAACTAGGAAGCTAGCCGCAGGCTGTACTTGAGTACGGCAAGGCGAAGCTGACGTGGTTTGAAGATATTTTCGAAGAGTATTAACTCTCACCTATTTATGCAAAGGAATCTTATGGAAGTTTATTTTTCAGGAACCATTGAACGGATTATTTTTGAAAATCCCAGCAATTTTTATCGCATCCTCCTCCTAGAAATTGACGATACGGACGCAGAAAACTTTGATGATTTTGAAATCATTGTCACGGGCACCATGGCTGATGTGATTGAGGGAGAAGACTATACTTTTTGGGGACAAATTGTCCAGCACTCCAAGTATGGGGAGCAACTGCAAATCAGCCGGTATGAACGCGCAAAACCAACTAGCAAGGGTTTGGTTAAGTACTTTTCAAGTAGCCATTTCAAGGGAATTGGTCTCAAGACAGCTCAGAAAATCGTGGATACCTATGGCGACAATACCATTGACGAAATTTTGCAACACCCGGAAAAGCTAGAAGGCATCGCAGGACTATCTGCCAAAAATCGCGAGGCTTTCGTCTCCACTCTCCGTCTCAACTACGGAACGGAGATGGTTTTAGCCAAACTCGCCAACTACGGCATTCCCAATAAATTAGCCTTTCAGATTCAAGACTTTTACAAGGAAGAAACCCTTGATGTGGTTGAAAATTATCCCTACCAGCTGGTTGAGGATATTAAGGGTTTGGGATTTACCATTGCTGACCAATTAGCGGAAGAACTAGGCATCGAAAGTCAGGCTCCTGAACGCTTCCGTGCTGGTCTAGTTCACAGTCTTTTTCAGGCCTGTATGGAAACAGGGGACACCTATGTTGAAGCACGGAATTTGCTAGAACAAACCCTTACTCTCCTTGAGTCTTCCCGCCCCGTGGAACTGGACCCCAGCCAAGTGGCCCAAGAGCTCTCCTACCTGATCGAAGAAGACAAGGTTCAGCAGATTGATACCAAAATCTTTGATAATAGTCTCTTTTTCGCTGAGGAAGGCATCCGCAGTCACTTGGTTCGTATCCTTGAAAAAGGAAAACAGAAGAGCCAAGATTTAGAAACCATTCAAAAACATATCACTACTGTCGAGGAAGAGCTGGGAATTGAGTATGATAGCATTCAAAAACAAGCTATCTGTGATGCTATCCAGAATAAGGTCTTTATCCTGACAGGTGGACCTGGCACTGGTAAGACAACTGTTATCAATGGGATCATCGCTGTTTACGCCCTTTTAGAAGGACTTGACCTCAGGAAAAAAAGCAATCTGCCCATTCTTCTTGCTGCTCCAACTGGTCGAGCTGCTCGCCGCATGAATGAATTAACAGGCTTGCCAAGTGCGACCATACATCGTCACTTGGGAATGACAGGTGACGATGATACCAGTCATCTGGAAGATTATCTGGATGCCGACTTTATCATCGTAGATGAATTTTCTATGGTGGATACTTGGCTGGCAAATCAACTCTTCTCCAACATCTCTTCTAACAGTAAAATTCTCATCGTAGGTGACAGCGACCAGTTGCCTTCTGTCAGTCCTGGACAGGTTCTAGCGGATCTGCTTCATATTCCTTTGATTCCTCAGACTCGCTTGGAAAAAATTTACCGGCAAAGCGAAGAATCAACTATCGTCACCCTAGCTAGTCAGATTCGACAGGGCATCTTGCCAGCTGATTTCACCCAGAAAAAAGCTGACCGTTCCTACTTTGAAATTGCTAGTGGCCATATTCCAGCTACGATTGAAAAAATCTTAGGCGCTGCTCTCAGAAGTGGTATCCCTGCCCGTGATATCCAAGTTCTGGCTCCCATGTACCGAGGGACTGCAGGGATTGATGCCATCAATCAACTCATGCAAGACCTCCTGAACCCACCACAAAAAGATCAACTCAGTTTTGAAGCTCCCCAGTGTCACTATCGTAAGGGAGATAAGGTCATTCACTTAGTCAACGATGCTGAAATCAATGTCTTTAATGGAGATTTAGGAGCCATCACAGACCTGATTCCTGGTAAATACACCGAGTCGAAACAAGACGAGATTGTCATTGATTTTGACGGTAATGAAGTCTCTTACCCCCGTAACGAATGGTATAAGATTCGCCTAGCCTATGCCATGAGTATTCATAAGTCTCAGGGAAGTGAGTTCCCTGTTGTCATCCTGCCTATCACTAGTGCTAGTAGGCGTATGCTGGAGCGCAATCTCATCTATACAGCCATTACACGCGCCAAAAGCAAGCTTATCTTACTAGGCGAATTACAGGCCTTCGACTATGCTACCCAGCACATCGGAACTGCCCGAAAAACCTATCTGATTGAACGTTTCAGTGATCTACTAGAGAATGTTGAAGAAAAGCAACCAGCTGTCTCTGAAACAGCCACATCAAGCACTTCTGAACAATCCTACATCCTGACCGAAGAAAACTGGGACAGCATCCCAGCAATGATTGGGATTACAGACGCAGACCTCAAAGAGATTTTTGGAAAATAGTGCATAAGAAAACCCACCTAGTCAGGTGGGATTTTTGTTTATTAAGATTATTTTACTGTTGCTGTGCTTGTGATCAATTCAACAGCTTTTTTGATTGTGATATCGTGTTTCAACATATCAGCTGAAAGCAAGCTTTGTACTTGTGCAACTTCCATGTTGTAGTCTGCTGCCAATTGCTCAACTTCTTTTTGGATTTCTTCTTCTGAAGCGTCAAACCCTTCAGCTTTGGCAACTGCTTCTATAACAAGGTTAGTCTTAGTACGTGACTCAGCTTCTGCTTGGTATTGATTGTGAAGGTCTTCTTGAGTAGTTCCAGTGATTTGGAAGTACATGTCAGGGTTGATACCTTGACGTTGCAAGTTTCCAAGGAATTCGTTTACTGAGCGGTGAACTTCTTCGTGGATCATTTCTTCTGGAAGTTCTACGATTTCAGCGTTTTCTACAGCTTTATCAATTGCTGCACCTTCTACTGCATCTTTGTAAGCTTCTTCTTTAGCAGCAGCCAATTCGTTGCGGTATTTTTCTTTCAATTCAGCAAGTGTTTCAACTTCTTCGTCGATGTCTTTTGCAAGTTCATCATCAAGAGCTGGAACTTCTTTAGCTTTAACTTCGTGGATAGTTGTCACGAATTTAGCTTCTTTACCTGCAAGGTCTTCTGCTTGATAGTCTTCTGGGAATGTTACGATAACATCAACAGTTTCGCCAGCTGAGTGACCTACCAATTGGTCTTCAAAGCCAGGGATGAATTGACCTGAACCAAGTCCAAGTGAGAAGTTTTCACCTTTTCCACCATCAAATTCAACACCGTCGATAGAACCAACGAAGTCGATGACAACAGTGTCACCGTTTTCAGCAGCAGCTTCTTTGATAACCAATTCAGCCAAGTTATTGCGTTCGCGTTCGATACGCTCTTCAACGTCAGCGTCAGTTACTTCTTTTTCTAGATCAACTGATACTTCAAGGTTTTTGTAGTCACCCAATTTTACTTCAGGTTTTGTAACGACTTCAGCAGTGATAACCCAGTCTTGACCTTTTTCCATTGAAGTTACGTCAATTTTTGGTTGAGCAACCACTTCAAGACCAGCTTCTTTTACAGCTGCTTCATAAGCGTTTGGCAAAAGAGCGTTCATAACGTCTTGGTAAAGTGACTCTTCACCAAATTTTTTGTCGAAGATAGGACGTGGAAGGTGACCTTTACGGAAACCTGGGACATTAAGAGATTTCTTCACTGAGTTGAAGACACGGTCCAATTCTGGTTTGATTTGGTCTTGAGAGATAGTGAAAGTCAAGACACCACGGTTTGTTTCTTTGTTTTCAAATGATACAGACATTCTGTCATTTCTCCTTAAAATTTTTTAAATACAGTCTATTATAACATAAATGGACGACTTTTTTCAAGTAATGACTGCGCTTTTCAATGATGGGAGAGGTACTTGCTCACTTCTCCAATATTATTTTTACATAACTATTAAAAGTCTTCATGACCCACCAAGTGGTGCTGAAAGGCATAGACAGCCGCCTGGGTACGATCGCTGACTTCAAGTTTGGCTAGGATATTGGACACATGGGTCTTGACCGTCTTGAGAGAGATAAACAGTTCGTCTGCGATGCGCTGATTTTCGTAGCCCTTGGCGATGAGTTGAAGCACATCTCGCTCACGCGCAGTTAAGTCCTCATGTAGTTCTATATGATTGCGGTGGTATTCGACCTTCTTACTGACCTCTTGCTCAATGGCCAGCTCCCCAGTAGCTACCTTACGAACAGCGTGCAGCAATTCATCCGCACTTGAAGTCTTGAGCATATAGCCCCTAGCACCAGCATTTAAGACAGGCATGATTTTTTCATTGTCTAAGTAAGAGGTCACAATCAAAATCTTGGCTTCAGGCCATTCTTTGAGGATGGCCAAGGTCGCGTCAATTCCATTCATCTCAGGCATGACGATATCCATGACAATGACATCTGGACGCAGTTCCAAGGCCAAGTCAATGCCTTGAGATCCGTTGGCAGCCTCACCTACAACTTCTACATCATCTTGGAGGTCAAAGTAGCTTTTCAAGCCCAATCGGACCATTTCATGGTCATCTACTAGTAAAATTTTCATCTCTACTCCTTTATAACTCATTATCTAACAGGGGAATACGGATATCAACCGCCATCCCTTGCTTGGGAGCTGTCAATAACTGAACCGTCCCTGCCATATCTTCGACCCGCTCCTTAATATTACGGAGTCCATAATTCAGCTCATCTAAGCTCCCTAACTGGAAACCAATTCCATTGTCCACTACCTTCAGTTGCAATTCAACATCTGTCTGATAGAGATAGACATCCAAACAAGATGCCTGGGCATGGCGGAGGGTATTGCTAATCAACTCTTGCAGGATACGGAAGATATGCTCCTCGATTTTCTTAGGCAATTTCGTCACATTTTGCTTAAGACTAACTCTGAGATCACTCTTATCCTCAAGCTCTTTTAAGAGAATTTGGATTCCCTCAACCAGACTCTTCTGCTCCAGCTCAACTGGTCTCAAATGCAAGAGCAAGACCCGCAAATCCTTCTGGGCAGTTTCTACAATAGCTGTGACACTCTGCAACTGGGTCTGCATCTTTTCTCTATCCAATTTCAAAGACTGCTGGCTAACACCTGACAAAATCATGTGAGCCGCAAACAACTCCTGACTGACTGTATCGTGCAAATCCCTAGCAATCCGCTTCCGTTCCTTCTCGATGATTTCCTCTTCCTGAGCAAGACTCTGATTTTCAGCCTTTTGAAGAGCCTCTGTCAAGAGGTTAAGTTTACCTGACAAGGACTTGAAACTGGCATCCAAATCTGGTTCGACAACCTGAACTACTTCTTGCCCTGCCAACAAACGCTTGAGATTAGCCTGCATTTTTCTTAGAGAAATCTCTTCAATACCTCGCCAAAATAAGGCTAAGAGACAGGTCATGGACATGCTAAACACCAACAACAAAAAGACAAATTTTTCTGTTTTTTCGACATCCCGCAAGAAAATAGACCAGTCAAAGTCAAGGATGTCCAGCAAGCTGTGGGACAGAAATAAGACAAACAGTATGGAGGTGAGAGCAATGATTATATAAGCTTGTTTTTTCATCCTCTGACCACCTCCACATCCCCAATCATAGTGGTCAAGAAAATCTTGACACTCTTGTTACTCTTGAGATAGTCTCTTGTTTCTTGATGATAGTGTTCATTGCGGAGGGCTCGCTTGGGCTGGTTGAAAAAAGTCAAATCACCATAGAGACAATTAACGCTGAGACTGACTTCCACATCAACAGGTACAATGATTTTAGTCGTTCCTAACATCTTTCTGAGGATAATGACATTGTCATGATTGGTTAGGATGACCCTCTCCAGATGAATGGTATCCTTGCCCATGAGACGAAAGAGATTGATATCATCAAACTTGCAAGTCTGGTAGCTTGAAAAATGATGGAGATTTCCAAACCAACGATTTTTCTCCTTCTTAACCGTTACCACCTCTTCAAAAACCAAATTGGTTTGCTCTTTTTCCTGGTTCATCATCGGATAAAGAAGAAAGAGGCTGTATATGACCGCAACAAAAATAGCTAAAATCACAAAAGGATTGAGCATGACGATGAAAAAGAAGAGAATGGTTGCCACTACTAAGAGAAGATTATTGCCCTCTTTACCAGTGTAATAGCGAATCAAAAGCAAAAAGAGGAATAAAATCAGCAGAAAACGCGAAAAATGCTCTGAAACCATCAAAATCAGAGCTCCCGTCAACAGACAGGCTTCGATAAATAAAAAGATTTTAAATTTTCTCATAGGTTCATCCTCTCCCTTCTATTTTATCACACTTCAAAAAAGTCACCTCGGTCTGAAGATGGAAAAAAGGCGATGGTTACGCCTTTTTCATCTGATCCTTTGCTTCTTTTAATTTTCCATAAAGAATGTAATCTACGCTTTGCAAATCTGCTATGGTGGCACAATTAAGGGCACACATAATTAAACGCAGATCGTCTTTCCAACCTTGGACAATGCCAATCACTTCTTCAACTGTATAGGTTTCAACCAATTCTAGAACTGTTCGAGACAGTCCTACAGCCTTGGCTCCAAAAACCAAACACTTAATCATATCCAGCGGATTGCGAACGCCTCCACTGACCAAGAGTTCAACCTTATCTTTCCATTCTTGGGCATTGAGAAGGGCCTGCATGGTGGACTGCCCCCATTGATTGAGGTAATCACGTTGACCACTGCGACGGTTTTCGATATAAGCAAAGCTGGTACCGCCACGACCCGATAGGTCCACTGTACGAACACCCAGTTCATAGGCTCTCTCGATGGTCTTGGCATCCATTCCAAAGCCCACTTCCTTGAGGACAATCGGAACAGGGATTTGCTTGCTATAGTCTGCCAGATGCGATTGCCAGTTTCGAAACGTTCTTTCTCCCTCAGGCATGAGCAATTCCTGCATGACATTGACATGCACTTGTAGGAGAAGAGGATTCATTTCTTCTACAGTCTGAAGACCTAACTTGACAGGCTTGTCCAATCCAATATTGGTTCCAAGAAGGAGATTTGGATGGCTAGACTTGACAGAAAAAGAGTCATCTGCTGGATCTTTGAGGGCTGCGCTATAAGAACCCGTCACAAATAAAATCCCACAGGCTTCCGCCACCTGAGCCAGCTTTTGATTGATTTCTCTTCCCTTATCACTCCCACCCGTCATGGCATTGATATAAAAAGGAAAGTCCCACTTTCGACCAGCAAACTCTGTCGACAGATTGATTTCATCCAGATCGTAAAGAGGCAAGGAAGAATGAATCAACTCCACCTCATCAAAGCTATTATAGGAACTTTTCTGCTCAAGGGCATAGCGGATATGCTCATCCTTGCGATTTGTCGTCATGTCCTATCCTTTCTTGATATAAGAGCTCAATCCCCAGATCGGCCCAACGGTTTTTTAGAGTTTCAGTTGATTGCTCATCAAAACTCAAGGCAATACCACAATCACCACCACCAGCGCCGCTACTCTTGGCAACAACCTGCAAATCTTGACTGACTTCTTTCAACTGTCTAAGCGAAGGCGTGTAAATATCTGCGCTCAAGCTTTCTAAGAGCTTACTGGCTACTTCTACTTGCTCGATAATTTTTTCTGATTCTCCCTGCTCCAAGGCTTCTACCAAAGTAGCCACTGTTTCTTTTGAGGAACTTAAAAAATTCTGATTGATATTTTGCTTGATTTGCTGGACCATGTGACTCGATACAGCCACTTCCTTGGTCCATCCCACTAGGAAATCACATTCTAAAGTTGGTTTCACTTGCGAAATTAAAAAGCCCCAATCACGCTCTAAAACTGTCGCCAAATTTTCTTCTTCCAACCAAGCAGCCACCTTCTGGCGATCAAATGACTGGTAAAGAACCAATTCCTCTGCCACAATACAGGCAATGTCTCCCATAGAACCATTGTCTCCTCGCTTGAGCAAGACCGCACTGGCCAGCTTGAACAAGAGATTCTGATCAACCGAAAGATTATACAGAGCCAGCAAAGCCTTGACAACCAAGACAACGACGCTACCGCTAGAACCCAAGCCAAACTTTTTCCCTTCTCTTTCCATTTTTCCTAGAATCTCCAAAGAAAATGGTCGCAAGGTCTGCCCACGATCAGCGAGGAAGTCATTCATCAAAGCAATCGTTTCTTGAATCAAGCTATAGTCAGGATTTGGCGTCAAATCTACTGCGAAATCAAACATATCCGAGTAGATACGGTATCTCTCAGAAAAAGCAATCTCGCCCTTCATATAGATGGGAATGGCCTTTATCAAGGCCAACTGCCCTGGCTCTAAAATAGCATATTCACCTGCCCAATAGAGTTTTCCGCAAGTTTTAACAGCAATCATCTTGGCTCAAATCCTTTGTTTTTGACACAATCAAGCGATAACGTTGACTGAAGATTTCAGATAAATGCTCCAAGTCTTTCTCCTGACAGAGGACCTTGACATTGGGACCAGCATCCATAGTAAAGTAGCAGGCCTCTCCTTGCTCACGGAGCTGGCGAACAAAGTCCATGGCCTCATAGCTTGCATCGGTTAGATAGGAAAAGGCTGGTGATGCTGTTTTCGTCGTAGCGTGCATAGCAAGGGCATTTTCCTCCGTTAACTCCCCAACCTTGGCAAAGTCATTTTCCTTGAGATAAACCAGCATATCCTGATAATCCTTCTCAGACTGCCGCACCCAGTCGTCAAAAGTCGTCGAAGTTTCCACACAAAGTTTCATCCCATCACGGCTAGAGATTGGTTTTTTCTTGTCTTCTAGCACCAACATAATCATAGCTAGTTTCAGGTCTGTCTCTACAGGGTAAATCTCTCCGCTATCCTTGTCCCAGGCACCTAGCGGTCCATAAAAACTCCGAGAAGAAGAGCCTGAGGCAAACTTAGCCTCCTGCGCCAACTGACTCCGATTCAAACCAAGCTTGAAATAAGCGTTGCAAGCCTTGACCAAGGCGGACAAACCACTAGAACTTGAGGACAGGCCCGCTGCGGTAGGCATATTGTTTTGAGTATCGATACGGACAAAGTCCTCACCTTCTGGACGGTAACGGTCGATAATCTTACTCATCTTGGCATGCTCCGCTTCATTTTGTAGCTGACCATTGATATAAAATGCATCAGCTGTCGCATGGGCTGGTAAAGGCGACAAGGTCGTCTCCGTATACATATTCTCCAAAGTCAGAGAAATACTGCTAGTAGCAGGTACCATCTCTTTTTCTCTTTTCTTTCCCCAATATTTAATAATAGCAACATTTGCGTAGGAACGTACTGTTACAGGCTCTCTATCCATGTCTGAACAGCTCCTTTCTCTTCTAATCTTTCTGCTAGTTCTTGTGCGTGTGTCAAATTGTCTGCCAAGGCTATGATACAGCCTCCAAGCCCACCACCACTCATCTTGGCACCCAGAGCACCATGACTAAGTGCCGTTTCAACCAAAGAGTCTGCTTCAGGGCTACTGACACCAATTTCTTTTAAATGTAAATGTGCTTGACTGAGGATTTGTCCCAGTCCTTCAGCATCTTTTTGTGAAATCGCAACTTCTGCCTGCCGGGTCAATTCTCCCAAGGCATGCAAAAACGGTAGGGCATCCTTGCCCTTACTTTGAACCACTTGGATGGCTTCACGAGTGTGACCATAAACGCCCGTATCTGCAATCACCAAATAGGCAGATAAATTCATCTCAAGCTCTGTAAATCCTACATTCTTAATAAAGCGAATAGGTTGGTCACTGAGACAGGTCTTAGCATCCAAACCACTTGGATTCATATGGGCAATCATCTCAGCCCGATTGACCAAGATTTCTAGTACATCATGAGGTAGTTCTGCCTGATAGTAGTCAAATACCGCACGAATGGCCGCTATGCTAATAGCAGCTGACGAACCCATTCCCCGTTTTTCAGGGATAGCCGAGTCAATCTCACAGCGAATGCAGGCTTCTTTGATATCCAAATACTCAAGCGAAGCATAAACTGCCATGGACATGGTATCCTCCTCATAGAGACGCCAAGGTCTCACTGCAGGAACTACCTTACAAGTCACCTCCACCTCCAAAAGAGGCAGGGAAATGGCAGGATAACCGTAAACGACAGCATGCTCCCCTATTAAAATTATCTTACTATGTGCCTGACCGACACCAACTTTTTTTGTCATATTTTCCTTTTATTAGACGAAAAAGCCGTCTCATTTTTTCATACAAGTATTGCTTCTCTCCTATCTATTTTATTATATTTTCACAAAAAAAGCGATTGTTTCCATTCACAATCGCTTTTCCCATTATAGGGATATATTTCCATCATTTCATTATTTAAACGATTTCTAGCATATCCTATTCTTCTCGTTTTTTAGAAAATACCGTAAAGGCACCTAGGATAGATAAGCCACCTAGAGCTACCAACCATTCATCTTGTTGACTACCTGTCTGAGGTAATTCATCCTTCTTGTGCACTTCAGTACTTCCTTGATTCCAATCTTCTGAAGAAATTGAGGTCGGAGTTGGTGTTGGTTGCGGTTCTGGTTTCGGTTCTGGCTTAGGCTCCGGCTTAGGCTCTGGTTTCGATTCTGGCTTAGGCTCTGGTTTCGGTTCTGGCTTAGGCTCTGGCTTTGGTTCAGGCTTAGGCTCTGGTTTTGGCTCCGGCTTAGGCTCCGGTTTTGGTTCAGGCTTAGGCTCTGGTTTCGGTTCTGGCTTAGGAGTCGGTGCGTTAGCCACGAATACCCATGTTCCTACAAACTCTACATCTGCTTTATTTACTTGTTTATTTTCAGCATCGTAGCTCTTGAATACCCATGTTCCATCATTTTCTGTATCAACATACTCTGTTTTTGTTGGTTGAATTGTTGTTACATTTGATTTATCTACATAACGGTTTTGGTCGGTTGGTTTATAGTTTTCGATTGCTTCTGGCAATGTCTTACCTGGTGTCCCACTTTCAAATTTGTAGATTACACCGTATTTATTAGCCTCGAATACCCATGTTCCTATAAACTCTACATCTGCTTTATTTACTGCTTTATTTTCAGTATCGTAGCTCTTGAAAACCCATTTACCATCGTTTTCCGCATCTACGTACTCTGTTTTTGTCGGTTGAGTCGCAACTACATTTGCTTTATCTGCATAACGATTTTGGTCGGTTGGTTTATAGCCTTCTATCGCTTCTGGCAATGTCTTACCTGGTGTCCCACTTACAAATTTGTAGGTTACACCGTATTTTTTAGCCTCGAATACCCATGTTCCTACAAACTCTACATCTGCTTTATTTACCTGTTTATTTTCAGCATCGTAACTCTTAAATACCCATTTTCCATCTTCTTCTGCAACTGGGTACTCTTTTGTAGTTGGTTGAATCGCATCTACATTTGATTTATCTACATAACGGTTTTGGTCTGTTGGTTTATAGCCTTCTATTGCTGCTGGCAATGTCTTACCTGGTGTCCCACTTTCAAATTTATAGGTTACACCGTATTTATTAGCTTCGAATACCCATGTTCCTATAAACTCTACATCTGCTTTATTTACTTGTTTATTTTCAGCATCGTAGCTCTTGAATACCCATTTACCATCATTTTCTGTATCAACGTACTCTGTTTTTGTTGGTTGAATTGTTGTTACATTTGATTTATCTACATAACGGTTTTGGTCTATTGGTTTATAGTTTTCGATTGCTGCTGGTAATGTCTTACCTGGTGTCCCACTTTGGAATTTGTATGTTACACCGTATTTATTAGCCACGAATACCCATGTTCCTACAAACTCTACATCTGCTTTATTTACCTGTTTATTTTCAGCATCGTAGCTCTTGAATACCCATTTCCCATCGTTTTCTGCATCAACATACTCTGTTTTTGTTGGTTGAATTGTTGTTACATTTGATTTATCTACATAACGGTTTTGGTCTGTTGGTTTATAGCCTTCTATTGCTGCTGGCAATGTCTTACCTGGTGTCCCACTTTCAAATTTATATGTTACACCATATTTATTAGATTCGAATACCCATGTTCCTATAAATTCTACATCTGCTTTATTTACTTGTTTATTTTCAGCATCGTAACTTTTGAATACCCATTTCCCATCGTTTTCTGCATCTATATACTCTGTAGTTGTCGGTTGTGTTGGTGTTACATTCGCTTCATTTTCGTAAGTAGCTGTATCTTTTGGCTTATAGTTTTCGATTACTGCTGGTAATACTTTTCCCTCTGTTCCACTTTGGAATCGGTAGGATACATTATAAAATGTAACATAACCTAGTTCTAAAACGTTAGCTTCTACTTTGTTAATAGGTAAATTTGTAGCTGAATCCAGGCTTAACCAGCCACTACCGATTCTACCTGCACTTGGATGAACATTACCCTCAACAGAACCTGTTACTTTTAGTACTGTATTTCCATTTGTATCTGCTAACTCTTTGGCTTTATCTTGATTAATACGAACAACCATCTGATTGATTTCTTCATCACTCTTATTAGGGAATAAAGCTTTAAGTTCTGTTGATGTAAGAGATCGAAGTGTCATATTGCGCAGAATTGTTTCAGCAATAGACTTACCTTCATCCGGTTTTACTACACTCTCAGCTATACTCTCATTTCGTTCATTTTCCGGTCTATTACTATCATATCCGTTTAAAGATCTAAGAATCATTCTAAATGTTATATTATGGTTACCTTTAGTTTCAACACCAAATGTGACTCTAGGGTCCGTATTACTAACGATTGAATTAAAGCTATCTTTTGTATTTCCTAAGGCTGTCCCTTCTTTTGAATACACATTTAGGATTTCCTTCGTTCCATCTTCCTTAATTCCAAGAGCATACAATGGTCTCCATGAGTAACCATTAAACTCTGCATATAATTTTTCCGGAACAACTAAATCTTTGTCTAAATTCACATTTAAGTCTACATAGGTGTAAGTTTTTTTCTTTTCATCTAATTTAAAATTATTATCCTTGTATGTGTTGGATAAAACCGGACCAACATATCCTACATGAGGATTTCTATACACAGTCATCGCTGTAGTTTTATCCATTTCAAACTCAGCTTTTAAAACCACTTCATTCACTTTTGTAGTATCATTATTGTCCGGTTTATACTCATCAATGATACGGCGGGTATTTTTTTCTTTGTCTTTTATTTCTTTATTTAAATTAGTATTAGGTAATACTTCTTCTGATTCTACATTCGTATCAATATGAACCTTATTATCATTAATGGCAAATTTATTCATTCCACCTATAATCGCAAATCCCATAGAAAATTTATCAGCAGGGAAAGGTGTATCTTGGTCATTTAGACTGGCATAAACACCATATAGCTTAGAATCAGCTGACAAGCCATTCGGAAAGGCTGTAGCTATAGTGTCTTCTGCCGAGAACAGTCTTGCACCATCTGCAATTTTCCCATTTACTGGCGGCATATCAGACCAACCAAGAAAAGTTTTTGCAGCGCCACGGAAAAGACCTGGATTAGATAAGGGACTCCCTAATTTATCTGTAGCATTCTTATATGTATTTTCAGTATCTTTTTTTTCGTGTGATTCACTTGTCCATTGACCAATAAGACTTACTTTACCATCATAATTTGCTGGTTCTGTTGCTCTTTCAAGCCCTCTAGGTTTCTCATTATTATTTCTTGCTTCAACATTATCTTCTGGCTTAATAGGCCCATTTTCTGTTAATGCAGCTCTATTATTTCCATTACTCTCAGTTGATGCAGCTGTATCTGTATCTGTATTTGTATTTTCTATTTCTGTGTCACCAGTATTAGCACCAGAAGTGCCTAGTGTGCTTGTTGTACTTGCTGAACTTGCTGAACCTGGTGTACTTGGTGGGGCTGGTGTGCCTGATACTGGTTCGCCTACTCCTGGTCCATCCGCTTGAACAGTCGCCACACCAGTTGCAAAAAACAACACCGAAGCTACTGCTACACTAGCTACTCCCAAATGATGTTTTCTAATAGAATAGCGTAAAACTTTTTCCCCGTTTTCTTCACATTTTCTTGACTTAAAGTTCATTTTCAACCTCATTTCTTTTTTACAAATGGGTACTTATACCCCCCCCCTTAAATATTTAAGCATTTAAAGAAGGTTCGATTTTTAAGCCTAAAATTGTAATTGTTATGGTGCTTTCAAAAAAACACTTGATATTACACTAACATTATATACCTTTTTCTAAAACATGTCATGTAAAACTGGGCAAAAACTCAATTTTGTTAAAAATAAGTAAATAAGTAAATCTTTCCACAATAAACCGCATATTATCAAGTTTTTGCCAATTTTTTTGACGCCTGATAATATGCGGTTTTCTGATTTTAAAAACTTTTTATCCAGTATCACTTCGTGAAGCTGCACTCTTACTTAAAATTTATCTCAAATTACAAAATACTATCATTATTTATCGAACCCATTCGCCATTATAGTTGACGGAGTAGCCATCTACAGTGGTATTCACTGCCAAAGCACCTGAACTGTAAGCATAGTACCATTTGCCATTGACCTGGAACCAGCCTGTCGTCATATCACCATTTTTATTATCTAAGTAATACCATGTTGATCCATCTTGATACCAACCAGTTGTCATAGCTCCTGATGAACGAAGGTAGTACCAACGGTTACCAACATATACCCAACCTGTTTTCATATCACCATTTTGCTGGTCTAAGTAGTACCAAGTTGAGCCTTCCTGATACCAACCCGTCGCCATGGCCCCCGATGAACGGAGATAGTACCACTTGTTACCAAGATATTGCCAACCTGTTTGCATTGCAGCACTTGTTGAATCCAGATAGTACCAAGTTGAATTATCATTGATCCAGCCACGCACTAGCTCCCCAACCGTCAAACTGTCGATACGAGCATCGAAGCTACCATCCTCCTGTAAATAATACCAATGCCCTTCGTCAGAAATCCAACCAGTTTTTAAAGTGTGATAGCTACGCTGATCTTCAAAATAATAGACTCGTTTCTCTGCTGGACTATCATATTGTTCCCCATGATGTTTGTTGGTATTTGTAGCAGTTTTTGCTTCTAAAACTTGCTTACCAACAAATTCTTGTAGTACCCCATCTTGACCAAAGTAAAACCAATCTGGTCTAAAAGCAATATCTTGCCTTAGAGAAGAACCAATCGTAACCCCTTCGTGTGGAGCAGGTATATATTGCCAGCCGACAACCATCTCTCCAGATAAAGAATCAAAATAATAGTATTTTCCATCAATCACTCGCCAGTAGGTTTCTTTGAGGTTCCCCTTCTTATAGTAGGTTCTACCATTTTCTTGGATAAATTGCCAGCCTTCTGAATCAGCATCATCCGCCAATACTGCACTTGTCGCTAGCAAACCAAAGAAAAAGACTGCTAATGCGATTTGCATCAATTTTTTTATTATTTTCATTAGACCTATCCTCCATAACTGATTGTAGCAAAGACCCGACTGCATGTCAATATATAGAAATCTTTCAAAAAAAGCAGTTACATAACTGTGAACTGCACCCCAAAAGTTAGACAGAAAAAATCTAACTTTTGGGGTATTTTTATTATGAAATTAACTTATGATGATAAAGTTCAGATCTATGAACTTAGAAAACAAGGATATAGCTTAGAGAAGCTTTCAAATAAATTTGGGATAAACAATTCTAATATTAGGTACATGATTAAATTGATTGATCGTTATGGAATAGAGTTCGTCAAAAAAGAAAAAAATCGTTACTATTCTCCTGAATTAAAACAAGAAATGATTGATAAAGTTCTACATGAAAACTGGTCTCAAGATAGAGTTTCTCTCGAATATGCTCTCCCAAATCGTGGTATGCTTCCAAATTGGATGGCACAATACAAGAAAAACGGGTATACTATTGTTGAGAAAACAAAAGGGAGACCATCTAAAATGGGACGTAAACCAAAGAAGAAACCCGAAGAGATGACAGAGTTAGAACGACTTCAAGCAGAAAACGAGTATCTGAGAGCGGAGAATGCTGTCCTAAAAAAGTTGAGAGAACTCCGCTTGAAGGAGGAAAAAGAGAAAGAAGAAAGACAGAAATTGTTCAAGAATTAATCACTGATTTTTCGTTAGATATTCTTCTAAAAACCATTAAACTCGCTCGTTCGACCTACTACTATCATTTGAAACAGCTAGACAAACCAGATAAGGATCAAAAGCTTAAAGCTGAAATTCAAGCTATTTTTACCGAACAAAAAGGAAATTACGGATATCGTCGAATCCATTTAGAATTAAGAAATCGTGGTTATGTGGTCAATCATAAAAGAGTTCAACGCTTGATGAAAGTGCTCAATTTACAAGCTAGAATCCGCAAGAAACGCAAGTATTCTTCTCATAAAGGAGATGTTGGCAAGAAAGCAGACAACCTTATTCAACGCCAATTTGAAGCAGCTAAACCAATGGAAAAGTGTTATACGGACGTGACAGAATTTGCCATTCCAGCAAGCGCTCAAAAGCTTTACTTATCACCAGTTTTAGATGGCTTTAATAGCGAAATTATCGCCTATAATCTTTCAACTTCACCCAACTTAGAACAAGTAAAAACAATGTTGGAACAAGCATTCACAGAGAAGCGCTACGAGAATACGATTCTCCATAGTGACCAAGGCTGGCAATATCAACACGATTCTTATCATCAGTTTCTAGAGGGTAAGGGAATTCAAGCATCCATGTCACGTAAAGGTAACAGCCCAGACAACGGCATGATGGAATCTTTCTTTGGCATTCTGAAATCGGAGATGTTTTATGGTTATGAGAAGTCATTTCAGTCGCTTAAGCAATTGGAACAAGCCATTGTAGACTATATTGATTACTACAACAATAAACGAATTAAGGTAAAACTAAAAGGACTTAGCCCTGTGCAATACAGAACTAAATCCTTTGGATAAATTAATTGTCTAACTTTTTGGGGTCAGTACACTGCAACTGCTTTTCTATTCTTGCATGGTGTAACCAACACCACGAACGGTTTTAATGTAGCTTTTCTGACCTTTTACATCAAGCTTGCTACGTAGATAACGGATATAGACATCCACGATATTGGTTTCGGTCGCACTTTCATACTTCCAGACACTTTCCAACAACTGCTCACGAGTCAGAACTTTCTTGCTTCCCATAAGAGTAGCCAAAAGGTCATACTCACGGCGCGTCAGAGCAATCATCTCCTCGCCACGATAAACGGTATGATGCTCTACATCCATACGCAGATTGCGATAAGACGTTGGAACCTTCATCTGACTACAGTGTTGATCTATAAAGTCCCGACCTCGGAAAATCGCTGAAATACGAGCTACCAGATTCTCAATAAGGACTGGCTTATAGATGTAAGAAACAGCAAAGCGTTGGATTGTCTCAATATGGTCTTGCAATTCTTCGCGATGATCCAAGACCATGATGACTGAAGCTGGCTTAGTCCGACTCAGCTTGTCTGCAAAATCCTGGGCCGTCATATCCCCCAGATGAGCATTCAATAAAATCAAGTCATAGTCTGTTTGAAGAGCCATGGAGAGGGCTTTTTGCCCCTCCTCAACCTGATCAACTCGGTATTGCTCTTTTTGGAGTTCCAAACTTAAAAAGTGAGCTAGATTTCGTTCTTTCTCAAGTAATAAAATCCGTTTCCCCATGGCAGACCTACTTATTTTTCGTCATACCAAGAGTAGTGGAAGGTTCCTTCTTTGTCTTTACGTTGGTAAGTGTGGGCACCAAAGTAGTCACGTTGCGCTTGGATCAAGTTAGCTGGAAGGTCAGCTGAACGGTAGCTATCAAAGTAAGTAATAGCTGCTGAGAAAGTTGGCACTGGTACACCAGCTTGAACAGCAAGAGCTACAATATCACGCACTGCTTGTTGGTACTTAGCAGTAACATCCAAGAAGTACTCATCCAAAAGAAGGTTGGCAAGGTCTGCATCACGGTTGTAAGCATCTGTAATCTTTTGCAAGAAACGAGAACGGATGATACAGCCATCACGCCAGATAGATGCGATGTCTGCAAATGGCAAGTTCCAGTTGTTTTCTTTAGAAGCTACACGCAATTGCGCAAAACCTTGTGCATATGAAATGATTTTTGAGAAGTAAAGGGCTTGACGAATCTTTTCAATCAACTCAGCCTTGTCTCCTTCAAATTTGAAGGTAGCTGGTTTTGGAAGAACCTTGCTAGCATGCACACGTTCTTCTTTGTAAGTAGAGATGTAACGTGCAAATACTGACTCAGTGATGAGTGACAATGGCACACCAAGGTCAAGTGATGATTGGCTAGTCCATTTACCAGTTCCCTTGTTACCTGCAGCATCAAGGATGTAGTCTACGATTGGTCCATCTTGACCTTCATCGTCTTTACGGCTCAAGATATCAGCTGTGATTTCGATCAAGTAGCTGTCCAATTCACCCTTGTTCCACTCAGTAAAGATTTCAGCCATATCTTCTGCTGAAAGACCTAGCAAGTGTTGCATCAAGTCATAGCTTTCTGCGATCAATTGCATATCACCATACTCGATACCATTGTGAACCATTTTCACATAGTGACCAGCTCCATCAGGACCGATGTAAGTCACACATGGTTTGCCATCTTCTGGTGCTTTAGCTGAGATTTCTTCAAGAACATCCGCAACCAATTCGTAGGCCTCTTTTTGTCCACCAGGCATGATAGAAGGACCTTCAAGGGCACCTTTTTCACCACCAGAAACTCCAGTACCGATAAAGTTGATACCTGAGTTTGCCAATTCTTCATTACGACGGATTGTATCTTTGTAGAAAGTGTTTCCACCGTCAATCAAGATATCACCCTTGTCAAGGTGTGGAAGAAGGGCTTGAATTGTAGCATCTGTACCAGGTCCAGCTTGAACCATGAGCATGATACGACGAGGTTTTTCGATTGAGTTTACAAAACTTTCAACATCATAGCTTGGTACAAAGTTCTTTTCAGGATGGCAAGCAATTACATCTTCAGTTTTTTCTTTACTACGGTTGTAAATAGCAACTGTGTAACCACGAGATTCAATATTAAGGGCAAGGTTACGACCCATTACGGCCATACCTACGACACCAAAGTTAGCTTTTGTCATTTGACACTCCTCTTGTTTAATTTGTTTTATTTTATCATTTTTACTTTTGAAAAGAAAGAATTTTGTAACGACTGCTTAGTAGTCCAAAGCATCCGCATGTCCAGAACCATTTCCAACAAAGTATCCTGTCTTACAGTTAAGGGTAAAGAGATAGGTTCCATCTGGCTTGTAGAGGTTGTAATAACCATTGCCATTAACGATATTGACACGTTCAAGGATGTATTGGTTACCAGTGATATAACCACGTGAGCGTGAAGTCGCTAAAATTTGTTCCAAAACACCATCCGCGAAATCCCAGGCAGAGTTATTGCTATCATCAATAGCTGATTGGTTATAAGAAACACGACTCGCACTTCTTTGAACAGCAACTCCTGCACTTGATACACCCATATTGACTTCACTGCGGGTACTTCTAGTTTCAGTTGATGCCGTATTTGAACTACTTGGGCTTGTTTCACTAGCAGTATTTTCACTTGCTTGACGAGAACTTGAGCTGCTAGTTTCACTTGAACTTGAGCTTGAAGCACTTGTTTGCTGGCTCTTACCAAGACTGATAGCCTTATCTAGAACTTTATCAAGCTCCGTATTTCCAGTTTTAATATCTGTAAATTTAGCATCCGATTTGACTTTAGCATTGGTATCCAAGACACCATCCACAATAGCTGGTTTTTCAAATTGTGCATTGACATCTTGAATGGCCTTGATTTGCGTTGCTAGACTATCATACTTAGATTTGGCAAGGGTATGTTCACGACTACCTTCCAGCTTATCAAGCAAGGTCTTAAGTTGACTCAGTTTATCAAACTGACTATTTTTCAAAGCAGTTTTATTGCTATCTGTATAGAAGCCATCATATAAATTATTGAATTCTTCTACATCTGACTGCGTATTTGTAGTTGATTGAGAAGTCTGGATTTCCTTGGTCGAACGGGTCACTTGACGATAGACATAATAAGCACTGACACAGATAACCACTGATACGAGCGCCAAAGCGGTCAAAACAAAACCTTTTTTACTTTTCTTTTCTGGGTCCTCTTGATCCAGACGAGAAAGTTTTTTCTCCTCTTCCACTTCCCCAGTCATTTCTGCTGAATTTTCATCCTCTAGTACTATAGGATCCCAGTCTTTATCCTCATCGTCCAGAGGCAGTGGAGGTAAGATAGCTTCAGACGATAGAACTTCCTCTGAATAGGCTTCTGACTCCTCTACAGCTTCACGCACTTCTTGGATTAAATCGTCCAGACTTTGAGTTTCGATTAACTCCTCTTTTTTGTATTGGCGAGTCGCAAACTTATCTGCTTCGATTTCATCTTTGTGTTGCTTGACATACTTGTCCAAAATGGAATCTTCAGGCAAGACTCCTGCTTCCACTTCTTCATTTTTACGAATAGCTTGACCAACTGTTAACTCTTTTGCTTCATCAAAATCAAATCGCGGTTCTTGGTTTTCTTTTTTATGACGATTCCGTCTTTTCTTACTCATGAGTTTTCCTTCCTACTTTACTTCCTGACGTTTAACACGCTGACCAAAATATTGATACAAATCAACTTTTAAAGTTCCGTTGTACAACTTACGTTTCTTATCCGCCTGACTACCGTACTTGGTCTCAAAGGCTTCATCACTGGTTAAGATAAACTTGCTCCACGTTTTCAGAGGAGCAAATACTTGACCCATCTCAGCATAAAGCTTGGTAACCCCTGCATCATCTGACAAGCGTTCACCATAAGGTGGGTTAGAGATAATCACTCCATTGATTTTATCAGAACGCAAATCCTGCACGCGCATCTGCTTAAAGGTAATATCTCCTACAACACCTGCTGCCTGAGCATTAGCCTTAGCAATTTCCACCATACGTGCATCGATATCACATCCCATGATATCCAGTTCCAGCTCACGATCCACTTTCTTAGCCGCCTCTGTGCGCACTTCTTGGATCAAGCGATCGCTAATCCAGTTCCACTCCTCAAAGGCAAAGGAGCGACGAAGACCAGGCGCCATCTTTCTAGCAATCATAACTGCCTCGATACAGAAAGTTCCCGAACCACAGGTAGGATCAATCAAAGGCTTGTCTGGATACCAGTTAGAAAGTTGCAAAATGGCTGCTGCCATGTTTTCCTTGATAGGAGCGCCACCTTTTTCTGTACGATAACCACGTTTAAAGAGGCTAGTCCCTGTCGTATCAATCATGACAGTTGCTATGTCTTTCAGAATAGAGACCTCAATTTTAAACTCTGGACCAGTTTCCATCAGAGGAACTCCTTCTGGACGAGCATAATGTTTCTGCAATTTCTTGACAACGGCCTTCTTTGAAATAGCCTGAACACTGGGTTCATTGTGTAATTTAGATTTCACACATTTAGCTTTTGAAATTGGGAACCGAGCTCCAAGCGGTAAATAATTTTCCCAATCTAAGGCGAAAACTCCTTGAAAGAGCTCCTCAAAAGTCTTAGCTGGGAACGTTCCTACGATAATTTTGATACGGTCTGCTGCCCGAAGCCAGAGGTTGGTTTCGATAATGGCTCTCACATCTCCTTGAAAACGAACACGTCCATTTTCAACCTGACAATCGTAGCCAAGCTCTCGCACTTCACGTCCCACAACAGCCTCAAGACCCGCCGCAGCAGTCGCGATTAAATTAAATTCTTTTTTCATTTTCAGTCTTATAAGACCTTTCTATATGTCCACTTTAAAAAATGAGGTTGAGAAAATTTCTCAGCCCCAACCTATATGCAATTTTCTATAAGCCATGTTTTGTTCCAGAAGTGACTAGGACCACTTCCTTTGATAATCATCTGTCTACCACTAACAGCCTATAGCTGATAGCAGTCAGAGTACTACGTTCGTTTCCGTGCACTCCATGCCCCGACCGAAATTTGGGTTGCTAGCTTGAGGGGTTTACCGCGTTCCACTCTCTCCGTTTCCAGAAAGACTCCGTCACTGTGGCACTTTCAAGCCTACTCTGACCTATCCGAAGACTTAGCCATTTCAACTGCCGTAACGATTTCTCGTCCCTAGGCTTATGGTTTCGCCTAGCACAAACACTACAGGCATCACAGCCTGTGCTAGCATGGACTTTCCTCATGAAAAGAAATTCTCCTCACGCGATTATCCAAAAATTGCACTTTTCAAATAAGCTCTTATAAATCAGAGTTATCCAAAATTTGTTTCCCAAATACTTCTTTCTCAAGACGATTCAAACGTTTCAAAATATCAAAATTCGTCATAGAGCTTGTAGTTGCCGCTTCAAGAGATTCTGCTTGAACTGGTGAAGCCTTCGGTTTACGAGACAATTCTTCCTTCAACTCTGCAATTTCTTGACGGAGAGACTTGACTAAGGCAGCATAAGTTTCATAGTCCTTGATGACATCGTCCAAAAATTCATCAACTTCAACCTTACTATATCCACGAACTTCACGTCCAAACTCTTGCTCAAAAATATCTTTTGCTGAAAAAATAATACTTGCCATCTCTCTCTCCATTCTCGGTTTCTAATAGTATTATTATATAAAAAAAGGCAAACAAAAATCAAGGTCAAAGCCTTACTTTTCAGAAAAATTTTCTGCTAGCTCATTTAAGTCTTCAAACGTTAACCTTTTTATGCGATAACCTTCCTGATTTTTCATCAAATTGTCTATAAATTTTAATTTGGTCTCATTTTCTGAGTCATAGAAAAAATAAGCTAAGTCAGTATTTTCCAGCAAAAATCGTTGGTAGTCTCGTAGTTGCCCCATATGTTCATATTTAGGATAGGCATATTTGACAAAATCGACCTGCTTAAATTGGCTCAGTTTCATCTGATTGCCTTCATTCCAATTTTCCCCATGGGTTTCAAAAGCAAAAATGGTGGCCAACTGGAAACCGTATTCGGTCTTCATTTCCTGAGCAACCTCTAAAACCCAATATTCAAAGCCCAAAGTCCCTGTAAATACAAGCCAAGTCACCCCATCTTCTGCCATAGCTTCTAAATCCCTACGTATCGCTTTTTTAATCAATTTAAGACGAGGATCCTTGTCAGAAAACAAACCCAAGTCAAAATTAGAATATCCCATAATTAAAGCTGTAGTCATTTTTACACCTTTCTTTCTATTTTTATGGTATAATAGAGTGATGTTATTGTACCAATAAGGAGAAATATGGTCAACTATCCTCATAAAATTTCATCAAAAAAAAGCCAAACATCCATTTCTCAACCAAAAAATTTCGCAAATCGAGGAATGACTTTTGAAAAGATGATTAACGCTACAAACGACTACTATCTGACGCATGGTATGGCAGTTATCCATAAAAAGCCAACGCCTGTTCAGATTGTTCGAGTAGACTATCCTCAACGTAGTCGAGCCAAAATTGTAGAAGCCTACTTTAGACAAGCTTCCACAACAGATTACTCTGGCGTATATAGAGGACATTACATTGACTTTGAAGCCAAGGAAACGCGGCAAAAAAATGCTATCCCAATGAAGAACTTCCATCTTCACCAGATTCAACATATGGAACAAGTTCTAGAACAGCAGGGCATTTGCTTCGTACTACTTCATTTTTCTTCTCGACAAGAAACTTATTTGTTGCCAGCACTTGATTTGATTCGCTTTTATCATCAAGATAAGGGCCAAAAATCAATGCCACTTGGATATATTCAAGAATACGGATATTTAATAAAGCAAGGAGCTTTCCCTCAAATTCCCTATCTCGATATTATCAAAGAACGTTTACTAGGTGGTAAAACAAGATGAATAAACAAACTATTCTGCGATTCTTAAAGTATATTGGAATTACATTTCTTACCTTATTTATCGCATTATTTCTATTAGGTGGAGGTGTCTTCCTCTACTTTGTTAGCAAGGCTCCAGCCTTATCTGAAAGTAAATTAGTTGCGACAACCTCTAGCAAGATTTATGACAACAAAAACGAACTGATTGCTGACCTTGGATCTGAACGTCGCGTAAATGCCCAAGCAAATGAAATTCCTACTGACTTAGTCAAGGCAATTGTGTCTATCGAAGACCACCGTTTTTTTGATCATAGAGGTGTTGATACTATTCGTATCATGGGAGCAGCATTGAGAAATCTACAAGGAGGAGGTCTACAAGGTGCCTCAACCTTGACACAACAATTAATTAAGTTGACCTATTTCTCAACTTCCACTTCTGATCAGACCATTTCACGTAAAGCCCAGGAAGCTTGGTTGGCTGTTCAATTAGAACAAAAAGCCACAAAACAAGAAATCCTGACCTACTATGTGAATAAAGTTTACATGTCTAACGGAAACTATGGAATGCAGACGGCTGCCCAAAACTATTACGGCAAAGATTTGCGAGAACTATCATTACCTCAACTTGCCCTACTAGCAGGAATGCCACAGGCTCCGAATCAATACGATCCCTATTCTCATCCAGAAGCTGCCCTTGACCGTCGTAACTTGGTACTTTCAGAGATGAAAGGTCAAGGCTACATTTCTGCCGAACAGTATGAGAAGGCTATTAATACCCCTATTACTGATGGACTCCAAAGTTTGAAATCGGTCAATAGCTATCCAGCATATATGGACAATTATCTCAAAGAGGTTATCGACCAAGTAGAACAAGAAACTGGCTATAACCTTCTAACTACTGGGATGGATGTTTACACAAATGTAGACCAAGAAGCTCAAAAACATCTGTGGGATATCTACAACTCCGATCAATACGTCTCTTACCCTGACGATGATTTGCAAGTCGCATCTACGGTCGTAGATGTTTCAAATGGTAAAGTCATCGCACAACTTGGTGCTCGTCATCAAGCAAGTAATGTTTCATTCGGTACCAACCAGGCCGTAGAAACCAATCGTGACTGGGGATCATCAATGAAACCAATCACTGACTATGCTCCCGCTTTAGAATATGGAGTCTATGACTCTACTGCTTCTATTGTACATGATGTCCCTTATAACTATCCTGGCACTGATACTCCACTCTACAACTGGGATCATGTCTACTTTGGAAACATTACAATCCAGTATGCTCTTCAACAATCACGAAATGTCACAGCCGTTGAGACTTTGAATAAGGTCGGTCTAGATAGAGCTAAAACCTTCCTTAATGGTCTTGGTATCGACTATCCAAGCATGTATTATGCAAACGCCATTTCAAGTAATACAACTGAATCCAACAAAAAATATGGTGCTAGCAGTGAAAAAATGGCCGTTGCCTATGCTGCTTTTGCCAATGGTGGTATCTACCACAAACCAATGTATATCAATAAAGTTATCTTTAGTGATGGTAGTTCAAAAGAATTTTCTGATCCTGGATCACGCGCCATGAAGGAAACAACTGCCTACATGATGACAGAAATGATGAAAACAGTATTATACTCTGGTATAGGTCGAGATGCTTATATTTCATGGCTTCCACAAGCAGGTAAGACGGGTACTTCTAACTATACTGATGAAGAAATCGAAAAATATGTCAAAAACACTGGCTACGTAGCTCCAGATGAATCGTTTGTAGGATATACTCCTAAGTATTCTATGGCTGTATGGACTGGATACTCAAACCGTTTTACTCCAATAGTTGGAGATGATTTCCTAGTTGCTGCCAAAGTTTATCGCTCAATGATATCGTATTTATCAGAAGATGAGCAACCTGAAGATTGGACGATGCCAGATGGCCTGTTCCGAAATGGCGAATTTGTATTCAAAAATGGAGCTCGCCCAATATGGACTGAACCCTCTACTCAACAATCCTCAACAGCTGAAAGTTCAACTACACAGGCAAGTACTACGATTGGTCAACAACCCAATAATGCTCCAGCAACCGATCCTAATCAAGGACAAGCTGTTCAACCGACACAACCAGTACAACCAACGCCACAAAATCCACAAGTTCAACAGCAACCACAACAGTAAGATAAAAGAAAATTCTGAGAATAAAGGCTCAGGATTTTTTCTTCAACAAAATAGGATCTATCATATCTAAAAGCGATGATCGGCACCAATTCATTTTCGATAAACCAAAAGAAGTTAGCGAATAACTAACTTCTTTTTATCTTATTTCACATGTTTTGCGAGCTCTTCTTGCGCTTTTTTATTGGATTCTTCTTTTTCTTTCATCCATTTATCTTGAGCTTTTTGGTATTCATCTGCTGTGACTGCCTTGTCTTGAAGTTCAAGGTATTTATACAAGAGTGGCTCACTTGTACCTTTATTTCCTGACAATGCAAATGGTATTGTAAATGGTACCATCTTAGACAAGATTGGACGCCCTGTACGAGATGTAGTTGGAATAATCAAAGCACTATCTGTCAACCAAGCTTGGGCCGCAGCGTATTTATCATATCGTTTAGAAACATCTGTAGCCTCATCACCAGCTTCTGTAACCAATTTTTCGTAGTCATATAGACCTACTTTTTTAGCAGCTACATTATCTTTCCCTGAGTCAAACCCTAAATATGTTTTAGTACTTTCTCCTACAGATGGTTTGATAATATCAAGGTAGGTTGATGGATCGGCAAAGTCAGGACTCCAACCGACATTATCTGATAAATCCCAGTCTTCGCCAGCAGCATTTTCAGCAAAATATGTAATATTGTTTACTTCGTCTTTTTGTAGTTGTTGAATATCAATAATAACATTATCAGTTCCTAAAGTTGCTTCCAAGGATTGTTTCATAGATTGGACGCGCTGAACTTTTGTAGTTGCTGTTTGGTCAACAGGCATATCTAGATGAATTGGGAATTGTACTCCCTCAGCTTGTAGGGCTGATTTGGCTTTAGCAAATTCTGCCTTGGCTTTCTCAGGATTGTAAAGGCCATCCTGAGAATCTGCAAGATTAACATCCTTCCATTCATCCCCATAAGTGACCAATTTCTCTTTGACCATATCGCCAAAGTTTTTACCATCTGCTTGGACAAATGTTGGTGGAACAAAGAGATTACGTAAGATTTTGCTTGCTCCAGTTTGTCCATTCAACTGAGAGGCATAGGCTGTACGGTCAAATCCGAAAGCAATAGCCTGACGGAAATCCTTATTTAAGAGAGCCTTTTTAGTAGATGTCTTTTGTTCTTCGCTGGTCTTAGATGTGTACTTATAAGATTGGCGATCAATATTTGTACCAACTATATAAGTCGTAGAGTCTTGTTGGGTATATACAATATTGTCTTTCATCTCTTTCTCAAGCTCTGTAAAACTTGCATTTGTTGGAAAGAGACGAGCTGCCGTAAAGCTTCCATCTTTAAAGTTTTCTGCTGGTTTGCTGGTATCTTGACCATCCCAGAATGACAATTTGACCTTATCAATATGTACATTATCCTTATCCCAGTAGTTCGGATTCTTCACAAATTCAACAGAGGATTTAGTCACAAGAGATTTCAACAAATAAGGACCATTATACAAGAGACTACTTGGATCTGTTGCTTTGGCAAAATCATCCCCTTTTGAGTTCAAAAACTCTTCATTAACTGGCGCAAGCACACCCATGGTTATTTTAGAATTCCAAAAACTTTCTGGTTTGTTCAACGTGTATTGAATCGTTTGATCGTCAAGGGCTTTAATTCCAACTTGAGAGAAATCTTTATTTTCCCCTTTAGCATAAGCATCCAGACCTTTGATCGAATCTTGTACCAAGTAAAGAGCTTCTGATTTCTTATCCGTTGCATATTTAAGTCCTGTCACAAAGTCCTGAGCCTTAACAGGAGCATACTCTTCTCCTTCGGATGTGTACCATTTTGCGTCCTTACGAATAGTGTAGGTGTAAGTCAAACCATCTTTAGATACTGACCAGTCTTCTGCCAATGAAGGAATAAGGTTCCCGTATTTATCATTTTCAAGCAATCCGTCAATCACATTACTAGTAATATCAGATGTTGAAGCTTTACCAGTTGTTAAATAATTAAGATTATCAGGATCTTTCTCGTATGTAAATGCAAAAGTCTGCTCACCTTTAGCACCAGAACCACCAGAACAAGCAGCTAAAACACCCGCTGCTAATAAAGTCACTCCCACAAGAGCCAATACTTTTCTTGTTTTCATAGTCTTCTCCTTTGTTTTTTTATTCATTATAGACCCTTTTTCTAATCCTGTCAATACAATTTTCAGAATTTTTGAAAATTATTTTTTAAACAATAAGGTTGTAAAAATATGAATACTATCAAAAAACCTCGACTACACTAGGTAGTCAAGGAATGATCAATCATATTACTAAATAGCTACTGTAAACAGTTTTAGTTGTTTAATCTAACTCATTTCTTACACACTGCAAGGCAGCTCCGATTACCTGGTGCATATCGTAATAACGATAATGTCCTAAGCGGCCACCAAAGATAACATTGCCTTGCTCATCAGCCAATTTTTTATATGATTTATACAAATGATTATTACGATCATTATTAACTGGATAATAAGGCTCATCACCTTTTTCCCATGTTTTAGAATGTTCTTTAGTAATGATCGTCTTTGCTTGATTCCCAAACTCAAAATGTTTGTGTTCAATAATGCGAGTATATGGGGTATCTGAATCTGTATAGTTCACAACTGCATTTCCTTGGTAATTCTCCATATCCAAGGTCTCGTTTTCAAAACGAAGACTACGGTACTCTAGTTCACCCAACTTATAGTCGAAGAATTCATCAATCATACCAGTAAAGACAATCTTAGGGAAATCCTTCATATATTGCTCTTTATTCGCAAAGAAATCAACATTTGTTTCTACATCAATGTTTTCATGATCCAACATTTTTTCAACTATTTGAGTGTAACCACCAATTGGAATCCCTTGATAGGTATCATTAAAATAGTTGTTATCATAGGTCAGACGTACTGGCAAACGGCGAATGATAAAGGCTGGAAGTTCCGTAGTTGGCTTGCCCCACTGTTTCTCTGTATAATCTTTGATTAATTTTTCGTAGATGTCTGTACCTACAAGAGAAATAGCCTGTTCTTCCAAATTTTCAGGAGTTTTGCCATTTAAAACAGCACGTTGCTCATCAATCTTAGCCTGTGCTTCTGCTGGCGTTACAACTCCCCAAAGTTTATTGAAGGTATTCATATTAAAAGGAAGGTTATAAATCTCACCCTTATAATTAGCAACAGGGGAGTTTGTGTAACGGTTAAATTCTGCAAACTGATTTACATAATCCCAAATCTCCTTATCAGAAGTATGAAAAATATGAGCACCATACTGATGAACTTGAATTCCTTCCTCTTCACGAGTATAGATATTACCCGCGATATGATTTCGTTTTTCAATGACTTTTACTTTTTTTCCTTTTAGGGCTGCTTCATGGGCAAAGACTGCACCAAAAAGACCAGCACCAACGACAAGATAATCGTACATAACTCCCTCCTTTTATTTTTAACAAACTGTTGTAGCAATTGTACAAGATGGATAACTTTAATCGATGTTACAATTGCATGTTTTACATCTCAAGTCCGTACTTCTTGTCCATAAGCTTCTGTCAAAAGGACCTTGCTTTCTTGCTTAGATTTTAAAACATCATCCACACCAAATACGATATACGAATGAATATCAATCATTGTGTCTTATTTTCCTTCCATCACATCATTGATTGCAGCCTTGACTGACTCTAAACTGCTATCACTTATCTCCATCATGTAAAGGTTGCTATCAGGCATGGCATAGGATGGCAAATCCATACGCCCTGTTCCTTTAAGATCTTGCGAATTAATCTTATAAGTTCCACCACTCTCAAGTTGGGCATTGGCCAGGTTCATCATGGTTTCAAGTGGCATATTGGTTTGCACGGAATCTTGTAGACCCTTTATAATACTGTCATAATTTTTCAAAGCTTCTGTCGAAGTTAACTTTTGCAAAATAGCGACAATAACTTTTTGCTGGTTACGACCACGATCTCGGTCTCCATCTGCCAATGAATAACGCTCACGTACAAAGCTAAGAGCTTGCTCCGAGTCAAGATGAACATTCCCTACAGGATAGAACTTCCCATTTGTATGAGCAGTAAATTCTTGATCATTATGAACATCAACTCCACCGAGAAGATCTATTAATTTCAAGAAAGAAGTGAAATTCAAACGAGCGTAATAGTTCAAGTCAATACCGTAGAGATTTTCCAGTGTATGAATGGAAGCATCTACTCCATAAATCCCCGCATGGGTCAACTTATCTTTTTGGTTGTTACCACCATCTGCAATTGGAACATAGGAATCACGAGGTGTCGTTGTCAAGAGAATCTTTTTAGTTTCGCGATTAACTGTCATAATGATATTGACATCAGACCGAGAAACCGAACTGATTGGACCGTAAGTATCAATTCCACTGATATAAACGTTGAAACTGTCACCTTTGACATCTTTTGGAGTTTCAACCGTCTTGGTTAACTCTTTGGTGTAGATTTTCTTAATCTTTGAAGCATAGTCAGGATATTCCGATTCGATAATGTTTTCAAAGACACTGTTTAGAATGATTGCCTTTGTATCACCGGCTAGCAAGCTCTTATAGGCCGCAAGATAGGAGCTACTTTCTTCGACTGTCAATTCCTTATTTTGATTAGCCTTAAGATCATTCATCAACTGTTGGATATTATCCTTATCCGTCCCAGTAGGTCCCATCACACTAGTTACCTGACTGATATTCTCAATTGGACTATCTGCTAGCACAGCAATACTCATCGAATAATTTGAGTAATTCGATGTTGCATTCAGGCGACTGGTAAATCCAATGAACTGCCCTACAGCAAAGAGAGAAGTACCATTGATTAACACACCAAGTAGTAATAAAATCAACGTTAGATTTTGAACTTTCTTTGACCGAATTAAAAAGAAGCACAAGATAGCTAAGGCTACAATTAAGACAGTGACCACTATATTGAGATATCGGAAGGCTAGCATATTATACTTGAAAATCAAAAACAACAAAAAGACTGCTAGTAATGCATAGATAGCTAGCAACCCCCAACTAATCAATATTTTTGTTTTACCCTGACGAGCTCGCTTAGAAGATCTACTCACGATATACCTCTATTATCAATTTTTATTTCATTTTATTATATCATAAAAAAATACACTTGTGAGATAAATCCGCTTAGGTAAGGCGTTTTCATCTTCTTTCCGAAACATTCTTTTTGATTTGCAAACAATTACATCAATAAATTTACTATATAAACATCAAAAAGGTCCCTTACGGAACCTCATTCATCTTTATTTAACATGATTTTCTGCTTCTTTTTGAGCTTTTTCGATTGCTTTTTTACTTTCTTGCTCCCATTTAGTCTTAGCTTCTTCATACTGTTTGGTTGTCACAGTATCTTTTTGCAGTTTCATGTACTTGTAGTTATTGCCATCACCCTTGATGCCGACCAGTGAATAGCCTCTTGTAAATGGCGTTACTTTGGTTACAGATGCTGTACCACCACTTGACATTGCTGACATAATCAGAGAATTGTCAATCATCCAAGCCTGTGCTTCAGCATATTTTTCATAGCGTTTGGCTACATCTTTATTTTCGCTATCTGCATCTTTGAGCATCTTGGTGTAAGTATCAAGTCCCAAGCTAGCAATCTTAGCTTTATCTTCTTGAGCATCTAGACCAAAAATCTTGAGATAGAATCCATCCTCTGTATTGAAAGGATTGAGGTAAGTTGATGGATCTTGGTAGTCACCTACCCAACCATCAAAGTTCAAATCATAGTCACGATCAGCTGGCGTTGGTGCTAAGAAGGCTACGTTATTAAAATCATCTGTTGAAAGTTGCTGAACATCAATGACAATGTTATCAGCACCTAAAACTGACTCAAGGGTCTGCTTAACTGAGTTCATGCCTGTCACAGCATTTTTACTTGTTTGATCAACAGCTACATCCAAGTGAATAGGGAAAGTCACACCTTGACTTGCCAATTCTTTTTTAGCTTCCGCAAATTTTGCTTGGGCTTTTTCTTTGTTAAAATAGGCATCCTGAGCATCTGCCAAGTTAATACCTGACCATTCTGTGCCATAGTTGACCAATTTAGAAGCGACTACTTCTCCAAAAGTCTTGTCTCCAACTTGGACAAATGTAGGAGGTACTAGGGTGTTACGAAGGGTCTTGCTAGCCGCTTCTTCCCCATTTGACTGAGCAGAATAGGCTGTGCGGTCCAAGGCAAAGTTCACCGCTTGGCGGAAGTTCTTGTTCAAAACAGCTGTCTCAGTTGACTTCTTCTGCTCATCTGTTGTCTTAGCAGTGTGATTGTAGGCCTTACGGTTGACGTTAAAATTGAAATACCAAGAAGTCTTGTCCTGCAAGCTATAGACGATATTATCCTTATATTTCTCCTTGGTCTTAGCAAAGTTAGAACTATTTGGATAAACACCTGCGATTGAATAAGCTCCACTTTCAAAGTTACGGATGGTCAATTCTTGGTCTGAACCATCAAAATAGGCCAATTTTACGTGTTCAATCGATACTTTGTCATGATCATAATAATGCGGATTTTTCACATACTCGATCGATGATTTTGATGTGAAATCTTTTAACAAATAAGGTCCGCTGTAGAGAATGCTATCTGGAGATAGGGTACCAAAATCTTTCCCTTTTGAGTTTAGAAACTCTTCATTCACTGGGAAAAGAATACTGTTGGTTGTTTTTGAGTTCCAGTAAGGTTCTGGGCGCGCCAAAGTATACTCAACAGTCTGGTCGTCAATGGCCTTCACCCCAACCTTAGAAAAGTCAGAATCCGCTCCTGTAATATAATCATTCAAGCCCTTGATTGAGTTTTGAATCAAGTCAATGGCCTGGGATTTATTATCCACTGCGTATTTGATACCTGTCACAAAATCTTGTGCCTTGACTGGGGCATACTCTTCACCGTCAGCCGTAAACCATTTGGCATCTTTTCTCAGTTTATAGGTATAAGTCAGACCGTCGCTTGAAACAGACCAGTCCTCTGCCAAAGATGGAACTAGGTTTCCGTGGTTGTCATTTTCAAGCAAACCATCAACTAGGTTAGTAATAATAGCTGTATTATCAGCGTAGTAGTCTAATAAGTAGTTAAATGTAGTTGGGTTTCCACTAAAGGTTGATGAGTAAGTTTTTGTATCTGAACCTGATTGTCCGCAAGCAGTTAACAGCAAGGCAGCTGCAACAGTCAGACCTGCACTAAGGATACGCTTTTTTGTAGTCATCTTCTTTCTCCTTTATGTTAGTTTTTATAACATAGGTTTATTTTACCAAAATAGTGGGAATTTGTAAAGTTAATTGAATTTCTAGAATGAAAGTTTATAAACTTTAGTCATAAAAAAACAAAGGATTTCTGTCTTTCATACAGTCCTCCCTTGTTTTTATGCGATTTATCATTTAAATATCAATGAATTAACTGATAACCTAACGAAAGCAAGAATCTCATTCACGTTATTTTATGTGCTTTTCTAAATCCTTTTGATACTGAGCATTCGATTCCAGTTTTTCCTTTTGCCACTTTTTGAAGGCCGCATCATACTCTTTAGTTGTCACAATATCATTTTGAAGTTCCATTCCTTTAAAAATAAATGGATCCCCCTTAATACCGACCTGTGAATAAGCTTTGGTAAATGGAACAGTACGACTAACCATAGGAGAGCCCCCTGAAGAAGCAACTGGAATAAGAAGTGAACTATCAGTAACCCAAGCCTGTGCTTTAGCATACTTTTTGTATCGTTTATCAAGATTACTTGTCTCAGAAGCCGCATCATCCAAGAGCTTCTTGTATTCATCCAAGCCAACTTTTGCCACAACTTCAGGATCCTTGCCCTTTGTTATACCTAGATGTTTCAAGGCAGAACCCTTCTTAGCATCTAAAATATTGAGATAGGTTGCTGGATCTTGGTAATCTGGTCCCCAACCTGTTCCGTTCAAATCATAATCTTTTTGGGTTGGAACTTTAGCTTGAGAAGTAATACTTTCCTTCTCATTATCTGTCATTTGAAGAACATCTATAATCACATTCTCCGTTCCAAGCGTTTCTTCAATTGATTGTTTTAGCGAATTGGTTTGTTGCACCGCAACTACATCTGTCTGTTCTACTGGCACATCTAGATGAATCGGGAAAGTCACTCCCTTAGCTTGCAATTCTGACTTCGCTTTTTCAAATGCAGACTTGGCCTTTGTTGGATTGTAAATTGTATCCTTACCATCTGTGAGAGTCACATCTTTCCACTGTTCTCCATATTTCAGTAGTTCATCCTGAGCCAACTGTCCGAAGGTCTTCCCAGCTACTTGAACGTAATTATCTGGCACTAGACTATTACGAATAATCTTATCCGCACCCTCTTCACCGTTTAATTGAGCTGTATAGGCGTGGCGATTGAAGGCAAAATTAATTGCTTGACGGAAGTTCTTATTGAGAAGAGCTTCTTTTGTTGATGTTTTTTGTGACTCATCTGTTTTAGCTGTTTTATTGTAAGACTGGCGGTTTACGTTCACAGTGAGGTAGTAGCTTGTTGCCTCTTGTGGACTATAGACAATCTTATCTCCGTACTCTTTCTTAGTTGACTCAAAGTTTGAGCTTGCTGGAAAAAGACGTGCAGTGGTATAGGCACCTTGTGTAAAGCTACGAATTAAGGATTCTTGATCTGAACCATCATAGAATGTCAATTTAACATTATCAATTTTGACATTGTCCTTATCCCAATAGTTAGGATTTTTTTCATATTCAATCACAGATTTAGAAATCAAAGATTTCAAAAAATATGGGCCATTGTAAAGAATACTTGATGGAGTTGGCGCTCCGTAATCCTTGCCTGTTGCATTCAAAAATTCTTCATTTACAGGAAGCATGGTTGCTGTGGTTACTTTAGAGTTCCAAAAACTTTCCGGTTTATTAAGGGTATATTCTACCGTATAATCATCAAGAGCCTTCACACCTACAGTTGAGAAGTCGTTTGTCTCACCACTAACATAAGCCTCCAATCCTTTGATGGATTTCTCAACCAAAGAAAGACCATCGGATTTTCCGTCTGCTGCATGCTTTAATCCGGTGACAAAATCCTGAGCTTTAACTTCCGCATACTCTTCTCCTTCTGAAGTATACCACTTCACACCTTTACGTAGTTTGTAAGTATAAGTCAAGCCATCTTTAGAAACTGACCAATCCTCTGCTAGAGAAGGAATGAGATTCCCATATTTATCATTCTCTAAAAGACCGTCGACGACATTACCTATTACGTCAGAAGTTGAACTTTTACTTGTAACGCTATAATCCAAGGATGATGGATCAACAGCATAAACATAAGAGAATGTTTTGGGAGCATCTGCATTCTTTTCACTTTTCCCACAAGCTGTTAAAAGAATGGCTGTACTCAAGGTCACTCCTGCTCCTAAGAGCCACTTTTTCGATTTCATAGGTAATCTCCTTTAAGAAAGTATTTTCACTATTATACCTTATTTTTTTATAAATACAAGAATTTTAGTGCGATTTGTTAGAAAATTCTAACAAATATTTTTAAAAGAGTTTTTTACACAACTTTTAGCAAAAAACCTCAAACTCTAAGGCTCAAGGTTCTCACTTTTTAGTTAGTCATTTCCACACAGAAAGCATCCCATGGAGCTAAGCTTTGTTTTTCAAAAACTTCCTGAGCCACGGTGTTTTCAATCAAAACCGATTTGACGTTTCCTTCTACGGTCAAGTCTTGCTCTTCATTGGACAAGTTAGCCAAAACTAGGAAGCGACGGTCACCGTCCTTACGGATATAGGCAAAGACCTTATCAACCGTATCAAGCAATTCAAAATCAGCTTGAATCAGCCAGCTATTTTCCTTACGGATTTGAACCAGTTTCTGATAGGTATAGAAAATAGAATCTGGATTTGCCAGTGCTTCTTGAACGTTGATTGCTTGATAGTTTGGGGTGACTGCCAACCAAGGTTGACCTGTTGAGAAACCAGCGTTTTTGCTCTCGTCCCATTGCATAGGGGTACGGGCATTGTCACGTCCAATGACACGGATACTTTCCATGATTTCGTCCATCGGCACACCTTTTTCAAGAGCTTCACGCGCATAGTTGAGGGATTCAATATCTTCTACTTGGTCCAGTGTTTCAAACGGATAGTTGGTCATCCCAATCTCCTCACCTTGGTAGATATAAGGAGTTCCTCTCATGAGATGAAGCAAGATGGCAAAGGCTTTGGCAGATTTTTCGCGGTATTCTTGGTCATTTCCCCAGATTGAGACGATACGAGGAAGGTCATGATTGTTCCAGAAGAGCGAATTCCAACCGTCCTCAACTCCTAATTCTGTCTGCCATTTGTTAAAAATTTCTTTTAACTTAGCGATATTCAGCTCTTTTTGATAATGCCATTTAGGCTGACCTTCCTGATACTGAAGACCGATATGTTCAAAATGGAAGACCATAGACAATTCTTGCCCCTTTGGATCCGAGTAGAGCTTGGCAATCTCTGGCGTTGCTCCCCATGTTTCCCCTACTGTCAAGAGATCCTGATCTCCAAAGGTCGCCTGATTCATCTCCTTGAGATAAGGGTGGAGCATAGGACCATTATTGACTACTTTCTCATCAGGAATTTTCCCAATCATGTCGATAACATCCATACGGAAACCGCCAATGCCTTTATCAATCCAGAAGTTCATCATCTCATAAATTTTCTGGCGAAGTTTTTCATTTTCCCAGTTGAGATCAGGCTGTTTCTTACTGAAAAAGTGGAGATAGTATTGACCTGACTTTTCATCGTATTCCCAAGCAGAACCACTAAAGATAGAATCCAAATCATTGGGTTCATCCCGCCAAATATAGTAGTCACGTTCAGGGCTGTTAGGATTTTCACAGGCCTCGACAAACCAAGCATGTTCATCTGAGGTATGATTGACCACCAAGTCCATGATGATACGAATATCACGTTTCTTAGCTTCTGCGATCAGTTGGTCCATATCCTCCATGGTCCCGAAAATAGCCGCAATCGCTTGATAATCAGCAATATCATAGCCATTATCATCCATAGGACTGTCATAAACTGGAGAAAGCCAAATCGCTGTAATTCCTAACTTGGCTAGATAGTCTAACTTACTGGTAATTCCTGGCAAATCGCCAATTCCATCTCCGTTGCTATCCATAAAGCTCTTAGGATAAACTTGATAGACTACGGCATTGTGCCACCATTTTTCTTGCATCTTCTTACCTCATTATTTTAATAATCTACAGTCTATGATAGCGCTTTTCAGATTTTTATGCAAGCGTTTGCCTAATCTTTTTGATTCCTTTTTTAACTCCATAGTTTCCTAACTTCCATTTTTTTATTATAATAGAGGTCAGAGGTAAAAAAATGAAAAAACAAGCTTTTAGTTCTGAACAATATTTGAATCTACAGCGCGACCACATTTTGGAGCGTATTAACCAATTTGACGGCAAACTCTACTTGGAGTTTGGTGGCAAAATGTTAGAAGATTTCCACGCCGCTCGTGTCCTTCCTGGTTATGAGCCTGACAACAAAATCAAGCTCTTACAAGAATTGAAAGAGCAGGTTGAGGTTGTGATTGCTATTAATGCTAGCAATATCGAGCATTCCAAAGCACGTGGTGACTTGGGTATTTCTTATGACCAAGAAGTTCTTCGTTTGATTGACAAATTCAATGAATTAGGAATTTTTGTTGGCTCCGTTGTCATCACACAGTACGCTGGTCAACCAGCTGCAGATGCCTTCCGCAACCAACTTGAGAAAAACGGAATTGATTCTTATCTTCACTATCCAATCAAAGGATATCCGACAGATATGGATCATATCATTTCTCCAGAAGGAATGGGAAAAAATGACTACATCAAAACTAGTCGCAACTTGATTGTCGTAACTGCTCCTGGACCTGGTTCTGGAAAATTGGCAACTTGTATGTCAAATATGTACCATGACCAAATCAATGGTATCAAGTCTGGCTACGCTAAATTTGAAACCTTCCCAGTTTGGAATCTTCCCCTTCATCACCCAGTCAATTTGGCCTACGAGGCTGCTACAGCTGACCTTGATGATGTCAACATGATTGACCCTTTCCATCTCCAAACCTATGGAGAAACCACTGTCAACTACAACCGTGATATCGAAATTTTCCCAGTGCTCAAGCGCATGTTAGAACGCATTCTAGGTGAATCTCCATACTCTTCACCGACAGATATGGGGGTCAACATGGTTGGTTTCGCTATTACAGATAATGAGGCTGCTATCGAAGCTTCTAAACAAGAAATCATCCGCCGCTACTATCAAACGGTCCTTGATTTTAAAGCCGAAAAAATTGGCGAAGCTGCTGTCAAGAAAATTGAGTTACTTATGAATGACCTCGGTATCACACCAGCAGACCGTAAGGTTGCTGTTGCTGCACGCCAAAAAGCTGAAGAAACTGGCGGACCAGCCCTATCCCTTGAATTGCCAAATGGGGAAATCGTCACAGGTAAGAACTCAGAGCTCTTTGGCCCTACAGCCGCTGCTCTTATCAACGCCATCAAGAAATCAGCTGACATCGCTAAAGAAGTAAAACTAATCGAACCTGAAGTTGTCAAACCGATTCAAGGTCTTAAAATCGATCATCTGGGTAGCCGCAATCCACGCCTTCATTCAAATGAAATCCTGATTGCACTTGCTATCACAGCTACAGAAAATCCTGATGCTGCTCGTGCTATGGAAGAACTTGGCAACCTCAAAGGAAGCGAAGCCCACTCAACCATCATCTTAACCGATGAAGACAAGAATGTCCTTCGTAAACTAGGGATCAACGTAACCTTTGATCCTTACTACCAATACGACCGCTTGTATCGTAAATAAAGATTTGAACCTCTCCACCCTCGGAGAGGTTTTCTCTCTGTCTCAAGAGCTGGCTTTATGTTATAATGAAAGAAGAAAACTGAAAGGATTTACCATGTCAAAAGAAGTTATTGTTGAAAGTTTTGAACTTGACCACACCATTGTTAAAGCACCCTATGTTCGCTTGATTGGGGAAGAAACAGGACCAAAGGGAGACATCATCTCCAATTATGACATTCGCTTAGTACAACCCAATGAAGACTCAATCCCTACCGCTGGTCTGCACACTATCGAGCACCTCTTAGCCAAACTCATCCGTACCCGCATTGACGGTATGATTGACTGTTCACCATTTGGTTGCCGCACAGGTTTCCACATGATTATGTGGGGGCGTCACACCAGTGCTGAAATCGCGGCCGTCATCAAGGATTCGCTCAAGGAAATCGCTGAGACTACTACTTGGGAAGATGTCCCTGGAACAACCATCGAATCTTGCGGAAACTACAAGGACCACAGCCTCTTTTCTGCTAAAGAATGGGCTAAACTCATTCTAGAACAAGGAATCTCTGACGATGCCTTTGAACGTCATGTCATCTAATAATAAAAAAGAAACCAGCTTTTGAACTGGTTCCTTTTTTTATTTTCAAAATCTTGATTTAGGCTTTTTCACGAATAACTAAACCACCATCTTCCATATCTGCTTCCAGATGTTTAGCATCTAGGTGATCCAAGTGGAAGTCTGTCACCTTATCCCGAATTTCTTGTTCAACCACGCGACGGAGTGGACGAACACCCATGACTTCGTCATAACCTTCTTCTGTGATATAGTCCTTAGCTGCTTGACTGACTACCAAGTCAATGTCTTTCTTAGAAAGCGTCTTGTTAACTTCAACCAACATAAGGTCTACAATCTTAGAAAGATCTTCTTTGCTCAAGTGTGAGAATTCGATGACAGCATTGAAACGGTTAAGGAATTCTGGACGGAAGTAAGGTTTCAAACGATCCATCAATTCTGGTTTATCAGCATCTTCTGTCAAGTTAGCTTCGTAACCAAAGCCTGCGTTTGAAGTTGCGATTATCACCGTATTCTTGAAGTTGACAGTGTTACCTTGACCATCTGTCAAACGACCATCATCCAAAACTTGAAGGAGAAGGGTGATGACTTGAGGGTCAGCCTTTTCAATTTCGTCGAGAAGGACGATTGAGTATGGATTGCGACGGACGCGTTCTGTCAAGGTATTGTTGTTGTCATCGTAACCAACATAACCTGCAGTTGTACCAATCAATTTAGATACGGCTGTGCGGTCGCTGTATTCTGACATGTCCAAACGGATGATAGCATCTTTCGTTCCGAACATATCAAGAGCCAATTGTTTAGCCAACTCAGTCTTACCGACACCAGTAGGACCTACAAAGAGGAAGCTACCGATTGGACGGTTACCTTCATCAAAACCAGCACGGTTACGACGGATAGCTTTTGCTACTGCTTCAACGGCCTTATCTTGACCAATAACTTTCGTCTGCAAACGATGACCCATATCTTTCAAACGTTCGATGTCCGTAGCCCCCATTTGAGATACTGGAATACCCGTCATACGTTCTACAGATTCAGCCACATCGTTGACACTTGCAGTCACTTTCATATCTTCTGTATGGTTTTCGATTTTCTTTTCCAATTCTGCAATGCGTGTTTTATAGTTTAGAGCTGCTTCAAAATCTTCTGCCTCAACTGCTTTTTCTTGCTTGTCTTTTTCTACCTCAATTTCACGTTCAACAGCATGAACATCTGTTACTGGATGCTGAGCTGCCAAGTGAGCCGCCGTAACATCGACAAGGTCGATAGCCTTATCTGGCAAGCTACGTTGAGGAATATACTGAACAGAATAATCAACGGCAGCTTTTAAGACTTCATCTGGCAAAATAACATTGTGGTGTTGTTGATAGAGATCACGAATTCCTTGAAGGATTTTAAAAGTATCCTCTGCTGATGGAGCATTAACCTTCACTTCGTTGAAACGACGAGCAAGGGCTGCATTTTTCAAGATAGTATTACGGTATTCATCTTGAGTAGTTGCGCCAATCACTGTCAATTCTCCACGTGAAAGAGCTGGTTTCAAGATATCAGCAAGACCTTTAGACCCTTGACCATCACCTGTGCTACCAGCACCGAGAATTTGGTGAATTTCGTCGAAGAAGAGGATAATATTTCCAGCTTCTTTGACTTCGTTTACCAAGTTTTGAATGTTTTCTTCAAAGCTACCACGGTATTGAGTACCAGCTTCAAGTCCAGAAATATCAATAGAAATGATCTCTTTGTTCTTGATTGCTGCAGGAACGTCGCCGTTCACGATAGCTTGGGCCAATCCTTCTACTACTGCAGTTTTACCAACACCAGCATCACCGACGAGAACTGGATTATTCTTTGTGCGACGAGAAAGAATTTCAGAAGTTTCTTGGATTTCTTTATTACGTCCAATAACCGGATCTAACTTACCTTCACGTGCTTCTGCAGTCAAGTTTCGACCTAGTTTTGCAAGGACACCGTCTTGTTTCATACCTGAAGACTGTTGTTTCATTTGTCCATCAGCTTCTGCATTTCCTGGCAATTGACCCGTTGCACGATAGTGAGCGAACTCTTCAGGCGTTACTTCACGGCCGTTAATCAAGTAACGACGGTTTTCTGAACTATATCCACGCATACCACCCATCAATTGGTTAAATAAATCATCCATGTTGTTAAAATTATTAAAGTTGTTGTTCATATTCTTTACCTCTTTTTGTTATTTATTATTACTGATATTGACTATCTTTGACTTTTTCTTTAAAAAATTTAGACTAGCTAAATCGCTACTCTACGTACTATTTCTGGTTTTTCTTTTTCAAGCAGGAGTAGACTATCTTTACTTCTAAAGATTTCTAGATTAAACATAGACCCCACCTCTTTCTATTTTACTTTAAATAATACTCTTCGAAAATCTCTTCAAACAACGTCAGCTCTATCTGCAACCTCAGAACAGTGTTTTGAGCAACCTGCGCTAGCTTCCTAGTTTACTCTTTGATTTTCATTAAGTATAAGTGTTCTAGCAAGGCTTTCATTTACCTTACGTTCATAATATACTACATTAGTCAGAAAAGGTCAAGAGATTTGACTTTAATTGACCAATATTTTTTAGAATGCAAAAACACCCTGAAATATCAGGGTGCTATTCTTACATCAAATACAAAATTGCTAGGGTCAGGAGACTTGCTAGAAGTCCCACTCCCCAAAAGAAGAAGTCAACCTTCCACTCGCTCCAAGGATTTCCTTTACCAGACAATCCTCCAAGCTCAAAATGGTGATGCACAGGCGTCATGCGGAAAATACGTTTGCCACCAGTCATTTTGAAATAACTGACTTGCATCATGACTGAAGTTGTTTCAAAAACATAAACAATTCCGATAATCAAGAGAGTCCATTCTTGGTGGAGGGCCATAGAGATAGCTGCCAGCATTCCACCGAGAGCTAAACTTCCCACATCCCCCATAAAGACCTTAGCAGGCTTATGGTTAAAGACAAAGAAACCAAGCAAACCACCAATCATGGCAAGAATCACTAGAAGAATATCCATCTGACCTTGCACATAGGCAATAACTCCATAGGCAGACAAACTAATCACGACTGAAATACTAGCCAGACCGTCAATGCCGTCAGTCAAGTTGACTGCGTTTGAAAAACCAACTAGCCAGAAAAGGGCGAAGACAATATAGAAAATCCCTAGATGCACTTGGTAACCAAAGACTGAAAGCATATCGCCACCGCGCTCATAGAAAAGGTAGAAAACGACCCCACCTAGGAGCTGAAGAGCCAATTTCTGCTTGGGATTTAGCCCCTCATTGATTTTGCGGAAGACCTTGAGGAAGTCATCTAAAAATCCGATTAAACCATAAAGAACCAAGATGAACAAAATCATTCCCACATTATTGCTGAGTTGGTTACTAAATAGGGCAAGAAAGAAGGCAACTAAAACAGAAGCAATTAAGAAAACCAAACCTCCCATTGTAGGAGTCCCAGCTTTTGCCTGGTGCTGTTTAACATCCTCATGCATCTGCTGGCCTGTAATTTGCGCCTTTCTATAAAATTGGATAAAGGCCGGAATTCCTACTAAAGTTAGTAAAAATGTCACAATTCCAGCACTAATAGAAATAAACATATTAGTCTCCTAAAGTTAATTTAATTTTTTTAATGTTTTTGATAGCTGTATTAGTCCGAACATCTTGCTTCTGAACAACGGAACCTGAACCTTCAAATTCCAGTTCAATATCCAACCATTTAGCAAAGGTCTCGGCAGTCTCTTTTTTCCAGCCATACATGTCTGGAATTTCTTCTACCTTATCCGATAAAAGGAGAACTTGTTGGTTTGGTGCAAGATTGGTCCCTTCTTCTACAGAAGTCTCTTTAATCTTTGTTCCAGTACCTACAACGATTGGTTGCACAATATTTCGGCGTAAGGCTTCCGCCAACTCACCAGGTGAAATATCCTTGATGCTAGGCATTGCATAAGAAGATTCTGTCGTAACTTTATCTAAATTTTTGGCTGGAGATTGAAGATTGAGAGATTCTTTCATAGCTGAAGCCCGCTCCAAGATTGGGGTGGCAAATTCTCCCAACTGGATACCTGAATAATGCTCAGGCTGTTGAACCGTTACATACAAGATAAAATCAGGATTTTCAGCAGGATTCATAGTCACAACTGAGAAAATATAATTGGTAGAACCAACCAAGTATCCTCCATTTTTCTCATCAGCGATTTGAGCCGTACCGGATTTAACTGCTACATTTTGTCCAGGAACTGTTATAATTGGCTTTCCTGTGTAGTGATTATACATAGTTCCATATAGAGGGTCCGTCCCAACTAAGATCATGTGATTTCGAGTTGTGCTTGCTGTCTCTTTGGAAACAGGATTTCCTACTATTTCTTTTTGTGACTTACGTACAGACTGATTGTTAGTATCATAAATAGCACTTATAAATTTTGGCTCCAGCATAACTCCATCATTAGCAATAGCTGTAAAGGCACGAAGCATTTGTGTTTGTGTCACTGAAATTCCTTGCCCAAATGAGCTTTGAGCAATACTAACAATATTATCAGCTGGAAGTTGACCAGCGTATTCATCTGTCAAGCCAAAGCGAGTTGGAACCCCAAATTTAAAGCGTTTTAGATAATCCAACCAAGTAGCATCTCCCATTTTTTGTTCAAGTAGACTCATTCCAACATTACTGGAGTGAGCGAAACCTTGTAAGAAAGTCATCATCCCACCAGTAGTCAAACCTTCATTAACATCCCAATCTCGAGTCGTCACATCCGCCATTTTAAATTTACTGCTATTGAAGTATTCTCCACTTGGGAAGGTATTATTATCAATAGAAGAAGCTAACGTCATAACCTTCATGCCTGATCCTGGTTCATAGTTACTTTGATAAAGAATATCACGCCAAACAAAGTCCTCAGTGATTCCTTCTTTAGTATCTGCATTAAAGGTAGGTCGTTGGGTGGTAGCGAGGATTTCACCGGTCTTTGCACTGACCAAGGTCGCGGTCATATACTTACCTTTTAATTTTTCTAGAAAGGCATCCATCTGAGTTTCCATGAAAGATTGTAGCGGACTAGACAATGTTGTATAAACATCCTTGCCATCCACAGTTTGTTGCGATACCAGTTCTGTACCTGGTACGATATTTCCTACACGGTCTTTTTCATAGGTAATAATACCGTCTGTCCCTGCAAGAATACTGTTCAAGGAACTCTCCATTCCAGAGGTTCCCAGCAAACTCTTGCTGCCATCTTCATTTTCATGGAGCTGAGCTAGTCCGATAAAACTAGAAGCAAATTGTCCATTTGGATAACTTCTGTTAGGGCTAGTTGTAAAGTCAATCCCTTCCACACTAGCATCTTTCAAATCTTTTTTAATCGCCATCATATTGGCATAGGTAATCCCATTTCCTTTTGCACCAAAGGAAACTTGGGTCAGATTTGGTTGAGCTAATTGCTCTTTCACATAAGCTTCATCCATGTCTAAATACTTATGGAAGACTTCAGCTACCTTATTAAACTGCGAATCCTCTACATAAAGAATTTTCCCCGTTGCTGACTTGTATTTTTTATCAATAACAGCATACACGTTATAAGAGGTCGCATCTTCAGCGATAGGCACTCCATTTCGGTCATAGATAGTTCCACGCTTGGCAGGAACTGTTCGGGTTGTTTGGTGAACCTTTTTAGCTTCTTTTACTAAGTCAGTACCAAATATATTACCTTTCGCGATAATATAAGCAAAATTGGCCAAAAAGAGACCAAAAAGGGCAACCGCTACAAAGCTGAGGTACTTACCAACTATCCTACGGTTTTTTGCTGGAGATTTACGATTTTTGATCGCAAATCGGGTTATTTTTTCTTTCCACTGTTTCATTTCTTACTCCGCTGCTCGGATATTTTCGTTATTTAGCTGCAAATCCTTGGAATTTGCAATCTCTTTCAAACGTTCTGAACGAATCAATTCATTGACCTCTTGCTTGGCATCGTCTAGCTCTGTTTTCTTTTCTTCGATTTGAGCATTGACCTTGGTCAATTCATTCTGAACTTGTAATAGCTTGGTCTGCATAAACACAACGCTAATTGCCAGGATAATCATTGTTGCAGCAATCGAAACATAGAAGGCCTTTTCCACACGTGAAAAACCTTTAAACTTCGTTTGCAATAACTGGCTTGTTTTTTCGATTCTTTCTGCCATGTTTTTCCTCTTACTTGTGAATTTTTCTGGCCACGCGCAACTTGGCAGAGTGCGAGCGGTTATTGGCTTCTAATTCTTCTGCACTTGGCAAGATTGGCTTACGGGATACCAATTCCATCTTGGGCTTGAGATCATCTGGGATGAAAGGCAAACCTTTGGGAACTTCCACTGTTGAAGCTTCCTTGAACAATTGCTTGGTCAAGCGGTCTTCTAGCGAATGGAAGGTAATCACTGAAATTCTACCATCTAGAGCCAACATCTCCATGGCCTGCTGGATGGACTCATCTGCCGCTCCCAGTTCATCATTGACTTCAATTCGAATAGCCTGGAAAATCTGCTTGGCAGGATGGCCCTTCTTCTTGAGCTCCTTGGCAGGTTTGGCAGACTTGATAATTTCTGCTAACTCAGTCGTTGTCTCGATTGGCTTGACTTCACGTGCTTGTTCGATCTTACGCGCAATCTGTTTAGAGAATTTATCCTCACCATACTTGAAGAAAATTCGAACCAAGTCATGATAGTCATAGTGGTTCACTACCTCATAGGCTGTCAGACTAGCATCCTGATTCATGCGCATGTCCAGTGGCGCATCCTTTTTATAAGAAAAACCACGCTCACGCTGGTCCAATTGAGGACTAGACACTCCCAAGTCATAACAAATTCCATCAATTTCCTGAACACCAGCTTCGCGCAAACGTGCCTGTAAATGACGGAAGTTATCCTTGATAAAAGTCACCATCCCTTTTTCGATATAGGGTGCCAAGCGTTTTTGCGCATTATCAATGGCATTCTGGTCTTGGTCAAAGGCATAGAGATGGCCTTTTTCACTTAATTTACTTAATAAATATTCGCTATGGCCCGCTCCACCCAAAGTCGCATCAACGTAGATACCGTCAGGCTTTACGTCGAGCATATCAATCGTTTCGTGGAGTAAGACCGTTACATGATGAAATTCTTTTGTCATATCTTATCTATTTTACCACAAATCTGACTAGCTTGCACTAGTCAGACAAATAGGCCAAAAAAAGTAAGATTTCTTTAAGAAATATGTCAAATATGCTTGACATTCTCTCTATAGAAGAATATAATGTAGTCAAATATATACGACATGAATCAGAAAGGAGAACAGATGAATCGTGTGAAAGAATTTCGCAAGGAACTGGGCATTTCCCAGCTCGAGCTCGCCAAGGATATCGGTGTCTCGAGACAAACCATCAACATGATTGAGAACGACAAGTACAATCCAACTCTGGAACTCTGTCTCAATCTCGCCCGTAGCCTCCAAACTGACCTCAACAGTCTCTTTTGGGAGGATAATTTTTAAAAAAGGAGCCAACTCATGAAAAAAGAAACCTTCACTGAAAAACTGATCAAACGCACATACGGTATCTCTGGTCCCCTTGACGAATACAAACGGCGTGAGGCCGATCGTATTGGGAACCAAGTCTTTATCATCCTCTTTTATCTGATGATTTTCGGAAATCTTATTCCACTCCTTCTGGCCTATAAATACCCTCAAGAAGTGGCTCTAATCTATCCTCCTCTGATTCTAGTGATTGCCCTCATCGCTGCTGGCTATGTCACCTACCAAATGAAAAAAACAGGGATTACAGCTATTGATCCAGATATGCTGAATGAGAAAGAAAGCAAGCAACTATACTACCCAGGTCTTAAAGCAGGTTTGTTCTTTGGTCTATGGATGTTTTTTATAACTCCTCTTCTCAGTATACTCATAGGTGAAGGTCAGGACTATTTTCATTCTCTCCTAACTATAAGAAATGGTGTATCAAGCATTCTCGGTTCTATCTTCTTCGGAGCGAGCATACAGTTCCTCATCTCCCGTCGCATTGCAAAAACTAAAAAAGAGCAAGATGAGGATTAGGAGGTGCCCTATGAAATCACTAGTAACTTTACTTACCTATCATCTTTTGTTTGCTTCTCTACTCACCTTCATCATCGTTTCAGGGAACTTGCCAATCTACGATATAGTCCTCCTTCCAGTCTTTGTTCCAGCACTCAACAAAGGATTGACTTATCTAAAGATAGATTCCCAAAAAACGCGCATACTCAACCTAGCACTATGCTTTACGATTCTATCCTTTCTATCCTTACCACAGCTGACGCTCATTTCAAGCAATTGGAAATATTATATACTGCTAACTATCGCCATCCTTTCTTCTATTACTTATCTTTATTATCTCTATCAATTCGTAAAAGAAACAAAATAGCATCGTTCATTTAGGAGAAATCACCCATGAAAAAAGAAGACTTAACAACTCGCCTACTTCGAAATTTCTTTCATATCCAAGGGCCTTTTGATGAATGCCGTCAAGAGGTTATCTACAAGGCTTGCGCCCGTTCCATGATCCAAATCTTTTACTCTTCCTTCATTCTCTTCCTGTTCTATATTTTGTTCGGAAGCTTTATAGAAATTGTTCGAAATGTTATGCCCTACATCTATTTTGGACTCATTTTGTTCATGAGTATAAAAGCTCAAAAAGCCGTCCAAGAGCTTCATCTTGAAAAGGATGACAAATCAGAAATCATTCTCAAAACCTACAGCAAAGCCCAAATCAAATTCCGAAGCTGGATTGTGTTTATCGGTATTCAGATTGGCCTCTTTACCTTACTCATCTTTCATAAAGTCTTCGTTCAGCAGATGTCCCTTTCAGATTTTGTGAAGTTGCTCATGCAATTCGATAAAAGTGGTCCTTTCCTAATGTACGGTCTGATTATCGGTAGCATTTTTGGAACCCTGACCTACGGCTTTCTATCCCTACAGGAGGAGAAAACTCCTAAAAATACCAAACAGAAGGAGAAAAGCAAGCAGTGACTTCACTATACGATTTTTCAGTCTTGAATCAAGACCATCAATAAACTCCACTAGAGACCTATCGTGGTAAGGTTCTCTTGGTTGTCAACACTGCTACTGGATGTGGTTTAACGCCCCAGTACCAAGGACTTCAAGAACTCTATGATCGCTATCAAGAACAAGGTTTTGAGATTTTAGACTTCCCTTGCAATCAGTTTATGGGACAAGCACCAGGCAGCGCAGAGGAAATCAACGCCTTCTGTAGCCTACATTACCAGACCACCTTCCCACGTTTTGCCAAAATCAAGGTCAACGGTAAGGAAGCAGATCCTCTCTATGTTTGGTTGAAAGAACAAAAATCTGGCCCGCTGGGAAAACGAGTCGAATGGAATTTCGCTAAGTTTCTCATCGGTCGAGATGGGCAGGTTTTTGAACGCTTCTCTTCAAAAACAGACCCAAAACAAATTGAAGAGGCGATACAAAAACTACTATAATTTCACAATCTCACTATTATTAGTTCTCCTTTAGCCTAAGAATAGTGGGATTTTTTGATGGGCTTTGACTTAAATAGAAAAACACCCCATGATATGAACCATGAAGTGTTGTAAAAATGATACATTCATAGCAGACAAGGCACTACTGACTGCTATTCTTGACTCCTGAATATGTATAGGTCCTATTTCTGGGACACGCTTTTTCCGTTACCACCCTAAAATAAAAGCTATGCTCCCGCCCATCCTTGGCATTTTCCTTGTTTAAGACAAAGTAATTTTTCTGATTCAAGGCCATGGTGCGTAGGATGTCATCAATCAAGAAAGTCAGAGGTACATTCATGGCAGAGTATTTTTGAAAATCCTCTTCAAAACGAATATAGTCATCTGAAAAATAATCCATCTGCAGTTTGTTTTCATACAGCTCTTTTCTAGTCATAAACTCCCTCCTCCCACAGCCGAATTTCTAGGATATCTGCAACCTCTATCAACCTATATCCCTCGTTTGTCCTAATAGATAGAGTCTGAGGTGATAACTCTTTCACCACACCGATGATAGTCGCCTTCTGCCTCTTTTCCTTAACCACAAAGAATCCCTTTAGCTGGCTAATATAAAGCTGAGAAAGCAAGTGCAACTTCTCATCTGGAGTCAAATCCGTCGAAAAATCAACACGGCTTTTTTCTTCACTGAGCGAACTGGTGTGTTCTGAAAGGTAAAATCCCATCCACTTCTGCATACCTGGATCTTGATAATATCGCGCAGATTGAAAGGGTAAATAAGAACGATCAATCATTTTAATCCATCTAATCCTCCAGCAGAATGTCCCCCAATCAGCTTGCTTCTAGCAAGACTCCTAGAGGCTTCTTCCAGTGCATTGGCTCTTAAAAGGGAAGTGAAACCAAATTGTTCCCGAATGGAGTCAATGGCCGTCTGGAGCCTTTCTTCTTTTTCTAACTTGTCAACATCATCAAAGAGAGATATCAAACCAAAGTACTCATCCACAAATCCTGAATAGTTAACTCCGACACTTCTGACCGCTCCAGAAGTGTATTTGTTATGAAATAACTTCAAAACATAATTCGTTAAGACAGCTGTATTATTGGTCGGTTCGACCTTCATTTGTGTGTGAATAGACGACCTGACCTCCTGTTTAGAGAAACCGACATAGATAGAGACAAGGGTTGTTTTCTTGCCAGACCTTCTCAATCTAATAGCCACCTGCTCCGCCATTTCTCGAAGAATAATTTCAATATCCCGTAGCTTCACGTAGTCTCTCGGCAAGATTTGAGAATTCCCCAAGCCCTTGGATTTGGCTTTATAGGGCTTATGAACATTGCTCTCATCAATCCCGTTGGCATGAAACCACAAACGCAGACCAGCCTGACCCAGAACTTTCTTTAGCTGGTCGGGATTGCTGGTTGCCAATTCCTTGATGGAAAAAATCCCCAGAGCATGCAAGCGTTTCTCCATCCGCCTGCCAATTCCCCAAAAGTCGGTCATCTTGGGAATGGACCAGACCTTCTCTTCCACATCCTGGTAAGACCAGTTGGCCCTCATGGTCGGAGTGTGCTTGGCCTCATTATCCAGAGCCAACTTGGCCAGTAAAGGATTGGCATTTGACATGCCCACTGTAGAGTAGATTCCTGTCTGCCTCCAAATATCCCTCTGAATACGGGCAGAAAGCATATCCAGCTTGTTTTTGCGAGAGAGACTCTTATCTGGGATGAAATAGTTGAGCGAACTAGTCAGGTCAATAAAGCCCTCATCGATAGAGTAAGGATAAATATCATCTGGACTGCCATAGTTTTGAAAGATTCTCTGGATTTCCATATTGACTGCGATGTACTCATCCATCCTGGGTGGCACAATCAAGGTCACTTGAGCCCAATCTTCGATGTAGCGAACATAGTCTGAGTTGGTAGGTAGCCCTTGCTTTCGAGCATTGTAATAGGAAAATTTTCGCGTTTTGATATCAAAAGGCAAATCATAGGCCCGACCAACATTTGACTGGCCAAAAATCTTCTTAAACATGGGAGAGGAGGCTAGGATAAGACCAGTTGAGTTATCCGCGCGACTCATGACACAAAGCGAGGTTTTCAGCGGATGTAAGCCCCTTTTCACGCACTCAACACTGGCATAAAAGGATTTCATATCGACAAAGGCAATGTCACTTTTGGGCTCTCTGGAATAATCAAAGTAGCCCATTGGCTAGCCCTCCATCGGCACAAAGTTCCCAACGATAATCCCCACAATCCGAGGATCTTCCTCATAGGAGATGAAAATATCCTTGTATTTAGGATTGATAGAGACCAGACGCAATCCATTCTCCTCTCGATAGACCCGTTTGATATAGGTCTGGTTGTTGCAAACCACTGCATAAACCGCCCCGTCATAGTCAAATCCTGTCTCTCGAATCAGAGCCACTGAACCATTTTGGTATTTAGGTTCCATGGAGTCCCCAGACACCCATGACGCAAAATCATGAGCCAACTCCTCATTAAAGTAAACCGTATCAAAATTCTGATCATCGTAGACCGAAGCCCCAATCCCTGCTGACATGCGTTCATAAACACGGTACTCGTAGAGGCGCTCTGGCATAGCTGTCACTTTCTGGGCTTGCTCCTCTTGAGATAGGTTGCGAGCATAGTGAACAACCTTCTCCTGCCCTTGCTTGGAGAGGCTATGGTAGAGACGGACAATCTCGATCTGAGTAAAATATCCTTTTGGTACTTTTAAAATATTCTCTAGCTGAAACACCTTCTCCTTGGACGGTTCCTTGACTCCACGTTCCCAAGCTGAGTAAGCCTGAAAGCTAATCCCAAGTTGCTCTGCAATTTCCTTCTGTGTCAGTTTTAACTCTTTCCTCCGAGCCTTTAATTTTTCTGGCTGATACATACTTCACCTCCTATTATGATGATTTAATGGACATTATCTCCCTTAGAAAGACTAATCGATGCTTGAATCCATATTTTTAAAACTCAACCAATTTGGTTTAGTTTTATTATATAAAAAAAGTAGACAAATGTCCACTAGGAAAAGCAGAAACATCGTGAGTTTTATACTCAATGAAAATCAAAGAGCAAACTAGGAAACTAGCCGCAGTTTGCTCAGAACACTGTTTTGAGGTTGTAGATAAGACTGACGAAGTCAGTCACATATATACGGCAAGGCGACGTTGACGCGGTTTGAATTTGATTTTCGAAGAGTATTAATCAAACTAAAAGGACCTAGCCCTATACAATACAGAACTAAATCCTTTGAATAAATAATTGATCTAGCTTTTAAAATCCCTACAGAAATTCCAGTTTTTCTCTATTTGATACCGGACATTAGTTTTTCAATACGTGGAACGTAGAAGAGTAAGATAATACCGAATACAATCGTAATTCCTCCAACAATTCCATAGTAAGCTACTTCAGTTTCGCTTGTATAAAATTTTACAATTTGAGCATTGATAGCTTGGGAAGCTGCATTACTCAAGAACCAGATAGACATCATTTGTGCTTGGAAGGATTTTGGTGCCAGCTTATTAGTAACTGATAGACCAATAGGCGAAATCAACATTTCCCCCACAATCACAATAGCCCAACTCATAATCAACCAGAAAGGACTGACCTTAACATCTGTCCCAAAGATCATCCCTGGTAACATCATCCACAAGAAGGATAAACCTGCTGCAAATAAACCGTAAGCAAATTTCTTAGAAGAGGACGGTTGCTTTTTACCCATTTTCCCCCACAACCATGCAAAAATCGGCACATAAATCATAATGAAAAGTGGAAGTTACTTTGAAAAATCACCTTTAAAAATTTGCTCTTGTTTAGTTTAAAAAATATTTCAAACCTTGAAACATACTTATCCTTTCCTCTTCAGTAAACAAAAAACATCCCTATGCCAAACTTGTAATTACTAAAATACAAGCCAATAAGCATAGAGATGTAAAACCATTACACATTAAATAATAGAAATTGTGTACGAAATGTCTCAATTAGTTTTCATTAGTAAATATCATTTCCAACAAACGCCCTCTCAATTCCTTATCCTGATGATGCAAGATATTCATTAACTCATGAGAATTTTTGGCATTGATGAATTGATTTAACAATCTATCTTTTAATTCATATGGAAGAGAAGCCGTCTTTAGTAGTCTAAAAACTTCATCATTTAGGGATAGCCTTTTATTATCTTTACATTCAAATCTAGCTGTATCATTCTTATTTGGCAATTCAATCATAGACACATTCGTTCCTTTAAAATGAATTCTATGCCTTCTATTACTTGGAACGATACTAGAATCTCCTTGTAATGTTAACTCTACCATCCCCATTTCCCAGTTGATTGATAATCTTGTTTTATATCTTTGACCATTTTGATCTTCAATCATTTCAAAAGAATGTTGTTTGCCTGGGAATACATACCAATCTACAATTTCAGGTAAATCAACACCCATATCTATCTCGGAACCAACCAAAGGAATGATTGCACCACTTTTTGCAAACACAGGTATCGTCGAAATGTCTCTATAAACACTTAACTTCACACCACCTGTGTACTTTTTCTCTGAAAAGAAGTCATACCATTCACCTTCAGGGAACCATACATCCACTTTTGCAGATTGGAATGCCAAATCCATCTTTTCTACAATGGGAGCCACCATCAGTTCTGTTCCAAAAAAGTATTGATTTGGAACATTATAGCTCTCATCATTCTCTGGGTAGAAATAATACATTGGGCTGATTAATGGGGCACCTTCCTCGTGTGTCTTTACATTCATAGTATATAGATAGGGAATCATCTGATGTCTCAAACGAAGGTATTTCTTCATAATCTTAGATGTTGTTTCTGAAAAAAACCAAGGTTCTTTACTATTAAAGGGACTTCTAGAACTATGTAAGCGAGTAATCGGACTAAAAACGCCAAACTGTAGCCATCTGGTTTGTAGCTCTTCGTCATAATCCCCTAGCATGTGTCCACCGATATCATGACTCCACCAACTATAACCGATATTAGATGCTGTCGCTGTAAAATAAGGTTGAAATCTTAAGGAATTCCAACTAATAATAGTATCTCCTGAAAAACCAACAGGGTAGCGGTGACTACCCGGCCCTGCATATCTTGATAAAATCAAACCACCTTCTGCATTTTTACAACTATCCTGATAATGATAATGGTTTAAAAGCCATAGTGGATCCAACATGCCTTGTGTCCCTTGTTGCCAGTCAATCCACCAAAAATCTACTCCCTGCTTTTCTAGCTCATAATGAACATCTTTAAAGTAAGCTTCCCTAAAAGAAGGATTAAAAAAATCAAAAATAGCAGGTTCTTCTAGTTCTACATTTAACCCCAATCGTTTGGCGACTCGAGGATAAGCTTCTTCATAAGCCCGTATACCATCAGCAGGATGGACATTTAAGGAGAGTTTTAACTTTCTATCATGAAGTTGTTGCAATAACTGTTCTGGATTAGGTATTAAGTTTTTATTCCAACTATATCCTGTCCAGCCACTTCCAAAACGGGCTGGAATGTCAGTTATATGCCAATCCATATCTAACACACCGATAGATAATGGAATTTTCTCTGTTTTAAATCTGTCTATTAAATCCAAGTATTCATCCGACGTATAAGGCCAATATCTACTCCACCAATTGCCTAAAGCATATCGTGGCAACAAGGGTGTTGAACCAGTCAAATGGTAAAAGTCTCTGATTGCTCCTCTATAATCATGCCCATAGGCAAAGAAATAGAGGTCAATTTGATTTTCTCTCTCAATATAACCAGACTGTTCATCCCAAATAAATCCTTGAGAATCATCCAATAAGGCTATACCATTTCGGCTAATAATTCCATCTTCTAACGAGATTGCTCCATCTGCCTTATCCAGAGTCCGAGCTGTTCCTTTTAACGTTTCAATAGATTCACCAAAATACCAGCGACTACCATATACGGCAAAATTTCCTTTTAATTCTATAAATAAATTTTCGGGGTTAAATTCTCCTTTATTAAAGTGCAGATGAAAATAGTCCGTCATAATATCTAGTACGTTTGATGTCTCGATACAATCTAACGAAACTTGGCCAAAATCTCTATTATAGATAAGTTGTGTCGTTCTATCCTCAAAACTTCCAGTTTGAGAGTATTCTAACCTTACTAACTTGTCTGTTAATACAGAGATTCGATAAAACTCTCCCTTAAAAATTTTCAATTTGTTGTCCTCCTTTTAGTAAATTTCTTTACCTTATCAAACATTTTATTTGTTATCGTTACATTCATCAATCCGCAAAAAGCAAATCCCCCAAATGTAAATACGTAAATAGCTGTTAAAACTCGTTCTGGACTACTAAAACTCATATACAGTATAGAAATATTAAATAAAACCAACATGATAGCTTGTATTGGATTTAAAATACAAATTAATACGCTATTTACAATACTATTTTTTAGATTATCTTTAAATAGACCAATATAGGGAAAAACAACACTCATAAAAAGTATTATAACAAATAAAAAGGGCAACACTAACAATAAACTATACTCTGAAAGTAAACTTGAATAGCCCCAAAGACAATAGTTCACATATAAAAGTAATTCTATTAGGAGGATAAACAACCAAATAAAAGTTGATTGTTTAAAATTTTGTCTAAAGATCCGAAAATAATGATAAGCAATATCGGTATCTTTACCTTTTAAAATACGATACCACATTGTCGTAAGAGAAGTTAGTGATGCCCCAATTGTAACTATTGGAATACAACTAACAATAAATAGAGTATTTAAAATAATTAAATCTGTCAAAAAAGTTAAAATTCTAACCACTTTTCCATCTAATGAAAATAATTTTTGCATAATATATTCTCCATAAAATCAATCGTCTTAACTCTATATTTTAGAATGTCAGTTGTACAAAAATATTACCTAAATTATTTAAAAAACATTTCCAAATTTCTTTAAAAATTAGAATAAAGGAAGCGAGATAATCTGATGTCATCAGTCTCGCTTCCTGTAATTAGCTAGTCCCTTGTTCATACAACCAAGAGTTCATATAAAGTATTACTCTTTTACTTCTTTTTGGTAACGATTATATGCTTCCTGTTGAATCTTCATAAATTCGTCCAATCCCATATTCTTAAGAGTTTCTTTGTATGAGTCCCATTCTTTTTCTATGCCACCTTCAACTACCCATTTAGATGCTTGTTGTTTGACATAAGATTCAATGCTAACATAGATTGATGATAATTTGTTAAGCTCTTCTTGTGAATAAATCACATTAGGGTAAGCTGGCAACGCAAATTGTTTCAAATCTTGGTCCATCTTCAATTTCAATCCATCACCTTGTGTTTGATCGATTTCTACGCGACTATTGATATCATCGCTTACGTATTTAGGACCAAAATCTCGAAGTGAATTAATCCATGCCCATTCATCAGCTGATTTACCATCTTTAGGAGGTAACACTTTAAACTTATCACCATTCTTTTCAGTAGCTATTCCAAATGATCCATAGAAATTCTGAATACTTGCTTCATCTGTATATAATTTATCCAACCATTTCAATAATTTAGCAGGGTTTTTGCTCTTATTTGTAATCAAAATTTCATTGCGACCGTAGTTGTAATGATCTGGATCAGAAAAGACATATTGTTTTCCATCCATACCTTTTAAAGCAGGTAGAGCAATATATTCACTTGAATGTAATCCAAACGTTGCATCTGCTGTCCAACCACTAGAAACACCTACTCTAGATACTCCCTTATCCATACGTTTTGCTACACTCATAGAGGTATCTTCTGTAAAGATTTCCGGATCAATCAAACCTTTTTTATAAGATTCGTGCATTGCTGCAATCCCTTGTTTATAACTTTCTTCTGTACGAAGGTAGACTGGTTTTCCATCTTTTACAGACATTTCATATGTATTATCTGCCCCTAAACGATTATTGAACGGAAGAATATATGAGAATGTTGGATCAAAATTTCCTGCTCCGAATGGAATTTCATCAGAAGTGTCTCCATTTCCGTTCGCATCTTTATCCTTAAATTCTTGTAATACTTTTACTAAATCATCATAAGTTTCTGGAACCTTTAATCCTAAATTATCTAGCCACTTTTTATTAATAAATAGCTGATTAGCTACTGTAGGACGCATCGGTAATTTTTTAGGCAGGCTATAGATATGGCCATCTGGTGAAGTAATCATAGCTTTAATCTTAGGTTCTTTCTCCATAGCCTTAGTTAAATTGGGCATATTTTCCTTGATTAAATCTTCCAATGGAATAAATAGAGATTGGTTCTGAGCAATTTCTGAATCTGTAAAAGCATTTGAACCTAAAAATGCATCTGGTAAATCTCCACTAGCAACCAACACAGATTTCTTATCTGCCCAATCTGCAGCTACAAGTGTATCCCATTTAACATCAATACCTGCTTCCTTGGCAGAATCTGTTAGAAAACCTTTATGATAATCTTCTCCCCAGTCAGACCAACGAACAGTTGTGATTTTATAAGAATCTTCTCCAGACTTATCGTCCTTATTCGCATTATTGGAATTTGCACAGGCTGTTAAGCCAGCAAGTGTAACTGTTCCTAAGAACAAATATGTAAATGATTTATTTTTCATGTTTTTCTCCTATTCTTTCAAGGCGCCAATCATTACGCCTTGATTAAAATGTTTTTGAACAAAGGGATATAGCAACATTATCGGAGCGGTTGAAATAACAATTGCTGCATATTTCATCATATCAGCTTTGATACGAAGATCTGATGCCACTTCTCCTGTTGCTTGCGATTGTAACATTTGATTACTAATTAGTAAACGTCGTAAAATTAATTGCAATGGCTGTAAATTTTCATTCGTTAAATAAATTAAAGCATTAAACCACGAATTCCAAATACCAACTGCAGTCCAAAGTCCAATAACTGCTATAATAGCTTTTGATAAAGGAACGACTATCTTAATAAAATAACGAATTGTACCACATCCATCAATTTGCGCAGCCTCCCACATCCCGTCTGGAATACTATTATTAAAGAAAGTTCTAGCAACAATAATATTGTATGATGAAACCGCAAAAGGTATTACCATTACCCAAAATGTATCAATTAGGCCAACATTCTTTACTGTTAAGTAGGTAGGAATCAAGCCACCTGATACGAACATAGGGATTATGTATAGAATACTCATCCATTTTCTACCAACTAATTCTTTTCTAGATAAAGCATAACCAGCTGGAATATTGACTACTAAAGCAACTAAGGTACCAACAACAGTATATAAAATGGTATTTAGATAGCTACGTAAGAATAAAGGTTGTTGAATAAGACGTAAATATCCATCTAATTTCCATTCTCTAGGAATAAACCATACCTTTCCATTTGCAACATCTGAAGGATTACTAAAAGATGCAATCACTACAAACCATAACGGATAAACAATTAACAGGATAAGGAAAATTGCTAAACCATAGGTAACTATATCAAATAATAATTCAGAGTTTGTTTTTCTTGATTTATGAAACCATCTCACTTGAAGCACTCCTTCCTTTAAAAAAGACCCGTTCTAGTATATCTTTTCGAGAACCAGTTGACAGATAACAAAATTATTAGATTGACTACGGTGTTAAATAACCCAATAGCTGTCGAATAACTATACTGAAAGTTCACCATACCAACTTTATAAACATAGGTCGAAATTATCTCACTTCCTGCTAAATTAAGAGGATTCTGTAATAGTAACACTTTCTCAAACCCTACACTTAATAAACTACCTGCTCTTAATATTAATAAGATCATAGCAGTCGGCAAAAGTAATGGTAATTCTATATGCCTAATTTTTTGTAATCTAGAGGCACCATCCATAGTTGCAGCCTCATAATATGTAGGATCAATTGCAGAAAGCGCTGCTAGATAAATAATACTATCCCAACCAATATGTTGCCATACATCACTCCAAACATAAACACCTGCAAAATTACTAGGTTTTGATAAAAAATCTGGAATAGTGATTCCAACAGACTTAAATACATTCGCTAACAAACCACTGGTAGGAGATAAAAATAAGATGATCATCCCACACATAACCATTGTAGAGATAAAATGAGGTAAGTAAGTTGTCACTTGAAATATTTTTCTAAATTTCCCAACTCTTAACTGATTGCTAATTATAGCTAGTATAATAGGCAAGGGGAATCCTACTACAATACTATAAAGTGAAATTTTTAATGTATTGAACATAGTTGTCCCGAATTGGAATGATGAGAAAAATTGAGTAAAGTACTTAAATCCTACCCACTGACTAGCAAAGATACCATTGGCTGGTGAATAGTCTTTAAATGCAATAATTAGTCCCAACATGGGAATATAGGAAAATAAAATTAATAGCATTATTGAAGGAAAAAGTAATATATATAACGGAATACTATGCTTTAATTTTATTTTATGAAGTTGAGATGCTACTTTCATGTTTTTCCTCCCATCTGATTTTCTACGATTATTTTACACCATATAGAATTCCCTTAATAGAACTTTTTGGACTAGGTTTATCAATTTTTCAGTTTTTTAATTTTAAAAACTATTACTTTTCCGACATCTTGATAAAACATATCTGTTTTGTTACATGATATCGTATTTTCAAAGTGCTATAATTTTAAGAGGAGAATAGTATATGAAATTAAATCACGACTTATCAAAAAAACATTCCATTCATTTTTTCTTTAAACTCCTACTTGTACTACTATTGATAAATATTTTAATCAATATTGCTATGAGTAACATAACCAGAAATTTTATTAAAAACCAAAATATAGTACACCTACGTAGTTCAATTGAAATTTATGCTGATTCTGTTAATGAGAAATTGCATTCTGTAGAACGCTTTATGTACTCAACAATAACGCATAATGAATCTTTAGAGAACTTAAATCATGTACAAACGTTTCTTGAGTATCAAGAAACTCTTAAAAAAGTTCAAACTAGCTTTACAGAGTTTGAATATCAAAATGAAACTCATATGACATTCTTATTAGAAACCGATAGTACTGATCATTTTATAAATGTCTCCAATCTTTATATTCCATATGAAGATTATCTACTGTTAAAATCAAATCTAAAATCATTGCGTAGTGATATAAGTGACCGTAAATGGAAAAATGTAACTACTAAAAACAGCGAATACTTAGTTAAATCTGTTCATTACGAAGGAAAAATCATTTATGCCGTCATATCTTCAGAAGATATCCTAAAACCTCTAAGAAAACTCAATATTGGAAATAATGGTAAACTTTCCCTAAAAGAGCCTAACAATATACCCTCCGAAAACTACCTGATTCATGCTCAAAATGAAAAAACGCATTTACCTTTCGATATTTATGTTTTAGTCGATTATGCCGAAGTCTTTAGAAATATCACACTCTTAGAAGTATTTTTATCAGCCGTTCCTATCATTATCACCATTTTATCAATCATCATTATCCTGTATATTCGTCAGTGGATGATTAAACCAATAACAAGACTCACTGAACGACTCTCTCAACTTGGGGACTCCATCCCCCCTTCTGAATTTTTTATATCTGAAGGTATACTAGAAATTGATAAGGCAAATGATAAACTTAATAAAGTAATATTTGACATGCAAGAATTAAAAATACGGGAATACCATTCACAACTAGAACTTAAGAAGATAGAACTTAATTATCTTAAGAACCAAATTCGTCCGCATTTCTACTTAAATATGTTATCAATGATTCATAGTATGCTTCAAACAAAAAACTATAAGGAAATTGAAGAGTTAACTATCCTAACTTCAAATTATCTCCGTCATTTATTTATGGCTAATCAAGATTTTTCAGAACTTAAAGATGAAGTTCAGCATATTAGAGATTATTTAGAAATACAACGAATTCGATATGGAAATAGCATCTACTTTTCACTAGACTACAATGATGACCTACAAAATACTCTTGTTCCATCGTTACTGTTACAAACATTTATTGAAAACACAATCAAACACGGTTTTTCATTTCAGGATTTATTTACAATTTTGCTATCGATAAAAAAAGTAAAAACTGAGAACTCAGATTATATTCAGATTTGTATCGAGGATAATGGTCCAGGTTTCTCTGAAGAAATTTTATCAAAACTAAATCAGAAACAGTCTCTAATAACAGAAGATGGACATCATATCGGGATCACAAACACCATCGAACGTTTAAATCTTCTCTATCCCAACGACTATACTATTACATTTAAAAATAATGAAGAAGGTGGAGCTAAAATTCTTTTACTCATTCCATACAAGATTATAGACGGAGGTTATAATGAACATCTTATTAGTTGATGACGATCGTTTTATCATTGAAGCTTTACGAGAGAAAATAAATTGGGCTAAACTACACATTGACATTGTTTATGTTGCCTATAGCCTCACTCAAGCTCAAAATATTATTAGAGAGCATCCTATTGATCTCATGATAAGCGATATAGAAATGCCTCAAGGCAGCGGCCTCGAACTCTTATCTTGGATTAGAAATGAAAAATATGATATAAAAACAATTTTTTTAACTAATTACGCCGACTTCAACTATGCTCAAAAAGCAATTGAATTGCAAAGCTTTGAATACTATCTAAAACCCATTAACTTTGAAAAATTAGAATTTATTATTCAAAAAGCCATTAGTAAAATTGAGAATCATAACTTAAATGGAAAAAATGATTCACTTTTACAAATAGAAGATAATTTCTGGTATGATTACCTTAGAAAACCTCAAATTTCTCGCATTGATGAACTAGAAAACATAGCGAGCAAACAAGATTTTATTCTTAAACAACACCAGTATTTTTTCCTCGCAGTTTTAACCATTAATCTTAATGAAGAAGATTATTCTGTAGAAACTCCATCATGGACTTCTCAACTAAAAAGAGAACTTCAAATAATTTCACAACCTTCTTATAATCTGATAAGTCTATTCAAAATGGAAAGCCAGGTCGATCAATATGTTTGTCTCTTTAGAGTAGACTCTTCCAAACGTAGTGACAAACTGGCATATGAAATTCATTCTCAAATTTCCAATAACTTTAGTAAATACTCAAACATTATATATAAGAGTTGCCATAAAATATCCGATATTTTATTTCATACCAAAGAACTCTACACTTATAATGAACAATATGTTTCTTATTGGAATACTATTACATGTGTTCCACATAGTTTCCCAACTTCCTTTAAAACAGAAACTCTTTCAATTACTTTTTTAGACACCTTAAGTGAATACGAATTAAGAGAAAAAATTAATTCACTTGCCTATAATTCTCAAATTCCTACTTTCACACTACAACAAATTTTACTAGATTGGATTCAACAAATAGGGATATATCTAGATCAAAATGGAATTTCAGCACATAAATTATTCCAAAATAGCACTCATGATTTCCTATTCCAACGACGTTTTCATTCAATTGAATCATTTCAAGATTACTTTGATTATTACTGGTCACATGCTAAGAAATTTGCAACAAACATTGAAAACCAAAAAAATAGTATTCAACGCATCGTCGAATACATAGATCATCACTACTATGAAGATATAAATCGTTCTATCTTAGCAGATGTTGTTTATCTCAGTGCAGATCATTTAGCTAGAATTTTTAAAAAAGAAACTGGAGAAACTCTTGTTAAATATATAACGGATAAGCGCATTAATGCTGCTAAATCTCTCCTATCTCAAACAAATATCTCGATATCACAAGTATCTTGTCAAGTAGGGTATGATAATTATTCTTACTTTACTAAAATTTTTAAACAAAGGACTGGACTTTCTCCTGGAGATTACCGTAAAACTTATCAAAACAAAATGTAAGCAATCTAAATCATTGAAATGATAAGTAAAATTCAAGGTCTGTAGTAATTTTTGAAATTCTACAGTTTTTCCAAAGATAGCTCCATAAACTTATTTGAAATTGCTGATAAGGTAACTTCTTAAAAAGTCAGTTTGAGAAAAACAGCCAGCAAATATTTCTAGGATAAAACGTATACTATCAAGTTTTTTATTCCTGATAGTATGCGCTTTTTATTTGAATACTTGCTACAAAACCTCACAAGATTTACTATCATGCCATACCAAAATGGACTATTTTTTGATTATAGAAAAAGATTATTTTTAAATGTTTAGAAATAATAAAATAAATTCCAATTTATTTCTAAATATTTGAAAATAATGTCTATTTGTATTATACTATCTTTGAGGTATCTATTATGAACTATATTAAAAGACCACATTATTTAGATTTTTTAAGAAGACATCGTGACCGACAAATCATCAAAGTTGTGAGTGGAGTTAGACGAGCTGGTAAATCTGTTCTCTTTCAACTCTATAAAGAGGAGTTACTAGCAACTGGGGTAGACGAGGATCAAATCATATCCATCAATTTTGAGGATCTGAGTTACTATGACCTCCGACATTTTCAAACATTATACGCTTATATAAAAGATCAATTAGTTAGCGAGAAAACATACTATATCTTTTTAGATGAAATTCAACATGTTGAGAAATTTGAACTGGTAGCAGATAGTCTATTCATCCTACCAAATGTTGACCTCTATTTGACTGGATCAAACGCCTACTTTATGAGCAGCCAATTAGCAACAAACTTGACTGGTCGGTATGTTGAGATAGAGGTTCTTCCTTTGTCATTTGAAGAATATCTATCAGGTCAATCTCTCACAGAAAATCTGAATACAACAGAAATTTTTAACAATTATCTCTTTAGTGCTTTCCCTTACTTATTGCAAACATCATCTTACGCTGAAAAAATTGATTATCTAAGAGGAATATATAACTCAATACTGTTAAATGATATTGTAACTAGATTAGGAAATCCAAATCCTACTATTATTGAACGCATTGTCCGAACCCTTCTCAGTAGTACAGGTAGCTTAATATCAACAAATAAGATTCGCAATACCCTGGTCAGCCAAAACGTTTCAATCTCCCATAATACTTTGGAAAATTATTTGACGACTTTGACAGATAGTTTGCTTTTTTATTCCGTTCCACGTTTTGATGTAAAAGGTAGAGCATTATTGCAACGCTTAGAAAAATATTATCCCGTTGATTTAGGTTTACGACATCTCTTATTACCAGACCACAAAGAAGACATTGGGCATATCTTGGAAAATATGGTATATTTAGAATTGAGACGTAGATATTCACAAGTATATGTTGGTAATTTAGATAAATATGAGGTTGATTTTGTTGTTGTAACTGATCTTGGTCACTACACTTATTATCAAGTCAGTGAAACAACACTTGCTCCAGAAACACTAGAAAGAGAACTTAGACCACTAGAAGCCATTAAAGATCAATTCCCAAAATATCTATTAACAATGGATACGATTCAGCCAACAGCCAATTACAATGGTATTGAGAAGAAAAATATCATAGATTGGTTACTAGAAAAGTAGATAGGCACTGAACACATAAATTGAGACAAAAGAATAATGCTCCTGTTGACATTTAGTGAAACTATAAACAGGAGTGTTTTATTATGACCTAAAAAGATTATTCAGTAGAAACTAATATTAGACTAAAAATCAATGGTGGAAACTCTTGATTTTTAGACAAAAAAAGACATCCAAGAGAAAATTCTTGAATGTCTGTAAACGTTGATATAATCGTATTGATTAACGTTTTGAGGCAACTGACCTTGTCAGGTTGCAGCCACATTTGTAAGCGACTAAAGTCGCAACAACTGTGTCAATTGTTCCAATTTCCATGAAAACATCCTAAATCATTGAGCTAATGGCTTGAGGTTTAGAATTTTTTATATTTATATTTCATATCCAATTCTTGATAAATATAATATCTCAGCACTTCTTGAAGAAGCAATTTTGTTTCATACATCTCCCTGATATCTGTTATCATTTCTGGATAGTTATCTTTCGAATCACCATGAGTATAGTAATTTCGTGTTTGAATTAATTTTATTATTAGTAATTCTCTCTCACTATTCGAAAAAATTTTAGACAGATTAAGCTCATCAATTGAATCGAATAAATTTTTTAAACGTTCGGCAAGGTTAGGCTCTTTTTGATTAAATTTCAATTTATTTCTAAATTTTCTTCTTACCTCTTCTAAAAGATGTGTGTTTATAAAGTCAAACAAAGATTGTCTAGCTTTTTCTTCAACATCAGATAAACATTTCGGATTTTTAAAATTCTTAAAATTTCTAGAGTAAACTTCCAAATTCCTAATAGCATCAACCAACTGATCTTCCAAATATAAATCACCATGAAGATTTTTTGAAAATTGTCTCACTATAAATTCAAGTTCCTCAGATTTATCAAACCAATGATTTAAAATATGTTCAAAACTATCTTCTAATGCCCTCAAAGAAATATCTTGCTGAGAATACGATTTCCATTTTTGGGATTTTCTAGAATGCTGAACAAAGAATTTGCCTTTTATAAGTGGCATACGCTTACCATCTATCATTTTATAAAGAACAAGAAATTCAATACTAGTAAAAGACAATGGTATATTTGATAAAATCTCAATAAATTCCTTAAACTTATGTGAAGCTTGATAAAATTCATCAAAATATCTTATATTTAAATCAGCTGAAATAAGTTTAATAAAATAATCACTGGTAAATGACGTAGTTGTATATGAAGAATGGAGTATTGCCACATCTTCAAAGTTCATTCCTAGTGATCTTATTAACACTTTTGTTGGTTGATATTCACTTACTGCACTTTCAAAAATAGTTTGATTGTCTCTATATTTAACAGTTACCAATGATTTTTCAATCCATTCCTCAATATGTTCAAAGCTAAAATTATATTCCTTGATTTTTTCAGAATCTAATTCATTAATTAAATCTTTAAAGGCCTCAGAACTATAATCAAAATTTCCAAGCTCATTATAAAATACACTGTAAATTTTAAAATTTTTTACTCTATATCTAGTTATCGGAAATCCAGGAGATGAGGAATGTACCATTGGTTCACCATAAGTATTTAAAATTAAAATATTACCATTACTGGAGAAACCATATATCTTTTCCAAACACTTACCAAAACCGAATGAAATGCCTGATTCCTCTTCAAATCCACCAAATAATTCTAATACAATTTCACTAGGAGAATAATGTAAAATACCGCTCAAGTTATCCTTACTAACTATATCGTCGGAACGTTCTGAAAAATACCCTTTTATTTCAAACTCTTTATTCCAAGTGTAATCTTTAAATTTCATATTATCCATTCTGATTGCTTTTCAAAAATCTTCACAACTTTCTAAACTATGATTTTTATGTCGGTACTACCTTTTAATTGTATTAGACCAGCTTCCAATTCTCATCATTCGAGTTATCAATCAGAATATTTCTTTTATTACTCAGTAATTCATCACTCACAAAATATTGCCCTAGTCTCTCTACAAAACCACAATTCTGACAAGTATATAGATAATCTTCTTTTATTTCCCTCACTAAATTGATATTGAACTTATATATCCTCCCGCATTCTTCACATGTCATGCTAAGATTATCACCATTAAATATGAAATCAAAAATACTTTCTAATTCTTTATTTTCTTCTCCAGATAAAGCTAAAATTATCTTGAAATTTCTAATATACCGGTTAAGGGTAACTATTTCTAAATCAATATCAAAATATTTCTCAAATATAGCAATAGCTACTTCTACTAAATAAATTAGAATGTAGGGTGTTTTCTCATAGAACAAATGCCAAAAATCATCCCAAATCTTATCATCAGAAAATATAAAATTAAGATTTCGCTTTTCCGTAGGATAATTTTTATTCTTTGTCACCAAATGAATAGATTGATCAAATACACTTGTTAAACTATTTTCTGCCTTTCGATTATATATAATGTCATATAGTAATTCAGGATCAAGTAATTCTCTACTAAAATCCAAAAAACCATTTTCATACTGAATCGATTCTTTTGCTTTTAAAAGTAGGTCAATAACAAATTCTTTTTTACCCTTCAAATCACTTACGTCATATTCCCTAAGCTCTCCATATTGTATTTTTTCTAAGAAATCATGTGGTTGAACCAATATCCAACTTAAATAAAATAAATTATCTTGAAAAGGTTTCCTAGCAAGAGAAAATGCAACAGTAACTTTTCCCCTCTCTATACAACTCAGAGATTCAAATAGATAGTAATTTAAATCACGTAAAATTGAAAAAAAGATGTGAGGTATATATACATATTCAGAAATATCTAAATCTTTTTGTCTATCTAGTTCATCAAACAAGTCAATTTCATCATTTATCTCATTAGTAAATCTAAAAGATAGACTGGATAATTGATATTTATCAGCTTTAACCAAAATATCAACTAGTATATCGTACAAATATAGCATTAATTGATGACGTTTTCTATACTTAGTTGGTAATAATTCTGAGATGTGAGATTTAGCCAATATTACTTTCCTCAATTCTTTTTAACTCTACATAACTATATTATACTCTAAAAGTACTCAGTCTTTATCTAGAAGGTTCCTATATAACTTAACAATTATTTTAAGTGTAAACCTAGAAAAGCACTTTGCAAATAGCTTTGAAATATTGATATAATCGTATCAATTAACGCTTTAAAGCAACTGACTTTGCCAGCTCCCAGTCATATTATAGTGTCGTTATAGCAAAAGGAAACATCAACAAGCCTTTACACTCTGACTATCTCAATAATAAGATGAAAACTATCAGAAAGCGACACCCAGAGCTTACACACGCTACACCACATAAACTACGTCATACGGGAGCAACGCTCGCTAAACAGGCTGGAATGAGCTTAGAAGCCATTTCCGAAGCTCTAACACATAGCGACACAGGTACAACACAGATTTATGTCAATACTTCTAATGTAGTCCCTATGGCAGTCGGTGAATTTGCCTTAAGGTCTCTAAAACAATAAGGTGAAAATAAGGTAAACTTTGAGGTGAACTTTTTCAAAAAACATAAAAAAAGCACCCATGAGGTAAACTCTTGAGTGCTTTGAAACGTTGATAGTATCGTATTGATTAACGTTTTGAGAATTGTGAAGCTTTACGAGCTTTCTTAAGACCTGGTTTCTTACGTTCAACTTTACGTGAGTCACGTGTAAGAAGTCCTGCGCGTTTCAATGAATCGCGGAAGTCTGGGTCTACTTGAAGAAGGGCACGAGCGATACCGTGACGGATAGCTCCTGATTGACCAGCGTATCCACCACCTACAACGTTAACGAAAACGTCGTATGAACCTGCAGTTGAAGTAACTGCGAATGGTTGGTTGATAACAAGACGAAGGTCAGCGTGTGGGATGTACTCTTCAACATCTTTTTTGTTAACAGTGATTTTACCAGTTCCTGGAACAAGGCGAACGCGTGCAACAGCGTTTTTACGACGTCCAGTACCTGCATATTGTGCTTGTGACATACTTTATTGTTCCTTTCCTTAGATAAGTCCTGAAATATCAAGAACTTCTGGTTGTTGTGCAGCGTGAGTGTGCTCAGCTCCAACAAATACTTTCAACTTCATACCTTGAGCGCGTCCAAGAGTATTGTGTGGAAGCATACCTTTAACTGATTTCTCGATCAAACGTACTGCATTTTTAGAACGAAGTTCACCTGCAGAGATTTGTTTCAATCCACCTGGGTGGTTTGAGTGAGTGTAGTAGATTTTATCAGTTGCTTTTTTACCAGTCAATTTAACTTTTTCAGCATTGATAACAATCACAAAGTCACCTGTATCAGTGTGTGGTGTAAATGTTGGTTTGTTTTTTCCGCGAAGTACGCTAGCAACTACTGCAGAAAGACGTCCAAGTGGTACATCAGTTGCGTCAACTACGTACCATTTACGTTCAACTTGGCCTGGTTTAGCCATAAATGTTGTTTTGTTCATGATTTCTCCTATATATAGTTCGATTTTTGTTTACGGTGATGGGTGTTCCTTCCCATCGAAAAGTATTTGGAAGGTTCCGGGGCCTTTCAAATGGGGTAAACAATACCGCCTACTATCATACCAAATTTCACCCCTAAAAGTCAATAGATATGAAAAATATTTTTCTAAATTCCACTCTTTTTATCTCTAAAAAACCTCGCTTTCGCGAGGCTCTTCTATTTATAAGATAAGGCACGTCTAAAGGTTTTCCAAGGACCTAAATCATCTGTTTGCAGAACGAGACTAGCATACATACGTCCGATAAAGACTGTTGCAGTTACTGCAAAAGCAATCGTAATCGCAAGCGAAATCCAAGCTTCTAACCCATTTGCATAGCCATTAATGGCTCTAAATGGCATGAAGAAGGACGAAATAAAGGGAATATATGAACCAATCTTCAAGATGAGATTGTCACCAGCTGCACCTAGAGCTGTCACTCCAAAAAAACCACCTATAATCAAAATCATCAAAGGCGACAAGGCTTTTCCTGAATCCTCAGGACGAGAAACCATAGAACCTAGGAAGGCTGCTAAAACAACGTACATAAAGAGGCTAACCAAGACAAACAATAAGGTGTTGAGCGAGAAAGCCTCTCCTATATGGTTTAAAATACCAGATTGTGCCAAGATTGGTAGGTCTTTAAAGAGAAGAATGGCAGCAAGTCCACCCACGACGTAAATGCCAATATGGGTCAAAATCACAAGAAGCAGAGCCAGCATGCGAGCGTAGAAATAATGACTAGCTCGGATACTAGAGAAGACCACCTCCATAATTTTGGTTCCTTTCTCGCTAGCCACTTCCTGAGCAGTGACACTAGCATAGGTAATCAAAATCATATAAAGGAAGAAACCAAGCCCTGCGGCCGCAAAGGTTTGAATCATTTTTTTATTTTCCTTGGATTCATCAATTTTCTCCGTAAAGTTAACTGTTTGTTCCAAGCGTTTTTCCTGTTCTTGTGACAAATTGGCTGCCGAACGATTGAGTTGATCTTGAAGCTCATTTAACTTGCTCGTTACTCCTAGCTTAATAGCAATCTCAAGGGAAGTTTCACCGTGATAAACTGCCTTCAAGACACTATCCTCTTGGTCAATGGTCAGATAGCCTTTTAATTTTTCATCCTTGATAGCAGCTTGAGCACTTGCTTCATCCTGATAATCAAAGTTGATACCATTGGTACCCTTAAGCCCATCTTCCACAGATGGCACTGTTGTCACTACTGCCACTTTATCATTTTTAGCCATTGAAGAGCCTTGGAGATAGGCAATTCCTACAGAGATTCCTAAAAAGAGGAACGGCGAAATCACCATAAAGAAGAAACTCCACGATTTGACATGTCGAAGATAGGTTTCCTTGATTACAACCCACATATTTCTCATACTTCCACCCCTGATTCTAGTTTAAAGATTTCATCGATTGTTGGCGCTTGCTGGTCAAAAGTTGCGATATATTGACCTTGAGTCAAGATTGGGAAAAGTTCCCTTCCAGCGCTCTCATCCTCCAAGATCAATTTCCAACTGCCTTGCTTGGTCAAGCTCACCTGTTTGACATGAGGAAGATTTTCCAATTCTTCCTTGCTTCGTTCACTTGAAACAAAGAGACGCGTTTTCCCGTATTGATTACGGACATCCTGGACTGGCCCATGCAAGACTACACGGCCATCTCGGATCATGAGAATATCGTCACAAAGCTCCTCGACGTTGGTCATGACATGGTCAGAAAAGATAATGGTTGCTCCGCGCTCTTTTTCCTGAAAAATGACTTGCTTTAGCAATTCAGTATTGACTGGGTCCAATCCACTGAAAGGCTCATCCAAGATAATCAAGTCTGGCTCATGAATCAGAGTAATAATGAGCTGAATCTTCTGCTGATTCCCTTTTGACAGACTCTTGATCTTATCAGTCAGTTTCCCTTTCACTTCCAACTTCTTCATCCATTGAGGGAGTTTTTCCTTGATTTCCTTGGCATCCATACCTTTTAGAGTCGCCAAGTAACGAACTTGTTCAAGGACAGTCAATTTAGGCATAAGACTGCGTTCTTCAGGCAGATAGCCAATCCGAGCGTAGGTTTCCTGACGAATATTCTGACCATCTAGACTAATTTCTCCTTGATATTCTAAAAACTTCAAAATACTGTGGAAAATTGTTGTCTTCCCAGCACCGTTTTTCCCGACTAATCCCAAAATACGACCTGGTCGCGCTTGAAAGTCAATACCAAACAAAACTTGCTTGGATCCAAAACTTTTCTCTAGACTTCTTACCTCTAGCATCTTTCACCTCCGAAATGTCTTGCACTCATTATACTCCTTTTTGATAGCCTTTACAATGATTTCTGTCCATTTTATCATCCTCATTTTAGTAAAAAATCTTAGGGTACTTTGAGTTATGAGTACATTATACACTGGTAAACTCCAATTTATCTTCACTGTTCCTCAACTGTCTATTTTTGATCCTGAATTGTTATTTGAAAAGCAAAAATCCACCCCGAAGGATGGATTGATAAGTTAACGCACTTCTGCATTGACTTTTTCTTCAAGCGATGCTTGGATTTTTTCCATGTAGCGTGCGACTTCTTCGTCAGTCAAGCTATCTTCTGGATTTTGGAAGGTCAAGCTATAAGCCATTGACTTCATACCAAGTCCCAATTTTTCGCCTGAGAAGACGTCAAAGAGTTTGATATCTGTCAAACGTTTCACACCGGCATCTTGGATAGCGTCCACAACTTCTTGATGAGTCACTTCTGCCTTGAGGAGAAGAGCAACATCACGGCTGACTGCTGGGAATTTGGTGATTTCCACAAATGGAGCAACAGGTTGAAGGGCAGCTTCGATGGCTGAAAGGTCAAGCTCAGCTACATACGTTTCTGGAATATCGTAAGCCTTAGCAGTGACTGGATGCACTTGCCCAAGGAAACCAAGAACTTGGTCACCGAGTGAAATCACGGCTGTACGTCCTGGGTGGAGGCTTGCAATCTCAGCTGTTGCTGTATAGGTCACTGCAAGCCCCAAGCGAGTAAAGAGCGCTTCTAGGATTCCCTTAGCATAGAAGAAATCAACTGGAACTGCTGCTGTTTGGAAATCTTTTTCAGCAACCAATCCTGTTAAGGCAAAGGCAAAGCTGTTGATCTCATTTGGAAGTTCTTCTTTTGGATTGCCTGTTTGTTCAAAGACTTTTCCAATCTCGTAAAGGGCCAAGTTTTTATTCTTACGAGCCACATTGTAGGCAACAGTATCAAGGATACCTGAAATCATATTTTGACGGAGGACAGAACGGTCCACTGTCATTGGCCACATAAGTTCAGTAAGGTTACTTGGTTGAGCTGTAAACTCGACTGCTTTTTCAGGAGTTGTTAGAGCGTAGGTGATAATTTCTGTCAAACCTGCTCCTTCAGCAATGGTACGAACTTGACGGCGGAGTTTTTGTGTCGCAGTCAATTCACCAGCTGTACCATCGTCTTTTGGAAGGCTGGTTGGCAAGCGGTCATAACCATAGATACGAGCGATTTCTTCAAAGAGGTCTGCCTCGATAGTGATATCCCAACGACGACGTGGGACGCTGACTGTAAAGCTATCTGCATTGCCAGAAAGACCAAAGCCAAGACGACGGAAGACGTCTTCTACATCAGCATAAGAAAGTTCAGTTCCGAGGACACGATTAACATCAGCAAGAGTTGAAGAAACTTCCACATCAGAGGTATCAAGTTCACCCGCTGAAACGATACCCTTACGCACAGTCGCACCTGCAAGCTCTGCAATCATGCTAGCTGCCGCATCAAGAGCTTCGTTAACAGTTGCCACATTGATCCCTTTTTCAAAGCGAGAAGATGACTCAGAACGAAGGTTGAGGCGACCACTAGTCTTGCGGATAGATTTGCCATTGAAAACAGCCGCTTCAAGGACAACACGACTAGATTTTTCAGAGATTTCTGTTACTTGACCACCCATAACACCTGCAAGAGCCACTGGCTTGTCAGCCACAGTGATGACTAAGTCATTCACGTCCAACTCACGTTCTTCACCGTCCAAGGTCACCAATTTTTCACCAGCACGTGCTTCACGCACACGGATGTCATTTCCTTCAAAGGTATCCAAGTCAAAGGCATGCATCGGTTGACCAAAGTAGAGCAAGATATAGTTGGTCACATCCACAACGTTGTTGATTGGACGAATGCCTTCGTTCATGAGAAGGTTTTGCAACCATTGTGGACTTGGTGCGATAGTCACATTGTCCAAAATGCGGGTTGCATAGTAAGGCGCCTTGTCTGTTTCAATGCCTACAGAAAGGGCATCTGCTGCACTTCCATTTGTTTCTGTTAAACTGAATTCTTTAAAGTTGACCGCCTTGTCATAGATAGCTGCCACTTCGTGAGCCACTCCACGCATAGAAAGGGCATCTGCACGGTTTGGTGTGATAGACAGTTCGATGATTTCATCATCCAAGTCTAGATATGAGAAGACTTCATCCCCAGGAACGGCATTTTCTGGCAAGATTTGGATGCCATCTGCGAATTCCTTAGGCACAACTGAGTCAGAAATTCCCAATTCACCAAGGGAACAAATCATCCCAAGTGACTCAAGACCGCGGATTTTCCCTTTTTTGATCTTGTAATTGTCAGCGATGCGAGCTCCTGGAAGAGCCACCATAACCTTGATACCAGCACGCACATTCGGTGCACCACAGACGATTTGACGGGCTTCTTCTTCGCCAACGTTAACCTGACAAACATGGAGGTGAGTTTCTGGCACATCTTCGCAAGACAAGACCTCACCGACGACAATTTTTGAGAGACCAGCAGCCGGTGATTCCACACTTTCTACCTCGATCCCTGTAGTTGACATTTTTTCAGCCAACTCTTGTGATGGCACATCAATGTCCACCAATTCTTTTAACCATTTATAAGATACAAGCATAATTCTGATTGTAAGATCCCACCAAGTAAGACCTTTTCAATTCCTTTCTTTTTCTTCGAGTCAGTCCTCACCATTTCTCGTCAAGAGTAGCTGACTAGGACTGTGTTTCAGGTTTCAATCTTATTTAAACTGTTCTGAGAAGCGGACATCTCCTTGGTAGAATCCACGGATATCGTTGATTCCGTAACGAAGCATAGCTACACGTTCTTGTCCAAGACCAAAGGCAAATCCAGAGTAGACCGTTGCATCAATTCCACTCATTTCGAGAACACGTGGGTGAACCATACCAGCACCCATGATTTCAATCCAACCAGTTTTCTTACATACGTTACATCCTTCACCACCACATTTGAAGCACGAAACATCCACCTCAACAGATGGTTCTGTGAATGGGAAGTAAGAGGGGCGCAAACGAATTTGACGCTCTTCGCCAAACATTTTTTGCACAATCAACTGAAGGGTTCCTTGAAGGTCTGCCATAGAAATGTTCTTCCCAACAACCAAACCTTCGATTTGGTGGAATTGGTGACTGTGGGTCGCATCGTCTGTGTCACGACGGAAGACACGCCCTGGTGAGATCATTTTCAAAGGGCCTTTAGAGAAATCATGAGCATCCATAGCACGCGCCTGCACAGGAGATGTATGAGTACGGAGCAAGATTTCTTCAGTGATATAGAATGTGTCCTGCATATCGCGGGCTGGATGATCTTTCGGAAGGTTCATACGTTCAAAGTTATAGTAGTCTTGCTCCACTTCAAAACCATCCACGACTTGGTAACCCATACCAATGAAAATATCTTCGATTTCTTCACTGGTTTGTGTCAAAACGTGGCGGTGACCCGTCGCAACAGGGCGACCTGGAAGTGTCACATCGATACTCTCGCTAGCCAGTTGAGCTGCGACTTTCTTTTCTTCCAATAGTTTAGCTGTTTCTTCAAAGGCTGCTGTCAAGACATCACGAGCTTCATTGACGTGTTTCCCGATAATCGGACGCATCTCAGCAGAGACATCTTTCATCCCTTTGAGGATTTCAGTAAGTGAACCCTTTTTCCCAAGGACAGAAACACGCAAATCTTGCATCTCTTTTTTATTTTCAGCAGTAATCTGCTTCAAGCTAGCCAGCGTTTCTTCACGAAGCGCTTTTAATTGTTCTTCAATAGTTGACATAATTCCTCCATCAGTCTCTCGTAGATAAAAAGAAAACCACATGCCAAAAACTCCACTCGGAGCGTTGACACGCGGTACCATCCGTTTTTATCTGACAAGTCAGACCTTCATTTCTAAATCCATGCACAAGTGAATTCACCCAGCTTTCATATAGAGAGCTTGCAGTCACGGCTCTCCTCCCTGATATACTTCCCTTGAGTTACTAGTCTTGCAGATTTCTATTCAATTACTACATAGTTTATCAGATTTTGAGTTAAAAAACAAGTTAGATTAGATTAATTTCAATACAAAACTCATTCCTTTTTCTGTTGCTCCATTTTCCACAAATCCAAGCGACTTGAAACACCTCCTAGAAGCATGATTGTAGGTGTAGATTTCCTTGACTCTCAATTCTTTCCATCCTTTTACTCGAGCCAATTCAATCAAAGCACTTAGAATCTTTTTTCCAAGTCCTCGATGTTGGTAAGCGGAATTCCCAATCACAATGGGGAGATTATCCTGAGATAGTGTAACATCCCCAATTGGAAACCATTCTCCCTTCTCCTTGACTTCAATCCAAAAAAGTTCACCATGCTGATCCAAATGGGAATACATAGCTTCCAAAGTTTCTTGACTATAAGGTTTCTTCACACCATCTACGAGGTGAACTAAGTTCACATCCTGATACCAAGCAAAAGCTTCTTCACAATGATTGACCTTATAATAAGGAACAAGACGCAGTGCATTATCTATTTGTAAAATCCGTTTCATCTGCTTTCCTTTTCCACAAAATAGTTGCTGCTTGATTAAAACCATCACACCAGTTATACCATTTTGCTTCATACTCATCTTGAGCTAAGATATGATTTTTTAAATCCAGAACAGAGTAAATCATTCTTTCCTCACAAGCTTGCGCATAGAGATGATATAGTTCATCACCACCATCTCTATCCCACTCAGCAGAAATCGTATCCCGACCTGCCAATAAAGCCTGATAAGCCCTGTGATGTCCATCTGTAATCAACAAGCAATTTCCAAAGGCAAGAATACTGATTGGATCGACTTGGATTGTTTCTGCCGACTGGTAAAGCATCTGAATATCTTGCAACTTCTTTTCTGATAAGTATAGTTGAGTCGGATGAAGATCTGCTATATTGACTTTCATTTCTTTCTCCTCAAAGGAATTTGATACTCACTTCTGCTTGCCTTTAAATCGCCATTGGAATCGGAGCTTGTCATAGAAGGGAAACTCGATAAACAGGACTCCCAAGCCCACACAGAGACTGGCAAGGACATCTGATGGATAGTGAACTCCCAGATAGACCCTTGATACCAGCACACTGACTAGGTAGAGACCAAGGACGATTTGTACGATTTTTCTCCAGACTGGATTTTTCATCCGTTGACTGAGAATGATAATCAGAGAACCGACCATCAAGGTTACAGCCAGAGAATGGCCACTTGGAAAGGAAAATCCCTTCTCCTCAACCAAGTGTAAAATAGCTGGTCGTGGGCGCTGGTAAATATTTTTAAAGGTCACGATTAAAAGACCTGTCAAAGCCAGATTTCCCAGCATGAAGAAACTTTCTACCTTCCACCGCTTACGATAAAAGACAAAAGCTGTAATGACAACCCAAGTGATAATCACTGGAATATCAATCAAGCGTGTGATGGCCCTAAAAAGAATAGTCAAGTAATCTGGCAAGTCTCCTCGAACGGCAGTCTGTATCGGTTGGTCAAAACCGACCAGCGTTTCAGGGTAAAATTTGACCATGTAGCCAAGAATAACGAAAAGTAAAAGGGCAAAACTGCCCTTCATTAAAAATGTTTGTTTATCTCTCATAATGTTTTAAGGTTGGTTTCAAGAGAACATACAACAACCAGAATGAAACGGAAAAGATTACACCCTCAATCAAGTTAAAAGGTAATACCATGGTCATTAGGTAGTTGGAAAGTCCCAAAATTTTTCCAATATCAAAGTTAGCAAACTTAGCGTACAAAGGAACAGCATAAACATAATTGAGAACCAACATAGCCACGGTTAAACCAATAGTCCCAGCTAGAGAGCCTAGTAGGAAACGAAGGGTTGTCCGTTCCTTTTTCCAAATCAAAGCAAATACGATGACAAAAACTCCCAAAGCTACGATATTCATTGGCAAACCAATGTAAGTATTCACTCCCTGACTGTTAAGAAGCAGTTTCAAGAGTGAGCGAAGCAAGAGAACTCCTAGAGCAGCAGGCAAATCCATGACCACTAAGCCCACAAGGACTGGCAAGATACTAAATTCGATCTTGAGGAAGGACGCCGCTGGTAAAAGCGGAAAGTCAAAGTACATCAGCACAAATGAGATGGCTGATAAAATCGCAATGGTCGAAAGTCGACGTGTGTTTGTCATAACAGGTTCCTCCAATTTTCTATAAAATCAGAAGAAGTTAGAAAGGATTCCTCTATCTATTCTCACTTTTTATATCCCAAAAGTCCCCTCTCACTCTATTAAGGAAATTCAAGCAAGCGGTTACAGTTTAGCTATAAATCTATCAGAACAGACAAAGCTATTCTTTCGTCTTCTCCCATCCAGACTATACTGTCGGTTGTGGAATCTCACCACATCAGCTTGCGCTCGCGGACTTATTTAACTAAGATATTTTAGATTTATCTAGGCGTCGCAGTCGAAGATAATACTTAAAGTATATCGAGACAAGACAACGACGAGAAAGCTAAAATAGCTAGTCAAATTTACCGCCGGTCGGGAATTTCACCCTGCCCTGAAGACTCTTTTATCATAACAAAAAACGCTTGCAAGCGCAAGCATTTTGTTCATTTTCATTTTCATTTTTTATTTCAATTTATCCACTTCATAGGTATGAACAAGCTCAAGACCTGCAAAGTTCTGCTGGCGGAGAGCCTCATAGACAATCATGCAGACGGTATTAGACACATTGAGACTGCGGACATGTTCATCATTCATAGGAATACGGAGAGCTTTCTCAGGATGTTCTCGCATAAAGTCCTCCGGCAAGCCCTTGTCTTCACGTCCAAAAAGAAAATAATGGTCTTCGTCAGTCGATAAATCCACCTCAGAATACACTTTCTCAGCGAATTTAGAAATCAGATAGAGTTTGCCCTTCATCTGAGACATGAAATCCTCCAAACTCTCGTAAAAATAAATCTCTAGTTTATCCCAATAATCCAATCCAGCTCGCTTCATCTTGCGGTCGTCAATAGGAAAGCCCATTGGCTTGATGATGTGGAGGGGAGAATTGGTCGCAGCGCAAGTACGCGCGATATTGCCTGTATTTTGTGGAATTCGAGGCTCAAATAATACAATGTGATTTGTCATGACTTGCTTCCTTTCACCATTGCAAAAAAATAGCCACACTGCCCGGAGTCAAGCTCAGCAAACAGCGTGGTTAAGGCATCGTTAACTTACCTCACAACAGGTTTGAAGTAAATCAGCGAAACTACTTTCTTAGTATAACACTTTCAGAATCATTGTCAATAGAAACGACTTGATTTTTTTGATTTTTTCAAGCTATTTCCAAGGGTTGTAAAATCGTCCCTGATTCTGCAAGATAAGTAACAAACTAGCTACTAAAAACAAGGCTGCCAAGAGCAAGGTAAGATAGTCTCCTTTTTTCAAGGTCTGATAACTATACCAAGTGCGTTTTTTCTCTTTCCCAAAGCGTCGAAGCTCCATGGCAGTCGCGATGGTATCAATGCGTTCTAGCGAGCTAAAAATCAAGGGAGTGATAATGCGCAGATTGCCTTTGATTCGTTGCATAAGAGAAGCTTTCTTGGATAATTCCATCCCACGCGCCTCCTGAGACATCTTGATAGTAAAGAATTCTTCCTGCAAATCTGGAATATAGCGCAAAGTCAGGCTGACTGAATAGGCAATCTTGTAAGGCACACCAATTTGATTTAAACTGGAAGCAAACTGACTAGGATGGGTTGTCATCAAAAAGATAATAGCCAGAGGAATGGTGCAAAGGTACTTAATGGCCAGATTTAGCAGATAAAAGAGCTCTTGACTGGTCAGAGTGTAGGCACCGATTCCCTGCCAAATCACACTTCTCTCTCCGTAAAGTCCAACCCCATACTCGGGAGAAAAGAGATAGACCATCAAAACGTTTAAAACGGCAAATATCGTCGCAAAAACTGCTACAAAGGAAACATCTTTAAAACGGATTTCTGACAAATAGAGGAGAAATACCGAAAAGATGGCAATCAGAACAAGCAGTCTGGTATCATAGCTAATCATGGCCGCCAATGATACAAGGATGAAAAAGAGGAGTTTACCAGCTCCTGACAAGCGATGAATCACAGTATCTCTATGCTGGTAACCAATTAATTTAGCTTGCATCCTTCTCTCCTTTCTGTGTAAAATGCCGTTAAAGCAAGTGGATCCACGTCGAGTTTCTTAGCCAAGTTGAAGATAGAAGTTTCCTTTAGGTTGGCTTTTACTAACAGCTCAGGATTGCTTAACAGACTAGCCGGATCAGTATCAGCAATCAATTCCCCATCCACCATGACAAGAGCTCGGTCTGAATAATCCAGCATCAATTGCATATCATGCGTAATCATGACAATGGTATGACCTTTTTGATGCAACTCTTCGAGAAATTCCATAATCTCAGTATAATTCTTCTGGTCTTGACCTGCTGTCGGTTCATCTAAGAGGATAATTTCAGCCCCCAAGACCAAAATCGATGCAATAGTGACACGTTTTTTCTGACCAAATGACAGGGCAGAAATGGGCCAATTACGGAATTCATAGAGACCACAAATTCTCAAGGTTTCATAGACTCTCGTTTCAATTTCCTGCTCGTCCACACCTCGCAAACGAAGTCCCAGAGCCACCTCATCAAAAATCATGTTGGTCGAAATCATTTGATTAGGATTTTGCAACACATAGCCTACTCGTTCCGCCCGTTCTGCAACAGAATCTCCTTTTATATCCTGCCCTTCCCAAAGATAGCGACCTTCAGTCTGAATAAAACTACTCAAAGCCTTGGCTAGAGTTGACTTCCCTGCTCCATTTTTCCCGACAATGGCAATCTTTTCACCCTTTTTAATATCTAAATGAATGGATTTTAAAATCGGTCTATCATCATAAGAAAACGACACGTCCTCTAGTCTAAAGAGTGACTGCAATTCTGGGGGTTCTTTTACCAGTTCCGTCCGCAACTGAATCTGGCCTTTTGAGGTAGACAAGTTATCTAGATTTGCTAACTGTTCTTCATTGACTAAATCCACACCCAATTGACGGAGAGTGGTGAGATAAAGGGGTTCCCGGATTCCATTTTGTGTCAATAAATCAGTCGCCAGTAACTGATCAGGGCTCCCATTAAAGAGGATACGACCATCATTTATCAAGACAATCCGATCGACAGGGCGATGCAGAACATCCTCCAAACGGTGCTCGATAATAAGAGTCGTCGTCCCCTCCTCCTTATGAATCTGATCAATCAATTCGATAATATCCTGACCTGACTTGGGATCCAGATTGGCAAGTGGCTCATCAAACAAAAGAATCGGACTCTCATCAATCAAGACACCAGCCAGACTGACCCGCTGCTTTTGTCCACCTGACAAATCCTGAGGACGCTGAGACAGTAAAGAAAGAAGGTCCAGCTTTTCAGCCCATTTATGAACACGACTTTTCATCTCTTCTAGACTTGTTACATCATTTTCTAGCGCAAAAGCCAAGTCCTCTGCCACGGACAAGCCGATAAACTGCCCATCTGTATCCTGCAAAACTGTACTGACCAGATGAGATTTATCGTAGATGCTCATATCAAATGCTGCTTGCCCCCTGATCAAAAATTCTCCAGATGTCTGACCCTTGTAAATATTGGGAATAATCCCATTCAAACATTGACCCAAGGTCGACTTACCTGACCCAGATGGCCCAACAATTAAGACTTTCTCTCCCTTGTAAATGGTTAAGTCTACTCCTTGCAAGGTCGGTTCTTGTTGTGTTTCATACTGGAAAGAGAAATCCTTCCACTCAATTATAGCTTCTTTCATCTTACTCTCTTCATTCGCTTCTTAGACTTCTATTTTATCATAAATCAAGCCCTTCTTGCAGTCTCTTCTCGTAAAATCTTAGCGTCAAAAAGAGTCCTATCATAGCTTGCTTGCCTAACTAATCAATAAACATCGAAAAAGACTGGTTGTCCAGCCTTTTCTCTTATGTTAATCCTTTTTCAAACTTCCTGAACGAGTCTGCGTACGTGAATAAGCTAGCAAGAGAAGGGTACCTGCGATAGCTACAGTTACAGCATTTGCAATTCCCGCAACAATCCCTTGGGCAAATACTTTTTCTGCCGCTTCTTGATAAATCACAACATCTCCAAGTGGTGCCAAGACACCCCAAACAAGAGCATTTGCAACAATCTGAATGAGGTTAAAGAAGACAATATCCTTCAACTCAAAAACACCCTGTGTTACTCGAATGTATTTTCTAAAGAGACCTACAGCTAGACCAAAGAGACCACTAGCAATAATCCAAGTCCACCATAGACCGTAGCCAGCAAGAGAGTCCTTCACTGCATGCCCAATTAAACCAACAAGTAGTCCCACTAGAGGGCCAAAAATAATAGACAAGAGGCTCTGTACCGCATACTGAAGCTGGATGCTTGTATTTGGAACAGGCGTTGGAATACTGATCATCCCGATGACAACAAAGAGCGCAGCTCCAACACCGATAGCAACAACTTGTTTAATTGATTGATTTTTCATCTATATTCTCCTATTTTATGATTCTATTTTCTTTATTTCAATGGTCCAAGATGAACCGACACCCACATTATAGGCCTTGGCAAAGGAACCTTGGTTGATAGCCAGACCTAAACGATAGAGAGAGTTGATGTAAAGGATGGGTTGCCCAATTCTCACATCTGCAAATGATTTGCCATAAACAACCTGATTTTGATAGACCAGCATATCAGCGTGATAGATAGTCACTTCAAAACGGTCACCGAATGCTGGTTCCAGCTTGTAAAATTCTTCTCGCGTGATAGAGGTCCAAAGCGAACCAAAACGCACATCCAGAATATCAATAGCTCCCTTCACCAGATGATCTTCTATGATTGTCTCTACGACTGGAAGCTCTACAATCTGATCCACACTGAGCTCTGGCCCCACTTCCTCAAAACTAATGTGACCACTGGCTAATTTAGCACCAGTATAAGCATAAACATCACGACCGTGGAAGGTATAAGAATGCTCTGTGTTTTGACGCCTATTAGCTACCTCAGAAATTTCACGAATGGCTACAATACCAACGTGTTTCTTGATAAAAGAAAGAGTCCCATTATCTGGCGTGACAATGTATTGATTTTTTGCAGTCTTGGCAACCACACTCTTACGTTTCGAGCCGACACCTGGATCGACCACCGATACAAATGTCGTTCCCTCAGGCCAGTAATCCACAGTCTGAAAGAGACGGTAACTTCCCTCAAAAATATTATAAGGCGTAATATCGTGCGTCAAGTGATGAATTTTTAAGGTTGGAGATTCTTCTAAAGCCACTCCAATCATAGCCGATACCGCACCATCAACCAGACCAAAGTCTGATTGTAATACCAGTAAATTATTATTCATTTTATCTCCTTATATATCCTTTATCATACCATATTTCAGAGAAAGTCGCTAATAGCTATTTCAATTGGTTAGGGTATAGTTTTACCTTATAGCAAATTTCCTACTAAAAACTCTGGTGATTAGCTAGTAGGTGCATTTTTTCTTGAAAAAAGGTATGATAGTTACATAATGAAGAAGTAGGTTTTATTATGAAAATTATCCTTGTCGGAGGGGGAAAAGTTGGTTCTGCCCTCTGTCGCTCCTTGGTTGCAGAAAAGCATGATGTTTTGCTGATTGAGCAAGACGAAGCTGTTCTCAATCATATTGTCAATCGCTTTGATATCATGGGTATCCTTGGTAACGGGGCCGATTTTACCATCCTTGAGCAAGCCAGTGTCCAGGATTGTGATATCTTTATCGCCCTGACTGAATACGATGAAGTGAACATGATTGCAGCCGTTCTAGCCAAAAAAATGGGAGCTAAAGAGACCATCGTTCGGGTGCGGAACCCTGAATATTCTAACTCTTATTTCAAGGAAAAGAATATTCTCGGTTTTTCTCTTATCGTTAACCCTGAGCTCTTGGCTGCCCGCGCTATCGCGAATATCATTGACTTCCCCAACGCCCTCTCTGTCGAACGTTTCTTTGGTGGACGCGTTAGCCTCATGGAATTCACTGTTAAATCCTCCAGCGGTCTTTGCCAAATGCCCATTTCTGATTTTCGGAAAAAATTTGGCAATGTCATTGTCTGCGCGATAGAAAGAGATCATCAAATTATCATCCCAAGTGGTGACATGACCATACAGGATAAAGATAGAATCTTTGTCACTGGTAACCGTGTTGATATGATGCTCTTCCATAATTATTTTAAATCACGTGCCGTGAAGAGCCTTCTTATTGTTGGAGCAGGTAGAATTGCCTATTATCTACTAGGTATTCTCAAAGACAGTCGTATCGATACCAAGGTTATTGAAATCAATCCTGAGATCGCCAGCTTCTTTAGCGAGAAATTCCCAAATCTTTACATCGTTCAAGGAGATGGGACCGCAAAAGATATCCTGCTGGAAGAAAGTGCTCAAAACTATGATGCCGTTGCGACTCTAACAGGAGTCGATGAGGAAAATCTGATTACTTCTATGTTCCTTGACAGCGTAGGTGTGCAGAAAAATATTACCAAGGTCAATCGTACCAGTCTCCTCGAGATTATCAATGCGCCTGATTTTTCAAGTATCATCACACCTAAAAGTATCGCTGTAGATACGATTATGCATTTTATTCGTGGTCGTGTTAATGCCCAGTATTCAGACCTTCAAGCCATGCACCATCTAGCCAATGGCCAAATCGAAACCCTGCAATTCCATATCAAGGAAGCCAATAAAATGACTGCCAAACCTCTTTCTCAACTGAAACTGAAAAAAGGGGTTCTTATTGCAGCCATCATTCGAAAGGGCAAGACTATTTTCCCAACTGGGGAGGATATGTTGGAAGTCGGAGACAAGCTCCTAGTAACAACCTTGTTGCCAAACATCACCAAGATTTATGACTTAATTGCGAGGTAAGAAATGAATAAAAGTATGATTCGTTACCTCCTTTCAAAGTTACTTTTGATTGAAGCTATTCTCCTCTTGGTTCCTGTGTCTGTTGCTATCTATTACCGTGAATCGAGCCAAGTCTTTACAGCCCTCTTTACAACGATTGGGATTCTCGTATTACTAGGCGGTTCAGGAATTTTACAAAAGCCAAAAAATCAACGGATTTATGCCAAGGAGGGAATCTTGATTGTGGCCCTCTGTTGGATCCTTTGGTCTTTCTTTGGCGGTCTCCCCTTTGTTTTTACTGGGCAAATTCCCAGCGTTATTGATGCCTTTTTTGAAATCAGTTCTGGCTTTACAACTACTGGGGCAACTATTCTGAACGACGTTTCGGTTCTCAGTCGTTCCCTCCTCTTCTGGCGAAGTTTTACCCACTTGATTGGAGGGATGGGAGTGCTTGTTTTTGCACTTGCTATTATGGACAATGCCAAAAATAGTCACCTAGAAGTGATGAAGGCTGAGGTTCCTGGCCCTGTTTTTGGCAAGGTTGTATCCAAACTCAAAAATACTGCCCAGATTCTCTATCTTCTTTATCTAGCTCTCTTTTCCCTCTTTGTCATCATCTATTATTTAGCTGGTATGCCCCTATTTGATAGTTTTGTCATTGCCATGGGAACAGCAGGTACAGGAGGCTTTACCGTCTATAACGACGGAATTGCCCACTATGGTAGCTCACTGATTACCTATCTGGTTAGTATCGGAGTTTTGGTTTTTGGGGTAAATTTCAATCTCTACTACTACCTTATGCTCCGTCGTGTCAAAGCCTTCTTTGGAGATGAAGAACTTCGAGCTTACTTGGTCATTGTACTGCTTTCTACAGGCTTGATTAGCCTCAACACCCTCTACCTCTACCCAGAGTTTTCAAAGAGCTTTGAAATGGCCTTCTTCCAGGTTTCCAACATCATTACAACAACTGGTTTTGGTTACGGAGATATTACCAACTGGCCCCTCTTCTCCCAGTTTATCCTCCTCTTCCTCATGGCAATCGGTGGTTCTGCTGGTTCAACTGCAGGTGGACTCAAGGTTATTCGAGGCCTTATCCTTTCAAAAATTGCCAAAAATCAAATTTTGTCAATCCTATCGCCCCACCGTGTTTTGACCCTCCATGTGAATAAAACGGTGATTGACAAGGATACCCAGCATAAAATTCTCAAGTACTTTGTCATCTATGCTATGATTTTGCTAGCGCTTATCTTTATTGTCAGCCTAGATAGCAATGATTTCCTAGTCGTTACCAGTGCTGTCTTTAGCTGCTTCAATAATATCGGTCCTATTCTAGGAACGACATCTAGTTTCTCAATCTTTAGTCCTATCTCAAAAATTCTCCTCTCCTTTGCAATGATTGCAGGCCGATTGGAGATATACCCAATCCTACTTCTCTTTATGAAGAGAACTTGGTCTAAGAGATAAAATACAACCACACCTTGTTTCTTGCAAAGTGTGGTTTTCGACTTTTTTCTCTAATTCTGCAATACGTGTTTTAGCATTGAGAGCTGCTTCAAAATCTTCTGCCTCAACTGCTTTTTCTTGCTTGTCTTTTTCTGCCTCAATTTCCCGTTCAACAGCATGCACATCTGTTACAGGATGTTGAGCTGCCAAGTGAGCTGCCGTTACATCGACAAGGTCGATAGCCTTATCTGGCAAGCTGCGTTGTGGAATGTATTGAATCGAATAATCCACTGCTGCTTTCAAGACTTCGTCTGGCAAGATAACATTGTGGTGTTGTTGATAGAGGTCACGAATTCCTTGAAGGATTTTAAAGGTATCCTCTGCTGAAGGAGCATTGACCTTCACTTCGTTGAAACGACGAGCAAGAGCTGCATTTTTCAAGATGGTGTTACGGTATTCGTCTTGAGTCGTTGCCCCAATCACTGTCAACTCACCTCGAGAGAGAGCTGGTTTGAGAATATCCGCAAGACCTTTAGATCCACTGTCTCCACCAGTACTACCAGCACCGAGGATTTGGTGAATTTCATCAAAGAAGAGGATAATATTTCCTGCTTCTTTCACTTCATTGACTAGATTTTGAACGTTTTCTTCAAAGCTACCACGGTATTGAGTACCAGCCTCAAGACCTGAGATATCAATAGAAATAATTTCCTTGTTCTTAATGGCAGCCGGAACATCTCCATTCACAATCGCTTGTGCTAGACCTTCGACAACGGCTGTCTTACCAACACCTGCATCTCCGACTAGAACAGGATTATTTTTAGTACGACGTGAGAGGATTTCAGATGTTTCTTGAATTTCCTTGTTTCGTCCGATAACAGGATCCAACTTGCCCTCGCGAGCTTCTGCTGTCAAGTTACGACCTAGTTTAGCAAGGACACCGTCTTGTTTCATACCTGAAGCCTGTTGTTGCATTTGTCCATCAACTTCTGCATTTCCTGGCAATTGACCAGTTGCACGATAGTGAGCAAATTCCTCAGGTGTCACTTCTCGTCCATTAATCAAGTAGCGACGGTTTTCAGAACTGTATCCTCGCATACCACCCATCAATTGGTTAAATAAATCATCCATGTTGTTAAAGTTATTAAAGTTGTTGTTCATATTCTTTACCTCGTTTATTCTTAATTATATGCGATCTCTGATATTGACTATCTTTGACCTTTGTTTTAAAAATTTTAGACTAGCTAACTAGCTACCCTACGTATAATTTCTGGTTTTTCTTTCTTAAATAAGCCTTTTATCATCTTCTTTTCAAAATCTGTTAGATTTAACATAGGCCTCACCCCTTTCTAGGGTATCTATCGTACATTTTCAAGAAATAGAATCATTGAAAATGAAGTTTTCTAAGGAATTCATTTTCCTTATGCTCCTACTATATCACATTGGTCAGTAAAAGTCAATAGTTTTTTGACCAAATTTGACTATTTTTAAAAAAATTTTTTGAAGTACAAAAAAGCCCCTAGAAAACGAATTTTCTAGAGACTTTCTCTATAAAGTTTAAGAGAGAAGAAATATTCTCACTTACCAAGTTTCATGTTTCTTCTACAAAAGCTTAAGCTTTACGTTTTACGAAGAATACCAATCCACTCAATGCCAATACTACAAATCCAATTACTGAGAAGATAGATGTTGCTTCACCTGTGTTTGGAAGTTCAGCTTGACCTTTTTCCTCAGTTACTGGAGGTGTTGGTTGTGTATCTGGCGTTGGCGCTGGATCTGGCGTTGGCGCTGGATCTGGCGTTGGTGCTGGATCTGGCGTTGGTGCTGGATCTGGCGTTGGTTTTGGATCTGGCGTTGGTGCTGGATCTGGCGTTGGTTTTGGATCTGGCGTTGGTTTTGGATCTGGCGTTGGTTTTGGATCTGGCGTTGGTTTTGGATCTGGCGTTGGTTTTGGATCTGGCGTTGGCGCTGGATCTGGCGTTGGCGCTGGATCTGGCGTTGGTGCTGGATCTGGCGTTGGTGCTGGATCTGGCGTTGGTGCTGGATCTGGCGTGTAGATGTTTTTGAAGACACGTTCTGCATCTGCATTTTCTACAGTCGCAACCAATTGACCTTGACCGTTATCTGCTACAGTTACTTTAACTGTGTAAGATTCAGTTGAGTATGTCACACCTGCTTCTGTTCCTGATTTCTCAGTAATAGTGTAAGTGTGCTCGCCTGCTTCTGTGTAGTTGACGTTGAAGACAACTTCGCCTGAAGCAGCGTTCTTAGCTTCTGCTACAACTGCATCTTTTTCTTTCAATTCGAAAGTATAAGCATCAGCCACAAGCTCTTTACCATTCAAGACTTTCTTAGCTTTGATTGTCGCGCTTGTTGAAGCTGCTTTATAAGTGTTAGTGAAGACACGTTCTGCTTCCGCATTTTCTACAGTCGCAACCAATTGACCTTGACCGTTATCTACTACAGTCACTTTAACTGTGTGAGATTCTGTTGAGTATGTCACACCTGCTTCTGTTCCTGATTTCTCAGTAATAGTGTAAGTGTGCTCTCCTGCTTCTGTGTAGTTGACGTTGAAGACAACTTCGCCTGAAGCAGCGTTCTTAGCTTCTGCTACAACTGCATCTTTTTCTTTCAATTCGAAAGTATAAGCATCAGCCGCAAGCTCTTTACCATTCAAGACTTTCTTAGCTTTGATTGTCGCGCTTGTTGAAGCTGCTTTATAAGTGTTAGTGAAGACACGTTCTGCTTCCGCATTTTCTACAGTCGCAACCAATTGACCTTGACCGTTATCTGCTACAGTTACTTTAACTGTGTAAGATTCAGTTGAGTATGTCACACCTGCTTCTGTTCCTGATTTCTCAGTAATAGTGTAAGTGTGCTCGCCTGCTTCTGTGTAGTTGACGTTGAAGACAACTTCGCCTGAAGCAGCGTTCTTAGCTTCTGCTACAACTGCATCTTTTTCTTTCAATTCGAAAGTATAAGCATCAGCCACAAGCTCTTTACCATTCAAGACTTTCTTAGCTTTGATTGTCGCGCTTGTTGAAGCTGCTTTATAAGTGTTAGTGAAAGTTGGTTCTGCTGAAGTAATAGAAGCTTTCAATACTCCACCTTGGAATGCTGCAGTTACAGTAACTTCCTTACCTTCTTCATCAAAAGTGATACCATTGATTGCTGCTGAAGTATCTTCTTTGATGATGTAGCGATAAGTTCCCGCACCTTTTACTTCAATGTTCTCGAAGGTAATCGTTCCATCAGCTTTTGATTTCACTGTGGCTACTGGAGTCTTCAAGTTCTCTGCTGTATATAGGTTAAAGGTAAACTCATCCGCTTTTGGAAGTTTATCTGTACGACCTTCTACCACTTTCTTAGCAGTCACATTGAATACAGCTGGAACTGGTTCATCTTTAAGATTAATAGTAGAACCGGCTGCTCCGAGTTTAACTGTATACTCTTTCTCATCTAGCTTATAGCCAGCTGGAGCTGTCTTCTCTTTAATCTTGAAAGTTTTACCTTCCCATTTCTGATCATAAGTTTTAGTCAGTGCTACTCCTTTTTCATTCGTAGTCACTTCTGTTGTTTCGCTCGCATCATCTGCTGCAGTTACAGTATAAACTGCTCCTTGAACAGGTGAAAGAGTGAAGGCATCTGTCTTATTAATCTTAATTTGGTAAGCTGTAGAAGCCACGATAGTTCCTGAAATCAAGGAAGTTGCTTCCGCTTTCATGCTAAGCGCACCTGGGCGACTTGTATTTTGTGCAAGTTTTGTTCCGTCTGCAAGAGACAAAGCTACGATATTTGCTACTTTCGTACCATCATTTGGAGTGGTAGTACTAATATGTAACGAAGTAAGATGCTGTTCCATCCTTAAGCGTAACATCAAATGATGTATAGTTTGAGTTCCAAGCAACTGTATAGTCAGTGCCTTCTACCATGAGTTCTGCTCCTGGAGGAACAGCAGAAGTACCGCCTGTAATATCAGCCTTGTAAATCTTCAAGCTTTCTGGAATGTATTGAGCTGGTGTGTAGGATGTATCATCATTTGGAATTGTGTCATGAAGCACAATGTTTTGTCCAAAATCTTGTTTTTCTGTGTTCACACGTACACGCCAGTTTGACATCTCATTACCTGAGCTCACTGATCCGATCGCTGCTAGTTTTGGAGAGTTCCAGCTTTCACGAGAAGCTTGTCCACCAGCTTTCGCATAGTTTTCAGTACCAACTTTAGGACCTGAGATTGTCTTAGAGGTATATGTCTGAGTTACCTCTTGCTTCATAGAAGAAGAATTAAAGCTAATTGGTGTCTTAGTCTGGTCTTTTAGGAATCGGAATGATGCCGCAAAGTTACCAGATACATCCTTAACTTTATCTCCACCAGTTGCAGCTAGGTACTTGTCCAAGTTTTTCAAGGTAATTTTTGCTTTACCACCCTTGTCATTACCACTTGATGTTACAACTGCTTCCCCAATCGTTACTTGCGTAGCTGGGTCAACCAACTGTTGAGTGCCGTTGTAGACTGTCATTGGTGCTGGAATGTCGAAAGTGAAATAATCACCATTGTTCAAGTTTTCATTGTATTGTTTGAGATCAAACGTTACACGAAGCTTGTAGGCATTCCCTGTACGAACTGCATAATCTCCCTCAGATGTTACATTCTGTTTCGTATCTGAAGCATCCAACAACTCAACACCTGTAATAACTTGCGTTAATTCCTTTGGCGTCGGGTCATCAGCTTTAACAGTATTTGTCGAAACAGATGTAAATGTCAAGACAGAAAGAGCTGCAGCTGAAAGTTTTGAAAGCAATTTCAGCATTTTGCTTTTTGCCATGTTTTCCCCTCTTTTCTATATTTTGTTTTCAATGTTCTTAATCCCTCTCCTGAGAAATGAAGAAGAAATCACAGATTATTTGATATTTACTAGTTAAAGCCCTCCAAACACTTTAAATATTAAACATAAATAACCACCTACATTCTAGCATGATACGTGCCACTCTGTCAAGTAAAAGAAAATCAATTTTAACTATTTTACGAATAAAATAATTTGTGTTAAAAAATAATTTTAATTTTCTAGTTTGATTTCTTGACTCAAACTACTTGATTTGTTAAAATAGATTGTCTACATTATATTTGTATATGTTATTATGGTTATTTTCTACGGATTATTACATAAATTCATTATTGATACAGGTATAGTTGTAGGTCAAATATAGAATATTTTTTTAAAGGGAATTGTAATTTTATGAAAAAATTGCGAAAAGTTAAGAAGCACTGGGTTGCTGTTTCAATTGGAATTGTCACTTCAGCCTTATTAGTCAATAACGTAGCTGCTAATGAGGTCGGAGGAGAGACCTCAGATGTTTTAAAATCCACTACAGTATCATCTTCAACGATTGAAAAATCCAATGAAGCGGGTGAAACTCCAAGGCCTACTGTGAATGATACAGATGCCAGTTTAGCGCCAAATCAACCCTCTACCCCTTCTTCCAATATATCTGATAGTGCTAATACTGTAGTTGAAACTCCTACAAAGCCTGAAGATAATAAACAAACAGGAAGAAGTGGTTTTCGAAGTGTAAGCGCATCCACCCCTGTAGAAGCAAATAAAAGTCAATCTACAGAATCTGTATCTACTGTCCCTGCTGAATCTATCGAACCTGCTCTAAAACCAGAAGTAAAAGCTGATGAGGAAGCAATCAAAGCAAAAGCCATTCCTGAAATACCAAAAGAAAACCAATCAAAAAAAATTCAGGATGCCATCACAGAAGATGTAAGAACCGTTGTTTCAAAACCAACTGTTGAAGGCGTTGAGTATGATGTTCACTATGATCATAAAAACAAATGGTACTATGTCAATGCTACTGATTTTGGCTTGAATGTAGCTGATAACCAAGATGATACTCTCGCTGTTAATAAAGCACTAAAAGCTGCAAATGAAATCGTAATGGCTGATCCAGATGGCACACAACATACTGGTGTCGCCGTTAAACTTTCTGGAATTGTCAATGTGGCTCGTGATAAAGGTGAAATCGATCACTATAAGATTTTAACATACGGTTCAGGTGTCCCAATGCCTATACAAAAAGGACGAATCGATGGGGTCCAGAATCTTTCGCATGTTACAAAAGAAGAATACGAAAATCTTCGTGTAGACTCGGATGGACTTGTTCGTTATGTTAGTTCTAACGGACAAAACCTTACAGGAATAGCACTGCCTATCTATCGCAAGAGCGAGAATGGCTCCTTTAATCAAATTAAAATCGGTTCTGAGCATTCAAATGTAACTGGTCTCTTTGGGGATGGGCCGGGAACAACCGTATTAAAAACAAATTTAGTTCAGCTAGGAAACCCTTGGGATAGCAACGAGAATGATACTGACAATCGCGACCATGCTGTTTTGCTAGTTGAAAATCAAAATGGATTCCTTGTGAAAGATTTATCTGTTTCTATCCAAAACTTAAAAGAAGCTTTTGGAGAACAACACGATGGCTTCTACGTCAAAGGAATGCCTTACTATGGAAAAGTCGACGGCGTCTTCGTCAATGACTCTGATAATGTAACTGTTGAAGGTGTTGAAGCAAGTGGAGCTAACAAAGCTGGAATTCGTTTTGGTTCCACTCATAATAGTGTTTCAAATATTTCTCTACCTGGTTGGGGTCGCCCTCGCTCTGTGAGTAATTTGATTGCTGGAAAAGCTCCTGGTTATACTTTCAGTAGTCTAAACTTAGGTGAAAACAATAAAGTATTAAACAGTAATACTCACAATAACCGAGTGGCTGGAGTTCAATTCTCTTACCAAACCAATATTCTTACTGAAGGAACAACCACTTCTGAAAATGGACACAAATTAAACGGAAGTACAGGTTATGGTTTCGCTTCAGAGGCTGGATCCTACAATAATGGAATTGTTTTCCGAAACAATACGAGTACCTACAACTACCGTAAAGGGTTAGATATTCACGACGGTGACCGAATTTTAATCGAAAATAACGTTTCATACGGAGATCGCTTGTTAGGTATCTCTGTCTACAATCGAAACTTTAAAATGGAAAATGTTGTCATTCGAAACAACGTTGTCACACAAGATAAAACGAATCGTCTAGTACGAGATGACTTGAAATTGGATGGGACATTCACACACGGTCACGACTATCTCCAGTATGAAGCGATTCATTTGCAAACGAATGAAAAATCTCAGGACTTGAGTGCAGACGGATCGGTAGGTTATTTTGAAATTAGTAATAACCGCATTCAAGATTTGGATTCATCAGGTAGAACCGCTACAAACCAAGACTACAATACAAATGCTATTCTTGTTCGTATGCAAGAACCTTACCTAAACTATGTACTTAATATTAAAAACAACCAAATCACAGGACACTCAGCCAACGATTTGATCAAAATGATTAACTCTTCTAATGACAATATTAGGGGAACAGCTACATTATCTGACACAAGTAAATTTGCAAACGGATTGGGATATGGTTCTGGTTCTATCAACATTAGTAATAATAAAGTCGAGCTTGAAGAACTTTACGGTGATCCAAATAAAGATTTATCTGCTATTACAATCGCTGAATCGACTAGTAATTTTAATGTCGCAGATAAAAATATTCGAGCTAACCAAGATAAGTTCCGCGGATCTGTTGTTTTCCAAAACAATGACATTAAAGTCAAAAAAACTTTCATGAGTACTAGACCTGGCATCATCGGAAAACAAAAGACAATGCCTATTATTTCTATTACAACAAATGCGGAGGGCGTTCTTTTTAAAGACAATAATCTTGACTTTGGGGAAATCACACAATCTTTAGCTAAAAATGCTGCAACACAAACACCATTAATTAGCTTAAACGGAAATAACGGAACTTTAGTGCAACCAGGATTAGGATTTGGTATTAATACAACTCGTACTCCAAGTAACCTCCCAAATACACTGAGTCGAACTCAACCTCTAGCTTTTATTGGTAATGATATTAAAATTTCTAATATTAGTTATGCTAACAATGTCGATTTACCAATTCGTGTATTAGAAACGAACAATCTCGTCCGATATACTGAAAATAATACCTTCACTTCTGACTCAGAAATTACAGTTTCTACTACCGATACAAAAACCGATCCACTTGGCAATGCGATCTATAAGCCTACAACCGAACGCCTCACTCCAAACAAGGAAAAGAATAACGCTCAATTCAATATGGGAGTCAGCCGTTTTTCAACAAGTTCTCCTAGCTTAGTCAATAGTTCAGAAGAGACTGTTCCATATGAAACAATCTACGTTAATGACAAGACCATCGCTGCTGGAACAAGTATTGAAAAAACTCCTGGGGTAACTGGGAAGAAAATTGTAAATACCTATGCAACTAGCGTTGATAACTCTGCTTATGAGAAAACAAGTGGAACCAATATCATGAACTACGGTCTCAGAAATTACTACGAGACAACAAATATTCGGGAAGCGACTGATAATGATCGCATTCCGGGATTGCTTCGAGCAGACTATACAACGACAGATGGCAAAATTATGACAGCCACTAAAACTTATAGTTACACTGATACTAAAAAACAAACTCAAACAACTGAGATGACTTATCGCTACGAAAACCTTCCAATTGGTTTGAAGAACGATACGCAGTATACATTTACTGATGAAAATGTAACTACGGCACCGCAAAATCGTGTTGTCCATGTAGGTACACGAACTTCCAAAGCTATTGGAGCATTTGATCAGTTTGATGTCGATTTCGAAACAGAATATGTAAACGATGATACTATTCTAGTCGGTGATACTGTCATCAAAACTCCTGGTGTCAAAGGAATCCGTACTGTTTCTTATCGAGAAACCCGTGATAATGATACAAATGATCTAATTTCAAGAGAACAAGTTTCTGATAGTATCACTACTAAACCTATTAAGCAAGTCGTACTTGTGGGAACAAAACCACTTACTAGAACTGCTCAAAGAACTGAGAAACAGGATATTGATTTTGAGATCGTTAAAGTTCCTTCTGACAAGCTATTTGTTGGTGAAGAAGAGATTCAAACCCCTGGTGTTAAAGGTACTAGAACTATTGTTCATGAAGATACTATTGACAACCGAAACAATACTGTGATCTCGTCTCGTGTTATCTCTGACGAACAAACCGAACCTGTTAAACAGATCGTACTTGTGGGAACAAAACCACTCAATCGAACAGTTCAGAGAACTATTGAACTTTCTATCCCTTATGGTATTCAATCTATTTATGATGATACATTAGCCAATGGAACAAAAATGATTGTAGCCCCAGGAAAAGCTGGTCTTCGTACAATCATTATCGAAGAAGTTTTTGATGATAAAGGACAGATTATTTCTAGCAACATTCTCTCTTCTACAGTTACAATTACACCTACTGATGAAATTGTAAGAGTAGGAACAGCTGCTACTACTCCAAATAATACTGACAAATTAAGTCAAGATAGTCAACAAAACCATGCAAATACTGGACAATCTACTGTTGATAATTCCAAAGTATTACCAAATACAGGAACAGAAAACAATCACTCTGTAGCAGTAACTGGTGCGTTAGCTCTATTTGCAGCCTTAGGTCTTACACTATTCAAACGTAAAGAAGATAACGACTAAAGTATATGTCATTTACTCTTCAAGCTAGATAGTATATTTAAAAAAAGGATTGAAGTCTATATTTTGTAGAATTCAATCCTTTTTAGTCAATTCTATGACACCAGCAGTAAGGCAGAAAAAGCCATACTTTATATAGAAGTAATTTGTCTCTTCTCTCTGAGAATAAAAACTATAATATTCCTTGTTTTAAAATTATCAAAACCTCAGTAACAAAAAAAACTAGCCCTATGGCTAGTTTTTTTTATACTATCTTAGAGCAATGCATCATCCATTGAAAGAACTTCGTGGAAGACACGTTGTGTCAATTCAGTTTTTTGTTCTGGAGTGAGGTATTTAGTGTTTACACAGTATCCAGAGATACGTACGATAACGTCTTCACCTGACATGATTTTTTCGTAAACATCGTTCAAGTCCATAACGTTCAAGTTAACGTGTTGTCCACCGTTTTCGAAGTAACCATCAAGGATTGTTACCAAGTTATCCACTTGTTCGTCACGAGTCTTACCAAGAGCACGAGGTGAAACTTGAGTTGTCAATGAAATACCGTCAGCTGCGTAACCAAAGTCAAGGCTAGCAAGTGAGTTCAAGTTTTGCAACCATCCACCTTTAGCTTTGTTAGATGGGTTAGCACCTGGTGAGAAGAATTCAAGTTTAGACAAGTTCACAGAACCATCTTCGTTGAGGTATACACCTTTGTGGACTGGTGAGTTACCAGTTTGTTTAGAGTAAGCAACGTTAGATGTGATAGTCAAGAGTGATACTGTAGCTTCAGCGTCTTTGTATAGCTTGTGGCTACGTAGACGAGTTGTGTAAGCTTCGATCAACCATTCTGCCAATTCGTTTGAACGTGGGTCATCTTCACCCCAACGTGGGTATTCACCGATTGTTTCATAATCGTAGATGTAGCCATTTTCGTCACGGATTGGTTTAACTGTAGCGTACTTAATAGCTGACAATGTATCAACTGTGTTAGCAAATCCACAGATACCGAATCCCATGTTAGCACGTTGTTTAGTTGGCAAGAAGGCCATTTGAACAGCTTCGTAGTTGTACTTATCAGTCATGTAGTGGATGATGTTCAAAGCATCTACGTAAGTGTCAGTCAACCAGTCAAGAGATTTTTCGAAGTTGGCTTTAACTGATTCGAATTCAAGAACTTCGTCACGGATAGGATCGATGTCAAATACTTTGTAGTCTTTGTGAACATCGTCGTAACCACCGTTCAAACCAGTAAGAAGGGCTTTAAGAACGTTTACACGAGCACCGAAGTACTGGATGTTATGGCGTTGATCTTCATTTTCTGGGTCAAGTGGAGATACACAACATGAGATACAGCTCATTTCACCGTATCCGTCTTTAGCCATTGTTGTTACACCTTCGTATTGGATAGAAGAGTGTTTGTGGCTCATGTGCATACAGTAGCGACGGAAGTTGTAAGGCAATTTGTCAGTCCAAAGAACTGTCAAGTTTGGTTCTGGTGAGTTACCGATGTTGTCAAGAGTGTTCAAGAAACGGTAGTCCATCTTAGTAACACGGTGACGACCGTCGTTACCCATACCAGCCATAGAAGTTGTGATGAAGGTTGGGTCACCTGAGTACAATTGGTCATAAGCTTTTGTACGAGCAAATTTAACTGTACGAAGTTTCATAACGAAATCATCAACGAACTCTTGGATTTCTGATTCAGTAAATGTACCACGAGCAAGGTCACGTTCTGCAAAGATGTCCAATACGATTGGCACACGACCTAGAGATGTAGCGGCACCATTAATCACACGGCAGACAGCCATGAAAGCGATATTAACCCATTGGATTGCTTCTTTCACGTTCATCGCTGGTTTGCGAACATCAACCCCGTAAAGGTCACCCAAGCGAACAACTTGTTGCAATGCTTGGTATTGAAGGTTGATTTCTTCACGAAGACGGATTGTTTCTTCATCGATTTCTTCGATTGAGTTCCAATCGTTTACTTTTTCTTGCATCAAGTAGTCTGCACCATAAAGAGCAAGACGTGCGTAAACACCGATGATACGTCCACGTGAGTATGCATCTGGAAGTCCCGTTACAGTGTGAGCGTGGCGAGCACGACGGATGTTTGAAGTGTAGGCACGGAAGATACCGTCGTTAACTGTTGTTACATATTTAGTGAAGATTTCGTGAACAGCTGGATCTGGTTCGTATCCATTTTCTTTCAAAGTAGTTTCAGCCATACGGATACCACCTCTTGGCATGAAGTTCAATTTGAAGAGTTCATCGTTTTGGATACCGAAGATAACTTCGTTTTCTTTGTCGATAAATCCAGCAGGAATATCAGCAATAGATGTTGGACGAGTGTCCATTGGGAAACGAGTTTCTTCGTAGTGAGCCTTAGTTTCTTCTACAATCTTTTTGATGTGAAGTGAACGTTCTGTTGGTCCAGCAAGGAAGCTTTCATCACCATCATAAGGTGTGTAGTTAGCTTGAACGAAGCGAGAAACGCTTGCTTTTTCTTTCCAATCTACGCCTTTGAAGCCTTCCCAAGCTTTATCAAAAATGTCTTGTGCTTCAACAACTGTCTTAACAACCATGTTAATGTCCTCATTTATCTTTCTAGTAACAGCCATCTGTTACATTCATGAGACAAGTATACCACACAGTAACCGATTTCAACAAGTGGAAAAACCCTATTTTTACACTTTCTTTTCTAAAACAGTCTATATTTTTCCCTAAACTGTATTATATTTTTGAAAAAATAAAGTCCTTTTTTCTTTTTTTCAGAAAAAAAGGTATAATAAAAGAAAATAAGCAGTAAAAAGGTGCTAGGCATGTTGATTTTTCCCTTATTAAATGATTTGTCAAGAAAAATCATCCATATTGACATGGATGCCTTTTTTGCTGCGGTAGAAATCAGGGATAATCCTAAGCTCAGAGGAAAACCTGTCATTATCGGAAACGACCCTCGGCAAACAGGTGGGCGGGGAGTCGTTTCTACCTGTAGCTATGAGGCGCGAGCTTTTGGTGTCCATTCAGCCATGAGCTCTAAGGAAGCTTATGAGCGCTGCCCCCAGGCTGTCTTTATCTCAGGGAATTATGAGAAATACAAATCTGTGGGACTCCAAATTCGAACTATTTTTAAGCGCTATACAGATTTGATTGAACCTATGAGTATTGACGAAGCCTATTTGGATGTGACAGAGAATAAACTCGGTATCAAGTCAGCGGTCAAAATCGCTCGCCTCATTCAAGAGGATATCTGGCAAGAACTCCATCTAACTGCTTCTGCTGGCGTTTCTTATAACAAATTCTTAGCTAAAATGGCCAGTGATTATCAAAAACCACATGGTCTGACAGTGATTCTACCTGAGCAAGCTGAGAGCTTTCTCAAACAAATGGATATTTCCAAGTTTCATGGAGTAGGAAAGAAGACAGTAGAACGTCTTCATCAAATGGGGATTTTTACTGGCGCTGATCTACTTGAAGTTCCTGAGGTGACCCTAATAGACCGCTTTGGCAGACTGGGCTATGACCTTTATCGAAAGGCTCGTGGCATTCACAATTCCCCCGTCAAATCCAATCGTATCCGTAAATCAATCGGGAAGGAGAAAACCTATGGGAAGATTCTCCGTGCTGAGGAAGACATCAAAAAAGAGCTGACTCTCCTATCAGAAAGAGTCGCTCTCAATCTCAGTCAACAAGAAAAAGCTGGAAAAATTGTCATTCTGAAAATCCGCTACGAAGACTTTTCAACTCTGACTAAACGAAAAAGTCTGGATCAAAAAACGCAGGATGCTAGTCAGATCAGCCAAATAGCCCTGCAACTCTATGAAGAGTTGGACGAGAAAGAAAAAGGCGTCCGCCTGCTGGGGATTACCCTGACTGGATTTTAAAACCTTGAAGAGTCTGAACCCTTCAAGGTTTTTCTTATACAAATAAACGCACAAAACTATAGAGCAACAAGACACTACCGAGTACGATACGGTATTTACCAAAAAGGGTAAAGTCGTGTTTTTTTACATAGCTTGTCAAGAAGCGAATAGCCACCATGCTAACTGCAAAAGCTACTCCCATAGCGACCAAGAGCAAAAACAATTGCCCAAAACTCAAGAGCTGTCCTGCTTTTATAAATTTAAAAATCTTTAAGGCACTGGCTCCAAACATAACAGGAATTCCAAGATAGAAGGTAAATTCTGTCACAACAGAACGACTAGTTCCATTCAACAAACCACCGACAATCGTTGCTCCAGAACGGCTTGTCCCTGGTAAAAGGGCAAGAACTTGGAAGAGTCCGATATAGAAAGCTGTCGTATAAGGAAGCTTGTCCAACTCTGTCACACTTGGCTCTATAGCACGCGCTTTATTGCGCTTTTCCAAATAGATAAAGGCAATCCCATAGATAATCAACATGAGAGCAACTGAAACCATATTATGGAAGTGAGTATCAAACCAATCATCAAATTTAAAGACGGCAAGTAAAGGCAAAGTGGCAACCAAGACCTTCAACCACAGTCTCCAAGTCTTACGAACTTCCTGCTTGTCTTTACCCGGTTTAAAGGGATTGAGCTTATTAAAGTAAATCACCATAACCGCCAAAATCGCACCAAGCTGAATCACGACATTAAACATGGACATAAAGACTTCATTTTGATTTTGGTATTGGATAAATTCCTCTGCTAAAATCAAGTGACCTGTACTTGAAATCGGCAACCATTCCGTAATTCCTTCAACAATCCCGAAGAAGATAGATTTTAAAATTTCAATAAGATACATAGATTACTCCTTTTTCTATCTTCCATTATAGCATACTTTTTCAGTATATGGCAGTTCTCTTTAAAAGGCACCGATACTGCCACCGCCTCCTCCTCCAGAGAAGCCACCGCCAGAACTTCCACTTCCAGAAGATACGGAATAGGTACTTGCTGTGTTTGCGACGCTGGCATAATGGCTCATTTGCGCACTTGAATGATAAAACATACTATGCCAACCATAAGCTACATAGAGGTTGATATCTGGATTTTCCACTTGGATATGATGAACCTTCATCAAATGACTGACCTTGTCTGCATAGCCAAATAAAGTCGCATAAACCAAGAGGCGATTCCAGACCACAATACTTTCCAATTCAGCCTGATCCAATCGTGCAATCTCACGCAACATATTTTCAAAACTGGTCCAGAGATAGTATACTTCTGCTCCTGCTTCATTTAGGACACCATCACGATTATCTAATCGAAGCTTCCAATAATAGAAAACAGCCAAAACCAAACCTAGAAAACCAAGTATTGGCAAGAGGAGGTAAAGATAGCCATAAACATCCAAACTGTACAAGAACAAACCAAATCCGATAAATAGGGGCAAGATAGTCAAGACCCCCATACCCACTTGCAAGGCCTTTTCCCCACCAGTTAAAGGACGGTAGTAATCCGGAAGCCCCCAGAAGGTAACTCTATTTCTCACTCCTTCTTGCATCTCTTTCAATACTTCTTCAAAAGAAGATTTGAGCTGACGCCCCTTTGCTTGAATCCGTTTTTCATCAGAAACTTTTGCTCTACGATAAAGACTATCAGATACCTTGTAATCCGCAAACAAATTGGAAAGAGTTTCTTCTTTTTTGCCTGAAAAAGCCAGATTTAGACAGTCTTTCTCAAAACTTGACAAACCATCTTCTTTTACTAGCTTCAAACCAACTGCATCTCCTTCTGAAATGATAGAAACATTCCCACGGTCTATCACATCTAGCAAGGTAGCTTGAATAAGTTGGTCAAAGGTAAATTTACCTGCTCCTTTTGTTAGAGGACTCACTTCTTCCAAGGAGGTCGAGTAGACTGCTTCTGATAAAACCATAGGCTCTAATTCCATTGGTGGTTCATAGATACGATGATTTTTGGCATATTTGACGGAAGGAGTGGTCTTTCTTCTATAGATGAAATAGAAGCAAATACTCAATAACAAGGAGATAGAAAGTATCGAAGGGAAGACCCAAGTAACGAGTTGTTTACTTTGCTCTTTTTCTTTAAAAATCGAGTCTTCTATCTTATTAAACTCTTCTAAACGATTTCCTTTCAATCCCTGATCCCTAGCGCTAGCAAAATCAGTTCGAGGCCAGTAGGCATGCAATTCAACTCCCCGCTTAGGCGGAAGATTGTCTAAACGGATAGTATAATCAAGGTTACTCTTTTCAACCGTTCCCTCTCTAAAAAGTTTCCCTGTATGGAAAAAGAGTTTTTCAGCCCCCTTGTCTCCCCTTACATGAAATTCAAACTTTCCAATAGCTCCTGAACTATCTGTCAGAGGTTGCCAATTTAATTCAGCGATGTCATCATAAAGGAAAAGTAAATTCTTTAAGTTCCAAACGAGGTCAACTTCAACTGTGTCGCCTTCTTGACCTGAATTGTAGACTTTCACAGTATAACCATTCGCCTCTTCTGTCACTTCGCTAGTAACGTCTGTCAGTTCAGCACCGTTTTTCGAGGCCTGAACCTTTGGTTGAGGATCTATCTCAAATCCGCTAGGCATCTTGCCAGCACGTCCAAGTCCCACGATTTGCCCCTTAAAGTCCTCCTCAAACTGGTAAACTATCTTCTGTCTAAATTCTGCCGTATTGTCTGCATGAATATACAAATCTCCTTGATAAGAGTTTATCTTAAAATCAATGGCAAAAACCGAGAGTGGAAACATACAAAACAAACAAAATAACAGCAAGAAAAAAGTTTTTTTCATCAACTAAGTCCCCTTTTTTATCTTTGCTATCATTATATCATTTTTTCATAAGTAAGGGCTTACCTATGTTGAAAAATAGAGTTTTTTTCGATAAAATAGGAGGCAGTTATTTTTTAATAGATTAGAAATAGGAGAAATCATGAGAAAAATATACTTATCTATTTTCACAAGTCTCTTGCTGATGCTGGGACTTGTCAATGTTGCTCAAGCTGATGAATATTTACGCATCGGGATGGAAGCAGCATATGCTCCCTTTAACTGGACCCAGGATGATGATAGCAACGGAGCTGTCAAAATCGATGGAACCAACCAGTATGCCAATGGATACGATGTCCAAATTGCCAAGAAAATCGCTAAGGACTTAGGTAAAGAACCTTTGGTTGTTAAAACCAAGTGGGAAGGTTTAGTTCCTGCCCTTACTTCTGGTAAGATTGACATGATTATCGCAGGTATGAGTCCAACCGCTGAACGCAAACAAGAAATCGCCTTTTCAAGCAGCTACTACACTAGCGAGCCTGTCCTACTTGTCAAAAAAGATTCTGCCTATGCAAATGCCAAATCTTTGGATGACTTTAATGGAGCGAAAATCACTTCTCAACAAGGTGTTTACCTTTATGACTTGATTTCCCAAATCTCAGGCGCTAAAAAAGAAACTGCCATGGGAGACTTCGCTCAAATGCGCCAAGCACTTGAGGCTGGTGTCATTGATGCCTATGTTTCTGAACGTCCAGAAGCTCTGACTGCCGAAGCTGCTAACTCTAAGTTCAAGATGGTTCAAGTAGAACCAGGTTTCAAAACGGGGGAAGAAGATACAGCTATTGCCATTGGACTTCGTAAAGATGACACTCGTATTAGCCAAATCAATGCCAGCATTGAAACCATTTCAAAAGATGAGCAAGTTGCCCTAATGGATCGTATGATCAAGGAGCAACCTGCCGAAGCAACAACAACTGAAGAGACTAGCAGTAGTTTCTTTAACCAAGTCGCTAAAATTCTTTCTGAAAACTGGCAACAACTCTTGCGTGGTGCGGGTATCACTCTTTTAATCTCTATCGTCGGAACCATCATAGGTCTCATTATCGGTCTTGCTATTGGTGTTTTCCGTACTGCTCCTCTCTCTGAAAACAAAGCTATTTACAGCCTACAAAAACTAGTCGGATGGGGTCTCAATGTCTATATCGAAATTTTCCGTGGAACGCCAATGATCGTTCAATCGATGGTTATCTACTACGGAACTGCTCAAGCTTTCGGTATCAACCTTGACCGCACACTGGCTGCTATCTTCATCGTTTCGATCAACACCGGTGCCTACATGACTGAAATCGTCCGTGGTGGTATCCTAGCAGTTGATAAGGGACAATTTGAAGCAGCGACTGCTCTTGGTATGACCCATAACCAAACCATGCGTAAGATTGTCCTACCTCAAGTAGTCCGTAACATCCTACCAGCAACTGGTAATGAATTTGTCATCAATATCAAAGATACATCTGTATTGAACGTTATCTCTGTTGTTGAACTTTATTTCTCAGGAAATACCGTGGCAACGCAAACCTATCAATACTTCCAAACATTTACAATCATCGCCGTGATTTACTTTGTCCTCACCTTCACCGTAACACGTATCCTACGCTTTATCGAACGCCGAATGGATATGGATACCTATACTACAGGTGCTAACCAAATGCAAACGGAGGATTTGAAATAATGACACAAGCAATCCTTGAAATTAAACACCTCAAAAAATCCTATGGACAAAACGAAGTGCTAAAAGACATTTCACTCACTGTCCACAAGGGAGAGGTAATCTCTATCATCGGAAGCTCTGGAAGCGGAAAATCAACCTTCCTACGCTCCATTAACCTCCTTGAAACGCCAACTGATGGACAAATCCTTTATCATGGACAAAACGTCCTTGAAAAAGGCTATGACCTCACGCAATACCGTGAAAAGTTGGGGATGGTGTTCCAATCCTTTAACCTCTTTGAAAATCTCAACGTTCTTGAAAACACAATTGTCGCTCAGACAACTGTCCTTAAACGCGAACGTACAGAAGCTGAAAAGATTGCCAAAGAAAACCTGGAAAAGGTCGGCATGGGAGAACGCTACTGGCAAGCCAAACCAAAACAACTCTCAGGTGGTCAAAAACAACGTGTGGCCATCGCTCGTGCCCTCTCCATGAATCCGGATGCTATTCTCTTTGATGAACCAACATCAGCTCTTGATCCAGAAATGGTTGGAGAAGTCCTCAAAATCATGCAGGACCTGGCTCAAGAAGGCTTGACTATGATTGTCGTAACCCACGAAATGGAATTCGCCCGTGATGTCTCTCACCGTGTTATCTTTATGGATAAGGGTGTGATTGCTGAAGAAGGCAAACCAGAAGACCTCTTCACCAATCCTAAAGAAGACCGTACAAAAGAATTCCTTCAACGCTATCTCAAATAAAAAGAAAAGGCTGCATCAACCGTGCAGTCTTTTTACTAGCCAAAAAATGAAAAGGCAGACCCTATTCAAGAATCCACCATTATCCAAAGATTAATCTTCAAATTTTTCATGATTTTTATCATAGAAATCAATTAAACCTAGAGCCATTTCAAACGAAATATTTTTAACTTTTGCACGCCCCTGAGCTAGAGCAATGATAGACATTTCACGCGCATTCGTTTCTTTAGAGATACGGTAGCCTGTGATTTTCTTATCACGAACCCAGCCAACAACTGATTCTACTTTTTCAAAGTTTGACTTAGCCATGTCTTTCTCCTATTTTCTTATTTACGATATCTAATTGTATACGCTTTTATGCTTTTTGTCAATAAAAAAACATATATTCAATAAAATAAACGCCCTTATTTTTACTTACTATCTTATTAAAGCTGATAATATGTAGGTTTTTCATTGTCGAAAACAATTTTTATAGTTCTTTAAAATAACTGTATTATTAAATCTTATTTATGTAATAATATTCGTATTTGACAGATGCTGATTCTCGATAATCTAGACATATTCTAATCTTATTTCATATTATTTATTCCACTGTAAAACAAAAAAAATTGACAAAATAATCTTCTGCTCTAAACCATTTCTAACGAGTATTTTTCTCCTTTTAGACTTTTTCATGTCTGCACCAGCATTCAATCATTTGGTCAACTGTACCAGTTATTTACTTTATCAAGTTTACTTTTTATTTCTCCTACCCATTAAAATACAAATAGCTAGGAAACCGTAGTATTCTATGCTTCATTTTTTTACTGTTTTCATCTTACGAATATTCCATCACTCTTCTCAGTAATCTCAGTATAATAAGGCATCTCATTAGTATTGATTATTTTTCTAATCCCTATTATATTTAGCTAAATTTCAGATTAGCTATATATAAAATAGTAGATTTCAAAAAACTCCTAACATATAACAAGTAATTTTACTCCCTTACTATAAACTGAATCAAAAAAACATAGGTACTATAATGAGTTATGATAGAAATAGCGTAATCGATTTCCTAAGTCCATAGGAATCGCCCCCTTTCTTCATCTTCATTATAGCACCTATACATCAATTGTGCAAATAATATGATATTTTTTTATTAGTCCTCAGACAAGCATATTATAGAGCGTTTCGTTACCATTTAAGTTAATATAAGCTGGATCAAAACCTTCCATTCGACGAATCAAGCCTGCATAATCATGCTTATCTGCCAAGGCAATCCCAATCAATACTGGGCCTGTCCCCTTGCTAGCTCGTTTGATATACTCAAAACGTGTGATATCATCATTTGGCCCCAAGATATCATTTACAAACTCACGCAAAGCCCCCGGACGCTGTGGAAAATTAACCACAAAGTAATGCTTGATCCCATCATAAATCAAGGCACGCTCTTCCATTTCCGGCATACGGTTGATATCATTATTTCCTCCAGAAATGATACAACAAATGGTTTTCCCCTTGATATATTCAGCCAAAACCTCTAAAGAAGCGATACTAGCAGCTCCAGCAGGTTCTGCGACAATCCCTTGCTTAGAGTAGAGGTCAATCAAGGTTTCAGAAATCAATCCCTCATCGACACCTACTAAGGTTTGAACATGTTGACGAGTTGCTTCATAGGTCAACTGACCTACCTTTTGCACAGCAATCCCATCCGCAAATTTGTCAATTTCTGTGAGTTTGACAGGCCCACCAGCTTCAAAGGCTGCCTTCATGGAACGTGCCCCATTAGCCTCTACTCCGATGACTTCAATTTCTGGACTTGTTTCCTTGATATAGGTAGAAACCCCAGCAATGAGACCACCACCTCCAACAGGAACTAAGACAGCATCAAAATCAATTGATTCTTTTCGAGCTTCTTCTAAAATCTCATAAGCAACTGTCCCTTGACCCGCTTGAACATGGGCATCATCAAAGGGATCAATAAAGGTACGATTTTCAGAAACTGTAAATTCTTGAGCTGCTTTGGCTGAGGCATCAAAGGTATCCCCAACTAGTTTAATGGTTACAAAATCCCCACCAAAAAAGCGAACTTGTCCAATTTTTTGTTGCGGAGTAGTAATGGGCATAAAAATAGTAGCAGGAATTTTCATTTCATTACAAGTATAGGCTACTCCCTGCGCATGATTTCCCGCAGAGGCACAGACTACCCCACGCTCACGCTCTTCCTTGCTGAGCTGCGAAATGGCATAATAGGCACCACGGATCTTAAAAGAACGAACACGTTGAGCATTTTCCTTTTTCAAATAAATCTTAGCACCATACTTCTCCGATAAATAATGGTCGTAATCCAGTGGGGTATTCACAACCACACCGTTCAAGACTTTATGAGCCTTGATGATATCTTTTGAACTTAACATCAATTTCTCCTAGACTATTTCAAACTTATCGTAATCCATCTTTTAAAAAGAGATGAATTGATTATAAAAGCGAGTTAGTCCCCCAACTCGCCTTCACCTTAATTTCTATCAATTAGTTATAGATTTTGAATGCATCATCGTCGTTTTTACCAACGAATGGCATTGCTTTACGCAATTCTGCACCAACTTTTTCAATTTCAAGGTTAGCTGCTTGTTCACGGTAAGCAGTCAATTTTGGACGTCCAGCTTTATAGTCATTTACAAAGTCATTTGCAAATTTACCATTTTGGATGTCTGCCAAGACAGCTTTCATGTTTTCTTTAACTTGCTCAGTAATCACACGTGGGCCTGATACATAGTCACCGTATTCAGCAGTGTTTGAAATAGATTGACGCATTTTCTTGAATCCACCTTCGTAGATCAAGTCAACGATCAATTTCATTTCGTGAAGAACTTCAAAGTAAGCCAATTCTGGAGCGTATCCTGCTTCTGTCAAGACTTCAAAACCTGCTTCGATAAGGGCAGTCAAACCACCACAAAGTACAGCTTGTTCACCAAACAAATCTTCTTCAGTTTCTTCTTTGTATGTTGTTTCAAGAAGACCTACACGTGCAGCTCCAACACCTTTACACCAGTCCATAGCAATGTTTTTAGCATTTCCTGTTGCATCTTGGTAAACTGCGTAAAGAGCTGGCACACCAAATCCTTCTTCGTAAGTACGACGTACCAAGTGTCCTGGTCCTTTAGGAGCACACATGAAGACATCTACATCTGCAGGAACTTTGATAAATTCAAAGTGAATATTGAAACCATGAGCAAATCCAACTGCATTTCCAGCTTCCAAGTTTGGAGCGATTTCTGCTTCGTACAATTCTTGTTGGATTTCGTCTGGTGCCAAGATCATGATAACGTCAGCCAATTTAGTTGCTTCTGCTACTGTGTAAGTGTCAAATCCATCTTCTTTTGCTTTGTCAAAAGATTTACCTGGACGCACACCGATGATGACATCACGACCTGAATCACGCAAGTTTTGCGCATGCGCATGTCCTTGTGAACCATAACCGATTACGGCGATTTTTTTACCGTCAAGTGCTGCTACTTTAACATCTTTTTCATATTCCATTTGAACTGCCATAGTTTTTCTCTCTTTTCTATTATTTATTGCCTTTTAGGCTGGTTTAACAAATTTAAAATATTTTTATACTCAATGAAAATCAAAGAGCAAATTAGGAAGCTAGCCGCAGGCTGTACTTGAGTACGGCAAGGCAAAGCTGACGTGATTTGAAGAGATTTTCGAAGAGTATTAATCGCGGGTAAATCCAGTTGCACCAGTTCGAGCAATATTGCGAATACCGTATGGTCGAATGACTCGCAACAGAGCTTCACTCTTTTCAGCATTTCCTGTCATCTGAATGGTAATCGAGCTTGGTGCTACGTCTACAACTGTTGCACGGAAAGGTTGAATAATCGCTAGAATCTCAGCTCGCTTCTCAGCTGGCGCTGACATCTTAACCAAAATTACCTCGCGCTCCAAATGAGGCTTGTCTGTAATATCTCGAATGCGAATCACATCAATTTGACGATTGAGCTGTTTGATAATTTGCTCCACCTCATCATGTGAAGCTACATCAATAATAACGGTGATACGAGATACATTCGGATCTTCTGTTGCTCCAACAGAGATGCTTTCGATATTAACCTGACGACGAGATAGGACACCTGTAAAGCGATTGAGGACTCCTGATCGATTCTGTAGTTTTGCTGTTAACATTCTACGCATGGAACTTCACCCCCAACATCTCATGATTACTCTTACCAGCTGGTACCATTGGTAACACCTGTTCCTTACGAGAAATATCTACCTCGATTAGCATAGGAACATCCTCAGTGATGACTTCAAGGTCTTGGGCCAAGGTCTCAGGATTGTCAAACTTATAGTTTTTAATTCCATAAGCTTGTGCCATCAATTGAAAATCAGGAAGAGTATCAAAGACCGACTCAGATGTTCTACCTTCATAGAAGGATTCCTGCCACTGGCGAACCATTCCAAGCGAGTGGTTGTTCAGCATAACCACCTTGATTGGCACCTTGTAAATGTTCAAAATAGCCAATTCCTGGTTAGTCATTTGGAAACCGCCATCCCCAACAAACAAGACTACTTCCTTATCTGGATTAGCAATTTTAGCTCCGATTGCTGCTGGAATTCCAAATCCCATCGTTCCCAAACCACCTGAAGTCACTAACTGACGTTCATTTTGGTAGGGATAATACTGAGCTGTCCACATTTGGTGTTGACCAACGTCTGTTACCACAATAGCATCTCCGTTAGTTAATTCACCAATTCGTTCAATAACAGCTTGCGGTTGAACTACACGCTCTTTCTTATCGTAAGAACGAACGCGGTTCTTGTCTTTAGTGACTTTCTCAATCCATTTCTCAGTATTGTTATGAACTGTCGGTTCAGCCAGCAACATTTGCAAAGCTTTCTTAGCATCTCCAACTACAGGAATATCTGCACTGATAATCTTGCCAATCTCGGCTGGGTCAATATCAATATGAGCAACCTTAGCATTCTTAGCGAAGGTCTTAGGATTCCCCGTCAAGCGGTCATCGAAACGACAACCAATACTAATCATAAAGTCCGCTTCCGTCATGGCAATATTAGCTGCAAATGACCCGTGCATGCCTCCCATTCCAAGGAAGAGTGGATGACTCGTTGCAATCGTTCCTTGTCCCAAAAGACTGGTTACCACCGGGATTTGATAGCGTTCTGCAAATTCATTTAATTCTGCAGCTGCTTCAGCATAACTAATCCCCCCACCAGCTAACAAGACTGGTTTTTTAGCCTTGGACAATTGCTTCAAAATTTTCTTGATTTGCATATCATTCGGCTCAAGAGTCGGTTGATAGCTTGGTAGGTTCACTTCTGGTGAATAGATGAAGTCGGTTTCTAAAGCAGATACGTCTTTAGGTAGGTCAATAACAACTGGCCCTGGTCGACCTGTAGTTGCGATATGGACAGCTTCCGTAATGATTCGAGGGATATCAGCTGTCTCCCGAACTTGGTAATTGTACTTAGTGATTGGCATGGTAATTCCCACAATGTCTGCCTCCTGGAAGGCATCCTTCCCAATCCCTGCTCGCGCCACCTGACCTGTAAAGACCAAAAGGGGAACACTGTCGCTCATGGCATCCGCAATCCCTGTAATAGCATTTGTTGCTCCCGGTCCGCTAGTGACGACGGCAACACCCAACTTTCCAGTTGATTTGGCATAACCTTCAGCTTCATGCAAACAACCTTGCTCATGGCGTCCTAGAATGTGGCGAATGCCTTTAAAATTATATATCGCATCATACAAAGGCAAGACCGCACCACCAGGATAACCAAAGATGGTATCAATTCCTAAATCACGAAGTGTTTCCAAAACTAGATCCGACCCCGTCTTAGGAGATTCTAAACTGATTTTCTCCATTGTTCCCCTTTCTCTTCTCTTAAAAATAACTTGTTACTATCATACCATTTTTTCAAAATTTTTCAAGAGAAAAGAAGAAATTTTCTGAATTTTCTATTTTAAAGTTTATTTATGAATGTTATTTTTGTTTTTATAAAAAAGATACCGATTTCATTTACTAAAAAAGAAAAAGAACTGATTTCTCAGTCCTTCATTAATCTTATTCTACACTAAATAGGTATGGGTAAACAGGTTGTTGACCTTGGTGAATCTCGACTTCAACGTCTTCGAATTCTTCTGCGATTTCTTGAGCAATTTCATTAGCAAGTTCTTCGCTTCCATCTTCACCAACATAGAAGGTTACGATTTCACTATCTTCATCCAACATATGTTTCAATGTTTCTGTCAAGGTTTGGTGCATGTCAGGGTTTGACACGAGGATTTTTCCATCCACCATACCAAGATTATCGTTTTCATGGATTTCTAAGCCATCAATGGTTGTATCACGAACAGCTGTTGTAACGCTTCCGCTAACGACATCGCTAAGAGCAGCTGTCATACGCTCTTGGTTTTCTTCGATGGACTTGCTTGGATCAAAGGCAAGAAGACTTGTCAAACCTTGAGGAAGAGTACGAGCTTCTACCACTACTGCTGGTTGCTCCAAAACTTCTGCTGCAGATTGAGCTGCCATGAAGATATTCTTGTTATTTGGCAGGAAGATAATGTTACGAGCGTTGACCTGTTCAACAGCCTTGATAAAGTCTTCAGTTGAAGGGTTCATAGTTTGACCGCCTTCAATAACATAATCCACACCTTGAGAACGGAAGATATCTGCTAGACCTTTACCAGCCACCACAGCAATCAAAGCATATTCTTTTTCTTCAGCTGGTTTGCTAACTTGAGCAACTTCTTTCTCAACCTGTGCTTCGTGTTGGTTACGCATATTGTCAACTTTTACCTTGACCAAGCTACCATATTTGAGACCTTCTTGCATAACAAGTCCTGGATCTTCTGTATGGACATGGACTTTAACAATTTCATCATCGTTAACAACGAGGAGAGAGTCTCCAAGCTCATTCAAGTAGTTACGGAATTCGTCGTAGTCAAAATCTTTGGCATAGGTTGGACCTTGCTTAAGAGCTACCATGATTTCAGTACAATAACCAAAGGTAATGTCCTCAGTCGCTACATGACCAGCTACAGACTTGTGGTGTTCTGCATTGATCATTTCACTCATGTTGGCCGGAGTCGCTACAAAGTCCTCAGATGCGATATATTCGCCAGTAAGGGCTGAAAGGAAACCTTCGTAGATAAAGACCAGTCCTTGACCACCTGAATCCACAACGCCAACTTCCTTCAAGACTGGAAGCATATCTGGCGTTTTAGCTAGAGCGGTTTTAGCACCTTCTAAGGCTGCACGCATGACTTCAACAGCGTCATCTGTCTGCTCAGCTTTTTTCTTAGCACCGATAGCAGCCCCACGAGAAACTGTCAAAATCGTTCCTTCAACTGGTTTCATCACTGCCTTATAGGCAACTTCTACACCTGATTGGAAGGCAAGGGCCAAGTCTTGACCTGTTAACTCGTCTTTATCCTTGATAGCTTGTGAAAATCCACGGAAAAGCTGAGACGTAATAACGCCTGAGTTTCCACGCGCACCCATCAAAAGACCTTTGGCAAGAATGCTCGCTACCTCGCCAACTGTAGAAGCTGGCTTGTCTGCAACTTCTTTAGCTCCATTTTCAATGGTCATTCCCATGTTTGTTCCAGTATCTCCATCTGGAACTGGAAAGACGTTTAATGAATTGACATATTCAGCTTGCTTATTCAAGCGAGTTGATGCAGCCTGCACCATTTCTTGAAATAAGCTAGTAGTAATTTTTGACACGGTTATTCTCCTACAACTTTGATATTTTGAATGTAGACATTTACAGTCTGAGCAGTAATTCCAAGTTGGTTTTCCAAACTAAAACGAACACGCTCTTGAATGTTTTTTGACACTTCGCTAATCTTTGTTCCGTAGCTCAACACGGTATATACATCAACTGCAATACTGCCATCTTCGGCCGCCTTTACGACGACACCTTTAGAATAATTTTCCTTACCTAGAAGGGCTTGGAAATTATCTTTGAGGGCATTTTTACTAGCCATACCGACCACACCAAAAATTTCAGTTGCTGCTCCACCTACGACGGTTGCAATCACTTCATCTGTTAGTTCGATTTGACCATCTTTTGTATTAATTTTTACAGTCATCCTTTTTACCTCAACTAGTTGATACTCTATTTTATCATATTTCAGCCCAAGTGTAAAAGCAGAATACTGTATCAGCGGATATTTACTCTATTTTTCAAATGATTTTATATCTACAGTAAAAGAAAAAAGACCCTAAGGTCTCCTTACTTTTATTATTAAACGCGTTCAACTTTACCTGATTTCAAAGCACGAGCTGAAGCCCAAACTTTTTTAGGTTTACCATCGATAAGAACAGTAACTTTTTGAAGGTTTGGTTTTACGGCACGTTTTGTTTGGTTCATCGCGTGTGAACGGTTGTTTCCTGATACAGTCTTACGACCTGTAAAGTAACATACTTTAGCCATTTGTGTTTTCCTCCTATTAGATCTAATATAGCGGATGTGCTAGCACCACATACTGTACTATGTTATCACACTTTCTTCATTTTTGCAAGGGAATTGGAAGATTTTTTTATTTAACGTAGACAATTCCCAACTTCCCAAAGGCCACATCTCCACGTATAATCAAAGTTTTGCTGGTTGGCGCTAGAGGAGTATCTGCCTTGGCTACGCCACAGAAAGTTTCTACCTTTAAATCAACTCCCCAATGTTTAGGAACATAGATAACTGCATTCCCAAAACCGACTTCCACTTTCAGAGTTGCGCTATCTCCTAAAATCTCTGCATTGTCATAATATATCTTGGCATTTCCAAAACCAACTTCTACTTGGTCGTCTACCAATTCTTGATTTTGCTTGTAGAAAGTCCCAGTCCCAAAAGCAACTTCCTTATCTGTAAGAATGGTCTTTTTACCATCATACCACCATTTTTTCCCATTCCAAGTTCTGTTAGAATGAGTGAGTGCGCTGACACCCATTACGATTAAAATACTTGCCCAGAACAATGACTGATTGGGAATTGGTAAAATGCCATAAAAGTGGTTAGCAATCATTAAGGCTACTAGAGCTGTAAAAGAGGCTGAAGTTAAGTGACGACGCAACAAAGCTCCAACTGATTGATAGGCAAAAAATGCAATACCAAGCAAGGGCCAAATTTGCCCACCGAATGAAGGGATTCCAAAATTTCCTTGTAATAATATTAAAGCCGCCAAAATAAGCAACACAATACCAAATGCTTTCTTTTTCATGTTCTTACCTCATGTTTCTTAGATTTTCTTTTAGGAGGGATTGGTAATGTCGTGAGACATGAACCTCCTTGTGGGTCTGATAAAAGGAAATGGTGCCCGTTCCTGAAAAGGACTTGTCCACCGAATAGATTTGCCGAATATTAGCGATAGTTGACTTGGATACCCGACTAAAGTAACGAGGAAGGATAGCCTCTAACTCATAGAGTTTAAGCCGAACCTCGTAGGCATCTTTCTGGGTATGGGCGTAAATCTTGTTAACTTCCGTCTCAAAGAAGAGAATTTCCGATAGGTCCAGATAATATTCACCCGTCCCCTTGTAAAAAATCAACCTAGGAGACTTGGATTCTTGCAAGAGCCGCTGTAAATCCGCAATCTCATCTGTCAAAGCCGCTGCCTTGATGATAATTTCAGTTTCCTCTAAATTGCTGTCAATTTCGATTCGTAACTTCATTCCATCTCCTTTCTGACTCTACTATATCAAAGGGAAAATAAGAAAACAAGAGCAAAAAAGCAAGTGGTTACTTTAGACTCGTAAGTGGTTGTGGGACCACCTTAACTTACAGGTCAACATAGAAAGAAAATCACACCCCACACAAGACCACAAATATAGCCAACCACTACATCCTTGGGAAAATGCACTCCACCTAAGACTCTCACGAGACCGAGGAGGGCTGACAAGACCAACAAGATAACCCCTACAGATAAACTAGCATGCAAGCAAGCCATGGAGATAATGGTTGCTGAAAAGACATGACGACTGGGCATAGACTGACCAGGGCTATCTCTGTCAAGCAAAGGTTTAATATCCCATTCCTCATAAGGCCTAGGGGCATTGATTTTCTTACGAAGAAAGGATAAAATCACAAAACCTGATGCAGGGATAAACAAATAGATTCCGACCTGTTTCCCAAGTCCTTGTTGGAGATAGGTAGTTGCTAACAAGGTTAGATAAATCATAGGCATAACTGCCGTCATGAACCGATTGAAAGTTCTTAACAAGCTCAGAAGAAAGGGCCTATTTTCAATGTTACCAGCAATGTGGTCATACCATTCTTGATAATTTTTCATATATTTTCTCATCACTTACTCAAATTTTACTTATAGGGAAGCACTTGTCTTCTAGTATAGTGCAGAAAAAGAAGGCCGTCAAGCCTTCTTTGGGTTTATTCTTCTGCTTCGTCTTCTGTAAATTGACTGTTGTAGAGGTCAGCGTAGAAACCACCTTGCGCCATCAGCTCATCATGATTTCCTTGCTCGATGATATTACCATTCTTCATAACAAGAATCAAATCAGCATTTCGGACGGTAGACAAGCGGTGAGCGATGACAAAGGAAGTTCTTCCCTCCATCAAACGATCCATGGCTTTCTGAATCAATTCCTCTGTACGGGTATCAACAGAAGAAGTCGCCTCATCTAGGATTAGGAGTGGCGCATCTTTCAGCAAAGCACGAGCGATAGTCAAGAGTTGTTTTTGTCCGACAGACAAGGTCACTGTATCATCCAAGACGGTATCGTAACCATCTGGTAGTGTCATGATAAAGTGGTGAATCCCTACAGCCTTGCTGGCTTCAATCACGCGCTCATCACTAATATCCTTTTGGTTATAGATGAGATTGTCTCGGATAGTGCCTTCAAATAGCCAAGTGTCCTGCAAGACCATTGAAAAGGCATCGTGTACTTCCGAACGCTTCATCTCCTTGGTGTCCACACCATCGATACGGATACTTCCCTTATCAAGCTCATAGAACTTCATCAAAAGATTGACAATGGTTGTCTTACCAGCTCCGGTCGGTCCAACAATGGCAACCTTTTGACCTGCATGAGCGGTCGCAGAAAAGTCATGGATGATAGTTCGCTCTGGTGTATAACCAAAGGAGACTCGTTCAAAGGCTACTTGACCTTTCATATCGCTCAATTGTCTTTCTTTATGGGATTCGTCTTCCATTTCCTCTTCAGCTAGGAATTCGAAGACGCGTCCCATGGCTGCACTAGCCTGCTGCAAACTAGTAATTCCTTGGGCAATTTGTGAAAGAGGCTGAGAAAAGATACGAACGTAGGCCATAAAGGCAACGATAATTCCAATACTAATCTGCCCATTCAGAGCCAAAGCTGCACCAACAATAATCACCAAGGCATAGCTAAAGTTCCCAATAAACATCATAATCGGCATCATAATCCCTGAAATAAACTGAGATTTCCAGATACTATCATACAGGCGATGGTTTAATCTCGAAAACTCTTCTTTCGTGCTCTCGATAGCATTGTAGCTGGTCACTACATTATGGCCAGAGTACATTTCTTCCACATAACCATTTACAGCTGCCAAATCCTGTTGCTGACTCTTAAAGAAGCTCTGGGATTTGCCCATAAAGACAGACACGAAAGCAAATCCAACAAAAGTTGAAACAACCGTCACCAAGGCTAAAATCCAGTTCATCCCAAACATGGTTACCAAGACTGCCACGACCAGTAAAGTGGATGAAAGAACTGTTCCCAGACTTTGATTAAGGGACTGGGCTGCAGTATCAACATCATTGGTCACACGAGACAAGGTATCTCCTTGAGAATGTCCATCAAAATATCCCAATGGTAGGTGATTGATTTTCTCTGCAACCGCTCTTCTCAAACGCTCTGAAAAACGTTGAATAGCTGTTGTAAACAGAAAGGCCTGCAAATAATTTGATAGGAGTCCAATCACATAAATCACGGCCAAAAAACCACCAATAGCTGCAACCGCCGCGACATCCACACTTGTTTCCAGGCCACTTGCAATGATATTGGTCATTTCCTTGATACGAGTTGGACCATAAACAGTAATGATATTGGATACGATTGTTGCTAGAAAGGCGATCAGAAGGGCAAACTGGAGACCTGCAAGATAGGGTTTACTTTGTTTCCAAAGAGACATTTTCTTATTTTCCATGTTCCAATTCCTCCTTCGATAGTTGTGAATAGGCAATTTCTTGGTACACTTCGTTATTAGCTAGAAGTTCCTTGTGGGTGCCTTGTCCCACGACTTTCCCTTGATCCAAGACCAAAATCAAATCTGCATCCATAATGGTTGAAATACGCTGTGCAACGATAAGCTTGGTCATAGATTTAGTTTTTTCTGCTAGCTCTTGGCGTAGAACACGGTCTGTCTTGTAGTCCAAGGCTGAGAAGGAGTCATCAAAGATGAGGATTTCTGGCTTCCGAGCCAAGGCACGCGCAATTGCCAGACGCTGTCTTTGACCACCTGAGAAGTTGGTTCCTCCTTGGGCCACTTCTGACTCTAAGCCAGATTCCTTGTCTTCGATAAAGTTCTTAGACTGGGCCAATTCCAGAGCCTGCCACATAGCCTGCTCACTAAGCGGTGTTTCTTGACTCTGTCCAAAGTCTAGATTACCCTTGACATCACCTGAAAAGAGAACTGCTTTCTGAGGAATATAACCAACCTTGTTGCGCAAATCTTCTAAGGCATAGTCTTGAACATTGACACCGTCCACCAGAATTTGCCCTGCTGATACATCGTAGAAACGTGGAATCAGATTGACCAGAGTTGATTTACCAGAACCTGTTGACCCAATAAAGGCTACTGTTTGACCAGCGTCTGCTTTAAAGCTGACATGCTCAATAACCGCCTCCGAATTTGCCGCATAGCGGAAGGTCACATCCTTAAATTCGACCTGACCTTTGAGGTTTTCATCAGCCAGCTGCACGTGAACAGGATTTTGGATAGAAGAATGCAAATCTAAAACCTGATTGATCCGCTTAGCAGAAACCATGGTTCGGGGAAGAACGATGAAGAGTGCTCCCATGAGAAGGAAGCCCATGACAACCTGCATGGCATAAGACATGAAAACAACCATGTCACTAAAGAGAGGCAGACGCGCTGATGGAGCAGCATCGTTGATTACATAGGCTCCAATCCAATAAATCGCCACACTCAAACCACTTGAAATCCCCATCATGATAGGGTTCAAAATAGCCATAAGACGGTTGACAAACAAATTCAAGCGTGTCAATTCATCATTTGCTGCTGCAAATTTTTCATTTTGGTATTCTTCAGCATTGTAGGCGCGAACGACACGAATACCTGTTAAACTCTCACGAGTGATACTGTTCAGTTTATCAGTCAGCCCCTGAATCAAGGACTGTTTTGGAAAGGCTAGCGTCATCAAAACAGTCGTCATCAGAACGTTGACAATCACTGCCACAAGTACGGCCCAGAGCCAGTATTCTGAATGACCTAAAATCTTCCCGATAGCCCAGATAGCCATAATCGGACCACGCGTCACCACTTGCAAGCCCATGGTAATCAACACCTGAACCTGAGTAATGTCATTGGTGGTACGAGTTAGGAGACTGGGAATAGAGAATTTCTTAATCTCTGTCTGCGAGTAGTCTAAAACTCTGTTAAAAATATCACTTCTCAGCCTACTAGTATAAGAAGCAGCCACTCTGGAGGCAAAAAATCCAACTGCAACTGCGGACAAGAAAGCCAGAAAGGACATTCCCACCATCATGCTTGCCGGCTGCCACAACTCATCTAAATTAGTTCCTTGACTACCTAGCAAATCCGTGATTTTAGAGATATAGGTCGGCACTTCCAACTCCAGATAGACCGAAAAGCAAGTAAAGAGAATGGCAAGTAAAATCATCCCCCATTCTTTTCTACTAATTCGTTTTGCTAATTTCTTCATTATCTCCTCCTATTCTCTTGATATTTTCCTGTAGTTGACCGAGAACTTTCTCGAAAATCAGTAATTCATCTTCATCAATGTCTTCCATCAACTGCTTATCAATTCGTTCAAAAAAGGCCTTAACCTGCTTCATTTGAGAACGTGCTTTGTCCGTCAAACGAACAAATTTTGCCCGCTTATCGCTAGGACTCGCCTCCAATTCCACCAAACCATTTTGCACCATACGCTTGACCAAGTTACTCGCCACAGACTTGGTAATATTTAGTTCCTGCTCGATATCTTTAATCAAGACCAGTTTCTCTTTTTGTTCACACTGATCTAAAAAACGCAGAACCTGACCTTGTGGTCCACCCATAAATTCAATACCACAACGTTTGGCTTCCTTTTGCACCATCAAATGAATCTGGTGACCAAAACGCTTAAAAACTAACATCGGTTTGTCCATACTAACTCCTTTCTAACCATTGCATTTGGTTCTCCTGAGAACTAAATAAGTTTTCATGAGAACTATTTTACCACTTTAAAAAGAGATGTCAAGAAAAAGTTTCCATGAGAACTATCTTAGTTTAAATTGACATTAGGCAAGATTTTTTATATAATAAGCGCTCACTACTGTGGGTAGAAATCCATTCACTTAATGAGGAGAGAAAACTTTCAAATGAAACCAGAAGAACAAAGAGTTTTAGGAATCTTAGCAACTATTTTTGGAGCCATCGCACTTTTAGGATCCTGGATCCCGTTTATTAACTATCCATCGTTGTTCATCGGCATCGTCGCATTTATCTTGGGGATTATCGGCCTTATCGTCAACCTCAAAAAACGGAAAACAATGACTATTATCGGAACATCCCTGGCAGTTGCCTCTGTTGTACTTTTCTTTACGACTCAGGTACTATACGCTGATGTCTACAAAGAGTATGCCAAGGAGTTTAACCGTTCCTACATGGATACGAGTGCCTCAATGGAACGCGAAGAAAAAAGCGGCTTGACAGACGATACCTTCTCCTGGACCCAAGAACAGTTCGACGCCTTAATCGAAGGTGACCTTGACAACAAAGGAAAAGGTGGTACCACCTACGAGGATATTATCAACAAACACGGAAAGCCAGATTCCGAGTTTGACTTCACTCTTGGGGGTTACAATACGAAAAAAATCACCTATATCTCTATTGGAGACAAGATCAAGACTGTTACCTTAACTTTTGCAAAACAGGACAATGGAGAGCTCTTGCTCGTCCAAAAACATCAGTCGGTCTAGGTCTAGAAAAAGCAATCAACAAAACGATTCTGAAACCAGATTCTAAGTTCAAATATCAAAAAAACGAACAGCTAGTAAAACTGTTCGTTTTTCTATTAGAATCCATCTACGTTTGTGTAGATCTTTTGTACGTCTTCGTCGTCTTCAAGAACGCTGTAAAGTTTTTCAAAGGTTTCAAGATCATCGCCTGACAATTCCACTTCTGACTGAGGAATCATTTCCAATTCAGTCACTTGGAATTCTTCGATACCTGACTCACGAAGGGCAACGATAGCCTTATGAAGGTCAGTTGGAGCTGTGTAAACTGTGATTGTCCCTTCTTCTGCTTCTACATCATCCACATCCACATCTGCTTCTAGCAATTGCTCAAAGACCGCGTCCGCATCTTCACCTGCAAATACGATAACTCCCTTGTTGTCAAAGAGGTATGAAACTGAACCTGAAGCGCCCATGTTTCCGCCATTTTTACCAAAGGCTGCACGGACATTAGCCGCTGTACGGTTGACATTTGAAGTCAAAGTATCAACAATCAGCATAGAACCATTTGGTCCAAAACCTTCGTAACGTCCTTCTGTAAAGGTTTCGTCTGTGTTTCCTTTAGCCTTGTCCAAAGCTTTATCGATAACGTGTTTTGGCACTTGGGCTTGTTTAGCACGGTCGATAACGAATTTCAAGGCTGAGTTTGATTCTGGATCTGGATCACCTTTTTTAGCTGCTACATAGATTTCTACACCAAATTTTGCATATACTTTAGAGTTAGCTCCATCTTTAGCCGTTTTCTTGGCTACGATATTGGCCCATTTACGTCCCATTAGGAATCTCCTTTTTTCACATTTTAATCTTTCTTATTATAACACAAGTTTTTTCGATTTTCACTAGAGGAAATGGATTTTATTCAGTAAATACAACTAGGATAGCACTTTAGTTGCTAAAATTTCCTTGCCTTCTTTTATCAAGGGGTGACGAAACAGTGAGAAATACAGTTGAATGGTCATGGCAACCCAGATTAGGGGTTCACAAAGGATAACTCCCTTATAGCCTGCCCAAGGGATAATCAAGACCACAAAAGCGATTTTCCCGATTAGTTCGATAAAGCTAGATACCAGAGGAAGAATTTTTTGCCCCAAGCCCTGCAAGCAATTGCGATAAATCAATAAGAGACTCAAAATAGGATAAAAAGCTGAACTGATTTGCAAGTACAGACTACCATTTTCTACCAAGCAATCATCCGTCGAACTAGCCAAGAAGGAAACCAAGGCTGGACTGGCAAAAAAGAGGAAGACACAAACAAAAACTGCCCAGGATATACTTAAACGACTGCCGATTCGAAGTCCTTGAACAATGCGGTCTGGACGCTTAGCTCCTAGATTCTGAGAAGCAAAGGTCGTCATCGAGGCAGAAATAGCGGTCATAGGAAGAAGGGCAAAGGCCATAATGCGTCGAGCTGCCGTCTGGGCACTAATAATTACGGCACCAAAGGTATTAACAGAAGACTGTAAAATCACACTGCCGATGGACACAATTGAACTCATCAAACCCATAGCCAAACCTTGCTCCAAGAGATCCGCGTACAAGGCCTTGTCCCATTTGAAATGCTTGATTTGAGGCAAAAGTTCTGGCACACTCTTACGAATATAATAAAAGCAGAGAACCGCTGATAAGCCTTGCGAAATGATGGTAGCAAGGCCCGCAGATTGAACCCCCAGTTGCAGTTGCGTAATAAAATAGAGATCCAGAACCACATTAACCAAGGCAGAGAAAATCAGAAAACCAAGGGCTGCTAGACTGTCCCCAATGGACCGCAACAAACCTGCAAAGAGATTATAGGCAAAGCTGACACCGACACAGGTCACAATCATAGAAATATATTGATAGGACTGGTGAAGAATTTCTGCAGGAGTATCTAAATATTGCAAGAGTGGATACAGACCGACAAACCCCAGCAGCATAACTACAATACTCAAAAGAGCACCTAAAATCCAGGTGGCTGCTACTGCCTCCTTGATTTTAGTGAAATTCCGAGCTCCATAATAACGGGCAATGACAATTCCCATGCCATTGCCAACACCAAGAGTAAAACCTACAATCAAATCAAAAATAGCAGTTGTTGCCCCAACCGCAGCCAAGGAATCTTGACCAAGAAAACGTCCAACAATCAAGACATCAGCAGTATTATAGAGCTGTTGGAAAATATTGGACAGCAAGATTGGAAAGGCAAAACTCAAAAGCGAAGGAAGAATAGGACCATGAATCAGGTCCACTGTTCGTTTTTTATTCATAAGGCTATTATATCAGCTTTCTAAAGGAGCGACAAGAAACAGCAAACTATGCCAGAACTAGGCAATGAAAAAGCAGTGAATTTCTCCACTACTTTAACAGCTTATTCTTCAATTTCGATTTCAAGCTCGTCGCCTAGGTCAAGTGTCACTTCTTCATTCACAGAATCTGCTTGAACTACGTCATCTTTTTTAGTTTCAACACCTTCTACAGAAGCTTCTTCTCCATCAATCAAACCAAATTGAACACGGACTTGATGATCAATCTCATCAAAGACTTCTGGGTTATCTGCCAAGTATTTCTTAGCATTTTCAGAACCTTGCCCGATTTTCTCATCCTTGTAAGAGTACCAAGCTCCTGCTTTTTTGATGATATCCAAATCGCTTGCGATCTTCAAAAGCTCACCAGTCTTAGAAATCCCTTCTCCGTACATGATTTCAACGAAGGCTTCCTTAAATGGTGGAGCCACCTTGTTTTTCACAACCTTGATTTTAGTTTCTTTACCGACATTGGTATCTTTTTGGTCACCAGTTCCCTTGATTTGTGTGCTTCCACGAACATCCAAACGGACTGATGCGTAAAATTTCAGAGCACGTCCACCAGGAGTTGTTTCTGGATTTCCAAACATGACCCCAACTTTTTCACGCAATTGGTTGATAAAGATGGCAATTGTTTTGGTTTTATTGATAGAAGCACCGAGCTTACGCATAGCCTGGCTCATCATACGAGCCTGCAAACCAACGTGGCTATCTCCGATATCGCCATCAATTTCCGCACGAGGGACAAGGGCAGCAACTGAATCGACCACGACAAGATCCACAGCTCCTGAGTCAATCAATTTTCCTGCAATCTCAAGACCTTGCTCTCCTGAGTCTGGTTGTGACAAGAGCAATTCGTCAATATTGACACCAAGGGCTGCAGCATAAGCTGGATCGAGGGCATGTTCCGCATCGATAAAGGCAGCAATACCACCTTCTTTTTGCGCTTGTGCAACTGCATGAAGGGCAACTGTTGTCTTACCAGATGACTCTGGTCCGTAGATTTCAATGATACGTCCCTTAGGATAACCACCTGAACCAAGGGCAATGTCAAGAGCCAAAGAACCTGAACTCATCACTTGCACCTTTTGCTCCGCACGTTCACCCAAACGCATGATTGAACCCTTGCCAAAGTCTTTCTCAATCAGTTTAAGAGCGTCATTCAAGGCTTTTTCACGTTCAGCCCCGAATTTTTTTGAAATTTCATCTAATTTTTTTGGTTTTTTCGCCATTCTATTCTCCTACATTCTAATGGTCCTCAGACCTATCTACTATTATATCAAAAGTTAGTCACTTAATAAAGCCTTGCGAACTAGGTTAAAGGCATGCATAACCGCAATGTGACGTACATCTGCTCGACTTCTGCCTCCAATATTGATCTTGATGACCTCAGTTCCACGCTCTTGAGCCAAGCCTATGAAGACTGTCCCGGCTGGGTGTCCTTCTAGACTATCTGGTCCTGCCACTCCAGTCAAACTAAGGCCAAAATCAGACTGGGTCTTGCTTCGTGCCTGCTCAGCCATCTTCTGAGCTGTAAATTCAGACACCACACCGTGCTCTTCCAAATCCTTGACAGGAATATCCAACATTTTTGATTTTTCCTCCAAGCTATAGGTCACAAAACCACCCTTAAATATACTTGAAGCACCCGAAAAATCCGCTACCCTAGCTTGGAAAAGACCAGCCGTCAAACTCTCTGCAGCCGTGATAGTTTTCCCTTGCCTTTTCAGTTCTTCTACCACAATGCTAGCTAAACTAGTTTCTTCCCCATAACCATAACAAAGTTTTCGTAAAGAAAGGCCTTCAAAAGTTTGACGATTCAAGATTTGATTTTCTAAGATATCCAGCGCTTGATTCGCCTCTTCTTGACTGCTAACCTTTGTTGACAGACGCAGAGTGACTTCTCCTGTCTTGGCATAAGGCGCTAAGGTCGGATCTGTTTGATTGTCAATCAAATCAGCCAAAATGGTCACCAACTGACTTTCGCCAATTCCAAAGAAACGAAGAACTCGGGAATACAGCTTGCTTCCTGTCATCAACTTGGGTAGAAGTTGGTTTAAAACCATGGGTTTCAATTCACTTGGCGGACCAGGAAGGACAACGTAGGTCACTCCTTCGACTTCTAATATTCCTCCCACAGCCAGTCCTGTTTCATTTGGCAGCGGAGTCGCCCCTTCTACAAGTTGAGCTTGTCTTTCATTATTCGGTGTTCGGGCATAGTCTGGTCTCTGGGCAAAAAAGACATCCAACTTCGCCTGTGCCTGAGGATCGAAGACTAATTTTTTCCCTAAGAATTTAGCCAGGGTTTGTTTGGTCAAATCGTCCTCAGTTGGCCCCAAACCGCCTGTCAAAATCAGCAGGCTGCTACGTTGACTGGCAATCTCAAGCAGGGATAAGAGACGAGCTTCATTGTCTCCTACAGCCGTCTGAAAATATACATCTACCCCAATCTCTGCTAGTTTTTCCGACAAAAACTGAGCATTGGTATTGACAATCTGTCCTGTCAAAATCTCTGTTCCAACAGCAATGATTTCTGCTTTCATGTTTCCTCCTACCTATCTATTCGTATTTTTTTGAAAAAATCGCAGGAAATTTCCCACGATTTTAACTATAAAATAGATTATTCTACATCTTCTTGATTTATTGTATTATTAATCGTACCTGTTCCCAAACCGGTATTATTTCGATTTCCGAAAATATCTTCATATAAGACAGCATTTGTCTCTAACTCTGTCACCTTCGGTTTATCAAGTGAGGTTCTCAAAAGATTCTGGATTTCTAACAAATGGTTAGCAGTTACAATTTGATAAGATGTCCCTTGCAATTCGGCATCTTCTCCTCGTAATTGTTGAGTTTCAATCGTTTTAAACGAGTCCTGGTAACCTAACAAGCTTGGAATACTTTTCGCAGATAGATCAATATTAGTCTGCATATTGGTACTTAAGGCTTTTAGGATAGATTGATAGTGACTAACACTATTCAAGCTAAGAACTTTTTCAACAACCTTTTGAATGACTTCACGCTGACGCTTCTGACGTCCGTAGTCCCCTTCTGGATCCTGGTAGCGCATGCGAGAATAAACAAGCGCTTCTTCTCCATTTATTGTCTGCTCTCCAACACCGATAGAAATGGTGTTAAATTCCTCTTGGTCACTGATAGAAATCGGGAAACCTAGTGTATTATTAACCGTAATCCCGCCCACTGCATCTACCAATTGTTGCAAACCTTGCATATTGACCATAATATAGCGGTCAATATGGATATTCATCATCCTTTGAATCGTTGAGATAGCTAATTCTGCACCTCCTCCAGCATAAGCTGCGTTCAGTTTCGCTTCTTCGATTTGACCATCTTTATGCTGAATTTTCGTCAAAATATCTCTCTCTAAACTCAACATCATAGTCTTTTTCGTATGCGGATTAACCGTCAAGAGAATCATAGAATCACTATTCCCCTCCCAAGGGTCAGTTCGTTCAACGTTTCCAGTATCAACCCCCATTAAAAGGATCGTTAAGGGTTCAGTCGCCTCAATAACATTGGTTTCTTCCCCAATCTTTTTATAGGTTTTTGATAAGGTTTGTGTACCTTGCTGATAAATGGTATAAGCAAAGACACCCACACCCAAAACTGTCACAGCTAGAAAAGCTAGCACCATTCCAATAATTTTTTTAACCATATTTCTATCAATCTATCAGTCTACCCATCAGGTAAACATCTATAAATTTCCCTTCTTCTATGTACGCACCGCGCTCTTGTCTACCTTCAATTACAAAGCCATGCTGTTGATATAAATGAACTGCACCCTGATTGCGAGTTTGGACAGTTAGTTGAAGTCGACGAAGAATGCCACTAGCCTGTGCCCATTCTACGACTTCTTCAAGTAACAAACTCCCCAGTCCATTATTCCAATACTTCTGACCAATCACAATAAAGAGATCTCCAATATGACGAACTCTCTTGCGTTGATCAGCTGTGATATTCACAAGACCAGCAATTTCATCATTCAGCAAGGCCAGTAAAGTGATTTGATTTTCAGAGTGAGCCTGTTTATCCAAAAACAACTCCATCTCAGTATCTGTCATCAAAATGCCATTCCTGTCCAGACTGGTAAAATCTGTTTCTACACTGACACGATTTAAAAATGATACTAATTCAGCCGCATCTTCAACTTCTGCTTCCCTAATGAGCAACTCATACTCCATGTTGAAGCTCCTCTAAAAGCTTTTCTGCACGCAAACCTTTTGCTTGAAAATTCAGTCTGCGACCCTCTTCTTCTTTTAGAATTTCCAATTCTAAATAAGTATCTGGCAAGGCATCACCTAAAAGATGCCCCCACTCGATGACAGTTACCCCACCACCAAAGAGAAACTCATCTAAATCAATAGAATCAGCATCCCCCTCTATACGATAAACATCTAGGTGGTAAAGTGGAAGACGACCTTCATACTCTCTTACGATAGTGTAGGTTGGACTCTTAATCATCTGAGAAATATGTAATCCTTTAGCAAGACCTTTTGTAAAGGTCGTTTTGCCTGCTCCAAGTTCACCAGTTAGAATTAAGACGTCATTCTTTTCTAATAAATAGCCCAAACGTTCACCTAAGGACTGTAACTCTTCTTCGTTTTTAGTGTACATGTTTCTATTATACCAAAAAGTTGTCCTTTGTCTAGGTATTATCTATGAATTCCATATTATAAATTGTAAAACTAGAACTATCTCTTTTTTTATTCTTAAAATAGAAACAGCAAGAAGACAACTAACAAGATATCTCTCATCAAATGACTGTAAAATGAAACTTCCCAGCGAATGACTTTTGGCACCAACAGTCCTAGAAATAGCATCCCCAAGGCAATATAAAAGGTCATGGACAATAGCATCCAAGGATTTCTGAGAAAGATTAGAATAGCTAGTCCACTAATAAAACAGATTTCCTTCTTTCCCAAAAACTTTTTCACTCCATTTACATACTTCTGAATCGGCAGAAAAACTAACAAATCAATCCCAAATAAGAAAAAGAAACTCGGTAGAAAGGCTTCCACAAATCCTTCTACGGATGTATTTCCTGCAAGGATATGTTCTATGACAATTAAAGCTAAACCCAAAATATTTACTAAGAGCAAGAGACTATACAAGAATTGTTGCTTATCTTCCTTAAAAACTGAATAATGTTGATTTCCCTGCCCTCTATAATAGTTTAGCCCTGCACCAATACTGGCAAGAAGCAACATGCCAACTAAATAATAGAAGCAGTTTTGATTTAACATCAAGGCCCAAGTAGATAAACTTAAACAAGAACAGCTGCTAAGACCAAAAACTGTCAGCAATAACAAAACTCGAATTTGCTTTTTCATTTTTTCCATCATTCTTCCTCCATACTTGCTCTTATTATATGCTAGAAAGCCTCACCATTGCTAGAATATTTCTCAACTGTCAGTTTTCTACTCTAAAATGCAAAAAAGTTTGACGCAAGTATCCCTTACATCAAACTTTTACTATTTCTCTTCAAACCAAAGAGCAATTTCTCGCTTAGCTGACTCTTCTGAATCTGAACCATGCACAACATTTTGGATAACCTCATTTTCTCCAGCAGCTTTTGCAAAATCACCTCGAATAGTTCCTGGTAAAGCTTCTTCTGGACGAGTTGCACCCATCATAGTCCGCCAAGTTTCAATTACTTTGGGACCAGAAATGATACCTACAAGAACCGGTCCTGAAGTCATAAATTCACGAATCGGTGGGTAAAAACTTTGACCAACCAAGTCCTGATAGTGCTGATCAATTAACCCTTCTGAAACCTTTGTACGCAACTCCAATTTTTCGATTGTAAATCCACGTTGTTCGATGCGTTTCAACACCTCACCCACTAATCCTCTTTTTACACCGTCTGGTTTAATGATAAAAAATGTTTGTTCCATACCTGTCTCCTTTGTCAGCTTCTTTCTTTTATACTCTTCGAAAATCTCTTCAAACCACGTCAACGTCGCCTTACCGTAGGTATGGTTACTGACTTCGTCAGTTCTATCCACAACCTCAAAACAGTGTTTTGAGCTGACTTCGTCAGTTCTATCTACAACCTCAAAGCAGTGCTTTGAGCAACCTACGGCTAGTTTCCTAGTTTGCTCTTTGATTTTCATTGAGTATTATTTTACCACATTTCATGGAAAAATGGAGAAAGTTTTCAGAAAAGAGAAAGAGAACCCGAAGGCTCTCTCATTCTCTTTTATTCTACTGTTTCTTCCACAGTTTCAACGGCAGTATCCACAACTACTTCTGTTATTTCTTCATCCCCTTCTTCCTCTACTGGAGGATTAAGATATTCTGCTTCATTGATAGCTTGTGGTTCAAGGTTACGGTAGCGAGCCATACCAGTACCAGCTGGGATGATCTTACCGATGATAACATTTTCCTTGAGTCCAAGGAGATGATCTTTCTTACCACGGATGGCTGCATCTGTAAGGACACGAGTTGTTTCCTGGAAGGAAGCCGCTGACAAGAAACTATTTGTTTCAAGTGAGGCTTTGGTGATTCCCATAAGAACTGGACGACCAGTCGCTGGAACTCCACCTGCGATAAGAACATCCTTGTTGGCATCTGTAAAGTCGTTGATGTCCATGAGAGTACCCATAAGAAGATCTGTGTCACCTGGATCCATGACACGAACTTTACGGATCATTTGACGAACCATTACCTCGATGTGTTTGTCACCGATTTCTACCCCTTGGCTACGGTAAACTTTTTGTACTTCACCGAGGAGGTAGGTTTCAACTGACAAGACATCACGAACAGCAAGGAGACGTTTTGGTTGGATAGAACCTTCTGTCAATGCTGCACCGCGAGAGACTTGGTCTCCAACTTCGACACGCATACGTGCTGTAAATGGAACCACGTACTCACCTTCGCCAGTTTCACCCTTAACAAAGACTTTCTTGGTACGAGTTGACGCGTCTTCTTCGATAGCTGTAACTTGTCCTTTGACCTCTGTGATGACCGCTTCCCCTTTAGGATTGCGGGCTTCAAAGATTTCTTGGACACGAGGAAGACCCTGAGTGATATCGGTATTTGAGGCAACCCCACCCGTGTGGAAGGTACGCATTGTAAGCTGTGTACCAGGTTCCCCGATAGATTGGGCAGCGATTGTACCGACTGCTTCACCAACTTCAACCGCATCACCAGTCGCCAAGTTGATACCGTAACAGTGACGGCAGACGCCATGACGAGTGTTACATGTAAATACAGAGCGGATAGTCACTTCTTCCACACCAGCATTGACAATTTCACGCGCCTTGTCTTCCGTAATCAACTCATTTGGACCGATGATCACTGCACCAGTTTCTGGATGTTTAACAGTTTTCTTAGTATAACGACCATTGAGACGTTCTTCGAGAGACTCGATCATCTCTTTTCCTTCTGCGATAGAGCGGATCAAGAGACCACGGTCTGTTCCACAATCGTCCTCACGGATGATCACATCTTGGGCAACGTCAACCAAACGACGAGTCAAGTAACCTGAGTCGGCTGTCTTAAGGGCCGTATCGGTCATACCTTTACGGGCACCGTGAGTTGAGAAGAACATTTCGAGTACTGACAAACCTTCGCGGAAGTTTGAAAGGATTGGCAATTCCATGATACGTCCGTTCGGAGCGGCCATCAGACCACGCATACCGGCAAGCTGTGAGAAGTTTGAAATGTTACCACGAGCTCCAGAGTCCATCATCATAACGATTGGGTTCTTAGGATCTTGGTTGGCAACCAAACGTTTCTCCAATTTTTCACGGGCTGCACGCCATTCAGCTGTAACAGCGTTGTAGCGCTCGTCGTCTGTGATCATACCACGACGGAATTGTTTGGTGATTTGTTCTACACGTTTGTGTGATTCTTCGATGATTTCAGCCTTGTCTTCAACGACTGGGATATCGGCAATACCCACTGTCAAACCTGCAAGAGTTGAGTGGTGGTATCCGAGGTTCTTCATGCGGTCAAGTAGGGCAGAAGTTTCTGTCGTACGGAAACGTTTGAAGATTTCAGCGATGATATTTCCAAGATTTTTCTTCTTGAATGGAGGGTTGAGTTCAAGATTACTGATTGCTTCCTTGATATCTCCACCTAGTGGCAAGAAGTATTTAGCTGGAACACCTTCTGTTAAGTTGGCATTTGTTGGTTCTTGCAAGTAAGGCAGACCCTCTGGCATGATGTCGTTGAAGAGGATTTTACCAACTGTTGTAAGCAAGACCTTATGTTTTTGCTCTTCTGTCCATGGTTTGTTAAGGCTGTCTGTTGCAATACCAACACGTGAGTGGAGGTGAACATAACCATTACGGTAAGCCATAACCGCTTCGTCACGGTCTTTGAAGACCATTCCTTCCCCTTCACGACCAGCTTCTTCCATGGTCAAGTAGTAGTTACCCAAAACCATGTCCTGAGATGGAGTAACAACTGGTTTACCATCTTTCGGGTTCAAGATATGCTCAGCAGCCAACATCAAGATACGAGCTTCTGCTTGAGCTTCTTCTGAAAGCGGTACGTGGATGGCCATTTGGTCCCCGTCAAAGTCGGCATTATAGGCTTCACAGACAAGTGGGTGCAAGCGAAGAGCCTTACCATCAATCAAGACTGGCTCGAAGGCTTGGATCCCCAAACGGTGAAGGGTCGGTGCGCGGTTCAAAAGTACTGGGTGTTCTTTGATTACTTCTTCAAGAATATCCCAGATACGTTCGTCTCCGCGTTCCACCAAGCGTTTAGCCGCTTTGACGTTCTGCACGATGTCACGGGCAACGATTTCACGCATCACAAATGGTTTAAAGAGCTCAATCGCCATTTCACGTGGCACACCACATTGGTACATCTTAAGAGTTGGACCAACGGCGATAACGGAACGTCCTGAGAAGTCAACACGTTTTCCGAGCAAGTTTTGACGGAAGCGCCCTTGTTTCCCTTTAAGCATGTGGCTCAATGATTTGAGTGGACGGCTACCTGGTCCTGTGATTGGACGACCACGACGACCGTTGTCAATCAAAGCGTCAACCGCTTCTTGAAGCATACGCTTCTCATTTTGAACGATGATACCTGGTGCGTTCAACTCAAGCAAACGAGCCAAACGGTTATTACGGTTGATAACACGGCGGTAAAGGTCATTCAAGTCAGATGAGGCAAAACGGCCACCATCCAACTGCAACATTGGACGAAGATCTGGTGGAATAACTGGAAGGATGTTGAGAATCATCCATTCAGGTTTGTTTCCAGACTTGTAAAAGGCATCCAAAACATCCAAACGACGGATAGCTTTGACACGTTTTTGTCCAGTAGCTGTTTTCAACTCTTCTTTGAGTTCAGCAATTTCTTTTTCAAGATCTACTTGTTTTAGAAGGTCTTGGATAGCTTCGGCACCCATCTTGGCAACGAATGATCCATAACCATACTCACGCAAGCGCTCACGGTATTCGCGCTCTGTCATGATAGACTTGTGCTCAAGTGGTGTATCCTTAGGATCAATCACCACATAAGCTGCAAAGTAGATAACTTCCTCGAGGGCACGAGGGCTCATATCAAGGGTCAAGCCCATACGGCTTGGAATCCCCTTGAAGTACCAGATGTGAGATACAGGAGCTTTCAACTCAATGTGCCCCATACGCTCACGACGAACTTTTGTACGCGTTACTTCAACCCCACAACGGTCACAAACAATTCCTCTGTAACGAATGCGTTTGTACTTACCACAAGCACATTCCCAGTCTTTTGTAGGACCAAAGATAACTTCATCAAAGAGCCCTTCACGTTCTGGTTTTAAGGTACGGTAATTGATTGTTTCAGGTTTTTTGACTTCTCCATAAGACCATGAACGGACTTTACTTGGAGAAGCTAGGGTGATTTGCATACTTTTAAAACGATTTACATCAACCACTATTTCTTCCCTTTCTATTCTAAGTGAACTGCTTTTTCTTACTCAGCAGCTTCTTCTGTTGCTTCCGCTTTTGTTGCTTTCTCAGCTTCTTCAGCTTCAAAGGCTGCTTTAGCCTCTTGTGCTGCTTTTTCGCGGGCTTTTTCAAGGTCATCTACGTGGATGACATCTTCGTCCATTCCTTCATCCAAGTCACGAAGTTCCACTTCTTGGTCATCTTCGTCTAGGACACGCATGTCAAGACCAAGAGATTGCAATTCTTTGACAAGAACTCGGAAGGATTCTGGAACACCTGGTTTTGGAATTGGTTTTCCTTTTGTAATGGCTTCATAAGCTTTCAGACGTCCGTTGATATCGTCAGACTTGTAAGTCAAGATTTCTTGAAGGACATTTGACGCACCGTAGGCTTCAAGAGCCCAAACCTCCATCTCACCGAAACGTTGTCCACCAAACTGAGCTTTACCTCCGAGTGGTTGTTGAGTAACGGTTGAGTAAGGTCCGACTGAACGCGCGTGCAATTTATCATCAACCATGTGGTGGAGTTTGATCATGTACATGACTCCGACAGAAACACGGTTATCAAATGGTTCACCAGTACGTCCATCGTAAAGGATCGTTTTGGCATCGCTATCCATACCAGCTTCTTTAACAGTTGACCAAAGGTCTTCAGAACTTGCTCCGTCAAAGACTGGTGTTGCGATATGAATACCAAGAGTACGAGCAGCCATACCAAGGTGGAGCTCCATAACCTGACCTATATTCATACGTGATGGCACCCCAAGTGGGTTCAACATGATATCGACTGGAGTTCCATCTGGAAGGTAAGGCATGTCTTCTACAGGAACGATACGAGAGACAACCCCTTTATTTCCGTGACGTCCGGCCATCTTATCTCCGACCTTGATCTTACGTTTTTGAGCGATGTAGACGCGAACCAGCATATTAACACCTGATTGCAATTCATCTCCATTTGCACGTGTAAAGATCTTAACATCACGAACGACACCATCGGCACCGTGTGGTACACGAAGAGAAGTATCACGCACTTCACGAGATTTATCTCCGAAGATAGCGTGCAAGAGACGTTCTTCAGCTGAAAGGTCTTTCTCACCCTTAGGTGTTACTTTACCTACAAGGATATCACCTTCTTTAACCTCAGCACCGATACGGATAATACCCATTTCGTCAAGGTCTTTAAGGGCATCTTCACCAACGTTTGGAATTTCGCGAGTGATTTCTTCAGGCCCAAGCTTTGTATCGCGCGTTTCTGATTCGTATTCTTCAAGGTGAACAGATGTGTAGACATCGTCTTTCACCAAGCGTTCGCTCATGATAACAGCATCCTCGAAGTTGTATCCTTCCCAAGTCATGTAGGCAACGATTGGGTTTTGTCCAAGCGCCATTTCTCCATTTTCCATAGAAGGTCCGTCAGCGATGAAATCGCCTTTTTCAACGACATCGCCAACTTTTACAAGAGTGCGTTGGTTGTAAGCAGTACCTGAATTTGAACGACGGAATTTTTGGATGTGGTAAACGTCCAATGAACCATCTTCACGACGAACTTCTACCTTGTCAGCATCTGCATAGGTAACTTTACCGTCATACTGAGCAATCACAGCAGCTCCTGAATCGTGGGCTGCTTGGTATTCCATACCAGTACCAACGTAAGGTGCTTTAGGATTAATCAATGGTACAGCCTGACGTTGCATGTTGGCTCCCATAAGGGCACGGTTGGAGTCATCGTTTTCCAAGAAAGGAATACATGCTGTCGCAACGGCAACTACCTGTTTTGGTGATACGTCCATATAGTCAACAACATTAGCTGGATACTCTTGGTTGACCCCTTGGTGACGTCCCATGACCACTTTCTCAGCAAATGTTCCATCTTCATTCAGACGAGAATTAGCCTGTGCTACAGTAAATTCATCTTCTTCATCGGCTGTCAACCAAACGATTTCGTTCGTGACAACACCTGTTTCACGGTCAACCTTACGGTATGGTGTTTGAACAAAACCATACTTGTTCAAATGTCCGTAAGATGACAAGTTATTGATCAAACCGATGTTAGGTCCTTCAGGTGTCTCGATTGGACACATACGACCGTAGTGAGTGTAGTGCACGTCACGTACTTCATATCCAGCACGGTCACGTGTCAAACCACCAGGTCCTAAGGCTGACAAACGGCGTTTGTGAGACAACTCAGAAAGTGGGTTGTGTTGGTCCATGAACTGTGACAACTGTGATGAACCAAAGAATTCTTTAACCGCAGCTGTTACAGGACGGATATTGATAATTTGTTGTGGTGTCAAGACTTCGTTGTCCTGGACAGACATACGTTCACGGACATTACGTTCCATACGAGAAAGTCCAAGACGTACTTGGTTAGCAAGCAATTCACCAACCGCACGGATACGACGGTTTCCAAGGTGGTCGATATCATCTACACGGCCAAGTCCTTCCGCCAAATTGAGGAAGTAGCTCATCTCAGCAAGGATATCTGCAGGAGTGACGATACGAACCTTGTCATCTGGATTAGCATTACCGATGATCGTTACAACACGGTCTGGATCAGTTGGTGCAACAACCTTGAATTTTTGAAGAACAACTGGCTCAGTCACAACGGCTGCATCATTTGGAATGTAAACAATCTTGTTCAAATCACCATCCAAATGGCTTTCAATACTTTCAATCACGCTACGAGTCATGATTGTACCAGCTTCTACCAAGATTTCTCCTGTTTCAGGGTCTACCAATGGCTCTGCAATAGTTTGGTTGAGCAAACGTGTTTTAACATTGAGTTTTTTATTGATTTTGTAACGACCAACTGCTGCTAGATCATAGCGACGTGGATCAAAGAAACGAGCCACAAGCAAGCTACGTGAGCTTTCAGCAGTCTTAGGCTCACCTGGACGAAGACGTTCGTAAATTTCTTTCAAAGCTTCGTCTGTACGAGAGTCCATTGGGTTCTTATGGATATCTTTTTCAACAGTGTTGCGAACCAATTCGCTGTCACCAAAGATATCAAAGATTTCATCATCACCTGAGAAACCAAGAGCACGAACCAAGGTTGTAAATGGAATCTTACGAGTACGGTCGATACGAGTGTAGGCGATATCTTTTGAGTCGCTTTCAAGTTCCAACCAAGCTCCACGGTTAGGGATAACAGTTGAACCATAGCCCACTTTACCGTTTTTATCAACTTTGTCGTTAAAGTAAACACCTGGTGAACGGACCAACTGAGAAACGATAATACGTTCACCACCATTGATGATGAAAGTACCCATTTCTGTCATGATTGGGAAATCACCAAAGAAAACTTCTTGGGTCTTGATTTCGCCTGTTTCTTTATTGATCAAGCGGAAGGTTACAAAAATTGGTGCTGAGTAGCTAGCATCGTGGATACGAGCTTCTTCTAGTGTGTATTTTGGTTCCTTGATTTCATATCCAACAAATTCCAACTCCATTGTGTCTGTGAAGTTTGAAATTGGCAATACATCTTCAAATACTTCCTTCAGACCATGGTCTAGGAAATCTTTGAATGAGTCAGTTTGAATTTCAATCAAATTTGGTAAGTCAAGAACTTCTTTGATTCTTGAAAAACTACGACGGGTACGATGTTTCCCGTATTGAACGTCATGTCCTGCCAAGATGATTCTCCTTTGTAAATAAGTTCCAAGCCTTGTCAATCAGGCTTTTCTAATCGTCATATGGTTTTAAAAACCCCTATCACCGTGTCCTCTTGATAAATTTTCAGAATCTTTAAGTCTTTGTTACAAACACTCAAAATCCTGAAAAAAGCACAAAAAGAGCAGCTAAATCTGACTTTTTCAGAAGATTTAACTGCTGTGAGCCTTGTCTGGACAATATTTCAGACAAAACCTACGACAAATGATTATTCATATTATACCCTATTTAGCTAGATTTTTCAAGGGGATTGACGAATTTTTGACAAAATCTTTTCCTATAAAAGTAAAAAAATTAAATTCAATAATCGCTTTGCAAATTTCATTTTCAGTTTAATAATCCAAGAAAAATATAGTAAATTCAGATTTTCCTATTTTATCATAGGCTGTTTTCTTGACTTTACTAGGCTTTTCTTTTAATATATATGTATAAATATATAGGGAGGTTTATGATGAATATCTTGCTATCTAAAACTGAACAAGACTTGCTATTCTTATTGGAAGAATTAACCAAACGCCATGATTGGATAGAATTGTCCGTCTTGGCTGAGAAGCTGAATTTTTAAATTATAAAAACACAATAAAAATCTGATTATCCGCTAAAACACAGTATCTATCAGCATTTTCAAGGAAACAAACACATCAATTTACTACTTATTTACTACTAACGAATGAGGCTTGATACGCAAGTTTTCCTAGATATGCAAAGATATGGTACAGCACATCAGTATTGAAACAAGAAAAAATTGAATAACTTATAGACTATGGAACGCCTAAAATGACGTTCCTTTTCTATTTCCAGCCGTTCTTATTGGACGGCTATTTTATTACTCAAAATGAAAGGAGCATTAGATTTATGAAAAAGACATGGAAACGATTGTGTACGGGCTTCTTAGCTCTTGCGACTGTCGTTACTGCTTTACCGACTACACCCGTTCATGCAGAAAGTAAGCAATACTGGACGGAGTCAAAAGAGCGTGTCGGTATCGTTGAAAAAGTAATGAATGACGGTTCGATTGGTTCTACCTTTAATGAGGGACATTTGACCGTTGAGGGCGAGGACGCTTACTGTATTGACATCAACACAGACTTTAAGAATGGTTACAAGACCAGAGCTGACGCAAGCTCACGCATGAGTACCGACCAGATAAGCGACGTTGCCTTATCTATCGAATATGTAAAACAGTACACAGACAGCCACAGCGGAATAAGCAAAAATCACGCTTACCTTTTAAGACAGATTGTAGTCTGGCAGAGATTAAGCGTACATCTTGGCTGGCAATGTGATAACGTGCGAGCTTCTTATGATGAAATTCCAAAGGCTACGCAGGACGAAGTTTTCTCTGGTGCAAAAGCCTTTGTCAAAGAGAATAAAGGACGCTATGAATGTGGCGGTTATATCTACTCTGGCGAGGGGCAGGAATTAGGGCAATTCTGGGCGAAACTGAATGTTGGAAATACGAAACTGCAAAAGGTTTCCAGTAATACCAGCATTACAGACGGTAACGGGAATTACTCTATTGCAGGTGCGACCTATGGTGTCTTTTCTGATAAGGACTGCACGAAACAGCTTGCCACCCTTACGACTGATGAAAACGGAGATACAGATATTGCAGAGGTAAAAGCAGGGACAGTTTATATCAAGGAATTATCCGCACCAGCAGGATATAAAGTGGATAAAACAGTCTATCCATTGACAATCAAAGCTGGCGAAACAGCAACCTTGAACGTATCAGATACACCGAAAGTAACGGACACTTTGATTGAGCTTTTCAAGATTGATATGGAAACACAGAAAGACAATCCGCAAGGGAACGCTTCTTTAGCAGGTGCGGAATTTACATGGAAGTATTATGCAGGCTTCTATAATAAAGACAATCTCCCTGCCGAAGCTACTCGTACATGGGTTACAAAGACAATCGCTGAAACAGACAGCGACGGGACAACTCACTACATCACAAAATTAGCGGACGCATACAAGGTATCTGGCGACAGCTTCTATATGCAGGACGGCAAGTCGGTTCTTCCACTTGGAACGCTAACCGTAGAAGAAACAAAAGCTCCAAACGGTTACTTGTTAGACGGTGCGTATATGCAGGCTGGCGATAAGTCCGAACAGATTAAGGACTTATATGTAACACAGATTACCGAGGACGGCGACCTTGCCGTATTGACGGGAAGTAACCATTTTTCCGTATCAGATAAAGTTATCCGTGGCGGTGTGAAAATTCAGAAACGAGATTTAGAAACGGGCGATACCAAACCACAAGGAAGTGCCACTTTGAAAGATACTGCCTTTGACATCATTTCCTTAAATGATCATTCTGTATTGGTTGAGGGCAAGCTCTATAAGAAAAATGAAGTCGTAAAAACTATTCGTACAGACATTGAGGGTATCGCTTCTACTTCTGCCGACCTTTTACCTTATGGAAAATTCCGTATTGTTGAGAGTGAAGCTCCCGACGGTTACTTAACTGACGGTGCAAAACCGATTGACTTTGCAATCACAGAAAATGGAAAAATCGTGGACTTAACCGACGAAGCTCATTCTATCTACAATCAGATTAAGCGTGGAGATATTGAGGGTGTAAAAATCGGTGCAGGCACACATAAGCGTCTTGCTGATGTTCCCTTTAGGATCACAAGCAAGACGACGGGAGAAAATCATATTGTTGTAACTGATGATAACGGGCAGTTCTCCACTTCTGCCGACTGGGCTTCTCACAAGCATAATACTAACGCAGGCAAGACCAGTGAGGACGGTGTGTGGTTTGGGACTTCTGAACCAGACGACAGCAAGGGTGCATTACCTTATGATACCTACATCATTGAAGAATTACGCTCTGAAAGCAACAAAGGTTTTGAACTTATCCCACCTTTTGAAATCGTGGTATCAAGAAATAATCTTGTGATTGATTTAGGAACGCTGACTGATGAATACGAAAAAGAAATCTCTATTCATACCACAGCGACCAGCAAAGACGGCGAAAAGACTATCCTTGCAGGAAAAGAGGTTACAATCGTTGATACTGTCAAATTGGACGGACTTACAAAAGGCACAAAATACCAGTTAAAAGGCTGGCAGATGTTAAAGGAAGAAAACGCTGAGCTTATCATTGACGGAAAGCGTGTAGAAAATGACTATACTTTTATCGCTGATGATGAGGAAATGAAAATAGAAATTACATATACATTCAATGCGTCCGAGCTTGGCGGTAAAAATCTGGTAACATTCGAGGAATTATACGATTTGAGCAATCCAGACGAACCCGTGAAAGTTGCGGAACATAAGGACATTGAGGACGACGGGCAGACGGTACTTATCACAGAGCGTATCATCAAGATACATACAACCGCTACCGATAAGGACGGCAACAAAGAGATTGAAGCAGGAAAAGACGTTACAATCATTGATACCGTAACCTTAGAGGGCTTAGAAGTCGGTACACAGTACAAACTTGTGGGCTGGCAGATGTTGAAAGAAGAAAATGCAGAGCTTCTTATCAATGGAAAGCGTGTAGAAAGTGATTATACGTTTACCGCTGACAGCGAAACTATGAAAGTGGAAGTTGCCTTTACCTTTGACGCTACTTCTCTTGACGGCAAACAGCTTGTAACTTTTGAAGAATTGTACGATTTAAGCAATCCAGACGAGCCGAAGAAAGTTACCGAGCATAAGGATATTGAGGATAAGGGACAGACGATTGCCTTTAAGGAAAAACCAGAAGAACCAGAGAAACCCGAAACACCACAGACACCAGAAAAGCCTAGCAGACCGAGCGACAGTCCCAAAACGGGCGATAACACCAACCTTTACGGACTGCTTGCACTTCTTATGACTTCTGGTGCTGGACTGGCAGGTATCTTCTTCTATAAACGCCGTAAAATGAAGAAATCATAAGGCGGTAACAGTATGAGAAAAGGAAAATCACGCTCTCCGCTGATAACGTATCGGAAGACTTCCGCTTATTCTGGCTTGTCTGCCAACAACCTGCAAGAACACGGATAGTCAAGGGTGCGAAGCATTGATTTTACCCTTTACTATCTGTGGGATTGCTGGTACTTTCCAAACCGCCAGAATAAGAAATCACAATCAAAAAACTTATCAAATATAGAAAGAAACGAGGTAAAACAATATGGAAATGAAATATGTCGTGCCAAATATGGCACAGTCTTTTGGAACTCTTGAATTTGCAGGCGAAAGCGAGCCTATCTTTGAAAGGGATAAAAACAACCGCAAGGTTATAGCCAGACGAAGCTATAACCTTTATTCTGACATACAGAAAGGCGAAAATGTTGTGGTGGAAATTCCCGTGCAGGCTGGCGAAAAGCATTTCAAGTATGAGCAGAAAGTAAAACTTGTCAATCCGAAGTTATACGGCAGAGGTTACGCAATCGGGGATATGGGACATACCGATTATGTGTTAGTTGCTGATGATATTGTAGCAGTTGAAGAAAAGTAAAGGAGTGAAGAATTTATGAGATTATCAAACGGGTTTGTTATTGACAAAGAGAAAACATTTGGAGAATTAAAATTTACAGCGGTGCGTGATGTGTTCTTGCAGAACGAGGACGGAACACCGAGTACACAGCTTAAAAAGCGTATCTATGATTTGAAGTGCAGTCTGCATGGTGGAATTATCCCCGTGTCTGTACCGCCAGAAGTACCGTTAAGGGAATTTCCGTACAATGCAGTCGTGGAACTTGTCAATCCCGTAGCCGATACTGTATCACGAAAAACCTATACGGGTGCAGATGTGGACTGGTATGTAAAGGCAGAGGATATTGTATTGAAGAATAAAGTCAACCAGAACGCAGGCAGTTCACAAAACTCTACACCGCAGGGACAGCCGAAAAAATAGGATTGCTGAATAGATTTTCATTGTAGCGGATATATGGAACTGTTATAATATGGATATGAAGAAATGAACAAATTGAAACTTATGGAGGTAACGGAAATGAAATTAAAAAATCCTATGCTGGTGGTAACAGATATAGACAAATCAGTTGAGTTTTATAAAAAGGTTTTCGGGCTTCATGTGATTATGGATTTTGGAGCAAATAAAACTTTAACGGGCGGTTTGGCTTTGCAGACAGTTGAAACATATAAAGATTTTATCGGGAAAAGCGATATTTCTTTTGGTGGCAATAACTTTGAAATTTACTTTGAAGAAGATAATTTTGATGAATTTGCGGATAAGCTGAAAGAATGTGATGTTGAATATGTCCACCCTATTGTAGAACATTCATGGGGACAGCGTGTTGTTCGTTTCTATGACCCAGATAAACATATTATCGAAGTTGGCGAGAACATGAAAATAGTATGCAAGCGTTTCTTAAACAGTGGAATGACACCAGAACAAGTAGCAGAACGCATGGACGTACCTATGAAATTTGTCAATGCCTGTATGCGTTAAATCCCAGTTTGACAATTTCATATCCTCACACAAAGCAGTTAGTCTTAGGATTGACTGCTTTTTTCGTACCCAGAAAGGAGTGATTGATTTATGCGTATGATTTGGAACAAAGGACACCGTATCAGAGCCAGCGACAAGCACCTTGTCTATCACTTTTCCATAGGGACGCTTCTGTTTGTATTCGTAGCGGTTCTCCTGCTACTGAATATCAAACAGCTCATACGTACCGATTGGGAGCATTTCAGCTTGTTAGAGAATGGCTTGACGCTTTCCCCTTACAACTTCATAACCATACTGGTAGCGATTGGTGTTTGTGCATTGGTCGCTTTTCTGTATTACCGTTTCTGTTACGACGATTTCAAGAAGCTCCTGCACCGTCAAAAGCTGGCAAGAATGATACTGGAAAATAAGTGGTATGAAGCCGATACTGTACAAGACAGCGGTTTTTTTACTGACCTGCAAAGCAGATCAAGGGAAAAAATCGTCTGGTTTCCAAAGATTTATTATCAAATGGAAAAAGGACTGCTTCATATCCGCTGTGAAATTACGCTGGGGAAATATCAAGACCAGCTTTTACGGTTAGAGGATAAATTGGAAAGTGGCTTGTATTGTGAGCTGACCGACAAGACCCTGCATGACGGCTATATCGAATATACTCTGCTTTATGATATGATAGCGAACCGCATTACCATTGATGAAGTACGGGCAGAAAATGGCTGTCTAAAGCTGATGAAAAATCTTGTCTGGGAATATGACGCACTCCCCCACGCTCTGATTGCTGGTGGGACTGGTGGCGGTAAAACCTATTTTCTGCTGACGCTCATTGAAGCCTTACTGCATACCAACGCTGTCCTTTATATCTTAGACCCGAAAAACGGTGACCTTGCAGACTTAGGGACAGTTATGGGAAATGTGTATCATACCAAAGAAGAAATGATAGATTGCGTCCATGCCTTTTATGAGGGCATGGTACAGCGAAGTGAGGAAATGAAACGACACCCGAACTATAAGACTGGCGAAAACTATGCCTATCTGGGACTGCCACCCTGCTTTCTTATCTTTGATGAATATGTAGCATTTTTTGAAATGCTGGGGACGAAAGAAAGCGTAAGCCTGCTTAGCCAGTTAAAGAAAATCGTTATGTTAGGGCGACAAGCAGGATATTTCCTTATCGTTGCCTGCCAGCGTCCAGACGCAAAGTATTTCTCGGACGGTATCAGAGATAACTTCAATTTCCGTGTGGGACTTGGGCGTATCAGTGAATTAGGTTACGGTATGCTGTTCGGTTCAGATGTGAAAAAGCAGTTTTTTCAGAAGCGTATCAAGGGGCGTGGCTATTGTGATGTGGGAACAAGCGTCATAAGTGAATTTTACACGCCTTTAGTCCCAAAAGGACATGATTTTTTGCAGACTATCGGCTCTCTTGCACAAGCAAGGCAGGACGGGACGGCGACGTGCGAAGCGAAAGGCGACGGCACGGACTAGCCGTTGCTGGTGTGGCGTTAGCCACGCCAGCAGGTAAAACCCCTCGGTATCTAACAGGGGGGTACAAATCGACAGGAAACAGTCAAAAAAACATTAGAAAATCCTTTGGTTACAAGGGATTTACAAAATTTCAGCGTATGTCAAATGGGCTTTAAAAGTTGACATACGCCTTTTTGATTGGAGGGATTTTTACTGAATGAACAAACTTGGTTACAGCATTTAAAAGAAAAACGCTTGGCTTATGGACTATCTCAAAACCGTTTAGCTGTTGCGACTGGTATTACAAGGCAGTATCTAAGCGATATTGAAACAGGAAAAGTCAAGCCATCAGAGGATTTACAGCAGTCCCTTTGGGAAGCTCTGGAACGCTTCAATCCCGACGCTCCCCTTGAAATGCTGTTTGATTATGTAAGGATTCGCTTTCCGACAACAGACGTACAGCAGGTGGTCGAAAACATCTTACAACTGAAACTGTCCTATTTTCTTCATGAGGACTATGGTTTCTATTCTTATTCAGAGCATTATGCTTTAGGCGACATATTCGTCCTTTGCTCCCATGAACTGGACAAAGGAGTTCTGGTGGAATTGAAAGGTCGTGGGTGCAGACAATTTGAAAGCTATCTTCTGGCACAACAAAGAAGCTGGTATGAGTTCTTTATGGACGTTTTGGTGGCTGGCGGTGTGATGAAACGCCTTGACCTTGCCATTAACGATAAGACAGGGATTTTGAATATCCCTGTACTCACTGAAAAGTGCCAACAGGAAGAATGTATCTCCGTCTTCCGCAGTTTTAAAAGCTATCGCAGTGGCGAACTGGTACGCAAAGAGGAAAAGGAATGTATGGGAAACACCCTCTATATCGGTTCATTACAAAGTGAAGTTTATTTCTGTATCTATGAAAAGGACTACGAGCAGTACAAGAAAAATGATATTCCCATTGAAGACGCAGAAGTAAAAAACCGTTTTGAGATTCGATTGAAAAATGAGCGTGCCTATTATGCAGTCCGTGATTTACTCGTCTATGACAATCCAGAGCATACCGCCTTTAAAATTATCAATCGGTATATCCGTTTTGTAGATAAAGACGATTCCAAACCTCGTTCTGATTGGAAACTGAATGAAGAATGGGCTTGGTTTATTGGGAACAATCGTGAACGATTAAAACTAACCACAAAACCAGAGCCTTACTCCTTCCAAAGGACGCTGAACTGGCTATCTCATCAAGTTGCCCCGACCTTAAAGGTTGCGATTAAACTTGATGAAATCAACCAGACGCAGGTTGTAAAAGACATTCTCGACCATGCGAAACTGACAGACCGACACAAGCAGATTTTGAAGCAACAGTCAGTAAAAGAACAGGACGTGATAACAACAAAAAAATAACTCAAATACAAATTCATTGAATATAGAGAGGAGAACATTTTTATGAATTTTGGACAAAACCTTTATAACTGGTTTCTATCAAACGCTCAATCACTGGTGCTTTTAGCAATCGTTGTGATTGGCTTGTATCTTGGCTTCAAGCGTGAGTTTAGCAAACTGATTGGCTTTTTAATTATTGCGATTATTGCGGTTGGCTTAGTCTTCAACGCTGCTGGAGTAAAAGACATTTTACTAGAGCTATTCAATCGCATTATTGGTGCTTAAATAAAACCGTTCTTTTGTGGAATATAAGTGGTTTTCTTATGTTCCGCAAAGGAATGGTACACCAAACGAAGTGCGGTAGGGATTTTTGAATCTCTACAAAGAAAGGACGTGAATATATGGACGATATGCAAGTCTATATTGCGAATTTAGGCAAATACAATGAGGGCGAATTGGTCGGTGCGTGGTTTACCTTTCCCATTGACTTTGAGGAAGTCAAAGAGAAAATCGGCTTGAATGATGAATATGAGGAATACGCCATTCATGACTACGAGTTACCCTTTACGGTTGACGAATACACTTCCATTGGCGAACTCAATCGACTATGGGAAATGGTATCGGAATTACCCGAAGAATTACAATCGGAGCTATCTGCTCTGCTCACTCATTTTTCAAGCATTGAAGAACTAAGCGAACATCAAGAGGATATTATCATTCATTCCGATTGTGATGATATGTATGACGTGGCACGCTACTACATTGAAGAAACGGGTGCTTTAGGCGAAGTACCAGCTAGTCTTCAAAACTATATTGATTATCAAGCCTATGGTCGGGATTTAGACCTTTCAGGAACGTTTATCTCAACCAATCATGGGATTTTTGAAATCGTCTATTAAATCTGTCGGTACATTACTACTGGCAGATTTTCTATTTTACGGGGTGGCTCAATCAGCTACCCCTATTTTTTATGAAAGGATTGATTACATGAAGAAAATACGAAGCTATACCAGTATCTGGTCTGTGGAAAAGGTACTGTATTCTATCAATGATTTTAGACTTCCGTTTCCCATAACCTTTACGCAAATGACATGGTTTGTCGTGTCACCCTTTGCAGTGATGATACTTGGCAACTTGCCCCCTCTTTCCATGATAGAGGGAGCATTTCTCAAATACTTTGGGATTCCTGTGGCTTTCACATGGTTTATGTCTACAAAAACTTTTGATGGTAAAAAGCCTTATGGATTTTTGAAGTCTGTCATTGCTTATGCACTGCGACCAAAGCTGACCTATGCAGGAAAAAAGTAACGCTTGGCAGAAACCAGCCACAAGAAGCCATTACAGCAGTTAGGAGTGAATTTTATGGCATATCCAATTAAATACATTGAAAACAATCTCGTCTGGAATAAAGACGGGGAATGTTATGCTTACTATGAGCTTGTTCCTTACAATTACTCATTTCTAAGTCCAGAACAGAAAATACAAGTGCATGATTCTTTCAGACAGCTTATCGCACAAAATCGTGATGGCAAAATTCATGCTTTACAAATCAGTACAGAATCCAGCATACGTTCTGCACAAGAGCGTTCCAAAAATGAAGTCACTGGCAAGCTCAAAGCGGTTGCCTATGACAAAATCGACCAACAGACAGACGCTTTAATATCCATGATTGGCGAAAATCAAGTGAACTACCGTTTCTTTATCGGCTTTAAGTTGCTTCTCAACGATCAGGAGTTTTCTATGAAAAGTCTTACCGTTGAAGCAAAAAATGCTTTGTCTGATTTTGTCTATGATGTGAACCATAAGCTGATGGGCGATTTTGTTAGTATGAGTAATGATGAAATCCTGCGTTTTCAGAAGATGGAAAAGCTCTTAGAAAATAAAATCTCTCGTCGTTTCAAAATCCGCAGGTTAGATAAGGACGACTTCGGCTATCTGATTGAACACCTTTACGGACAGACAGGCACTGCCTATGAAGAGTATGAGTACCATCTATCAAAGAAAAAGCTGGATAATGAAACGCTGATTAAATACTATGACTTGATTAAGCCTACTCGCTGTTTGGTGGAAGAAAAACAGCGATATTTGAAAATCCAGCAGGAAGATGAAACCGTCTATGTAGCTTACTTTACCATTAACAGCATTGTCGGAGAACTGGACTTCCCGTCCTCTGAAATCTTCTACTACCAGCAACAGCAATTTACATTCCCGATTGATACGTCAATGAATGTGGAAATTGTAGCGAATCGTAAAGCCCTATCTACTGTCCGCAATAAAAAGAAAGAACTGAAAGACTTGGATAACCACGCTTGGCAAAGTGATAATGAAACCAGCTCCAATGTGGCGGAAGCTCTGGAAAGTGTGAATGAGCTGGAAACCAATTTAGACCAAAGCAAGGAATCTATGTACAAGCTGTCTTATGTGGTAAGGGTATCAGCAAATGATCTTGACGAACTCAAACGTCGTTGTAATGAAGTGAAAGATTTTTATGACGATTTAAGCGTAAAACTGGTACGACCATTTGGGGATATGCTCGGCTTACATGAAGAATTTTTACCTGCCAGCAAGCGTTATATGAATGATTATATTCAATACGTGACCTCTGATTTCCTCGCTGGTTTAGGTTTTGGTGCTACTCAAATGCTGGGGGAAAATGAGGGGATTTATGTTGGCTACAGCTTAGATACTGGACGCAATGTCTATCTGAAACCTGCTCTTGCCAGTCAAGGGGTTAAGGGTTCAGTAACCAATGCGTTAGCGTCGGCTTTTGTTGGTTCGCTGGGTGGTGGTAAATCCTTTGCGAATAACCTTATCGTCTATTATGCGGTGCTTTATGGGGCACAAGCAGTGATTGTAGACCCAAAAGCAGAACGTGGCAGATGGAAAGAAACCTTGCCAGAGATTTCCCATGAAATCAATATCGTCACTCTGACTTCTGATGAGAAAAACAAAGGCTTACTTGACCCTTATGTGATTATGAAAAATCCCAAAGATTCTGAATCACTGGCTATTGATATTCTGACATTCCTTACGGGGATTTCCTCTCGTGATGGGGAACGCTTCCCAATCCTTAGAAAAGCCATTCGTGCAGTAACCAATAGTGAAGTACGAGGGTTGATGAAAGTGATTGAGGAATTACGGGTTGAGAATACGCCACTAAGTACCAGTATAGCCGACCATATCGAAAGTTTTACAGACTATGACTTTGCACATTTATTATTCAGTAATGGTTATGTGGAGCAGTCTATCAGCTTAGAAAAACAACTGAACATTATACAGGTTGCGGACTTGGTACTTCCCGACAAGGAAACTTCCTTTGAGGAATATACCACTATGGAGCTTTTATCCGTTGCTATGCTGATTGTCATTAGTACCTTTGCTTTAGACTTTATCCATACAGACCGAAGCATTTTCAAGATTGTAGATTTAGACGAAGCATGGAGCTTTTTACAGGTAGCACAAGGAAAAACACTATCTATGAAGCTGGTTCGGGCTGGTCGTGCTATGAACGCTGGGGTATATTTCGTGACCCAAAATACAGACGACCTCTTAGATGAAAAACTGAAAAATAACCTCGGCTTAAAATTTGCATTTCGTTCCACTGACCTTAACGAGATTAAAAAGACCTTAGCCTTTTTTGGTGTAGACCCAGAGGACGAAAACAATCAGAAGCGATTGCGTGATTTGGAAAACGGGCAATGCCTTATCAGTGATTTATATGGTCGTGTCGGTGTGATACAGTTCCACCCTGTATTTGAAGAACTGCTCCATGCCTTTGATACCAGACCACCTGTGCGAAAAGAGGTGTAAATGTGAAACCATCAATAGTAAACAGAATAAAATCAAACTGGACGCTGAAACGTCTAGGTAAAGTGGCAATGACAGTGGCTTTCACACTTGTGATTGCCATTTTTCTTTTAGCCATGCTGGGAACGGTGGTTCAAGCTGCGGGCTTGGTAGATGATACGGTCAATGTGGCAAATGAATACAGCCGATACCCACTTGAAAACTATCAACTGGATTTTTATGTGGATAATAGCTGGGGCTGGCTTCCGTGGAACTGGTCGGACGGGATTGGAAAACAGGTCATGTATGGACTATATGCCATTACCAATTTTATTTGGACAATCAGTTTGTATGTTTCCAATGCGACAGGTTACTTAGTACAGGAAGCCTATTCCTTAGACTTCATTTCCGCTACAGCAGATTCCATTGGTAAGAATATGCAGACCTTAGCTGGTGTGAGTGCAAACGGATTTTCAACAGAGGGTTTCTATGTTGGATTCCTCTTACTCTTGATTTTGGTTCTTGGGGTTTATGTTGCCTATACGGGACTGATAAAGAGAGAAACCACAAAGGCAATTCATGCCATTATGAATTTTGTGCTGGTGTTTATCCTATCGGCTTCCTTTATTGCCTACGCTCCCGACTACATTAAAAAAATCAATGACTTTTCATCAGACATCAGTAATGCCAGTTTATCACTTGGCACGAAGATTGTCATGCCCCATTCCGATAGTCAAGGCAAGGACAGCGTGGACTTAATCAGAGATAGCCTGTTTTCCATACAGGTTCAGCAACCGTGGCTACTGCTTCAATACAACAGTTCAGACATTGAAAGTATCGGTATTGACCGTGTGGAAAGCCTGCTCTCCACCAGCCCAGATTCCAACAATGGCGAAGACAGAGAAAAAATTGTTGCGGAAGAAATTGAAGACAGAAGCAATACCAATCTAACCATTACAAAGACCATTAACCGTTTAGGTACAGTCTTCTTCCTATTTGTCTTCAATATTGGGATTTCCATATTTGTATTCCTATTAACAGGAATCATGATTTTCTCGCAGGTACTTTTTATCATCTATGCTATGTTTCTGCCTGTGAGCTTTATTTTAAGCATGATTCCATCATTTGATGGTATGTCAAAACGAGCCATAACAAAGCTCTTTAATACCATTTTGACACGAGCTGGAATCACATTGATTATTACGACAGCATTTAGTATTTCAACCATGCTCTATACCTTATCGGCTGGTTATCCGTTCTTTTTGATTGCTTTTCTACAGATTGTGACCTTTGCAGGAATCTACTTCAAGCTGGGCGATTTAATGAGTATGTTTTCTCTACAGAGTAACGATTCTCAAAGTGTGGGAAGTCGTGTGATGAGAAAACCTCGTATGCTTATGCACGCTCACATGCACCGTCTACAGCGGAAACTTGGACGTTCCATGACTACTCTAGGGGCTGGGTCTGCCATTGTTACAGGTAAAAAAGGACAGTCGGGTTCGGGGAGTTCTGCAAGGACACAAGCAGATCACTCCCGACCAGACGGAAAGGAAAAATCAACACTTGGAAAACGTATCGGTCAAACCATCGGTACAGTAGCTGATACCAAAGACAGAATGGTAGACACTGCTAGTGGTTTGAAAGAACAGGTTAAAGATTTGCCGACCAATGCAAGATATGCAGTATATCAAGGAAAATCCAAAGTAAAAGAGAATGTCCGTGATTTAACCAGTAGTATTTCTCAAACCAAAGCGGACAGAGCCAGTGGACGCAAGGAACAGCAGGAACAAAGGCGAAAAACCATTGCGAAGCGTCGCTCTGAAATGGAACAGGTCAAACAGAAAAAACAGCCTGCTTCTTCTGTTCATGAAAGACCGACTACAAGACAAGAACAATATCATGATGAACAGACCTCAAAACAGTCTAATATTCAGACTTCATATAAGGAATCTCAACAAGCCAAACAAGAGCGTCCAGCAGTTAAGTCCGATTTTTCAAGTCCAAAAGTGGAACGCCAAGGCAATACCGTTCAAGAAAAAACCGTTCAAAAGCCAGCAACTTCAACCACTACAGCAGATAGAACTTCACAACGTCCAATCACAAAAGAACGTCCGTCTACTGTTCAAAGAGTACCACTACAAAATACAAGAAGTAGACCACCAATCAAAACCGCCACCATTAAGAAAGTCGGTAAGAAACCATGAAGTTGAAAACTTTAGTGATTGGTGGTTCTGGATTATTCTTGATGGTCTTCTCACTGCTTCTGTTTGTTGCCATTTTATTTTCAGATGAACAGGACAGCGGAATTTCCAATATTCATTATGGAGGTGTGAATGTTTCCGCAGAAGTGCTGGCTCATAAGCCTATGGTAGAAAAATATGCCAAAGAATATGGCGTTGAAGAATATGTCAACATACTTCTTGCGATTATACAGGTGGAATCGGGCGATACTGCGGAAGATGTTATGCAGTCCTCGGAATCCCTCGGTCTTCCACCTAATTCATTGAGTACAGAAGAATCCATTAAGCAAGGTGTGAAGTATTTCAGTGAATTATTAGCCAGTAGCGAAAGGCTCAGTGTAGATTTAGAATCGGTTATCCAGTCCTACAATTATGGTGGTGGTTTCTTAGGGTATGTGGCTAATCGTGGAAATAAATATACCTTTGAACTGGCTCAAAGTTTCTCAAAAGAGTATTCAGGTGGCGAAAAAGTGTCTTACCCCAATCCCATAGCCATACCTATCAATGGGGGCTGGCGATACAACTATGGCAATATGTTTTATGTGCAACTGGTAACGCAGTATCTTGTCACAACAGAGTTTGATGATGATACGGTACAAGCCATCATGGACGAAGCACTGAAATATGAGGGCTGGCGATACGTTTACGGTGGAGCTTCCCCGACTACTTCTTTTGATTGTAGCGGACTGACACAATGGACGTATGGAAAAGCTGGAATTAACTTACCACGAACCGCACAACAGCAATATGATGTGACCCAGCATATCCCACTATCGGAAGCACAAGCTGGCGATTTGGTTTTCTTTCATTCTACCTATAACGCTGGCTCTTATATTACTCATGTTGGGATATACCTTGGCAATAACCGTATGTTTCATGCAGGCGACCCAATCGGTTATGCCGACTTAACAAGCCCCTACTGGCAACAGCATTTAGTGGGAGCAGGACGAATCAAACAATGAGAAAGGAAGATTTAATGATGAAATTTAGAAAAAATCAGAATAAAGAAAAACAGATACCAAAGGAAAAGAAACCTCGTGTCTATAAGGTCAATCCTCATAAAAAGGTTGTGATTGCCTTGTGGGTACTTTTAGGGCTTAGTTTCAGCTTTGCGATATTCAAGCACTTTACAGCTATAGATACTCATACTATTCACGAAACAACTATCATAGAAAAGGAATACGTTGATACTCATCATGTAGAAAATTTTGTAGAGAACTTTGCGAAAGTCTACTATTCATGGGAGCAATCCGATAAGTCCATTGATAATCGAATGGAAAGTCTAAAAGGCTATCTGACAGATGAACTTCAAGCTCTCAATGTTGATACAGTACGCAAAGATATTCCTGTATCGTCTTCTGTAAGAGGATTTCAGATATGGACGGTAGAGCCAACTGGCGACAATGAGTTTAATGTAACCTACAGTGTAGACCAGCTCATTACAGAGGGAGAAAATACAAAGACCGTCCACTCTGCTTATATAGTGAGTGTCTATGTAGATGGTTCTGGAAATATGGTACTGGTTAAGAATCCGACCATTACCAACATACCTAAGAAATCAAGTTATAAACCAAAAGCCATTGAAAGTGAGGGGACGGTTGATTCCATTACAACCAATGAAATCAATGAGTTTTTAACGACGTTCTTCAAGCTCTATCCTACAGCGACAGCCAGTGAACTTTCCTACTATGTGAATGACGGGATATTAAAACCAATCGGAAAAGAGTACATCTTTCAAGAACTGGTAAATCCTATTCACAATCGTAAGGATAATCAAGTCACGGTATCGCTGACAGTGGAGTATATCGACCAGCAGACCAAAGCAACGCAGGTATCTCAATTTGATTTGGTACTTGAAAAGAACGGGAGTAATTGGAAGATTATAGAATAACAAATATTGGTACATTATTACAGCTATTTTGTAATCACGTACTCTCTTTGATAAAAAATTGGAGATTCCTTTACAAATATGCTCTTATGTGCTATTATTTAAGTATCTATTTAAAAGGAGTTAATAAATATGCGGCAAGGTATTCTTAAATAAACTGTCAATTTGATAGTGGGAACAAATAATTGGATGTCCTTTTTTAGGAGGGCTTAGTTTTTTGTACCCAGTTTAAGAATACCTTTATCATGTGATTCTAAAGTATCCGGAGAATATCTGTATGCTTTGTATGCCTATGGTTATGCATAAAAATCCCAGTGATAAAAGTATTTATCACTGGGATTTTTATGCCCTTTTGGGTTTTTGAATGGAGGAAAATCACATGAAAATTATTAATATTGGAGTTTTAGCTCATGTTGATGCAGGAAAAACTACCTTAACAGAAAGCTTATTATATAACAGTGGAGCGATTACAGAATTAGGAAGCGTGGACAAAGGTACAACGAGGACGGATAATACGCTTTTAGAACGTCAGAGAGGAATTACAATTCAGACAGGAATAACCTCTTTTCAGTGGGAAAATACGAAGGTGAACATCATAGACACGCCAGGACATATGGATTTCTTAGCAGAAGTATATCGTTCATTATCAGTTTTAGATGGGGCAATTCTACTGATTTCTGCAAAAGATGGCGTACAAGCACAAACTCGTATATTATTTCATGCACTTAGGAAAATGGGGATTCCCACAATCTTTTTTATCAATAAGATTGACCAAAATGGAATTGATTTATCAACGGTTTATCAGGATATTAAAGAGAAACTTTCTGCCGAAATTGTAATCAAACAGAAGGTAGAACTGTATCCTAATATGTGTGTGACGAACTTTACCGAATCTGAACAATGGGATACGGTAATAGAGGGAAACGATGACCTTTTAGAGAAATATATGTCCGGTAAATCATTAGAAGCATTGGAACTCGAACAAGAGGAAAGCATAAGATTTCAGAATTGTTCTCTGTTCCCTCTTTATCATGGAAGTGCAAAAAGTAATATAGGGATTGATAACCTTATAGAAGTTATTACTAATAAATTTTATTCATCAACACATCGAGGTCAGTCTGAACTTTGCGGAAAAGTTTTCAAAATTGAGTATTCGGAAAAAAGACAGCGTCTTGCATATATACGTCTTTATAGTGGCGTACTGCATTTGCGAGATTCGGTTAGAATATCGGAAAAGGAAAAAATAAAAATTACAGAAATGTATACTTCAATAAATGGTGAATTATGTAAAATCGATAAGGCTTATTCCGGGGAAATTGTTATTTTGCAGAATGAGTTTTTGAAGTTAAATAGTGTTCTTGGAGATACAAAGCTATTGCCACAGAGAAAAAAGATTGAAAATCCGCACCCTCTACTACAAACAACTGTTGAACCGAGTAAACCTGAACAGAGAGAAATGTTGCTTGATGCCCTTTTGGAAATCTCAGATAGTGATCCGCTTCTACGATATTACGTGGATTCTACGACACATGAAATCATACTTTCTTTCTTAGGGAAAGTACAAATGGAAGTGACTTGTGCTCTGCTGCAAGAAAAGTATCATGTGGAGATAGAAATAAAAGAGCCTACAGTCATTTATATGGAAAGACCGTTAAAAAAAGCAGAGTATACCATTCACATCGAAGTGCCGCCAAATCCTTTCTGGGCTTCCATTGGTTTATCTGTATCACCGCTTCCGTTGGGAAGTGGAATGCAGTATGAGAGCTCGGTTTCTCTTGGATACTTAAATCAATCATTTCAAAATGCAGTTATGGAAGGGATACGCTATGGTTGCGAACAAGGATTATATGGTTGGAATGTGACGGACTGTAAAATCTGTTTTAAGTATGGCTTATACTATAGCCCTGTTAGTACCCCAGCAGATTTTCGGATGCTTGCTCCTATTGTATTGGAACAAGTCTTAAAAAAAGCTGGAACAGAATTGTTAGAGCCATATCTTAGTTTTAAAATTTATGCGCCACAGGAATATCTTTCACGAGCATACAACGATGCTCCTAAATATTGTGCGAACATCGTAGACACTCAATTGAAAAATAATGAGGTCATTCTTAGTGGAGAAATCCCTGCTCGGTGTATTCAAGAATATCGTAGTGATTTAACTTTCTTTACAAATGGACGTAGTGTTTGTTTAACAGAGTTAAAAGGGTACCATGTTACTACCGGTGAACCTGTTTGCCAGCCCCGTCGTCCAAATAGTCGGATAGATAAAGTACGATATATGTTCAATAAAATAACTTAGTGTATTTTATGTTGTTATATAAATATGGTTTCTTGTTAAATAAGATGAAATATTTTTTAATAAAGATTTGAATTAAAGTGTAAAGGAGGAGATAGTTATTATAAACTACAAGTGGATATTGTGTCCTGTATGTGGAAATAAAACACGATTAAAGATAAGGGAAGATACTGAATTAAAAAAATTCCCCCTCTATTGTCCGAAATGCAGACAAGAAAATTTAATTGAAATAAAGCAGTTCAAAGTAACTGTGATTACAGAGCCAGACGCAAAGACGCAGAGCCGATAAAATGAGATTAATACAATCTCATTTTATCGGCTCTTTCCGTTATGTATGGATTCTTTTAATTAGTCTTCGATGTTTCTTGCTTCGTTGATACCGCTGGCTAAAGATTCCATTAAGGATAGTTCTTTGTCTGTAAAGCTATCCATGTATTTCTCTATCTGTAATCGTCGGGTGCTTTTTACCAAGTTATTAGCAGGTAGGGGTCCCGAGCGCCTACGAGGAATTTGTATCGATAAGAAATAGATTTAAAAATTTCGCTGTTATTTTGTACATTTAACTTGACGGTGACATCTCTCTATTGTGAGTTATTAGTGGTACAGTTTTCAACCGTTTTAATTATAAAAAAGTGGTGCATTATCTTAAAATTTTGTATAATAGGAATTGAAGTTAAATTAGATGCTAAAAATTTGTAATTAAGAAGGAGGGATTCGTCATGTTGGTATTCCAAATGCGTAATGTAGATAAAACATCTACTGTTTTGAAACAGACTAAAAACAGTGATTACACAGATAAATAAATACGTTAGATTAATTCCTACCAGTGACTAATCTTATGACTTTTTAAACAGATAACTAAAATTACAAACAAATCGTTTAACTTCTGTATTTATTTATAGATGTAATCACTTCAGGAGTGATTACATGAACAAAAATATAAAATATTCTCAAAACTTTTTAACGAGTGAAAAAGTACTCAACCAAATAATAAAACAATTGAATTTAAAAGAAACCGATACCGTTTACGAAATTGGAACAGGTAAAGGGCATTTAACGACGAAACTGGCTAAAATAAGTAAACAGGTAACGTCTATTGAATTAGACAGTCATCTATTCAACTTATCGTCAGAAAAATTAAAACTGAACATTCGTGTCACTTTAATTCACCAAGATATTCTACAGTTTCAATTCCCTAACAAACAGAGGTATAAAATTGTTGGGAATATTCCTTACCATTTAAGCACACAAATTATTAAAAAAGTGGTTTTTGAAAGCCATGCGTCTGACATCTATCTGATTGTTGAAGAAGGATTCTACAAGCGTACCTTGGATATTCACCGAACACTAGGGTTGCTCTTGCACACTCAAGTCTCGATTCAGCAATTGCTTAAGCTGCCAGCGGAATGCTTTCATCCTAAACCAAAAGTAAACAGTGTCTTAATAAAACTTACCCGCCATACCACAGATGTTCCAGATAAATATTGGAAGCTATATACGTACTTTGTTTCAAAATGGGTCAATCGAGAATATCGTCAACTGTTTACTAAAAATCAGTTTCATCAAGCAATGAAACACGCCAAAGTAAACAATTTAAGTACCGTTACTTATGAGCAAGTATTGTCTATTTTTAATAGTTATCTATTATTTAACGGGAGGAAATAATTCTATGAGTCGCTTTTGTAAATTTGGAAAGTTACACGTTACTAAAGGGAATGTAGATAAATTATTAGGTATACTACTGACAGCTTCCAAGGAGCTAAAGAGGTCCCTAGCGCCTACGGGGAATTTGTATCGATAAGGAATAGATTTAAAAATTTCGCTGTTATTTTGTACAATAAGGATAAATTTGAATGGTACCATAAACGACCGTTTATGGTACCTTTTCATTTTCCTGCTTTTTCTAAATGTTTTTTAAGTAAATCAAGTACCAAAATCCGTTCCTTTTTCATAGTTCCTATATAGTTATACTTAATGAGTTATGGTACATTTAAATTATAAAATTAAGGAGGTTTTTTTATGATTTTTGGCTATGCTCGAGTGAGTACGGATGATCAAAATCTTAGTTTACAAATTGATGCACTTACTCATTATGGAATTGATAAATTATTTCAAGAAAAAGTAACTGGTGCGAAAAAAGACCGACCGCAATTAGAAGAAATGATCAACCTACTACGTGAAGGAGATTCTGTTGTCATTTACAAGTTAGATCGAATTTCACGATCAACTAAACATTTGATTGAACTTTCTGAATTATTTGAAGAACTTAGTGTCAATTTTATATCTATTCAAGATAACGTAGATACTTCAACGTCTATGGGAAGATTCTTTTTCCGAGTTATGGCTAGTTTAGCAGAACTGGAACGGGATATTATTATTGAACGAACTAACTCTGGTCTTAAGGCAGCCAGAGTCCGAGGAAAAAAAGGGGGCCGTCCAAGTAAAGGTAAGCTATCAATTGATTTAGCTTTAAAAATGTATGACAGCAAAGAGTATTCTATTCGTCAAATTCTTGATGCCTCTAAATTAAGCAAAACAACCTTTTACCGTTACCTCAATAAAAGGAATGCTTAAGATATGGCTATGAAAAGAATTTTAACTACTTCACAGCGTGAACAACTTCTTTCTGTAGACCACTTATCAGAAGAGGATTTTAAAGCGTATTTTAGTTTTTCTGATTATGATCTGGAGGTTATTAATCAACACCGTGGAAAGGTCAATAAACTAGGATTTGCGATACAACTTTGTTTGGCCCGGTATCCTGGGTGTTCTTTAAGTAATTGGCCGATTAAATCAACCAGACTAACTTCTTATGTGAGTCGACAGCTCCATCTTGATGCAATTGATTTAAATTCATATGATCATAGAAATACACGTGCAAATCACTTCAACGAGATCTTAGAAGTATTCAACTATCATCGATTCGGTAGTGCTAATACACAAAAACAGTTAATAGAATATTTAATTGAACTAGCTTTAGAAAATGATGACTCTATCTATCTAATGAAAAAAACAATTGATTTCTTAACTCGAAAAAGAATTATTTTTCCATCTATAGCTACACTTGAAGACATTATAAGCCGCTGTCGAGATAAAGCAGAAAACAACTTATTTTCAATATTACTCTGTTCATTAACAGATATACAAATTGAAAAACTAGAGAGTTTGTTTCAAATTTATGAAGAGACGAAAATAACTAAACTCGCTTGGCTAAAAGACATTCCAGGTAAGGCAAATCCAGAAAGCTTTATGAGTATTTGTAAAAAAGTGGAAGTGATTGCTTCCATGGGACTCGGGACAATTAATGTCTCCCATATTAATCGGAACAGGTTTCTTCAGCTAGCTAGACTAGGGGAAAATTATGATGCATATGACTTCTCCCGTTTTGAGCTTGAAAAAAGATACTCTTTACTTATTGCTTTTTTAGTCAATCATCATCAATATCTGATCGATCAACTGATTGAGATTAATGACCGCATTTTAGCAAGTATTAAACGCAAAGGGACACGTGATTCACAAGAACAGTTAAAAGAAAAAGGAAAATTGGCTACTAAAAAATTGGAACATTATGCTTCTTTAATTGATGCTCTTCACTTTGCAAAAGATAATGATAGTAATCCTTTTGACGAAATTGAACGAATCATGCCTTGGGAAGATTTAGTACAAGATGGAGAAGAAGCTAAAAAAATTACAGGTAATAAAAATCATGGCTATTTAGAAATGGTTCGAAATAAAGCTAATTACCTCCGAAGATACACGCCAATGTTATTGAGGACCCTTTCGTTCAAAGCAACTCCGGCAGCAAATCCAGTCCTCATGGCCCTAACTCAACTAACTGATTTACACAATAGTGGTAAAAGAAAAATACCGGCAGATACTTCTACTGATTTTGTGAGTAAAAAATGGAAAAGCCTTGTTCGGCCAGAAGAGGGGAAAATAGATCGGTCTTACTATGAGTTAGTAGCTTTCACCGAGCTAAAGAACAATATTCGATCAGGAGATATTTCAGTTGAAGGAAGTATGATCCATCGAAATATTGATGATTACTTAGTTGATTTATCTGCTTGTATTGATTCAGAAACTATTCCAGACACGTTTGAGGACTATTTAAAGGATCGGGAAATAATTTTAGATTTACAGCTTCAATTTTATTCGACAGTTGATAAGAGAATTTCAAGAGCAAACCTTAAAAAGTTGGAAAAAGTTACACCTAGCGAAGCAGAAATATATAGAAAAAAACTTTATTCAATAATTCCTAAGATAAGGCTTAGTGATCTTTTAATTGAGGTGGACAGTTGGACCAACTTTTCACAAGAATTTAGTCATGATTCTACAGGGAAACCGCCGAGTGAACAAGAAAGAAAAATTATTTTTGCTGCTTTGCTGGGTTTAGGGATGAATATTGGTCTTGAAAAAATGGCCCAATCAACTCCTGGAATTTCTTATTCTCAGTTAGCCAATGCCAAACAATGGCGCTTTTATAAAGAAGCTCTGACTCGTGCTCAATCTGTTTTGGTTAATTATCAGTTAAAGCTTCCTGTTGCAGACTTTTGGGGTGAAGGAAAAACCACTGCTTCAGACGGAATGCGCGTCCCAGTGGGCGTCTCAGCTCTAAAATCCGATGTTAATCCACATTACAAAAGTATGGAAAAAGGAGCTACAATGATTCGATCAATAAATGATAGGCATACGACTCATCATATCGAGGTTGCTTCAACTAATACAAGGGAAGCTACTCATACCCTTGATGGCCTACTTTATCATGAAACAGATCTAGATATTGAGGAACATTTTACTGATACAAATGGGTATTCTGATCAGGTGTTTGGAATGACCGCATTACTAGGCTTTGATTTTGAACCTCGCATCAGAAATATAAAAAAATCACAATTATTTTCTATCAAATCACCTTCCTACTACCCTAACTTATCAGAAGATATAAGCGGAAAAATCAATGTAAAAATTATTGAAGAAAACTATGATGAAATTAAACGAATCGCCTATTCGATTCAAACAGGAAAAGTATCTAGTTCTTTACTATTAGGAAAGCTAGGCTCATACGCACGTAAGAATAGAGTAGCTCTTGCACTGAGAGAACTAGGTCGCATTGAAAAGAGCATTTTTATGATAGATTATATTACAGATAGTGAGCTACGGCGAAGGATCACTCATGGACTAAATAAGACAGAAGCGATTAATGCTTTAGCTAGAGAACTATTTTTTGGGCGACGCGGAAAATTTATGGAGCGCGATATTCGCCGACAACTTCAAAGTGCTAGTGCGCTTAATGTGTTAATAAATGCAATAAGTATATGGAACGCCGTCTACTTACAAGCAGCTTATAATTATCTCGTCAAAATAGATCCCGAAGTAACTAAGTATATGAAGCATGTATCTCCTATTAATTGGGAGCATATCACTTTTCTTGGAGAGTATAAATTTGACTTGTTATCTATTCCTAAACACTTAAGAGAATTGAATATAAAAAATAAATAGGCCTTGAAACATTGGTTTAGTGGGAATTTGTACCCCTTATCGATACAAATTCCCACTAAGCGCTCGGGACCCCAGGTAAGAAAAATTCATCAACGGAAACATGAAGTAACGATACAAGGTCATAAAGAACTTGTATGCTGGGGTGTTGCCCTTTATTTTCAATATTAGTTAAGTACCGTGGGTCAATTTCAATCAATGCTCCCACTTGTTCACGAGTTAAACCTCGTTTCAATCGAGCTTCTTTAATGGCTAAACCAAAGGCTCTAAAATCATATTTATCTTCTTTTTTACGCATAGTAGACCACCTCTATACATTTTATTGTTCCTACTGAATTAAAAACAGGTATAGAAAAACGTGTTATATGGTTTATAGGTTTATATTTAATAAAAAGCACTACTAAACGCCAATAAAAAAAACCGTTATATGGTAGTGCTATTTACACTGTTAAAATATTGTATATTACTTCCAAATGGCGGTTTGTTGGAGGTCAACGTCGCCATGAAGTACATCATATACAATAAATTTCCTTACATTGGGTTCTTGTCAAAAAAAGTCGTCTATCTGCAATAGATAAGTACGTCCACCAATGTGGTTTTATAAATCATATAGATAGAATAACAGAAGCATGTAAACAGAGAAATAAATCTGTTTATATGCTTTTTTGGCTATTCAGAACTTTTTTACAAAGTTTATTTATCAGTAATGCAACAAATCCCCCTTTCACATTGGGACTAAGAGTGAAAGGAGATAAACGAGCAAGGCTCACTTCCTTTCCTAGACAGAAAGGGGGTGAGAAACATGAAACCATCTTCTTTTCAGACCACAATAGAAAATCAGTTTGACTATATCTGTAAACGTGCTATGGAAGACGAGCGAAAGAATTATATGCTTTATCTTTCAAGGATTGCAAAGCGTGAGGTGTCCTTTTCGGATGTTGGCGATTATCTTGTTAGCCAGTTTGCGACAACAGATAACTATTCAACTGACTTTCAGATTTTTACACTCAATGGGTTATCAGTAGGCGTTGAAAATGATTTGTTGAGTGAAGCATTACGTGAGTTGCCAGACAAGAAACGTGAAATTCTACTGCTGTTTTACTTTATGGACATGAGCGATTCAGAAATTGCAGACCTGTTGAAATTGAACCGTTCTACTGTCTATCGGCATAGAACCAGTGGACTAGCCTTAATTAAAAAGTTTATGGAGGAATTTGAAGAATGAAAACACAATATCCTATGATTCCCTTTCCTCTCATTGTAAAGGCAACAGATGGCGATACCGAAGCGATTAACCAGATTCTACATCATTACAGAGGGTACATAACGAAGCGTTCCCTACGACTTATGAAAGATGAATATGGCAATCAAAGTATGGTCGTTGATGAAGTCTTACGTGGAAGAATGGAAACCAGACTGATTACAAAGATTTTGTCATTTGAAATTAAGTAATATCCTCTCTCCTTTCGTGGAAGCGTGCTAAACCATTCCACGCTTCCCGAACAGGGAGGTTTGTTATTCCACCAAAGCATATTGAGCTTTCAATGTGTTTTGATAGGCTAACGAGCCATTGTTCTTTGAAAACTGAATAAAAGTAATCGAATACGTTTCGATAAGAAAAGAGCCAACGGAACTAACCGCCATGACCTATCTTATAAAGATAGCGAGCGATTCATGTTAGTGATCCGAGAAGCAATCTTTAGCAGGATTGCCTGCAACGACATTCTTATCGTGATAATGATACTCCCATACAGTCAATAGTCCGAGCGTGATAAAACCGTCGCAGGCAATGAGTATGGCTACATGAGAACCATGCAGGGGTGGAACTCCCGTGAGCTTTGCTAAAGCTGTTCGATTGCTGGTAAAACAACTTTTATGAAATCCAAATAAGTGATTTGGAAAGGAGGATTTTATGAAGCAGACTGACATTCCGATTTGGGAGCGTTATACCCTAACTATTGAAGAAGCGTCAAAATATTTTCGTATTGGCGAAAACAAGCTGCGTCGTTTGGCAGAAGAAAATAAAAATGCAAACTGGCTGATTATGAATGGCAATCGTATTCAGGTTAAACGAAAACAATTTGAAAAAATTATAGATACATTGGACGCAATCTAGCGTCGCCAAAGGGTCTTGTATATGATAAAATAGTATTAAGTCGTATCAAGGCTCTTTCCATAAAGGAAAGGAGCAAATGCCATGTCAGAAAAAAGACGTGACAATAAAGGTCGAATCTTAAAGACTGGAGAGAGCCAACGAAAAGACGGAAGATACTTATACAAATATATAGATTCATTTGGAGAACCGCAATTTGTTTACTCGTGGAAACTTGTGGCTACAGACCGAGTACCAGCAGGAAAGCGTGATTGTATCTCACTTAGAGAGAAAATCGCAGAGTTACAGAAAGACATTCATGATGGTATTGATGTTGTAGGAAAGAAAATGACACTCTGCCAGCTTTACGCAAAACAGAACGCTCAAAGACCAAAGGTTAGAAAAAACACTGAAACTGGACGCAAATATCTTATGGATATTTTGAAGAAAGACAAGTTAGGTGTAAGAAGTATTGACAGTATTAAGCCATCAGACGCTAAAGAATGGGCTATTAGAATGAGTGAAAATGGTTATGCTTATCAAACCATCAATAACTACAAACGTTCTTTAAAGGCTTCATTCTATATTGCTATACAAGATGATTGTGTTCGGAAGAATCCATTTGACTTTCAACTGAAAGCAGTTCTTGATGATGATACTGTCCCTAAGACCGTACTAACAGAAGAACAGGAAGAAAAACTGTTAGCCTTTGCAAAAGCTGATAAAACCTACAGCAAAAATTATGATGAAATTCTGATACTCTTAAAAACAGGTCTTCGTATTTCAGAGTTTGGTGGTTTGACACTTCCAGATTTAGATTTTGAGAATCGTCTTGTCAATATAGACCATCAGCTATTGAGAGATACTGAAATTGGGTACTACATTGAAACACCAAAGACCAAAAGTGGCGAACGTCAAGTTCCTATGGTTGAAGAAGCCTATCAAGCATTTAAGCGAGTGTTAGCGAATCGAAAGAATGATAAGCGTGTTGAGATTGATGGATATAGTGATTTCCTCTTTCTTAATAGAAAGAACTATCCAAAAGTGGCAAGTGATTACAACGGCATGATGAAAGGTCTTGTTAAGAAATACAATAAGTATAACGAGGATAAATTGCCACACATCACTCCACATAGTTTGCGACATACATTCTGTACCAACTATGCAAATGCAGGAATGAATCCAAAGGCATTACAGTACATTATGGGACATGCTAATATAGCCATGACGCTGAACTATTACGCACATGCAACATTCGATTCTGCAATGGCAGAAATGAAACGCTTGAATAAAGAGAAGCAACAGGAGCGTCTTGTTGCTTAGTAGTACAAATGAATTTACTACTTATTTACCACTTCTGACAGCTAAGACATGAGGAAATATGCAAAGAAACGTGAAGTATCTTCCTACAGTAAAAATACTCGAAAGCACATAGAATAAGGCTTTACGAGCATTTAAGAAAATATAAAAAGATAATTAGAAATTTATACTTTGTTTCAATAGAAAAATTGCAAGAACACCTTTTTAAGCTTGAGCAATTGTTTCCTAACCTCCTGCTTCAATCAAGAAAAAAAGGCATTCAATTGCAGTTTGACTTCCAAAACACCTTAGATCCCAGGATTGCGATTCTTAAACAATCTGAAACCTATTCTTTTTTGAACCAGTTATTTTTCAAAGAGGGGCAATCGCTTGAGCAAATATGTCAGGTACTTTCCACTAATCAAGAGCATATTGAGGAAATCATTCATCGTATCAACACTAAACTTCCACAACACTATAGCGTCAACATCCAACTTTCTCCTTTAGTCTTGAAGGGAGCAGAAGAGGATATTCGTGCCTTTTATCTAGACTACTTTAGCCAAAGTTACAGTTTTCTGGATTGGCCCTTTCCTTCTATTTCTGAAGAATCACTCACTCACCTGATTCAGCTATTTTTAAAGGCCCAACAAGTTTCACCCAACCTCAGTAGTTTACGGCAAATCAAATATACCCTGGCTATCAATCTGGAGCGTTTTAACAAGAGTCATTTCATTGAAAATCCTAGTCCGCTCTTAACCAGTCATTACAGCTCCCTCATGCAGATTCCCCAGTTTGAACAAGATATCAAAAAGCTGGCTAAAAAGCTCCATTTTGAAGCTACAAAGGAGACGCTAGAACAGCTATTTTCAAATCCAGTAAAGTCTCCTCAAATCATAAACAATCCTAGCAATGGAGCACTGGGTAATATTCATCATATCCAAAAATCTTACCGTTTATTGAGCCAAATACTAGAAGAACTAGCTAAAGAATTTCACCTACAGATTGAAAATCGCGAGGAATTGATTTGGCTCCTCCACTACACTGCCCAATCTGATTTCTTTCATTTACTCAGTAACCAGTCTCTCGACAGACAGAAATCCCAAATTTTAAGCAGTTATCAAGTAGAATTTCCAAAACTATTTGAAGTAAGTCAACACAAATTCCAATCTTACCTTACTGAAATGGGGCTAGAAAATCACCCAAGTAAGCTACAAGAACTTGTCTACACCTTTTCTATCCAAGGGCAACGAATTTTAGTCCAATTACTTCAAAAACTTCCCAAAATACGTGTTTTAGTCATTAGTCATTTGGATAGTCATCACGCACAAAACCTTATCGACACCCTTGCTCACTACGGCAATAATCTCTATCTCTTTGATTCTTGGGAAGAATCTGCGATTTCTTTCTCAATTCTCAATCAAATTCCTCACGATATTATTATCACTACCTTTCCTGTCACCAACTCTCCTAAACCACTTATCTACAATCGTAACTTCTCTACTTCAGAATTATTTCATCACCTTCACCTTCTTGCTTCTCAAATTCATAAAGAAAGACTGGCTTAATCGTAACAAAATTTGTTGCGATTTTTTCTTTTATTTTAATTTCAGGAAAACGCTTGCATCTTATTTTACTAAGTGCTATACTGATGATAGAAATTTATTGATTGGAGAATCATTATGAGAAAAATACCATCTCAAACTGAGAAAAAAATGGTTTACAGCATCCGTTCCCTCAAAAATGGAACTGGTTCTGTCCTTATTGGAGCAAGCCTTGTCCTGCTTGCCATGGCTACACCAACTATCTCAGCAAACGAAAATACACCAACCACTAACGAACCCAGCAACAGAAATACGACCTCCCTTACTCAACCTCTTACTGATGCAACAAACATCGCTGGCAAGAACGAAAGCGATTTTTCTTCACCTGATAGTGCAAACGCTTCCCTAGAGAAAAAAGAAGAAAAAGCTGCAACAGAGGTACCCACTCCTGCTACAACACCAGCCGATTCAGCCCCACAAACCGGACAAGATCGTTCAAGTGAACCAACTACTTCTACGAGTCCAGTAACGACTGAAACTAAGGCAGAAGAACCAATAGAAGACAACTACTTCCGTATCCATGTCAAAAAGCTTCCTGAAGAAAACAAGGATGCTCAAGGACTATGGACTTGGGACGATGTTGAAAAACCATCTGAAAACTGGCCTAACGGAGCCTTGTCCTTTAAGGATGCCAAAAAAGATGACTATGGCTACTACCTAGATGTCAAATTAAAGGGAGAACAAGCCAAGAAAATTAGCTTCCTCATCAATAATACAGCTGGGAAAAATCTAACCGGCGATAAATCGATAGAAAAACTGGCACCAAATATGAATGAGGCTTGGTTGGACCAAGAACACAAGGTTTTCTCTTACGAGCCACAACCTGCAGGAACTATTCGCGTCAACTACTACCGTACAGATGGCAACTATGACAAGAAATCTCTCTGGTACTGGGGAGATGTGAAAAATCCAAGTAGTGGTGAATGGCCTAACGGAACAGATTTTACGGCTACAGGCAAATATGGTCGCTATATCGATATTCCACTCAAAGATGCAGCTAAAGACCTTGGATTTTTATTACTAGACAGAAACAAACAAGGAGACGATGTGAAAATCCGTAAAGAAGATTATAAGTTCACAGATTTAAAAAATCATAGCCAAATTTTCCTAAAAGACGATGATGAATCGATTTACACAAATCCATACTATGTCCATGATATCCGTATGACAGGAGCCCAACACGTAGGTACTTCTAGCATTGAGAGTAGTTTTTCAACACTTGTCGGTGCTAAAAAAGAGGATATCCTCAAACACTCTAACATCACTAATCACCTAGGAAACAAAGTAGCTATTACTGATGTTGCAATAGATGAAGCTGGTAAGAAAGTGACCTACAGCGGAGATTTCTCGGACACAAAACATCCATATACTGTTAGCTACAATTCCGACCAATTCACTACCAAAACAAGCTGGCGACTTAAAGATGAGACATACAGTTATGATGGCAAACTTGGAGCTGACTTAAAAGAAGAAGGAAAACAGGTTGATTTAACCCTTTGGTCACCAAGTGCTGATAAGGTTTCTGTCGTTGTCTACGACAAGAATGACCCTGAAAAAGTGGTTGGAACTGTCGCTCTTGAAAAAGGGGAAAGAGGAACTTGGAAACAAACTCTAGATAGCACAAATAAATTAGGAATCACAGATTTCACTGGCTACTATTATCAATACCAAATTGAACGTCAAGGTAAAACTGTTCTTGCACTCGATCCTTACGCTAAGTCCCTCGCTGCTTGGAATAGTGATCTTGCAAAAACAGACGCTTCCCATAAAGTGGCTAAAGCCGCCTTTGTAGATCCAGCCAAACTAGGACCTCAAGACTTGACTTATGGTAAGATTCACAACTTCAAGACTCGTGAAGATGCCGTTATCTACGAAGCTCATGTGCGTGACTTCACTTCAGATCCCGCTATCGCAAAAGACTTGACCAAACCATTTGGTACCTTTGAAGCCTTTATTGAAAAACTAGACTACCTCAAAGACTTGGGTGTAACCCACATCCAGCTCCTTCCCGTCTTGTCTTACTACTTTGTCAATGAATTGAAAAACCATGAACGCTTGTCTGACTACGCTTCAAGCAACAGCAACTATAACTGGGGATATGATCCTCAAAACTACTTCTCCTTGACTGGTATGTATTCAAGCGATCCTAAAAATCCAGAAAAACGAATCGCAGAATTTAAAAACCTCATCAACGAGATCCACAAACGTGGTATGGGAGCTATCCTAGATGTAGTGTATAACCATACAGCCAAGGTCGATATCTTTGAAGATTTAGAGCCAAACTACTACCACTTTATGGATGCTGATGGGACACCTCGCACTAGCTTTGGTGGTGGACGCTTGGGGACAACCCACCATATGACCAAACGACTCCTAGTTGACTCTATCAAATATCTAGTTGATACCTACAAAGTGGATGGATTCCGCTTCGATATGATGGGAGACCATGATGCAGCTTCTATTGAAGAAGCGTACAAGGCCGCACGCGCCCTCAATCCACACTTAATCATGCTTGGTGAAGGTTGGAGAACCTATGCTGGTGATGAGAACATGCCTACTAAAGCTGCTGACCAAGATTGGATGAAACATACCGATACTGTCGCTGTCTTCTCAGATGACATCCGTAACAACCTCAAGTCTGGTTATCCAAACGAAGGTCAACCTGCCTTTATCACAGGTGGCAAGCGTGATATCAACACTATTTTTAAAAATCTCATTGCTCAGCCAACCAACTTTGAAGCTGATAGTCCTGGAGATGTTATCCAGTATATCGCAGCCCATGATAACTTGACCCTCTTTGACATCATTGCCCAGTCTATCAAAAAAGACCCAAGCAAGGCTGAAAACTATGCTGAAATTCATCGTCGTTTGCGACTTGGAAATCTCATGGTTTTGACAGCTCAAGGAACTCCATTTATTCACTCTGGTCAGGAATATGGTCGCACCAAACAATTCCGTGACCCAGCCTACAAGACTCCAGTAGCGGAGGATAAGGTTCCAAACAAATCTCACTTGTTGCGTGATAAGGATGGCAATCCATTTGACTATCCTTACTTCATCCATGACTCTTACGATTCGAGTGATGCTATTAACAAGTTTGACTGGACTAAGGCTACAGATGGTAAAGCTTATCCTGAAAATGTCAAGAGCCGTGACTATATGAAAGGTTTGATTGCCCTTCGTCAATCTACAGATGCCTTCCGACTTAAGAGTCTCCAAGATATCAAAGACCGTGTCCACCTCATCACTGTTCCAGGCCAAAATGGTGTGGCAAAAGAGGACGTGGTAATTGGCTACCAAATCACTGCTCCAAACGGTGATATCTACGCAGTCTTTGTCAATGCGGATGAAAAAGCTCGCGAATTTAATTTGGGGACTGCCTTTGCCCACCTCAGAAATGCTGAAGTTTTGGCAGATGAAAACCAAGCAGGACCAGTAGGAATTGCCAACCCTAAAGGACTTGAGTGGACTGAAAAAGGCTTGAAATTAAATGCCCTTACAGCTACTGTTCTTCGAGTCTCTCAAGGTGGTGCCATCGTTGCCCCAGCTGTGGAAGAAAAACCAGAATTTGACCTTTCTAGCTTAAAACAAGAACAAGGGCAATATAATATCCAAGACAATATTCCAAACCGAGTAGTCAAACCGGAACAGCAAACTCCAGCTCCACAGGCTAAACCTGATTCTGCAAAACCAGATGCAAAAGTAGCCGATGCGGAAAATAAACCTAGCCAAGCTACAACTGATTCACAAACTTCACAACCAACACAAGAAGCACAAGCATCATCTGTAAAAGAGGCGGTTCAAAACGAATCGGTAGAAAACTCTAGCAAGGAAAATAAACCTGCCCCCCTAGCTAAACAAGCTGAACTTCCAAATACAGGAACCAAAAACGATCACAAACTCCTGTTTGCAGGAATTAGTCTCCTCACCCTTCTAGGTCTCGGTTTCTTACTAAAAAACAAAAAAGAGAACTAAACTAGCCCTCCTATAGAACAATCCCCCAAGCCTTAACGCTCGGGGGATTGATTTTTGCCCTGATAAGCCTATCTATCAAATCATATATTCTACACTATAGGTCGCATCCGAAAGAATTCGTGCCAAAAATTGCTTGGTTCGTTCTTCCTGTGGGCGACTAAAGAAATCATGGGCATTATTTTCTTCAACAATTTTCCCGCCATCCATAAAAATGACATGATTGGCTACATCTCTAGCAAAACCCATCTTATGTGTCACTACTACCATAGTAACTCCTTCTTTAGCTAACTGTTTTAAAACATCTAAAACATCCCCTACCAACTCTGGATCCAAGGCCGATGTCGGCTCATCTAATAAAATGACCTCTGGTTTCACAGCGATGGCACGGGCAATACCGATTCGTTGTTGCTGACCTCCAGAAAGCTGAGAAGGATAATAATCTTTATAAGCTAGTAAACCAACCTTTTCTAAGGCAACTTCCGCACGTTTAGTTGCTTCTTCCTTAGGAATTTTCCGAGCAATCACCAGGCCCTCCAAAATATTTTCCAAGGCCGTTTTATTAGCAAATAAATTATAATGTTGAAAAACAAAGGCGGTCTTCTGGCGAATTTCTAAAATATCTTTTTTGGTCAATTTGCCAAGATCGTAGTCTTTGTCAGCAAGCTTCAAAGAGCCACTATCGGCTTTTTCTAAATGATTGAGACATCTGAGAAAAGTCGTTTTACCTGATCCAGATGGCCCCAATATTACAACCACATCCCCTTGGTTGACCTTGAGATTAACATCTTCTAAGACTTGTCTGTCTCCAAATTTTTTTGCAACATGTTCTACTTGTAACATTGTCTCCTCCTATGCTAAACCTGTACGGGGCACTACTTGTCCCTGTTCTCTTCGAATATAGCGTTTCTCTAAGAGTGAAAAACCCCATTGAATCAAACCGCAAATAAGAATGTACTGTAAAAAGATAACAAAGTATGATTCAAAATACTGATAACCATAAGACGCTTCAACACGGGCAATAGCTGTAATATCCTTAATGGTCATCACAAAGACCAAAGAGGTTCCTTTTACAATATTTATGACTAGATTCGCAAGATTAGGCAGGGCTGAACGCAAGGCCTGTGGAAAAAGAATCCTCACATAGGCCTGACTATTACTCAATCCAATCGCTTGTGCAGCTTCTAATTGTCCCTTATCCACAGTCAAAATAGCCGAACGTAAGATTTCTGATAAACTACCCGTTGTCATTAAGCTATAGATAATAAAGGCATAATAGATCGGATTGAGTTTAAAGATATCAACATTACTTCCTATGCTTTTAAGAAATTGATTGAGCAAACTCGGAAACAAACTATAAAAGAAAAGAATCAGCAAAATCGGAGGTGTTGCTCTTATAAAAGCTAGATACACGAGAGAGAAAGTTCGAACACCTTTGACTTTATATATTTGTCCCAGAGCTAAAAACAAGGCTGGTAGAAAACTTAAGACCATGGCTACAATCATGATAATCAAGGTGGTCGGTACCCCTTTTAAGGTCTCTAAAAAGGTTTTTGCAATATAGTCTAAATCCATATCCTATCTCCCTTTCGTTTCCAAAGATTTTTCTAACAAGCGACTCAAGAAGGAAACAGCCAAAGCTAACCCCCAATAAAGAATGGCAACCGCTGTATAGGTTTCAAGAGAGTAATTCCCCAAGTTGCGACTGATTAAGAGATTCCCAGCCCCCATGACATCCACAAAACCAATCGTATAGGCTAGGGCAGCGTCCCGCATCAAATTTAGAATAGCGGTCGTCACATTTGGAAGGGATACTTGAAAAGCCTGAGGAAAAATGATTCTCCAAAATGTCTGACTAGGTGTCAGACCAATACTGACTCCAGCTTCCATCTGACCTTTGGGAATTGCCTGATAGGACGCCTTAAATACTTCTGCAATGATAGCCGCAAATAGCAAGACCATAGTGAATAAGACAAAGACCGTCTTAGACCAGTTGTTGATATCTAAATTCAACCACCATTTTAAAAATTCAGGTAAACCATAAAAGACTAAAAACAGTAAGACAATGGGGGGAGTACAGCGAAGAGTGAAAATATAGCCCTTGGAAAGACCTGCAAAAGTCTTGTCTTCTCCCACTTGAGCCCAAGCCAATAAGCCACCGAAAAGGGAACCAAGGATTGTAGTAAAAAAGAGAATGGACAAGGTCATAGGAAGAGCCTGCCATAAGGTGGGTAAAAATTGGAACACTCTTGAAAAATCATATGAAACCATGTAAACCTCTTTCTAACATGCCTGCTTGCTTATCTAATCTTTATCAACGTAACTAAAGACATCTTCTTTAAAGTATTTTTGAGAAAGTTTAGCTAGAGTGCCGTCTTCTTTTAATTCTTTAATCGCTTTTTCATACTCTTTAGCAAACTTCTCGCCCTTTTCATCACGGTGAATCAATGGATAGGTTGGGATTCCTTTATAAGGGAACCAGCTAAGTTTGTCCGCATATTGGTGGTAAGAACCATCCTCTGCTGTCACTGCTTTTTCAAAAGACAACTTGATATCAAAGAAGGCATCGTATCGTCCTTCTAAAACCCAAGCATAAGCATCTGCCACCTTGAATGATTCAGCAGCTGTCAACTCAATTGGTGTATCCTTATGCTTGTCATTATAGCTATTGATGACATTCCACTGGGCATTTTGAGGAGAGATGGGTACTAATTTTCCTTTATTTTTGGCGAAATCATCAATATTCTTATATTTGGCTTCATCTTCTTTTCTAACAGTAAAACCAATAATGCTGGCTCCTACTGGCTCAGATGGAATAATGAATTTCTTAGCCCGTTCATCTGTATACCAAGCACCTTTAGTTCCAATATCGTACTTGCCAGACTCAAGTCCAATCAAGAGATCATCATCACTAGTTCCAGTATACTCAAATTTATAATCTGCTAATTTCTCATCAACCGCCTTTAAAACAGCGACTTCATAACCATCTGATCCCCCTTTTTCGTCAATAAAATCATAAGGGACATAGTTTTGAGTATGGGCAACTTTTAAAGTTGTTACTTGTCCAGACGAAGCTGCATCTGCACCTTTAGCAGATGCTCCCGCCAAAGTTCTACCAACAATCGTTGCTCCAAGAACTGCCACAACTGCAACTCCACCAATAATCCATGTTTTCTTACTCATATTCTTCTCCTTTATTTAGCTAATGCTTCTCTCACCCACTGGATACGCTCAACTGCAATATCGCTCGGAATGGTACAATCTGCCCCAAGTATGAGGCCATCTTTACCTGTTTCTTCTATCAAGCGTTTGGTTTCAGCTTGAATTTCTTCCTTACTGCCTCGATAAAGAAGGCCATCTTCACCGTTTTCAAATCCTCCCAGAACAGCACGACCCTTGAAAATCTCACGACCTTCTTTTAGGCTAATTCCTTCTGGACCAACTGCCCAGTTAAAAACATGAGCTGGATAGTCGGCAAAGATATGAATATCATTTCGAGCTCCTTCATAGCCACAGATATGAAGGATATTTACCCCACCAACCGACTTAGCCGCTTTTAAAACAGTCAGTTCACTCGGCGCAATAATCTCCTGATAGGCTTCAGCAGAAACACGCGCATCCTGAATACTTTGCACACTGAGATAAATACCGTCTGCTCCTGCATCTTTAATAATAGCTTGACTCAAGCTAGCGATATCTTGCGCAATCACATCAAGGACTTTTTTCAATTTCTGAGAATCTTGAACTAAGAAATCTGCAATGAGATCATCTCCACCAGACACTTCTCCAAGTAACCATTTGAGGTAGGTCACAGGCGCAAAAATATTGTAAATAGCAACAATATCTTCCGTAAACTCCTGCTTAATCTTCTTCACTAATTCTACCTGCTCTCTAATCCACGGATGATCTTCACCCAGAGGTTCAATCTCTGCCAACTCTTGGAGTGATTTCCCTTTACCTATAACTGGATTTGGATAAGCAAAATAGCCATCACTCATCAACTTGATAAAGTCTGGATGTAGGTCACGGATAAAACGTTTGTGACCTTGTATGTTCTTTTCAATAATCACAGGATTGGAAAATCCCTTTAACCATTCCTCTTCTGATGTAAAGTGGTGCCAAAAACCTACAGGTACACGGTCAACTACTTCTCCTCTAAATGCTTTTAAAACCCATTCTCTTTTTTCTGACATCCCTATTCTCCATTTCTTTCTTTTTCAACTAATAAAACACTGGCAATATCATTGGTTTGAATAAAGTGAAGACTTCCTTTCTGAAAATCCTGAACTCCATGACATCTTGGCCCTTCCTTACAAGTAAGTCCCTTTGTAAGACTGATCGCAAGTAAGATGACAAAGCCGAGGGCCGTCCCTACCAATAGCCACTTTTTTCTTTTCATAAGGCCCTCCTATTCTAAAATAGCAGCCTGACGAATCCAGTCTAATCTTTCTAATTCAAAGTCATCTGGAACTGTGCAATCTGCTCCAAGAAGAACTCCTCTACGTCCAGCCTCATCTAACAAGCGTTTGGTTTCCTCTTGTAGTTTAGCCTTGCTACCTCCATAAAGCAGGCTCTGCTTCCCATTTTCAAAACCACCCAAGACCGCTTTGCCATGAAATAGCTCCTGACCTTGAGGTAAACTGACTGCTTCATGGTGGGTTGCCCAATTGAAAACCTGGGCTGGATAATCTTTGAAAATAGTCACATTGTTACTGGCACCTTGGAAACCGCAGATATGCAGGATATTTACCCCACCTACCTGATTGGCAGCTTCTAAAACCTTTATGTTGCTTGGCTCGATATAGGTCTGATACAATTCTGCTGTGATGCGCTCATCCTGAATTTCTTGTGTACTGAGATAGATTCCATCTGCTCCACCATCCTGAATGATTGCCTTGGTTAGGATTGCGATATCCTCAGCTATTACATCTAAAATCTCCCTGAATAGCTCTGGATTTTCGAGTAATAGATTAGCAACCTCCTTATCACCTCTAGAAGTCTCTGTACGAAACCAACGTTTCAGGTAGGAAATCGGAGAAAAGATATTGTAGAATGAAGCAATGTCCTCAGTGAAGGTTGCTCGAATAGCTTCTACCACTTCTACTTGTTGCTGAATCCAAGGATGGTTTTCACCAATCGACTCAATAGAAGCCAGCTCCTGAATACTTGAAACCAAAGGACTGTAGACATTACTTGGATAAATGAAAAATCCGTCACTCATCATTTTGACAAAATCAGGATGAATTCTTTCAACGTACTTCCGATGTCCCTCTACACTTTTTTGAAAGATACGTGGGTTATTTAAACCTTGCCCTTTTTCCTCCAGTGTTACAAAATGAAACCAAAAGCCTACAGGAACTCGTTCCACCTCTTCTCCTCGGATGGCTTTAAAAACCAGCTCTCTTTTACTTGTCATACTTTTCTCCTTCCATTTGGATTGAAACCATCTTACCACTCCTTTTGACCTTTTCCCAATATATATTGACTATCGACTTGATTGATATTGTTTATATCAATAACGAAAAAATCTCTGGAAAGCTTGATTTTACTAGCTTTTCAGAGATTCTTTTCTGTTTATTGCTTTTTTAAAATAGTTGTTATATAGATTTTTTATCAGCCTGATTAGGATTTTTTATTAAGCCTCTTTCATGGCAAAGTATTCCCGTACTTTGGGTGCCACTTGCATTCCGAATAGTTCAATAGCTCTCAGAACCTGGTCATGGGTCATGGAACCAAGCGGTAGATGGAGCATGAAGCGGTCCAAACCTAAGTCTTCAATCATACGAATCAATTTTTCGGCCACCTGATCTGGATTGCCCACAAACATAGCACCATTTGGCCCAACTTGCTCCAAATATTGCTCATAACGCAATTCCTGCCAGTGCGGACGGTCTTTGGAAATAGCATCCACCACTTGCTTAGTCGGATGGAAATAATCTTTTACAGCCTGCTCACCATCTTCAGCAATCCAACCCCAAGAATGAGCTCCAACCTTTAGTTCCTGACTGGCATAACCCGCTTCGCTTCCAATCTCACGATAAGCCTGAATCAACTTTTTAAAATAACGAGGGTTACCACCAATAATGGCATAGACAATCGGTAGGCCTGTCTGAGCAATCTTCACTGTTGATTCTACATGACCACCTGTCGCTATCCACAAGGGCAATTTGTCCTGAACTGGACGAGGATAAACTTCTTTGCCAGAGATTGTTTGGGTCAATCGACCTTGCCAATCTAGTTTTATCTTTTCATTGACTAATTGAAGCAAGTCTAATTTCTCATCAAAAAGAGCTTCGTAGTCTTTCAAATCATAGCCAAACAAGGGAAAAGATTCCGTGAAAGAACCCCTTCCGGCCATAATCTCCGCACGTCCATTTGACAAAGCATCGATAGTGGCATATTGTTGGAACAATCGAATCGGATCCATACTTGAGAGAATGCTGACTGCACTGGTCAAACGGATTTTTTTGGTATTGACTGCCCCAGCTGCCAGGACAATCTCTGGGGCTGATACTGCAAAATCTGCTCGATGATGCTCACCAATCCCATACACATCCAAACCAACCTTGTCAGCCAGCTCAATCTCCGCCACCAACTGACGAATGCGTTCAGCATGACTGTAAGTTTGCCCAATCCCTTCAAGCTCCGTTGTTTCCCCAAATGTTGAAATTCCCAATTCTACCATTGTGATTCTCCCTGTCTATTTCTGTCCTTCAATTTGAAAAATTATTCTAATACTCAATGAAAATCAAAGAGCAAACTAGGAAGCTAGCCGCAGGCTGCTCAAAGCACTGCTTTGAGGTGGTAGATAGAACTGATGAAGTCAGCTCAAAATACTGTTTTGAGGTTGCAGATGGATGCTAACCTGATTTGAAGAGATTTTCGAAAAAGATTAAATATACTCTACAATTTGCTCAATCAATTCTGGGTCGTCTAAACCTGTAACTTGTATAACAACATCTTTGACTGATTGTTTAGCCAACAATTCACCTAATCGAATACTTTCTTCATCATTTACATCGCGATAGTCAAAGGCATAGCCAACTGTTTTAAGTAGGTTTTTATATGACAAACTGAGTTCTTTCAATTCACGTATCGGCCGGATGAATCGTTCATTATAGCCTAATTTTCGGATTGGAGTACGAGCTACGCGACTAACTTCGTCCACTATGAAAGGATTTTCAAACCGTTCTATAATGACTTTGTGATAATTCTCCAATTCTTTTTTATCAAAGTTCCATTTGGCAATCAAGAGACTCCGAATTTCAGCTAATACAGATTCAATCCGAGATTTGATATTAGGATTTTGAAGAGCTTCCAAAATTGTCTTGGCACCATAATGCGCACCAATGTAAGCTGAAGTTGCATGTCCAGAATTGACTGAAAAAAGTTTTCGCTCAATAAAGGGTTCTAAATCTTCTTCATAATGCACATCTTTTAGACGTAAATCTGGATTTTTAAGACGCTTGGTTTCCACGACCCATTCATTAAAGGGTTCGACCACAACAAAAAGGGAATCTTCGTGACTTTGTGCTGGAACAATCCTGTCTACTGCAGCATTTGGAAAACCGATGTAGTTATCAGCAAATGTCAAACCTTCCGGACTTAAATATTTCTTGACTTCTTGATAAAGAAATTGAGACCCGCCAATCATATTTTCACAGGCCATAACATCCAATGCCTGTGTATTTCCTGCAACTCGGCGAGCTTCGATTCCTTTGGCTAGAAGTTCAGCGATAAAAGGGAGTATATTAGGTCCGATTGCAGTAGTAATAATATCCGTCTTTTGAATCGCTTCAATGACTTGCTCAGGGTCTTCTTTGCTATTAATGCCAGCCACATTAGTTACTTCTATACGAGACTGTCCTTTCTGTGCAATTTCAATTTCATACTTGCCCTTTTCATTTAGAGCATGAATTATCTGATTATTGACATCCACAAAATCAATATGGAAACCATTTTTAAATAGAATTTCACCTATAAAACCACGACCGATATTACCGGCACCAAAATGAACAGAATGTTTCATTCAATTTCTCCTTTTCCTATTTGAGGGACATATATACTAGATGACAAATGACGAAATTCAATTATTCAACAGCATCAAATAAGCGCAACACTTCCTCTTTTGACTGAGCATCTGCTAGTTTAAGAACATTATCTACATCTGCACAGAAGATAGAAATTTTCTGAATAATTTCTAAGTGTTCATTACCAATACCAGCAATACCAAAAAGAACCGTTGCCACTTGAGGGTTAGATACATTCCCAAAATCAACCCCTCTAGGGACTTGAACGACTGTAATACCAGACTTGAGGACATCCTTTTTTGCTGCATCTGTTCCATGCGGTATGGCGATAAAGTTACCCATGTAAACAGATAGCTCTTTATCTCGCTCAATCATGGCTTCAATATAGTCTTCATTAACATATCCACCCTCATAAAGAACTTGCCCACAATAACAAATAGCTTCCTCCTTGTTAGAAAATTGTTTATTAAGCTTAATCAAATGTTTTTCAAGTTTCATATTAGTTCTCCAATTTCTTAATTTTTTCTTTAAAAATAGTATTTAGCATCTGATAAATAATGGATTGATTTCCCGTCTTGTAAATCTCTGTATAAAGATGATTTTCAATAATCGACTGACTAATAGCTGTCATTAAATCTCTAGCTTCCTCGCTAGCTTCTTTAGACATTAGCATTAGCAGACACCTTTTGACCTCTTCTTCCTCTCGTTTCATTGACAATGCGGAGATAGGTAGTTTGAGTTCAAACATAGTAAAACTATTTGTTGTTACTTTGCTAGACTGACTATGTAAAAGCACCAGACCAGTATTAGGAATAGCCATAGGACTATTCTGGAAGTGAGATAACAATTTTCTTGTTAGGTAATCTCTGTCACTCACATTCTTCTGATATTGGATGATTTGTTCTACCGTGTGCTCAAATGATTGATTATTCTCCAATTGAACCAACTCGAATTGACTCAAAAGCTGACTACTAGATATTAAATAATCTTGCAAGTCATAACTTTTCTCTGGAGCGATAGCATCACGCGCGACAATTGTACGATGTGCCTGTACATACTGAAGTCGTTCCTGTAATTCAAGCAGTTCTTTGACGGTTGGAAAACTAGAAATTACATCGATTTCCTGATTAGTCAGCGGCTTGGTAGATAAAATATAATCATACTGACTGAGATCAATACTGTGGTAATCTACTAGAGACTGAATATCTATCAACTCTACAAAAGGAGCAACACTCTTAATTTTACTGACTAATAAATCTCTAGTGACCCGACGTTCATCCGTTAAAAGCAAAACACGGACTGGATAAATCTCTGGACTACGGCCTAAGCTAGAGATAAAATGTAGGGCAATCATGCCATACTCATACTCTGTATGAAGATATTTCGGAAAAATATCATTCACTAAAAGACTGATGACTGTATAAAGAAATTTATTCCTTTCAACTAAAATCTGGACAGATTCTGGCAAATTTTCACCCTGAAAAAGGATAGGGACACCTAAACTGAGCCGAATATGATGGAAAAGAAAATTGAATAAAACCTTGTCCTTAAAAAAGTCAATCTTGGTATACATGGAAACCGTATCAATCAGATTTGAAATATTGTAGAAAAATTCACCATCAAATTTCTCCGTAAAGAGCGGATTGTCCTGACGTTTAATGATTAATTCATCTAAGATGCTCGCAAAATAGATAATTTCCTGAATACTATAAAATTGTGCAGTCTGCTTAGAGTAAGCTTGAAAAATTTTTTGAGAAATTTCCAAAGCCTGCTTACTAGTATTAGGTGAATTTTCAATGTTTTGCTCCTGACCTATAAGAGATAACAAGATCGCAAAAAACATCTTCATCCTAGCATCCATATCTGGAAAACCTGACAGTTGCTTATTAACAATCTGACTGGCCAGCCTAGTTCTATCTGCTTCTAAAATATCAAAGCTCCCAAAATTACCGGTTGAAAAATCTGCTACTGAGATACAGTTTGTCAGTAAAATAGCCAAAAATCTTCTCTTACCAACTGAATCACCAGAAATACGATAACCTTTTTGTCGTTCAATTTTCAGATCAAAGTCTAAAAGACGCTTATCAATATCTGAAATATCCTGAATAATAGTTACATTACTGACTTTCATGCACTCTTGCAATGCTTCATTGGTGACAAAACCACTCTCAGTCAGAAGGCGATAGGTAATCAACTCTTGTCTTTCTTGGGGACTATACTCAACTAACACTTCAAGTTCTGTCGGCAAATCATCCAACTCTCCAGTCAAAATATAGTATTTCCCATGCTTCGTTATTTCGATTCCATATTGCTCCATGCTATCTGTCAAATCTGATAAAGTTCGATAAATTGTTCTAGATGAAACCTGTAAGATTTCAGTCATGTCTTGCATTGAAAGCTTCCCTACATGTAGGAAAGCCTTCAATAATTGTTCTTCTCGTTTGGTTAATAGCATTCGTAATTTAGAAACCTCTAGTTCTATTTGTACATTCTAACAGCCATTTTGTCATATTCTGGTGTTGTTACTAAACTATCCACAATAAGAAATTGAGAATTCGGTGCTGTTTGCTGCACTTCTGCCTGTAAAGAAATAGTTGTTACAATCATTATGTTTTTAGAATTAAATTCACCTAATTCTGAAATTTTGGCAGTAGAAACTGGAATACGAATATTCTTGTTTCTAAAGATAGCCCGAATCGTTTCACAGCCCATAGTTGCAGATCCCTGTGCTTTACCATAAGCAACTACTACAGCATCAATATGGTTAAGGTCAATTTCCTGACTATCTACTGGTGCTGAAGTTGATATATCTCCTTCAATTTCTGCTATTGGAGAAGCTCCTGTTAATGAAGCTACAATTTCATCATAACGAGGGGACGCTAAGAAATTATCAACAGAAACATGAATAGCACTTGGACTCTTGTCTTTAGCTCTTGGTGTCAGTTCTTCCTGAGTAACAATTAATGTTTTTGGTGTATCAAGCAAATTTGAGATTGCCTGATTAGATACTGGAATCTCTAGACCTGCTTTTTTAACCTTATCTCGAAGAATACTAGCTCCCATAGCAGAGCTTCCCATACCAGCATCGCAGGCGAAAATGATTTTTTCCACTGAGTCTGTCGAAACAACTGCATCAACAGAAGTTGATACTAACTGACCTTTAGACTGAGCCTTAGCTGCTTGGGTAGCCGCCTGAGCAGCTTCGAGCGAATCCTCAGTTGACTTGTCTGCATGAAGAATAAGGGCTGCTACAAGGAAAGAAACAACTGCTGCCACTAAAACACCTAGAAGAACATTTAGATGGGGCCAAACGCCTTTTGGCGCCGTAGCCATAATCGCAATAATAGAACCTGGTGAAGCTGGAGATTTAAGACCAGCGTCTAAGAGTTGAAAAGTAAAAGTTCCAGAGATACCTCCTGCCATAGCAGCTAAAAATAGAGTAGGCTTCATCATAACATAAGGAAAGTAAATTTCATGAATCCCTCCGAAGAAATGAATAAGCATTGCCCCCCAAGAAGAAGATTTAGCAGAACCTTTACCGAATACAGCATAAGCTAATAGAATTCCCAGGCCTGGTCCAGGATTAGCTTCCAATAGGAAGAGAATTGACTTACCAGCTTGAGCTACCTGTTCTACTCCCAGAGGAGTAAAAATGCCATGATTGAGGGCATTATTGAGGAAAAGGACTTTAGCCGGTTCGATGATAATATTAGCTATAGGAAGGAGGCGAGCATTAACAATAGCCTCAACACCATTCCCAACAGCTCCAGTAAGAGTCGATACGACTGGACCGATTGCGTAGAAAGCCAAAAGCAATAATGCAAAACCAACGAGACCAGCTGAGAAATTATTAACTAACATTTCAAATCCGGGACGAATTTTTTCCTGGAACTTTTCATCAAATTTCTTGATAGTCCATCCTCCCAGTGAGCCCATTACCATAGCTCCGATAAACATAGGAACACTAGAACCTGTGATTGCACCAACAGTAGCAATAGCTCCTACAACGGCACCACGTTGACCATGGATCATATATCCACCTGTGTAACCAATCAGGATTGGCAATAAATACGTTAACATAGGACCAACAACAGTAGCTAACTGTTCATTTGGCAGATAGCCATCAGCGATAAAGAGGGCAGTCAACACTCCCCAAGCAATAAATGCTCCAATATTGGGCATAACCATATTTGAAAGCGATGTCCCTAGTTTTTGAACTCTGACTTTCAATGATACTTTTTCTTCCATTAGAATCATCCTCCTTTTCTTAAAACTAGTATATACAAAGTTAAAAACCTTTAAAACTAAAGTTTTGTCACAGATTTTGTGCCAAAACTTTACTTTTGACGAGGCTGGGCAAAAAGGCTTAAAAATGATAAAACGCATCATATCAGGTGTACAAAACCTTAATATGATGCGTTTTATCATGGAAAGATTTACTGAATTTTCTCTTCAAATTGAGTTTTTGCCCAGCTTCCTCTTTTTATAGTAGTTTGAAATAAGATACGAACAAATCAATTGGAAAATTCAAATTAATTTCTAGAAATATTTTAGTATTCCTGTGTACTGTTCTAAATTCAATCTGCTATAATTATTGAAAAGTAAACCCCTATCATCATTTGTAACATAAAAAATAGGCTGTAAAACCTTATAGGATAAACCTATGGCTTTACGCCCGTATATTCATAGATTCTATTCTACCGTTACTGATTTAGCAAGGTTACGTGGTTTGTCCACATCAAGACCACGGTGGAGGGTTGCAAAGTAAGCGACCAATTGTGTTGGTACGACCATTGAAATTGGTGAGAGGTAAGGGTGTACAGTCGTAAGGACGATATCGTCTGTCTCTTTAGCAACATTTTCTTCTGCGATAGTGAGGACTTTTGCACCACGGGCTGCCACCTCTTGGATATTTCCACGAGTGTGGTTGGCAAGGACTGGATCTGACAAGAGAGTCAAAACAGGTGTTCCTTCTTCAATCAAGGCAATAGTTCCGTGCTTGAGTTCTCCTGCCGCAAAGCCTTCACACTGGATGTAAGAAATCTCTTTAAGTTTGAGACTTGCTTCCATGGCTACGTAGTAATCTTGACCACGTCCGATGTAAAAGGCGTTACGAGTTGTTTCAAGTAGCTCACGAACCTTGACTTCAATGGTTTCTTTCTCTGAAAGAGTTGATTCGATAGACTGAGCTACGATTGACAACTCATGAACTAAATCAAAGGCTTGCGCTTTGGCATTGCCATTTGCTTCTCCGACTGCTTTTGCAAGGAAGGCAAGGGCTGCAATTTGCGCTGTATAGGCCTTGGTTGAGGCTACGGCAATTTCAGGACCTGCGTGAAGGAGCATGGTATGGTTAGCTTCACGTGAAAGGGTTGAACCTGGGACATTTGTCACTGTCAAGCTTGGGATTCCCATTTCATTAGCCTTGACCAAAACCTGACGGCTATCCGCTGTTTCACCAGACTGGCTGATAAAGATGAAAAGTGGTTTCTTGCTGAGAAGTGGCATACCGTAGCCCCACTCAGATGAGATTCCAAGTTCAACTGGCGTATCTGTCAATTCTTCCAACATTTTCTTAGAAGCAAATCCTGCGTGGTAAGATGTTCCAGCTGCAAGGATGTAGATACGGTCTGCGTCTTGAACAGCCTTGATAATAGCTGGGGCTACGACAACTTGACCAGCCTCATCTGTGTAGGCTTGGATAAGTTTCCGCATAACCGTTGGTTGCTCGTCAATTTCCTTGAGCATGTAGTAAGGATAAGTTCCCTTACCGATATCTGACAAGTCAAGTTCTGCAGTATAGCTAGCACGTTCACGACGATTGCCATCATAGTCTTGAACTTCTACGCTATCTGCCTTGACGATTACCAACTCTTGGTCATGAATTTCCATATATTGATTAGTCTCACGAATCATAGCCATAGCATCTGAACAGACCATGTTATAGCCTTCTCCAAGACCAATCAAAAGTGGTGATTTATTCTTAGCTACGTAGATAACTTCAGGATCTTGTGAGTCAACCAAGGCAAAAGCATAAGAACCACGGATGATGTGAAGAGCTTTTTTGAAAGCTTCAAGAACTGACAAGCCATCTTCTTCCGCAAATTTTCCGATCAAGTGAACGGCGATTTCCGTATCTGTTTGCCCTTTGAAGTTGTGCCCCGCAAGGTATTCTTCCTTGATTTCAAGATAGTTCTCAATCACCCCGTTATGCACCAAGACAAAACGTTCAGTCTCAGAGCGGTGTGGGTGAGCATTGTCTTCCGTTGGTTTTCCGTGAGTCGCCCAACGAGTATGTCCAATACCAGTTGTTCCCTCCACACCAGCTGTCTTAGCAGACAATTCTGCAATACGGCCAACCGCCTTGACCAGATGATTTTCAGCACCACCTAGGACAAAAATTCCCGCAGAATCATAGCCACGGTATTCAAGCTTTTCAAGCCCTTGAATCAAAATATCAGTTGCATTTGTGTTTCCAACAACACCAACAATTCCACACATAGTATATACGACACAGACAAGCTGTGCTTTCTCCTTAAAATTGGTATAGTCTAATTCTTCTTTTATAGAATCAGCAAAAACAGTATATACTTGTTTCTTTAACTTGTCAAGAGTAAAAATTGGTATAGTTCACATTAACTTCTTGTAAACAAAAAACTCTGACCAATTAGGATAATCAGTCAGAGTCCTTTTTAAAATCCATTATTATCGCTTAATTCCTTGAACCAGTGCCCTGATTTCTTCAGACGGCGTTCTTGCGTTTTCAAGTCTAATTCGACCAAACCATAGCGATTTTTATAGCTGTTGAGCCATGACCAGCAATCGATAAAGGTCCAAATCAAGTAGCCCTTGCAATTGGCTCCGTCTTCAATGGCACGGTGAAGTTCCCGAAGATGACCTTTTACAAAGTCAATACGGTAATCATCTTGAATCATTCCATCTTGACGGAATTTTTCTTCCCCTTCAACACCCATGCCATTCTCTGTCAACATCCACTCGATATTACCATAATTTTCCTTGATATTTTGGGCAATGTCATAAATCCCTTGCTCATAAATTTCCCAGCCACGATGAGGATTGATTTTACGTCCAGGCATCACATAAGGCTCGTAAAAATGTTCTGGTAAGAGTGGACTCTCTGGATGCTTCGCAAATCGAGGAGCCATAACACGCAAAGGTTGATAGTAGTTGACACCAAGGAAGTCCACCGTATTGTCACGAATGAGCTCCAACTCCTCCTCTGTAGCATCAGGCAAGAGACCGTATTCATGTAAGATTTCTACCAACTCCTGTGGATAAGTCCCCAAAACAGACGGATCTAAGAAAGATTGGGCTTGAAAAAGGTCCGCAATACGAGCCGCCTTGACATCAGCAGGATGCTGGCTACGTGGATGAGCGGGTGTCAAGTTTAAGACAATCCCAATCTTAGCATCAGGCAAGAGTTCATGACAGGCCTTGACCGCCCGACTGCTGGCCAATTGTGTATGATAGGCTACTTTAACGGCTGCCTCTGCATCCACCTTATGTGGATAATGGGCATCGTAAAAATAGCCAAATTCTACAGGAACGATGGGCTCGTTAAAGGTAATCCATTGATCCACTAAATCTCCATAAGTCTCAAAACAAAAACGAGCATAGTCTTCATAGGCTGAGACAGTCGCCTTATTTTCCCAACCATCACCATCTTCTTGAAGGGCAAAAGGCAAATCAAAATGATAAAGATTGACTAAAAGACGAATCCCTTTGGCCTTAATAGCCTCAAAAACCTTACGGTAAAAGTCTACACCTTGAGGATTGACTTCCCCACGCCCTTGTGGAAAAATCCGTGACCACTGAATAGAAGTCCGAAAGGCCGTGTGACCAGTTTCTAACAGTAGCTCAATATCCTTTTCCCAATTTTCATAAAAGGTCGATGTCTTATCTGGACCAATCCCATTATAGTAACGGTTTGGCTCCACTTGGTACCAATAATCCCAGAGATTATCTCCCTTACCGTCACCAGCTACACGTCCTTCTGTTTGTGGTCCAGAAGTAGAGGATCCCCAGACAAAATCCTTTGGAAATCTTAGCATACATTTACCTCTTTATCTAGTCATTTTTCCCATTATACAGAAAAAACAAGGTAAAAACTAGTTACATTTTTTCCTTGTTTTTCTTCTGATTATAGTTTTTATTTCTTGCTGAGAATTTCAAGCGTTTCAAGCAAGTTATCTGCATGAACCTCGATGGTGTCACCAGTCGCTTTAATCTTGACTTCTACGATGCCATCAGTCGCTTTTTTACCAACAGTAATACGGATTGGCAATCCAATCAAGTCGCTATCGCTGAATTTCACTCCGACACGTTCATTACGGTCGTCTGTTAAGACTTCGTAACCAGCTCCCATCAAGTTTGCTTCAAGTTTTTCTGTCAAGGCTTGCGCTTCTTCATCCTTGACATTGACAGTAATCAAGTGCACATCAAATGGTGCCAATTCTTTAGGGAAATTGATTCCCCAAGCGTAACGGTATTCACCTTTTGGTGTTTTGTTAACAAAGAGGCGAGCGTGTTGCTCCATCACTGCTGAAAGGAGACGGCTGACACCGATACCGTAGCATCCCATGATGATTGGCACAGCACGGCCATTTTCATCCAAAACATCTGCTCCCATGCTTGCTGAATAGCGAGTGCCGAGTTTGAAGATGTGACCAATTTCGATACCACGCGCAAAGTTAAGGACACCTTGTCCGTCTGGAGAAATCTCACCCTCACGAACTTCACGGATATCCACATATTCTGCAGTAAAATCACGACCTGGGTTCACACCAGTCAAGTGATAGCCATCTTCGTTAGCACCGACAACTGCATTGCGAACATCTTGCACCTTACGATCTGCAATAATTTTAACATTCTCTGGCAAACCAACTGGTCCAAGTGAACCAAATCCTGCTTGAACAACATTTGTCACTTCTTCTTCGCTAGCAACGTCAAAGAAATCTGCTCCCAAATGGTTTTTCAACTTGACTTCGTTGAGTTGGTCATTTCCAACTAGAAGGGCTGCAACAAGCTCACCATCTGCCATGTAGAAGAGGGTTTTAATTGTTTGTTCTTCTGGGACGTTTAGGAAGGCTGCAACTTCATCGATTGATTTAACATCTGGTGTTGCAACACGAGTCACTTCTTCTTCAGCGACAACACGGTTGCTTGGTTTGTACTCGTTTGTTGCCATTTCCAAGTTAGCCGCATAGCTAGACTCACTTGAGTAAGCAATGGTATCCTCACCAGAAACCATCCATTTGAGCAATTCTGCCTTGATTTCTTCTTGCACCTCTGCAGGAATCTCATCAAATGAGGCAACTGACTTGTCCAAGACAACCCAGCGGTCAAGGTCTGTACGAGCAGGTGTAATGGCCATAAATTCTTGGCTGTCCTTACCACCCATGGCTCCACCGTCACCGATGATAGCCTTGAAATCTAAGCCACTACGAGTGAAAATACGCTCATAAGCAGCCTTGTACTCATCATAAACACTGTCCAAGCTATCATAGTTAGCGTGAAAGCTGTAAGCATCCTTCATGATAAACTCACGTGTACGGAGAAGTCCATTACGTGGGCGTTTTTCATCACGATACTTAGGCTGGATTTGGTAAAGGTTAAGTGGCAATTGCTTGTAAGACTTAACAGAATCACGGACAATAGCTGTAAAGGTTTCTTCGTGAGTTGGACCTAGGATAAAGTCTGATTTTTCACGGTTTTTTAGTTTGTAAAGGTCCTCACCATAAGTTTCGTAACGACCTGATTCGCGCCACAATTCTGCACTAAGAAGGGCTGGAGCCAACATCTCAACGGCACCAATCTTGTCGAATTCTTGGCGCATGATATTTTTAGCTTTTTCAATCACACGGTTGGCAAGTGGTAGGTAAGAATAAACACCTGCTGAAACTTGACGAACATAACCAGCTCGCAACATAAGAGCGTGGCTGATAACTTGAGCATCGCTTGGCATTTCGCGAAGCGTTGGGATAGGCATTTTACTTTGTTTCATAATATTCCTCGATTATCTAAAAAAGAGTCGCATGATGTCATTCCAAGTCACAGCAATCATCAAGACAACCATGATGACCACTCCGGCCAAGGTGACATAGGTTTCAATTTCTTGTTTCAATGGTTTGCGGCGAATGGCTTCCAGGATATTGAGCACAATCTTACCACCATCCAGGGCTGGAATCGGAATAAGATTAAAAATCCCAATATTGATGGAAATCATTGCCAAGAAGTACAAGACATTCTCAATTCCATTTTTAGCAGCATCACTACTTGCCTTAAAGATAGCAACAGGTCCACCTAGCTTGTTCAAATCCGGTTGGAAAATCAGATTTTTCAGAGCTGATAGAATTCGGAGGGCCGAGTCAGCAGCAGTTGTAAAACCACCTACAAACATAGATACAAAATCTGACTTAATCCCCGGTTGAACACCTAGAAGGTAACGGCCTTGACTTTCTTCCGGAGTAACAGTGACTTGTTTGTCACTCCCCTTTTCAGAAATAGTCACATCCAAGGTCGGGGCCGTCTTATCTTTGGTTTCTGATTCCACAGCCTGAATCAAACTTTCCCAGTTGCTAATCTCATGTGAGCCGATCTTGGTAATTTGTGCCGTTTCTGGTACTCCCACCTTAGCCAAGGCCCCTTGAGGCATGACATGGAACTGATTGGTATCAACATCTCTGACACCACCCTGCATGAAGATTAAAATCCAGAAAACAACGACACCTAAGATAAAGTTGTTCATGGGGCCTGCAAAATTAGTAATGAGTTTACCCCAGATAGTTGCATTTTGATATTGAACATCCAAGGGTGCAATCCGAACCTCAGTTCCATCTGCTTCCACAACCGTTGCATCGTGATCCACTGCAAATGTTTTTTCTTCTTCCAGAACCAATCCTTTGATAAAGAGCTTGTCTTCAAAATCAAACTGGGTCACCTGCATAGGGAGGGCTGTTTGATCCAATTTTTTACCTGAGAGATTGATGCGTTTAACCTTACCATCATCAGCAAGTGTCAAACTAACAGGCGTTCCTGTCTTGATTTCAGTTGTATCATCACCCCAACCAGCCATGCGGACATAGCCACCCAGAGGCAAGATTCGAATGGTATAGGCCGTTCCATCCTTGCCAATGTGAGCAAAGATTTTGGGTCCCATACCGATGGCAAATTCACGTACTAAAATCCCTGATTTCTTGGCAAAGTAGAAGTGCCCGAACTCGTGCACCACTACAATAATCCCAAAAACCAGAATAAAGGTTAAAATTCCGAGCATAGTGTTTCCTCCGTCTTTTGATTAAAAGAGTCCAAATAAGTGCATGATTGGAAATACAAGCAACATACTATCGAAACGATCCAAAACACCACCATGTCCAGGGATAAATTTCCCAGAATCCTTAACACCAAAATGACGTTTGATCGAACTTTCTAGTAAATCACCAAATTGTCCAGCAATACTAAAGAAAATAGCAAAGACTGACATCTTGTAAATTCCATATGGAAGAGCAACTGTACTGTCAACTATCATAAAGATAATGGTTACTAAAATCGCTCCTAAAATACCACCCAAGGCACCCTCAAGGGTTTTATTAGGCGATACCCTTGGTGCTAACTTTCGTTTCCCATAGTTCATCCCAACAAGATAGGCACCACTGTCTGTCGCCCAGACGATACACAAGGCCAAAAGCGCCTTATCTAAACCTGCAACACGAGCATCTAGTAAAGCATTAAATCCAAAGCCCACGTAGAAGCTCATAGCAAGAGGGAAAACCGCATCCTCAATCGTATAAGACTTGCTAAACACAGTCGTTCCTAACATGATTGAAATCAACACACTATAGGCAACCACATTCCCATCAACTGGCAAAAAAGTCAGGTAATTCTCCAAGGGAATGGTCAAGGCAAAGGTTGCAAAGAGGGTCAAGAGGCCCTCCATAGTCATGGTCTCTAGACCTCTCATCCTCAAAAGTTCATGCATGGCTAGCATGGCTATGATTCCGATTGCTATCTGAAGCAAGAGTCCCCCAATCATCAAAATCGGTAGGAAAATAGCCAGGGCAATCCCTGCAAACAAGGTTCTTTTCTGTAAATCCTGTGTCATATTTCCTCCTAAACTCCTCCAAATCGGCGGTGACGACGATTATAGGCAAGAATGGCTTCCTGCAAGGCCGCCTCGTCAAAATCAGGCCACAAGGTATCTGTAAAATAGAGTTCACTATAGGCCCCCTGCCATGGTAGGAAATTACTCAAACGCAATTCTCCACTGGTACGGATAATCAAGTCTGGGTCTCGTAAGTCCTTAGGTAAATGCTGGGTGAAGAGATAGTTGCCAATCAATTCCTCTGTGATGTCACCTGGGTTGATTTTGGCATCTAAAACATCCTGGGAAATCAACTTAAGAGCCTGTGTAATCTCAGCACGTCCACCATAGTTGAGGGCAAAATTAAGAATTAATCCTGTGTTGTTCTTAGTTAATTCCTCAGCCTTGGTCAGAGCTTCAAAGGTTTGCTTAGGCAGGCGGTCCGTTTCTCCGATCATTTGAATCTTAACATTATTCGCATGCAGTTCCGGGACATAATTATCATAAAACTCTACTGGCAAGTTCATGATAAACTTGACTTCCTGATCTGGACGGGTCCAGTTTTCTGTAGAAAAAGCATAGACCGTAATAACCTTAACGCCTAGTTTGTTAGCTGCCTTGGTCACAGTTTGCAATGCTTCCATGCCCGCCTTATGTCCAAAAACTCGCGGTTGCATACGTTTTTTAGCCCAACGGCCATTGCCATCCATGATGATGCCGATATGAGCAGGAACCTGTGTCGGAACCTCTACTTCCACAGCCTTATCTTTCTTAAACAATCCAAACATGATCTTATTCCTATTCAAAAATCTATCGTTTCATTATACCATATTTCCCTATTTTCTTCTATCACTAAGCTATTTATACTCTTCGAAAATCTCTTCAAACCACGTCAGCTCTATCTGCAACCTCAAAACAGTGTTTTGAGCAACCTGCGGTTAGCTTCCTAGTTTACACTTTGATTTTCATTGAGTATTATTCTCAGGCACCAAGCCCATTTTTCAAAAAAATAAGCCGCCTGATTGGGCGACTTTATTTTTTATAGGGAGATTATTATGAAAAAGTTTTAGGAGTTTAAGTTAAGGTCTTCTTAACTTATGAACTTAGTATACACTCCCTAGCTTAAAGTTTCCTTAAGAAGTTTTAAAAATCAAATTTTTCCATTTCTCCTGACAATTTTTCTTGGATAAACGTGTTTGATAAAGCTCCATTCGGTCTTCATTTTCTAAGAAATGAGGAGTTGGACGAACTTGAAAATTCAAAATATCCTCGAGTCCGTAAGGAGTAAAGAGTTCTAAAGTAGAATCTTCATTCAAGCGCAGTCCAACAGCCGTACATCGTTCTGGATACTTACTCATGGCATCACGGGAACTGGTATAGGGAGCAGTATGAGGGCTGTGCTGGTGCATATAGACCTGATTTTTCAATTCCCACTGATACTGAGGAAAATCCGCTCTCAACTTTTTCTCTAGGAACAAGGTTTCCTCATAAGAAATATCCGGATCAAAGAAAATCACATCTACATCTGTTTCAAGATCAAATGCTGGTCTCTCTGACAAGAGATTCCAGATAAAATTTCTGACAGAACCTGCTGCCAACCAAGAATCTTTCAGACCAAGGTTTCGGATGATAGTCAAAATAGCCATCATATCCGGATTTTCTCTGAAAGAGTCTAAAATTTCAGCCTTATTTTTCAATATATTCATACCCTAAATGCTCATATGCCTTAGCAGTCGCCACCCGTCCAGAACGTGTCCGCATGATAAAACCTTTTTGAATCAAGTAGGGCTCATACATGTCTTCAACTGTCTCACGCTCTTCTGCTATGTTAACAGAAAGAGTTCCTAGACCAACAGGACCACCACCGTACATCTCAATCATGGTGCGAAGGATTTTTTGGTCCACATAGTCCAAACCTTCATGGTCAACATCCAGCATGGTCAAAGCCTTATCAGTAATAAGATTATCGATAACCCCATTCCCCATAATCTGGGCAAAATCGCGCACGCGCTTGAGGAGGCGATTGGCAATACGAGGAGTACCTCGACTACGTAGGGCCAGCTCAGAAGCTGCCTCATGAGTAATTTCCATCTCAAAAATATCTGCCGTCCGCTCAACAATTTCTGTCAAGTCAGCATGGGCATAGTATTCCATATGCCCCGTAATCCCAAAACGTGCCCGTAGAGGATTTGACAGCATACCAGCCCGAGTCGTCGCACCAATCAAGGTAAAAGGTGGCAACTCCAAATGAACACTGCGACTGCCTTCACCAGCTCCAATCATGATGTCAATGTAGAAGTCCTCCATAGCACTATAAAGCACCTCTTCCACCGACATGGGCAAGCGATGAATCTCATCAATAAAAAGGACATCCCCAGGCTCTAAGTCATTCAAAATCGCTACCAAATCACCAGCTTTTTCGATAACAGGACCCGACGTCTGCTTGAGATTGACACCCAGTTCGTTTGCAATAACAAAGGCCATGGTCGTCTTCCCCAAACCTGGAGGCCCGAAAAGGAGCACATGATCCAGCGCTTCATCCCGCATTTTAGCGGCTTCGATAAAGATTTGAAGCTGGTCCTTAACCTTATCCTGCCCGATATATTCACGTAAATACTGAGGACGGAGCGTGCGTTCTACTAACTCCTCATCCCCCATTATCTCATTATCTAAAATTCTGCTCATGGCTCTATTATATCAAAAAACCAAGCCACAAACAAAAACTCCACCCGATTGGGTGACTCCCGACTTTAGCACTTATGTGGTATAATATTGTTTGGCACTGCTACACCGCCTACGAAAGGAGGTGAGATAGCCCATGATGGAACTAATCCTTAAAACTATCATCGGACCAATTGTGGTCGGTGTTATTCTTCGCTTAGTCGATAAATGGCTAAACAAAGATAGATAGTGTCAAAAAAGACCCTAAGCTTAATGTGGAAGTTAGCTTGGGGTCTTTTCTAGTCCATGATATAGAACTAATCCTTAATTCCTCTCCATTATCCCACAGTTCACAAAATTTGTCAAAGGTTTATATCCTCAGCTTCTCAAGCTTTAACCGTTTTACAACAAGACTTTCAAGTTTAAGAGAAAGTTAGGTATTCTATCAATTTCATATTCATAGAAATTTTGATTTAGTAAACGAAGAGACAATCTTACATGTCACTCCTCATTTAATACGCCACTACTGGACAAGCAAAATCATTATTACAGCAGTTCCAGTCCTTCACTTAACAGTCACTTACAATCAAATTGAGTTTGAAGTAGCTGAAGCGACAACAGACCTATTTCTTAGTCATATTTTCTAAAAAAGTCTCCGCCAATTCCCCGACCAAAATCCGAAAAATACCGGAAAACATCGGAAAATTATTTTTAGAATAGTCCCCAAAAGCCTGAAATAGAGCCAAAAAACTCCACCTGATTGGGTGGAGTTAAGGGAGATTATTATGAAAAAGAAAAGTTTAGGATTTTATTAAATAAAGTTAGGAGGTCTTTATTTAATAACTATATGATACAAGACGAAGCTTAAAACTAGCTTAACTTTTCTCAAATTCTACCATTTTGCCAAAAATTTCTATCAGCATCTATCCACCCCACAAAAAAAGCCACCTGATTGGGTGACTTCATTAGGAGATTATGATGAAAAAAAGTTTTAGGATTTCATTAAATAAAGTTAGGAGGTCTTTATTTAATGGTTATATAATACTAGACCATCCTTAAACTTTGCTTAAGAAAAACAAGTTTTGTTATTTTTCTCTATTCACCCAAGTCATCCCTATACAATTATAGGTGGATAAGATTTCAAAGCCCATAGAACGATAGAATCTCAAGGTTCTTTCTGTCTGTTCTGTCACCAGCTGGACTTGATAGACATCTTTGTAAGCCTCTAAAGCCTCTTTCATTAGGGCACTACCAATCCCTTGACGCTGATAGATAGGTAAAACGATTAAATCTTGAACCAATACTGATGAGAATCCATCTCCAACCAAACGAATCAAGCCCACCACAGTATCATCATCAAGCGCCACATAAATCGCTAATGAATGAGATAAGGCCTGCTCCAGCATCTCTGGTTGATGGGTATAATTTGTCCAACCGACAGCCTGATAGAGATGCAAAACATCCTCTAACTTGACAATTTCTTGCTTTTTAATAGTGATCATGTCAACACCTATTAAAGCTCTCTTAAGCTCTTGTACTGTCGTCCATTTTTATCAAAATTTTCAGGAGCCAACCATGCTTCCAATCGAGCTTTGACTTTGGGCCAGTCCTTATCAATCATAGACAACCAATCCGTATCACGAGTACGCCCCTTATATACGACTGCCTGGCGGAAGGTCCCTTCATAGACAAATCCCAAACGCTCCGCAGCTCGTCTGGATGGCAGATTAAGAGAATCACATTTCCATTCGTAGCGACGATAGTTAAGCTCCTCAAAAACATAGCGCGCCAAGAGATAGTGAGCTTCTGTCCCTATTCGTGTTCCCCTGAGCTCTGGAGAAAAAGTGACCGCTCCCACTTCTATCACTCGGTTATTTTGGTCAATGCGCATGAGAGAAAAAGTTCCCAAAGCCTTACCAGTTGCCTTGTCTATGATTGCATAGTAAAAACGGTCCTTACGAGCCAACATCTGATTTAAAAGGCTAACCAACTCCTCCATATCTGCTACTGGCTCCTGAAAAAGGTAGGTCCACATCTCCCGAGGAGTATCCAGGCCATAAACAGCTAGCAAATCCTCCGCATGTTTTTCTACCGAGAGAGCCTCTATCCGAGCATAACGCCCTTCTAAGAAATCAATAGAAGGCAATTCACCTGGTGTATAACCTTCCATTGACTCCCCAACCATTTGACCATATTCGTTTACTGGCATCTTTCTTCTCCTTGTTTTACGCTGAAAATACTATATCACAAATTGTTCTCTTTGGAAACTGGCACTGTCTTCAAACTTCATCCTCAACACTATATTAGTGACCCGTTTTCTGTCTTTTATCCTCTAAGGCTTGATTAATTCGTTGGGTGAGTTTGTGATTTTTCCAGATTTGATACAACCATATCAATCCATAAATTAACAAGAAAAAGAACCAAAGCAAGGGACTCCACAAGGCTGAACCCCAGCCCAAAAATAGAGAGGTCAATACTAAAATAGTAGCTGTCACTAATAAATGAACTCCTACACGTATACTAAAAGCAAGAAACTCTAGCTTTTCAAGTATTAAAGTCAATACCCCCATAATTCCACCCATTAAAAACAGAGCTAGAATATTTTTTATCATTGGTTCAGGATAGGTAATACCTGGATAACACTGAGCTAATAACATCATACTCAAATAAAAGAAGGAAGCCGTACGCATTCCCGATACAAAATAATCAATTAATCGTTTCATGATTTTCTCCTATAAACCTAGATAATTCATTAAGGACTTAACGTATTTCCGACTCACACTAGATTTGATGCCCCGAGTCATTTTAGCCATCATGTTCCCTGAAAAACTATCTGATAACGATTCTAAGTGGTCAATGTTTATAATTGAATGGCGTGATATCTGTATAAAGTTCCGTCGGTTAATCCTATTCTGAAAGTTTGTCAATGTTTCCTTAGTTTTATAAATCCCGTCTACCGTATAAATGGTCAACAAGTTCTTATCGATATCTGCTAAAATAAGATCCTCAATTTTCACCATAACCAGATGATCATCCGTTCGAATAGGAATGACCACCTGATTGGTTGTTGAAAATTGTTCTAAATACTCCATGACTTCCCTCGCTTGGTCGGTTAACTGAGCTGCCTGAATTACAATATGTGGGTCCTTTTCTGAAAACTCTGCCTTCATTTCAAAACGAATCTTCATTTTCTCTCCAATATACTTTTATTTTCTCTTGCTAAACACTTTAACAAATAAAATCCAAAGAAAAATAGCGACAAGACTGATAATAACCACTATAAAGTATGTCTCTTCCTTTGTCAATAGTTCTTGCCAGTTGATTTGGATTCCCATTTTTTCTTGAAATTCCTTTAACAATCTGCTATTTCCTGTAAATGCAGTTTCTAACCGCTCTTTCATTAAAATTTGTCGATAGAGAGAAGCAATATAAGTTGCAGGGGTACACTTCATGATAATTTGTGCAAAATCAGGTAATACTCCAATGGGGATATAAGTTCCTACCAAAAATCCAGAAGCAGTCCCCACTATAGTTGCCAGTTTGCCAAGACTATCTACAGATTGAAAACGGTAAATCAAAAGAATATTTACCACACTTGAAAGCAGACTGCTTAACAGCATAATCAAAGTAATTTCCGGTAAATAACTGATAACTGGACTTTCTCTAAAATAAAGGCTCATAACAGCAAACATAAACACCTGCATGATAAAAGAGATGGCAATACTACTGATTAGATAGGACACCTGTAAACCCCAGCTACCTAAATCTGTCAAGAAGAGATCTTGATCCACTTGATTTTCACGATCCTGTACCATTTGTGTAAGAGCCGTAAAACTGGTTGTAATCCCAGTCACAGCCAAGGTCCCACCCATCAGCCAGTTATTTAAAAGGTTCTTATTATCAGGGAGTTGGGACCAAGCATCCGTCAAGTTCTTCTGCAAAAAAATGATATAAAGGAAGAAGGAAATCAATGCCCCCAATAATGAGAAAAATACTCCTGAACGATTACGAAAATATAAGATAAAATTCCGTTTCAATAAAGCTAACATTAGCGAACCTCTCTTCCTGTAAGTGCAATAAAGGCATCATCCATAGTACCTGGACGAAACTCAAAAGAATCAATTTCTTCTCGAACTTTTTCCAAATATTCAATGGCTTCCTGTGACGTCCTTGGATAAAAAAGATATTCCATCTCATTTTCTTCCTTTACTGTCATTCCAGTCTGTAATAACTTTTCTAAATCCTTCATTTCTTTAAAACGAATTTTTAGGATATTGGATGCATACTGACTTTTAATAGCCGTCGCAGAACCTTTCGCAATCACTTTCCCATGATCAACGATATAAATCTGATCCGCTTCATCCGCTTCATCCAGATAATGAGTCGTTAAGATAATAGTCATCCCTTCATCCTTTTGTAGTCGAGACAGTAAATCCCAAATGGCTTTGCGAGTCTGAATATCTAGACCTGTCGTTGGTTCATCTAAGAAAAGAATATCTGGCTGTGAAAGAAGAGCACGCGCAATATCAACCCGACGTTTTTGTCCACCTGACAAAGTCCCATATAGTTGTTTCTGGAAAGCAGTCAAGCCCAGTTGATGGATCAAATCATCCACACGACTTGCTACAATCTCCTTATACTGTTGAGCACGAATCGTGAGATTTTCCCTAACCGTTAACATCTCATCTAGTACACTAGCTTGAAAAACAACTCCGATTTTCGTATTTGGCGCATAGCGAATCTGACCTTGTGTCGGCTTTTTCAAGCCGATTAACATGGAAATAGTGGTTGATTTACCTGCACCATTGGGACCCAAAATAGCATTGAAACTTCCTTTTTCAAACTCTAACTGAATATCGTCAACAGCCATATGAGTACCGTACCGTTTAATCAAATGTTTAGCTTGTAAAATCATATTTATTTCCTCCTCTTTACCTCACCAGTTTAACAAAAATAATGAAAGAAAAATCGACTTTTGAGATAAGTGGTTAAAATGAGAGGTTAAGTGGTGAGATGATTAGGGTTAAGTTAAAGTAGAGAAGGCTACAGCCATTTTTCTCCTACCGAATTGCTAAATGAAGCTTAAAAACACTTACAAAAACACATTATATTTTTAAATATGCGCTATAAAAGAGATGTTTTACCGCATCTGGCCGAAAAATTCAAGAATCGGTAGTATTATTCTCGCCAAATCAAACAATAAAAAATTAACTAGAAATCATGACACACAATCCCTTCTATCAAAATGAAACTGCTGAATATGATATGATTGAATTTGAAGCAAGTAAGTATTGTCCTGAATTTGAAACTTCCATTAGCCAAATTTTTGACGACAAGTAAATCCATTAGGAAATAATATATGAAAAGAATTTTCAATACAAGCAAAAAACAGCTCTTTTTATCCGAGAAGAACTGTTCTATTTTATGAAAGAGAAAGTCACTAGTAACTCTTGTACTTCTCTCTACGTTTTTACTGTTTGAGTTCAAATTTCTCTTATTTTAGTGTTTGCTTTTGTAGACTGAACTACCAACCAGAACTGTGTTTTTATCTTAGTTGGAACTATTATAGTACGGTTCAGCACTATCTACAAATTTTTCAGATGTGTATCAAAATAATTTATCGTGGCAAACCAAGAGTCTACACTTTCTTTCATTAATAAGCGCCAATCTTTTCGATAACGATGATTCGCTTGATAAGCAACCGTCAACATATGCCCTGTTTCATGGTATTTTTTAAACAAAATGGATTCCCCTTTATAATGTGAAATGATATCATCTATCGCGGATGATGCATTCCATATTTCATCAACATCGCTTCCTAGTAATAATAAGGGAGAGGAAATTTTACTCACATCAATCTGGGCCCTACTATCTTCAGGAATATGTTTTCCAAAAAACTTGTTTAACAAGTAATTTCCTAACTGAAATTTTTGATACGGAAGTTCTTTTTGCAAATATGTCCAAGAAGATGAATGAGAGTTGAGTTTTCCCTTTATTCCCTCAAATATTACATTTGAGGGGGAATTGAGTACCAAACATTGCACATCATCCAAAATACTTTGTCCAGCCAGAACAAGCTCTGCTCCTTTAGAGCGACCATATATTCCTATTTTTGTATTATCAACTTGAGGATGATGGTATAGAAAATCTTTCGCCTCCTCCAGACATTCTATCGGAATTCGTTCTAAATTTTGAGATAATCCCTCTAAACCAAAATAAGCTATCGCAAGACAAATATAGCCTCTTGAAGATAAAAGTTGGGCAATATTCTGAGCTTTTTCAATTCTTCCCTCACTACCGCTAACAATAATCACGGCTGGCGCCCTTCTTAACTTTTCATCATAGAATAATCGACCTTGAAAATGCTTGTCATAGATATCTTGATATCTTACTCCTAGATTCATATAACGCCTTACGAAACTTTGCTCCGCGACCACATCTTTCCCCAGCTTGATTTTAATTTCAACACCAAAACAATCTCGTAATGGAATTCTATCAAGAGAACTCGGTAATCTCCTTTTCCTATTCTTCAACGGTTTCGCATTAAAGAATAATCCCATTTCTGAAACCCCTTTATAAGATCCCGAAATAGATGCTGTCTGAGAGGTATCAATCATACCGTCCTGATCAGATAAAAAAATTGCGGTTGATTTCCATATAACATCATGATCTAAAAGCAAGGGAGCATTTATACAGTAATAATCAGACAGGTACATTTCTACACAATACATTGCCCTTGGTTCTAAACCATTAATAGCAATATAAAAAGATTCATCCGCTAAATCTGTTTGTGAAATCAGTTCTATGTTTACAGTCATATCTTCTCCTTTTTGTTAATTTACTTAACAATTGTATTTAAAATTTACCGTGACTTTTACCACGGTAATTCTATCCACACCTTTTCAATATCATCCATCAATTTCACAACTGTTTGAAGTTCCACCTCGCTATAGTTGTTTAAAACTGAAAAGATTGATTTTTCAATATATGCTTGTTGCTCCTTATGGATTTTAAAAATTTCGATGCCTTTTTCAGATAATCTCAAATATTTATTTTTCCCATTATTCAGATCAAAATCAAAAACAACTAAATTTTTTTGAATCAATCTCCTAACACTTTGAGTTATTGCACTTCTTGAAACTTCTAATAATTCAGATAATTTTACTAGATTTAAGGGCTGATTTTCCCCAATCACAACAATCAAATGTACCTCATTCAACGTAATGGATTTGTCAACACCACTTTTATGTTGATTTTTTTTTAACTCTTCAAACGCTAAAATAAACCTATTGAAACGATTATTAAATGCAATAAATTCTTTTTTATCCATAATCTCTCTTTCTTTTGTTAATTATATTAACAAAAGAGAAACTTCCTGTCAAATAAAAAATCCTCCAGAGTTCAGCTCTGGAGGATTCCTATCTTATTTCACAACAATATTAACCAATTTAGTTGGCTTCAATAGTCCAGTGGACTATTGAAGGTGGCAGATAGAGATAATAAACTCGTTATTTAACGACGATATTAACGAGTTTGTTAGGTACCGCAATCACTTTCACGATTTCCTTGCCGTCAATTTCTGCTCTAACTTTTTCATCAGCCAGAGCGATTTCTTGCAATTCTTCACGTGATAGGTCTTTAGCGACCATGAGTTTGGCACGGACTTTTCCTTTGATTTGGATGACGATTTCGATTTCGTCTTCAACCAATTTGCTTTCGTCCCAAGTTGGCCAAGCTACATAAGAGATGGACTCACCTGTTGCAGCAACAGTTTGCCAGAGTTCTTCTGCCAAATGAGGTGCAAATGGGGCAATCAATTGAATAAAGCCTTTGGCGTAGTCCACATAGAGTTTGTCTTCCTTATTAGCAGCGTTGACAAAGACCATAAGTTGGGCAATAGCTGTGTTGAATTTGAGGGACTCGATTTGCTCAGTGACAGCTTTAACAGTTTCGTTGTAGACCTTGTCAAGAGCGCCATTGTTTTCTGCAACGATTTCCTTGCTTGTAATCAAACGGTAAACACGGTCAAGGAATTTACGGCTTCCTTCCAGACCTTCTTCTGACCAAGCAATCGAAGCATCAAGTGGGCCCATGAACATTTCATAAACACGAAGGGTGTCAGCACCATATTGTTCCACAACATCATCTGGGTTAACAACGTTCTTGAGCGATTTAGACATTTTGGCTGGTGCTTGCTCCAACTCTTCCCCTGTTTCTACATGGAAGAAGGAACCGTCACGTTTTTCAACCTTATCGGTTGCCACAAGAGCCCCACGATGGTCACGGTAGCTGGTTCCCAAAATCATTCCTTGGTTAAAGAGTTTTTGGAATGGTTCTTTAGTTGGAACGACACCGAGATCATAGAGGAATTTGTGCCAGAAACGAGCATAAAGCAAGTGAAGAACGGCATGCTCTGCACCACCCACATAGATATCTACTGGCAACCATTGTTTGAGGAGCTCCTCATCAGCCAATTTCTCAGTATTGTGTGGGTCAATGTAGCGGAGGTAGTACCAGCTTGAACCTGCCCATTGTGGCATTGTGTTGGTCTCGCGACGACCTTTGACACCATCTTCACGAGTCACTTCAAGCCAATCTGTCAAATTAGCTAGTGGACTTTCACCAGTACCTGAAGGACGGATATCCTTGGTTACTGGCAAGACAAGTGGCAATTCATTTTCAGGAACAGCTGTTGAAGTTCCGTCTTCCCAATGAATGATAGGAATTGGCTCACCCCAGTAACGTTGACGGCTAAAGAGCCAGTCGCGGAGACGGTAGGTCACCTTCTCTTGACCACAGCCTTTTTCTTCCAACCAAGCCACAATCTTAGCAATTGCGTCTTCTTTGTTGAGTCCATCTAGGAAGTCTGAATTAACGTGAAGGCCATCTTCTGTGTAGGCAGCTTCTGCTACATTTCCACCTTCAAGTACTTCTACGATTGGAAGGTCAAATTGTTTGGCAAATTCCCAGTCACGTTGATCGTGGGCAGGCACAGCCATAACGGCACCTGTTCCGTAACTAGCAAGAACATAGTCGGCAATCCAGATTGGAATTTCCTTACCATTGACAGGGTTGATGGCATAAGCACCAGTCCAAACACCAGTTTTTTCTTTGGCAAGGTCTGTACGAGCCAAGTCTGACTTGAGACTGGCTTGGTGTTTATAGTCAGCTACTGCCTCTGCTTGCTCTGAACTTGTGATAGCATCAACTAGATCATGTTCAGGAGCCAAGACTGTGAAAGTCGCACCGAAAAGGGTATCAGGACGAGTTGTAAAGACTGTGAATTCCTTGTCTGTTCCCCTAACTTTAAAAGTTACATTAGCACCTGTTGATTTACCAATCCAGTTGCGTTGCATATCCTTGATAGACTCTGGCCAATCTAGTTCATCTAAGTCATTGAGCAAACGCTCCGCATAGGCCGTGATTTTGAGCATCCATTGGCGCATTGGTTTGCGGACAACTGGATAGCCTCCACGCTCAGAAGTTCCGTCCGGAAGAACTTCTTCATTGGCAATGGCAGTTCCCAATTCCTCAACCCAGTTTACTGGCACTTCCGCTTCATAGGCCAAACCTTTTTCGTAAAGCTTGGTGAAAATCCACTGAGTCCACTTGTAGTAGTTTGGATCTGTCGTATTGACTTCACGATCCCAGTCATAAGAAAATCCAAGAGCATTGATTTGGCGTTTGAAGTTGGCAATGTTTTCCGCTGTAAATTCTGCTGGGTCATTCCCTGTATCCATAGCGTATTGCTCTGCAGGCAAACCAAAAGCATCCCAACCCATTGGATGAAGGACATTGTAGCCTTGCGCACGTTTGTAACGACTGAGGATATCCGTTGCGGTATAACCTTCTGGGTGTCCTACGTGCAGACCCGCTCCAGAAGGATAAGGGAACATATCAAGAGCATAAAACTTCGGTTTTGATGCATCTGTTCCTGTTTTAAATGTATGATGTTCTGCCCAGTAGCCCTGCCACTTAGGCTCAATTTCTTTATGATTGTAAAAACTCATGGTCTCTCTCCAATTTTGTGATGTTACTATTATACCATTTTTGAGGGAATTTGGTCTCGTTCTATTCTATACTTTTCTATTTTACCTTGCTCTAGAATTTTTAAACTGCTATACTTATAGCAGAAAAAACCTTCCAAGGAGGTAGCAGATGTCTCATTCCTTTAAAAAATCTCTCCAAAAAGAAATTCTCCATAGAAGCTCTATCGCAGCCTTTGTGACCTCTCTTTTACTACTCATTTTACTTTTTGGTTTTTCCTATTTTTTACAAAAGCAACAACTCTCCAAAGACACGAGACAGATTGTCAAACAAGTTCAAGAGATGAAAGATGCAAATAATGAGCTCCTGACCACTATGAACTATAAAATGATTCCTGGATTTTTGGACGGCAAACACACAGAGCGAGAAGTCTTTAGCTTATTTTACGAGACAAAAGCTAAATTAAAACTTAGTTCTGACCTCATTATCCTAAATGATACAGGTGAATTACTATTTAGCACTAATCGAAATCATCAAGAAAGTATTTTATCACCCTACTATCTAAAACTGCTCATCCAAAATCCTTCTCAAGATAAAGTTACAGAAAAAATTGCGCTCTCTTCAGACAAGCAACACTACACACTCTTTATCAAACCACTACTTCAAAACCAACGAGTTAAAGCCTATACTATTGCTTTCGTAAATGAGAATGATTTCATCTCAAGTTTCCCAATGATAAATTCTAAATACATCATTACCGATAGCTTTGGAAATATGTTTTCCAACAATACAAATCAATTTACTCGTTCCACTCTTGAAAAATTTGATGAGAAACTCCTACACTCTCGCACCCACTGGTATGCGAATGAACCGCTTATTGTTCAAAAAGAAAAAGTCGGTGCTATTTTTTCAATCTATACTTTTCAATCCTTCTTTCCTATTCCTAGCCTACTCGGCCTAGCCTCCATTCTCACCTTATGTATATTCTTCCTCTACTTCTGGCAAGCAAGACGAATTGCTCATAAGATTGCTACACACAACGCTGTTCCTATTGAAAGTTTAGTTTACCAACTTCAAGAAATTCCCAAACAAGCAGAAAAAATGCTTTATCTACAAACAGGTGATGAGTTTGAGTTTATGGCCGAAAAAATTAATAATATGTTGTATGAATTAGATCAGCTTCATCAGAAAATGTTGACCATCGAAAAAGAAAAGTGGATTTTTGAAAGAAAAATGCTGGAAGCTCAGTTCAATCCTCATTTTCTCTACAATACACTTGAAACGATTAAAATCACTTCTTTAATGGATGCAAGTCTCACACAAGACCTGATTCAAAAACTCACGCGCATTCTTCGCTACAGTATCACCGATTTAGAAAAAGAAACAAGCATTTGTCAGGATTTAAAGATTATAGAGGACTACCTTATTATTCACAAGATTCGTTTCGAGCACTTTTCCTATGAAATTGTTTGTCCAGAAAGTGTCGATAATCAGCCTATCCCTAAACTTTTCTTGCTTCCTCTTGTAGAAAATGCTATAAAATATGGGATGCAATACCGTATTGATCTTCATATTGATATCCAAATTACCTTGGAAGCAGATTCTCTGACTTTTTTGGTCAAGGATAATGCTGGAGGACTCACAAAGCAAGAGCGACTCGCTATTTTAGACTCTTTAGATAGCCCTCATACCCAGCATGGCATTGTTAACAGCTACAAACGATTGAGCAATTTCTTTCCTGATGTTCAGCTAGATTTAGGAGTCAATCGTCAAGGAGAAACTTGGGTCAAATTTGTAACGAAAGGACTAACTCATGTTTAAGCTCATTATCGTAGAAGATGAACACCTCATTCGAAAATGGCTAGAGATTGCCGTAGACTACTCTGCCTTAGGCATCCAAGTTGTAGGAACTGCCAGTCACGGTCAAGAGGGAATGAAACTCATCCAAGAAAAAGAACCTCATATTGTCTTAACAGACATCACAATGCCAATTATGGATGCTTTTATGATGTTCGAAGCCACTCGTACCCTTTCCTATGAAAAAGTTATCTTATCTGGTTATAACGATTTTCAAAATGCAAAAAAAGCCATGCAATATGGGGCAGTTGATTTCTTATCCAAACCAATTGACACAAAGGAATTGACAGAATGTCTTCAAAACATTGTTTTGCGATTACAAGTTAGCACCTATCAAGAAACTCCTTTTTTAGAAGAATATCAAACTTTACTCTCTTCTATCCAACAAGTTGATACACAAAATCAAATCATTCAGCAAATTATTTCCTTTGTCCACAACCACTATGCAGAACATTTTACTATTAGTAAGCTAGCAGAATCGCTGGGATATAGTGAAAGTTATCTATATAAGGTTATCAAAGAAGACTTCCCCATGACACTAAACGAATATATCTTACGCTACCGCCTGAAACAAGCTATAGATAAAATGGCCGAGTCCCCCAATGCCCCCTTAAGCGATATCTCTGACCAAGTTGGATTTTCAGACTATAAATACTTTGCCAAAGTCTTTAAAAAGTATCTCCATATTTCTCCAAAAGAATTAAAACTTATGGATAAAAATCATTGATGTAAAAGGATTGCTCAACTCTATTGTAGCAATCTTTTTATTTTATACCTACCATCAAAATCCTATTCACAGTTCACGCATCCTTACTCTAGGAGCTTAATTCCTATTTTCTATTTTAGGTTTCTTTAAGGTTTTTATTATATTCTATAGGACTCTACAAATTATAAACATTATAAAAGTTGTGGAGTAAAAATGTTCGTAAAAAAGGAGACTCTTATGAAAAAACTACTATTCTTTCTCTCTTGTGGTTGGATATTACTTACTTTATCAGGATGTTCTTCAGCTATAGGAGCGGAAACTAACACTGAAACAGATTCGAATAACACTTTGGTTATTTACTCACCTAACCCCGAAGACCTTATCGAAGAAACAATCCCAGCCTTCGAAGAAAAATATGGTATTAAGGTTGATTTAGTACAAGCCAGCACTGGTGAATTGTTCAAAAAAGCTGAGGCCGAAAAAGAATCCCCAGTAGCTGATGTCATTTTCGGAGGCTCCTATGCCCTCTTCTCTTCTAACGAAAAACTTTTTGAACCTTATATTTCTCAAGAAAACGACCAGATAATCCCTGAATATCAAAATAAAACAGGATTCTACACACCTTATACACTGGATGTCAGTGTTATCATTGCCAATTCAGCTCTTACAAAAGATATTAAAATCGAAGGCTACAATGATCTACTCAATCCTAAATTAAAAGGAAAAATCGCTACTGCTGATCCAAGTAATGCTTCTAGTGCCTTTGCTCAATTAACAAACATGCTTGTCGACCAAGGTGGATACGAAAATGAACAAGCTTGGACCTATGTGAAAAATCTATTTACCCTAGTAGATGGAAAGATTGCATCTAGCTCTTCAAATGTTTACAAAGCTGTCGCCGATGGAGAAATGGCTGTGGGACTCACCTATGAAGATCCTGCCTTAAAACTCTTAAACGACGGAGTTGATGTAAAAGTTATTTATCCAAAAGAAGGTACCGTCTTTTTACCTGGTAACGCTGCTATCGTCAAAAACGCCAAACACATGGACAATGCTAAGAAATTTATCGATTTCCTCCTTTCTCAAGAAATCCAAGATAAGCTAGGAACTGAAACAACAATCAGACCTATTCGTAAAAATGCTAAAACCAATAGAAATATGAAGGCTATGACAGAAATCAATGTTGCTACTGAAGATTCAGATTATGTCATCAAGAACAAATCCACTATTCTTAAAAAGTACAATGATATTTTTACAGATATCCAATCTAAAAAATAAAATTTGACTTTTCAATTATTAATTGTCGAACCCTACTATAAAATCAAAAAGATTACTTCCATTTTTGTAGAGAATTTTACTCTAATAGAATAGAATTATCAGTTTTAAAAACGCTTACATTATTTTAAAATAAACTTAAATAACATAACGGAGGTATCCATCATGAAAAAGAAATGGATGTATTATGCCGCTTGCGGACTAGCTCTTTTTGGTCTTGCTGCTTGTTCTTCTAATGAATCTGCCGATGACAGTTCATCTGATAAAGGAGACGGTGGTTCGCTAGTCGTTTATTCACCAAACTCAGAGGGCTTAATTGGAGCAACTATTCCTGCCTTTGAAGAAAAATATGGTATCAAAGTAGAACTGATTCAAGCTGGTACTGGAGAACTTTTCAAAAAACTAGAGTCTGAAAAAGAAGCTCCTGTAGCCGATGTCATCTTTGGTGGTTCTTATACACAATATGCTACCCACGGAGAACTCTTTGAAAACTATACTTCAAAAGAAAATGATAATGTTATCAAAGAATATCAAAACACAACTGGCTACTCTACTCCTTACACATTAGATGGTAGTGTTTTAATCGTCAATCCTGATTTAACTAAAGGCATGAATATCGAAGGATATAGCGACCTTCTTAAACCTGAATTAAAAGGAAAAATCGCAACTGCTGACCCAGCAAACTCTTCTAGTGCCTTTGCCCAATTAACAAACATGCTACAAGCTCAAGGTGGCTACAAAGATGATAAAGCTTGGTCTTATGTAAAAGATCTCTTCACACTTATTGATGGTAAAATCGGTTCAAGCTCATCTGGTGTCTATAAAGCAGTAGCTGATGGAGAAATGGCTGTTGGTCTCTCTTACGAAGATCCAGCAGTTAAACTCTTAAATGACGGAGCTAACATCAAGGTAGTCTATCCAAAAGAAGGGACAGTCTTCCTACCTGCTAGTGCTGCTATCGTTAAAAAAGCTAAAAACATGGAAAATGCCAAGAAATTTATCGATTTCATCATCTCTCAAGAAGTACAAGATACACTTGGTACAACCACTACTAACCGTCCTGTTCGTAAAAATGCTAAAACAAGCGAAAATATGAAACCAATTGACAAAATCAAAACACTCACTGAAGATTATGATTATGTCATCAAGAATAAATCAGATATCGTTAAAAAATACAACGAAGTATTTACAGATATCCAATCTAAACAGTAAAAGAGGTTCACTATGAGTGAGATCAAAATTATTAACGCCAAAAAAATCTACCACGATGTCCCTGTTATTGAGAATTTGAACATTACGATTCCAAAAGGAAGTCTCTTTACCCTTCTTGGACCTTCAGGATGTGGAAAAACGACTCTTCTTCGTATGATTGCAGGATTCAACAGTATCGAAGGCGGAGAATTTTACTTCGATGATACAAAAATCAATAATATGGAACCCAGCAAACGCAATATCGGGATGGTTTTCCAAAACTACGCTATTTTCCCACATTTGACTGTCCGAGACAATGTTGCTTTTGGTCTTAAGCAAAAGAAGGTTCCAAAAGAAGAATTGATTCAACAGACCAACAAGTATCTTGAACTCATGCAAATTGCTCAATATGCGGATCGAAAACCTGATAAACTCAGTGGTGGACAACAACAACGTGTCGCCTTGGCACGTGCCTTAGCAGTTAATCCAAGTGTTCTCCTCATGGACGAGCCCCTTAGTAATCTGGATGCCAAACTTCGCTTGGATATGCGTCAAGCCATTCGAGAAATCCAACACGAAGTGGGAATTACAACTGTTTATGTGACCCACGACCAAGAAGAAGCTATGGCTATTTCAGACCAAATTGCTGTTATGAAAGATGGGGTTATCCAACAAATCGGCCGACCAAAAGAACTCTATCATAAACCAGCTAATGAGTTTGTAGCAACCTTTATCGGACGCACAAATATTATCCCTGCCAATCTAGAAAAACGGAGCGACGGCGCTTATATCGTCTTTTCAGATGGCTATGCCCTTCGAATGCCAGCTCTTGATCAGGCTGAGGAGCAAGCTATTCATGTAAGCATTCGTCCTGAAGAGTTTATCAAAGATGAATCTGGAGATATTGAAGGAACGATTAGCGATAGCGTCTATCTTGGACTAAATACGGAGTATTTCATCGAGACAGGATTTGCCTCAAAAATTCAAGTTAGCGAAGAATCAACTTTTGAAGAAGATCTACAAAAAGGCGATCGTATTCGTCTACGAATCAATACTCAAAAATTAAACGTCTTTTCTGCAGATGGTTCCCAAAACCTGATAAAAGGAGTCAACCATGGAACGTAAAAAACTAAATATTTGGACAGCCTCCTCTTTCTTCATCTTTCTTACCTATCTTGTCTTTCTCGTTTATCCTATCGTTACCGTGCTCAAGCAAGCACTCATACATGAAGGACAATTCTCACTAGCTAATTTTGTCACTTTCTTTAGTAAAGCCTACTACTCTGAGACACTTGTCAACAGTTTCAAGGTTTCCATTACCGCTACTGTCACTTCCTTAGTTGTAGGAACCCTATTAGCTTATCTTTTTTCCATGTATGACTTCAAGGGAAAGAAATTTCTACAAATATTGATTATCATTGCTTCCATGTCAGCTCCTTTCGTGGGAGCCTACTCCTGGATTCTCTTGCTGGGACGAAATGGGGTCATCACAAAATTCATGACAAATACTCTTCATCTTCCAGCTATTGATATTTATGGATTCAAAGGAATTGTACTTGTCTTTACACTACAACTATTTCCACTGGTATTTCTATACGTTGCTGGGACAATGAAAAGTATTGACAATTCTCTACTTGAAGCAGCTGAAAGCATGGGGTCCTTCGGATTTAAGCGTATCGTAACGGTTGTTTTACCTCTCCTAGTTCCAACCTTACTAGCAGCTGCCCTACTTGTATTTATGAGAGCATTCTCAGACTTTGGAACACCGATGTTAATTGGTGAAGGATATCGGACTTTCCCAGTCTTGATTTATACCCAATTTATTAGCGAGGTTGGAGGAAATTCTGCTTTTGCATCTGCTTTAGCAATTATGGCGATTATCATTGCCTTGGCGATTTTCCTTATCCAAAAATACATCTCAAACCGCTACAGTTTCAGCATGAATTCGCTCCATCCAATTGAGCCTAAAAAAACTACAAAAGGAAAAATGGCTGCCATTTATGCAACAGTCTACGGAATTATCTTGTTCTCTGTTCTACCTCAAGTCTACTTGATTTATACTTCTTTCCTAAAAACATCAGGTATGGTATTTGTCAAAGGTTATTCTCTAAACAGTTACAAGGTAGCTTTCAATCGTATGGGATCTGCTATTTTCAATACCATTCGTATCCCTTTGATTGCCTTAGTTCTAGTTGTACTATTCGCAACATTTATCTCCTACCTAGCCGTTAGAAAACGGAATTTGTTTACAAACTTAATTGACAGCCTCAGTATGGTCCCTTATATTGTACCCGGAACTGTTCTAGGGATTGCCTTCATTTCTTCCTTCAATACCGGTCTATTTGGAAGTGGATTTCTTATGATTACAGGGACAGCTTTCATCTTAATTATGTCCCTATCTGTCAGAAGATTACCGTATACTATTCGCTCATCTGTTGCTAGCTTGCAACAAATAGCACCAAGTATTGAAGAAGCCGCTGAAAGCTTAGGAAGTAGTCGTCTCAATACCTTTGCCAAGATTACAACTCCAATGATGCTATCTGGTATTATTTCTGGAGCCATCCTATCTTGGGTCACAATGATTTCAGAACTCTCTACTTCTATCCTCCTCTACAATGTCAAAACAAGAACAATGACTGTAGCCATTTATACAGAGGTTCTCAGAGGGAATTACGGTGTAGCCGCAGCCTTGTCAACTATCCTGACTGTTCTAACAGTAGGTTCCTTGCTCTTGTTTATGAAAATCTCTAAAAGCAACAGCATTACACTTTAGTTTCCCCCATCAAAAACAGCCGAAAGGATTACCCTCGGCTGTTTTTTCTTATCTTGATATTCTTATCAAATCCCTAGTTCATAACAAGCAAGTCTAGACTGATTAAATAGAGGCTTCTTCCATCTTCTCACGTCCTAGTTCTCGGTAACTACGGTCGCCGACAACTTCTACGCTAAACTGGCCGTCCTCATATTCAAGGATCGTCACGCTACCATTATCTAGACCATGCGGATGCATGCCATTAATCAAATAAACAATGGTTCCAATGGTCATTCCGTGGCTGACGACAAGGGCATTGCCCCCACCTTGTTCTTCCATTTCTTTGGCAATCGCTTCAAAACCTTCCTTGATTCGGCCACTGAGTTTTTCCCAGCCTTCAGCCCAACCAGCTGTATCGACCTCTACCAAACCCTCAGCCAGTTCAGCATAAGACAATTGATGAACATGGTCCACATTAAAGATACGAGGAATAATGCCCATGAAAAGATCACCATCATAAGCTCCGTCAAAGCTACCAAAACACCATTCTCTAATACGCTTGTCCATGCGATAAGGGATTTTTCCCTGCAAGCCAAGTTCGTCAAGGATGATTCCCATAGTCTGAATGGTACGACCAGAATCACTTGAATAAGCTCGCTCAAACTGCAGACCAGACTCTCGCAAACCGATTCCTAATTCTTGAATCCCTCGTTCACCTTCAGCTGTTAAGGGAGTATCGCTCCAACCTTGCGCGCGACCAATCGTGTTAAACATGGTCTTGCCATGACGTACCAAATACAATCGTACTTTTACCATTTTCCGTCCTCCGTTTGCTTCTATTATATCATGGATGATAAAACAAAAGCCACCCATACAGGCGACTTTTGCAGGAGATTATTATGAAAAAGTTTAGGAGTTCTATTAAATAAAGATATTAGATGAAAATCAAATTCAAACTAAATCAGTGTTATCTGTTTCAAATAATATTAGGAGGTCTTTATTTAATGATTATAGTATACACATCCAACCTTAAATAGAACTTAAAATTTCTCTTATTTTCTTAATTTTTAAAACTATGAATTGGTGCTGGGATTTGTCCTCCGCGAGAGATGAAATCGACAGACGAAGCCCCATTGACTTTCATAACAGGCGCAGTTCCTAATAGGCCACCAAACTCAATCATATCGCCTTCTTTTCCTTTTGGAATGATACGAACAGCCGTTGTTTTCATGTTAATAACACCAATTGCAGCTTCATCTGCAATCATGGCCGCAATGGTTTCAGCAGGCGTATCTTCTGGGATGGCAATCATATCCAAACCGACAGAACAGATAGCCGTCATGGCTTCTAGTTTTTCTAAATTTAGAGAGCCATTTTGCACTGCAGCAATCATCCCCTCATCCTCAGAGACGGGGATAAAGGCACCAGACAAACCACCGACTTGGTTCCAGGCCATCACTCCGCCCTTCTTAACCTGGTCATTCAAGAGAGCTAAGGCAGCCGTCGTTCCATGCGTTCCAACTGTTTCTAGTCCCATTTCCTCAAGGACACGTGCCACAGAGTCTCCAACCGCAGGGGTTGGCGCCAAGCTCAAGTCTACAATACCAAACTCCACACCCAATCTCTCGCTGGCCATTTGACCAACCAATTGACCAATACGAGTGATTTTAAAGGCAGTTTTCTTGACCGTTTCGGCTACTACATCAAAACTCTCTCCACGAACTTTTTCCAAGGCACGCTTCACCACACCAGGACCAGAAACCCCGACATTGATGATAACATCAGCTTCTCCAACACCGTGGAAGGCACCTGCCATAAACGGATTGTCCTCAACAGCATTAGCGAATACAACCAACTTAGCTGCACCCATATCAGATGAAGTAGCCGTTTCCTTGATAATACGTCCCATATCTGCTACAGCCGTCATATTAATACCAGACTTGGTTGAGCCGATATTGACTGACGAGCAGACCTTGTCCGTTTCAGCCAAAGCGCGAGGAATAGAATTGATGAGAATCTCATCTCCCTTTTGATAACCCTTTTGTACCAAGGCAGAAAAACCACCGATAAAATCCACACCAATCTCTTTCGCAGCCTTATCAAGCGCTTTTGCCAGAACCACATAGTCTGTTGCATCTGTCGCCGCCCCAATCAGAGAAATAGGAGTTACCGATACACGCTTATTAACGATTGGAATTCCCAACTCCGCTGCAATTTCATCACCAACAGCTACTAAATTTGCTGCCTTAGTCGTAATCTTTTGATAAATTTTCTCCGCAGCACGATTGATATCTGGATCGATACAGTCCAAAAGAGAAATTCCCATGGTAATGGTTCTGATATCGAAGTTTTGCTCCTCAATCATGGCAATGGTTTCAGTAACTTGTCTAATATCCATGTGCACCTCCTAGATATTATACATAGCTTCGAAAATCGCTGCACTCTGAATATTAATTTTCACGTTCAAAGTTTGTCCAAAAGCTTCAAATTCATTACGAAGATAAGTGAAATCTTGCTTTTCATCACTAGAGACGACAGCCATCATCGTGAAATATTCATCCAAGACAGTTTGAGAGATATCATCAATATTCAAACCCAATTCTGCAATTTTACCAGAAACACCTGCAACAATTCCAGATTTATCTTTACCAACAACAGTTATAATCGCTTTCATAAGCAAACTCCAATTCTTCTTTTAATAGGAAACCTGAACATTAAACAGGATTCTTTTCAAATAGTATAGCATAATTCTAACAAAAATACTCAAAAACGCCTGCTTACGAAGTTGTTCTTAAGCAAAAAACAATTTCGTAAACAAGCGTCTACTATCCCAACTTATGATGAGTGTTCCCGCTAGGACCGAAATCCTAGCGGTAGACCAGAGCTAGACTAAGAGCACAAGACTCCATCATCATAACACTCAACAAAATTGATGATTTTATACTAATTCGATGATCGCCATTGGCGCTGCATCACCACGACGTGGTTCAGTTTTAAGGATACGAGTGTATCCACCGTTACGTTCAGCATAACGAGGTGCAATTTCTGAGAACAATTTTTGAAGTGCTGTAGTAGAAGTGTACTTATCAGTTGCTTCATCATAGTTTTCAGATGCGATTTCATTACGTACGAAAGCAGCTGCTTGACGACGTGCATGCAAATCACCACGTTTACCTAGAGTAATCATTTTTTCAACAGTTTTACGGATTTCTTTAGCACGAGCTTCAGTTGTCACGATTGATTCGTTGATCAAAAGGTCAGTTGTCAAATCGCGAAGCATTGCTTTACGTTGTGAGCTAGTGCGTCCTAGTTTACGGTAAGCCATTTATTCCTCCTTTATTTATCTTTTAATCCAAGACCCAAATCAATGAGTTTGAGTTTCACTTCTTCCAAACTCTTGCGTCCAAGATTTCGTACTTTCATCATCTCTGCTTCAGATTTTTCTGTCAAATCATGCACAGTATTGATACCGGCACGTTTCAAACAGTTGTATGAACGCACAGACAAGTCCAGTTCCTCAATCGTACGATCCAAAATACGGTCGTCAGATTCAGTATCAGCTTCTTTCATCACTTCAGTTGACTTAGCAATCTCAGTAAGATTTGTAAACAAATCAAGATGTTCTGTCAAAATACGTGCTGAAAGCCCTAAAGCATCTTCTGGAATAATTGTTCCATTTGTCAAGATTTCAAGGGTTAATTTGTCAAATCCATCATTGCTACCTACACGAGCAGGCTCTACTTGATAGTTGACTTTTGTAACTGGTGTATAAATAGAATCTACAGCAAGTGTTCCAACTGGTGCATTATCTTTTTTGTTTTCATCAGCAGGTACATATCCACGACCACTGTTAACAGTCATTGTCGCTTTTAGAGAAGAACCTTCACCGATTGTAAAGAGATAATGATCTGGATTTACAATTTCAATATCGCTATCTGTCAAAATGTCTCCAGCTGTAATTTCAGCAGGACCTTCAACGTCAAGTTCAATGATTTTTTCGTCTTCAACGTATGATTTCACTGCAATCCCTTTAATGTTCAGAATGATTTGCATCACGTCTTCACGAACACCTGGAACTGTGTCGAACTCATGCAAGACACCTTCAATGTTGATAGATGTCACTGCTACTCCTGGTAGAGAAGCTAGTAGTACACGACGAAGAGAGTTACCAAGAGTTGTACCGTAGCCACGTTCAAGTGGTTCGATTACAAACTTGCCATAATCTTTATTTTCATCAATTTTTGTTATATTTGGTTTTTCAAACTCAATCATTTAGTTACTCCCTCTTAAACGAAAAGCAGTGTAATGCGATGATTATACACGGCGACGTTTTGGAGGACGAGCACCATTGTGTGGCACTGGAGTCACATCACGAATTGCTGTTACTTCAAGACCAGCGGCAGCAAGCGCACGAATAGCTGACTCACGACCAGAACCTGGACCTTTTACAGTAACTTCAACTGATTTAAGACCGTGTTCTTGTGCAGATTTAGCAGCAGCTTCAGAAGCCATTTGAGCAGCGAATGGTGTAGATTTACGAGAACCTTTGAAACCAAGAGCACCAGCTGATGACCAAGCAATTGCATTACCATGCACATCAGTAATCATAACAATAGTGTTATTAAATGTAGCGTGAATATGAGCAATACCAGATTCGATATTCTTTTTCACACGACGTTTACGTGTTGGTTTAGCCAAGACTTTTACCTCCTATATTATTTTTTCTTACCAGCAATCGCAACAGCTTTACCTTTACGAGTGCGAGCGTTGTTTTTAGTGTTTTGTCCACGGACAGGAAGTCCACGACGGTGACGAATACCACGGTATGAACCGATTTCCATCAAACGTTTGATGTTCAAGTTTACTTCACGACGAAGGTCACCTTCAACTTTGATTGCATCCACTTCACGACGGATAGCATCTTCTTGATCTGATGTAAGGTCACGTACACGAACATCTTCTGAGATTCCAGCAGCAGCCAAAATTTTCTTAGATGTTGCAAGTCCGATACCATAAACGTAAGTCAATGAGATTACTACGCGTTTGTCATTTGGAATGTCAACTCCAGCAATACGAGCCATGTTTTCTCCTTTCTATCTTATCCTTGACGTTGTTTGTGTTTTGGATTTGCTGGGCAAATTACCATAACACGACCATTACGACGAATTACTTTACAGTATTCGCAAATTGGTTTGACCGATGGTCTTACTTTCATTTCTTATCCCTCCAAGTTTTTCGATTATTTAAAGCGGTAAGTGATACGTCCACGTGTCAAGTCATATGGACTCATCTCGACAGTAACACGATCTCCCGCTAAAATACGAATATAGTTTTTACGAATTTTACCAGAAACTGTTGCTAAAATCTGATGTCCATTTTCAAGTTCAACCGTAAACATTGCGTTAGGCATTGTATCAACTACTTTGCCTTCAACTTCAATCACATCGTCTTTTGCCACGCAAAAGCACCTCCATAAATTTCGATTCGATGCCTCTGAAAACAGAGACAACAATTATAAGTCAGACTATCTCAGTATAACATTTGTAGCGATTTTTTGCAAGTGTGAAAAACGCTTTATTTCAAATTTGTCAATACTTTTTCGATGTCTTTGAACACATCATTGATATCTTGATTTCCTTCGATATCGTGGACTAATCCTTTGGCACGGTAGTGAGCAATGATTGGTTCACCTTGTGCAATATTCACATCCAAACGACGCTTCACTGTCTCAGGTTTATCATCTTCACGTTGGTAGTAATCTTCCTCTTTATAGTCAACTGGTGGGTTGAAAACTTTGTGGAAGGTTTCACCTGTTTCGCGGTGGATGATACGGCCACTCAAACGTTCCAAGAGACAATCTGGGTTCACTTCGATATTGATCACACCTTCCAGTTCGATACCGAGTTCCGCCAACGTTTTGTCCAAGGCATGAGCTTGTTCAATCGTACGTGGGTAACCATCCAACAAGAAACCTGTTTCCTTGATGTCGTCCTGTGAAAGGCGTTCTTTAACAATTCCATTTGTAACTTCATCTGGAACCAACTCACCTTTGTCAATATATGACTTCGCAAGTACACCCATTTCAGTTTGATTTGCCATAGCAGCACGGAACATATCTCCAGTTGAAATGTGTGCCACGTGGAATTGCTCCACAATTTTAGCTGCTTGCGTTCCCTTACCTGCTCCAGGTAAGCCCATAATCAAAAGATTCATGATAGGATCTCCTTATTTTGTATTTAAATAGAAGCAGAAATCTCATTCAACCCCTATTTAAAAACAAAATAGAAGAGGGGAGACGAAAATCTCTCTGATAGATAGACCTTCATACTCCACTCTCTAAGCAAAAGTAATTTTGCTTTTATTCTGTTTTGTCCATGAAACCAACATACTTACGTTTCAATAGGTAACCTTCAAGTTGTTTGATTCCTTCGATACCGGTTGAGATAATGATCAAAAGACTCGTTCCCCCAAAAGCAACAGCTTCTGAAAGACCAAAGACATCTTTTGCCACAATCGGCAAGATTGAAATCACACCAAGGAAGATTGATCCGACAGTCGCAAGGCGACGAAGAAGTTTCGACATGAACTCTTCAGTACCCTTACCAGGACGGACACCATGAATGTAGGCTCCACTCTTTTGCAAGTTTTCTGCTGCTTTCTCTGGATTGATCTGTACAAATGTATAGAAGAATGTAAAGAGAATGATTAACAAGGCATACATAGCAACACCTGTCGGAGATGTTGTAGATAACATTTCCTGTGCTGTACGTACCCAAGCCCAATCATGACCTGTAGCACTCAAAAATTGAAGAATGGCTGCAGGTGCTGCTGTGATGGAACTTGCAAAGATAACTGGGATAACCCCCGCTGGGTTTACCTTCAATGGAAGGTATGAGCTTGATGGGGCTCCTTGAGCAACTTTTGTATATTGGATTGGAATTTTATATTCTGCCTGTTGAACAAAGGTTGTAAAGTATACAATCAACAAGACAGCGATAATCAAAATAACGACAAAGATAATAGATGAAGTCAAACGGCTACTTGGAATATTGACGAAGTAGTCAACATAGATGCCTTTAATCATCTCAGGAATTGAAGCAACAATACCTGCAAAGATGATCATAGAAACACCATTTCCGTATCCCTTATCTGTAATTTGTTCCCCGAGCCAAGTTACAATCATACTACCTGCTGTGAGGATAATACCAATGGTAACAAAGACTTGTGGAGTTAAAGCTGTCGTTAATAATTTCGCCCCAGATAGAGTATTAAATCCTGCTGTAATCCCGATAGATTGAACAAATGCAAGCACAAGTGCAATGTAACGAGTAGCCTGGTTTAGTTTTCTCCGTCCTACTTCCCCTTGTTTGCCCCATTCTACAAACTTCGGTAAAATATCCATTTGTAGCAATTGAACAACGATGGAAGCAGTGATATACGGACTTACTCCGAGTGCAAAAACGGAGAAGTTCTTCATGGCATTCCCTGAAACAAGACTAAGCATGTTCAAGAAAGATAAACCACTGAGAGCTTCCAAACTTTTTGCATTCACACCTGGAACAGTGATACTTGTCCCAATACGGAAAACAAGAATGATAAAAATCGTAAAGAGAATTTTTGATCGAACTTGTTTAACCTTGAGCGCTTCTTTTAGTAATTTAAAAAACATGGGTCACCTCTCTTAGATGACTTCTACAGAACCACCTTTAGCAGTGATAGCTTCCTCAGCTGATTTAGAGAATTTAGCTGCTTTCACAGTCAATTTCTTAGTCAACTCACCGTTACCAAGAATTTTAACTCCTGATTTTTCAGCTTTCACAATTCCTGCTTCGATAAGTACAACTGGAGTTACTTCTGCACCGTCTTCAAAGACGTTCAATTGGTCAAGGTTTACAATTGCGTATTCTTTAGCGTTGATGTTAGTGAATCCACGTTTTGGAAGACGACGGAACAATGGAGTTTGTCCACCTTCAAAACCAAGGCGAACTCCGCCACCGCTACGAGCTTTTTGACCTTTTTGACCACGACCAGATGTTTTACCGTTACCTGATGAAGTACCACGACCAACGCGGTTACGTACTTTACGAGAACCTTCTGCAGGTTTCAATTCATGAAGTTTCATTTTTATTTTCTCCTCTTTTGTAAAATGCTAGCGCCGATAAGGGAGAAAAGGTTGTCTCCCCCATCAACTCGCCTATACGACGTCATCATAGATGACTATATCTAGTTTTAGGGGATGGTATAGTGCACATCCCCTAAAAATTCATTAGTTTACTTCTTCAACTGTTACCAAGTGAGATACTGCAGTGATCATACCACGGATAGCAGCGTTATCTTCTTTAATAACAGAGCTGTTCAATTTGCCAAGTCCAAGTGCTACAACAGTTTTACGTTGTGATGGAATGCGTCCGATTGGAGACTTAGTCAAAGTAATTTTAATTTGAGCCATTTTATCCCCTTTCTTATGCCAAATCAGAAACTGAAATACCACGAAGGGCAGCAACTTCTTCAGCGCGTTTCAATTGTTTCAAACCTTCAACAGTTGCACGAACAATGTTGATTGGAGTGTTAGAACCAAGTGATTTAGATGTAATATCTGCCACACCTGCCAATTCCACAACGGCACGAACTGCACCACCAGCGGCAACTCCAGAACCTTCTACAGCAGGTTTCAACAATACTTTAGCTCCACCGAATTCTGAAAGAACTTCGTGTGGGATTGTTGTTCCAACCATAGGAACTTCGATCAAGTTTTTCTTAGCATCATCTACTGCTTTACGGATTGCTTCTGGAACTTCTTGAGCTTTACCAGTACCAAATCCTACGCGACCGTTGTGGTCACCAACAACAACAAGAGCTGCGAAACGAAGACGACGTCCACCTTTAACAACTTTTGTAACACGGTTGACAGCAACTACGCGTTCTTCTAATTCAACTGCATTGTCTTTAAATGCCATTTTCTAGTGTCCTCCTATTAGAATTTCAATCCGTTTTCACGAGCTGCATCAGCCAAAGCTTTCACACGTCCGTGATATAGATATCCACCGCGGTCGAACACCACTTCTGAAATACCTTTAGCGTTTGCACGTTCTGCAACGAGTTTACCGACAGCAACGGCTTGTTCAGTTTTAGTTCCTTTTGAAACTTCTTTGTCAAGAGTTGAAGCACTTGCGAGCGTTACACCCGCTACGTCATCAATCACTTGAGCGTAGATGCCTGTATTAGAACGGAATACGTTCAAACGTGGGCGATCAGCAGTTCCAGAGAGTTTTCCGCGAACGCGACGGTGGCGTTTTTGGCGGAGTTTGTTTTTATCTGGTTTTGAAATCACAGTTTTCACCTCTTTAGTTTTAAATCGTGTGCTATGCACAAAGTTGGAAAATAGGTTGGTGGTTGAGACTCAACCACTCAACATTATTTACCTGTTTTACCTTCTTTACGGCGAACGAATTCACCAACGTAACGGATACCTTTACCTTTATATGGTTCTGGTGAACGAAGGCTACGTACGTAAGCAGCTGTTTGTCCAACTACTTCTTTTGAAATTCCGCTAACAACGATTGTTGTTGGGTTTGGAAGTTCAAAAGTAATTCCTTCTGGAGCTTCAACTTCGTCTGGATGAGATTTACCAACAGCCAAAACAAGTTTAGATCCTTGAAGTTGTGCACGGTAACCAACCCCGCGCATTTCAAGTTCTTTCTTGAATCCTTCTGATACACCAACAACCATGTTGTTCAAAAGGGCACGAGTAGTTCCGTGAATAGTTTTCATTTCTTTTGAATCGTTTGGACGGTGAAGAGTTACTTCAGTACCTTCCACACGGATTTCAATATCTTTTGAGAACTCACGAGTAAGTTCTCCTTTAGGTCCTTTTACAGTTACAACGTTGTCATTGTTAGTGATTTCAACACCAGCAGGCAACACGATAACTTTATTACCAATACGTGACATGTTTATTTTCTCCTGTTAAATTGTCAGGCCAGAATGGCCAGTTTTCACGGGGTTCAGATACTTATTTAGTTCAAGAGCTGAACTGAACACGCTCTAAGAACTGTGCAAAATAGATAAGTTGGCTTGTTTGTAAACAAACTTCTCCAACTTTCTAATTTTGCTTTGTTCTTTACGAGCTTTGTATCTTGATTTTACCAAACGTAAGCGATAACTTCTCCACCAACATTCTTTTGGCGTGCTTCTTTATCAGTAAGCAAACCTTCAGAAGTTGAAAGGATAGCAATTCCAAGTCCGTTAAGAACTTTTGGAAGGTCTTCACGTTTTTTGTAGACACGAAGTCCTGGTTTAGAAACACGTTTCAAGTTAGTGATAACTTTTTCACCATTTGGTCCGTATTTAAGGAATACACGGATGATGCCTTGTTTGTCATCTTCGATGATTTCAACGTTTTTTACAAAACCTTCGCGTTTAAGGATTTCAGCAATCCCTTTTTTGATGTTTGATGCAGGTACTTCAAGTACTTCGTGTTTAGCTTGGTTAGCATTACGAATACGAGTTAGGAAGTCTGCGATTGGGTCAGTCATAACCATTTTGTTTTTCTCCTCTTACTAGTAGTTTGCAAGTTGCACTTGCTAGTTAATGATTGAGCTAGGCTCAGATAGTATTGATACATTCAAATGAGAAAACTCTTATTTGAACACGAGCTACAACCTGTGCAAAAAAGATAAATTTGTTTTGGAGCATCGCTCCTACACCAAATTTCCTATTTTTGCTGTGGTTGTTACGCTCTTCGTATCATGATATTACCAAGATGCTTTGGTAACGCCTGGGATTTGTCCTTTGTAAGCTAATTCACGGAAGCAAACACGGCAAAGTTTAAATTTGCGGTAAACTGAATGTGGACGACCACATTTTTCACAACGAGTATAAGCTTGAGTAGAGAACTTCGCTGGACGTTTGTTCTTAGCAATCATTGATTTTTTAGCCATTAGATTTACCTCCTATATTATTTTGCAAAAGGCATTCCAAGGCCTGTAAGCAATGCACGTGACTCTTCGTCAGTGTTAGCAGTTGTTACGATAACGATGTCAAGACCACGAGTTTTGTCAACGTCATCGAAGTTGATTTCTGGGAAAATCAATTGTTCTTTCACACCAAGTGTGTAGTTTCCGCGTCCATCAAATGATTTTGTTGGAACACCGTGGAAGTCACGTACACGTGGAAGTGAAACTGAAACCAATTTATCCAAGAATTCGTACATACGTTCACCACGAAGGGTAACTTTTGCACCGATCGCAACACCTTCACGAAGACGGAAGCCGGCGATTGATTTTTTAGCTTTAGTGATAAGTGGTTTTTGACCTGAGATAAGTGCCAATTCTTCAGCAGCTTTTTCAAGGCTTTTAGCGTTTGATACAGCTTCACCAACACCCATGTTCAAAACGATCTTATCTACTTTAGGCACAGCCATCACTGATGAGTAGTTGAATTGTTCTGTCAAAGCAGGAACTACTTCATTAAGATATTTTTCTTTTAAACGATTTGCCATTATACTTCTCCTTTCCTTCGTGATTAATCAAGCACTTCGCCTGATTTTTTGTTGTAGCGAACTTTTTTACCGTCTACAAATTTGTAACCAACACGACCAGCTACACCATTTTTGTCCAAAACTTGAACGTTTGATACGTGGATAGCTGCTTCTTTCTCGATGATACCACCTTGAGGAAGTTCGTTAGTTGGACGTTGGTGTTTCTTAACGATGTTAACACCTTCAACGATAACTTTGTTTACTTTTGGAAGGGCAGTAAGGACAACAGCTTCTGTTCCCTTATCTTTACCAGCGATTACGCGAACTTTGTCGCCTTTTTTTACAAACATTAGGTTTCTCCTTGATTTTTCTTACGCCCATAAGGGCACCCTGGAGGTAAATCCAGGGGACTAGTTTGTTTCTAAAAATTAAAGTACTTCTGGAGCAAGTGACACGATCTTCATGAAGCCACCTTCACGCAATTCACGTGCAACTGGGCCAAAGATACGTGTTCCGCGAGGAGTTTTGTCTTCACGGATGATAACTGCTGCGTTTTCGTCAAATTTGATGTATGAACCATCAGCACGACGAGCACCTGATTTAGTACGAACGATAACTGCTTTAACAACGTCACCTTTTTTAACCGCACCACCAGGAGTAGCTTGTTTTACAGATGCCACGATAACATCACCGATGTTTGCAAATTTACGTCCTGAACCACCAAGAACTTTGATAGTCAAGATTTCGCGAGCACCGCTGTTGTCTGCGACTTTCAAACGAGTTTCTGTTTGAATCATTTCAGTTTTCTCCTTTCAGGTTTGATTAGATGATGACCGCTTCTTCAACAACTTCTACAAGACGGAAACGTTTTGTAGCTGAAAGCGGGCGAGTTTCCATGATACGTACGATATCGCCTTCTTTGGCAACATTGTTTTCATCATGAGCTTTGTATTTTTTAGAGTAGTTAATACGTTTACCATAGACTGGGTGGTTACGTTTTGTTTCAACTACAACTGTGATTGTCTTGTCCATTTTGTCAGATACAACACGTCCAACAAGAACTTTACGATTATTGCGTTCCATTGAAATTTCTCCTTCCCTAGTCTATTATTTCGCTTCAGATTGAACTGTTTTGATACGAGCGATTTGTTTTTTAACTTCTTTCAAGCGAGCTGTTTGTTCCAATTGACCAGTAGCAGCTTGGAAACGAAGTTCAAACAATTCTTTTTTCAATTCGTTTTCGCGCTTCGCGAGTTCTTCTTGAGAAAGACCACGAAGTTCTTTAACAAATTCTTTTACTTCATTAAGTTTCATGCCTTCTCCTTATTCTGCTTCACGTTTTACGAATTTACATTTAACTGGCAATTTGTGGCTAGCAAGACGAAGCGCTTCGCGAGCGATCTCTTCAGATACACCAGCGATTTCGAACATCACTTTACCACGTTTAACTGGTGCTACCCAACCTTCAGGTGCCCCTTTACCAGATCCCATACGCACACCGATAGCTTTAGCAGTGTATGATTTGTGTGGGAAGATTTTAATCCAAACTTTACCACCACGTTTCATGTAACGAGTCATGGCGATACGAGCAGCTTCGATTTGGCGGTTAGTGATCCAGTGGCTAGTTGTAGCTTGAAGACCGTATTCACCGAATGCTACTTCTTTTCCACCTTTTGCTTCACCGCGCATTTTTCCACGGAATTCACGACGGTGTTTAACACGTTTAGGTACTAACATTGGTTATTTACCTCCTTTAGTGTTTTTGCGAGCTGGAAGAACTTCACCACGGTAGATCCATACTTTAACACCAAGTTTACCGTATGTAGTATCTGCTTCTTCCCAAGCGTAATCGATATCTGCACGAAGTGTGTGAAGTGGAACAGTTCCTTCAGAGTATCCTTCAGCACGGGCGATATCTGCACCGTTCAAACGACCTGATACTTGAGTTTTGATTCCTTTAGCTCCAGCACGCATTGCACGTTGGATTGCTTGTTTTTGTGCACGACGGAAAGCAACACGTTGCTCCAATTGACGAGCAATTCCTTCACCTACAAGGTGAGCATCCAAATCAGGTTGTTTGATTTCGATGATGTTGATGTGTACTTGTTTTCCAGTCAATTTGTTAAGTTTCGCACGGAGTGCATCAACGTTAGCACCACCTTTACCGATAACCATACCTGGTTTAGCAGTGTGAAGTGAAACGTTAACTTTGTTTACTGCGCGTTCGATTTCGATAGTTGAAACTGCTGCGTCAGCAAGTTCTTTTTGAACGAATTTACGGATTGCAAGATCTTCATGAAGGTAATCCGCGTATTCTTTTTCAGCATACCATTTGGCATCCCAATCACGGATGATGCCGACACGCATACCAATTGGATGTACTTTTTGACCCACGATGTTACCTCCTTATTTTTCTGCAACAGCTACAGTGATGTGAGCTGTACGTTTGTTGATTGGTGAAGCTGAACCTTTCGCACGTGGACGGAAACGTTTCATAGTTGGTCCTTCGTTTGCGAATGCTTCAGATACTACCAAGTTAGCTTTATCCAAACCAAAGTTGTTTTCAGCGTTAGCTACAGCTGAGTTCAAAACTTTCAAGATGATTTCAGCAGCTTTGTTTGGAGTGAATGTCAAGATTGCGATTGCATCGGCTACGCTTTTACCACGGATGTTATCAAGAACAAGACGTGATTTACGAGGTGAAACACGTACTGTACGAGCCATTGCTTTAGCTGAAGTAATTTCTGCCATTTATGTTCTCCTTATTTTCTACGTGTTTTCTTGTCGTCTGCAGCGTGACCTTTGTAAGTACGAGTTGGTGCAAATTCACCAAGTTTGTGACCTACCATGTCTTCTTGGATGTAAACAGGTACGTGTTTACGTCCGTCATAAACTGCGATAGTGTAACCAATGAAACTTGGGAAGATCGTTGAACGACGTGACCAAGTTTTAATAACTTTTTTCTTTTCGTCGTTAGCTTGAGCTTCAACTTTTTTCATCAAATGCTCATCGACGAAAGGTCCTTTTTTAAGACTGCGTCCCATTTTTATATTTTCTCCTTTAAATGTTGTACCACAGCGGCTTGCGCTCTTATGGAGCGCTACCGAGCTGGCGGATTTACTAGTTGCTTAAGCGACTAGTTTAATATTATTTCTCGTTGCGACGACGAACGATAAGTTTGTCAGATTTCGCTTTCTTGTTACGAGTTTTAAGACCAAGAGCAGGTTTGCCCCATGGAGTAGATGGTGCTTTACGACCAACTGGTGCTTTACCTTCACCACCACCGTGTGGGTGATCGTTAGGGTTCATTACAGAACCACGAACTGTTGGGCGGATACCTTTCCAACGGCTACGTCCTGCTTTACCAAGGTTTACAAGTCCATGTTGTTCGTTTCCGACAACACCAACTGTAGCACGGCAAGTTCCAAGAATCATACGAACTTCACCTGATTGAAGACGAACAAGAACGTATTTACCTTCAGACCCCAATACTTGAGCAGATGCACCAGCAGCACGTACCAATTCACCACCACGACCAGGTTTCAACTCGATGTTGTGGATCAAAGTACCAACTGGGATGTTAGCAAGTGGAAGAGCGTTTCCGACTTTGATATCTGCTTCTGGACCTGAAACGATACGTTGACCTACTTCAAGACCTTTTGGAGCGATGATGTATGCTTTCACACCGTCAGTGTAGTGTACAAGAGCGATGTTTGCAGAACGGTTTGGATCGTACTCGATTGTTTTAACAACTGCTTCAACATTGTCTTTGTTACGTTTGAAGTCAACCAAACGGTAGAAACGTTTGTGTCCACCACCTTGGTGACGAACTGTGATACGACCGTTGTTGTTACGACCAGCCTTGCTCTTCAATGCAACAAGCAATGATTTTTCAGGAGTGCTTGTTGTGATTTCAGCGAAATCCAAAGAAGTCATATTACGGTGACCGTTTGTTGTTGGTTTATAAACACGAATTCCCACGATATTTCCTCCTTAGATTATTCAGCTTCAGCAGCAAACAACTCGATTGCTTTAGAATCAGCTGTAAGTGTGATGATAGCTTTTTTAGTTTTGTTAGTAAAACCAGTGTAACGTCCAACACGTTTTGCTTTTGGTTTTACGTTGATTGTGTTAACGTTGGCAACTTTAACACCTTCGAAAGCAGCTTCAACAGCTTGCTTGATCAAAAGTTTGTGTGCACGAGTGTCAACTTCAAATACATATTTTCCTGCTTCAAGTTGAGCCATTGAGCTTTCAGTGATAACAGGTTTTTTGATAACATCATACAAATTCATTATGCAAGAACCTCCTCGATTTTAGAGATAGCTGCTTGTGTGACAAGAAGTTTGTCGCTATTTGCGATGTCAAGAACACTTGCAGTTGTAGCAGTTGCAACTTTCACGTTTGGAAGGTTACGAGCTGAAAGAGCTGCGAATTCATTTCCTTCTTCAAGGATAACAAGAACTTTAGAATCGATGCTCAATGCTGCAAGAACTTTTGCAAATTCAGCAGTTTTTGGAGCTGTAAATGAAAGAGCGTCTACAGCTACGAATTTGTTTTCAGCAACTTTTTCAGAGTAAACTGATTTAAGAGCTAGGCGACGAACTTTTTGTGGAAGTTTGTAGCCGTATGAACGTGGAGTTGGTCCGAAGACAACACCACCACCACGCCATTGTGGTGAGCGGATAGAACCTTGACGAGCACGTCCAGTTCCTTTTTGACGCCATGGTTTGCGTCCACCACCTGATACTGCAGAGCGGTTTTTAACAGCGTGTGTTCCTTGACGAAGGCTTGCGCGTTGGCTGATGATCACATCAAACACAACTGATTCATTTGGTTCGATACCAAATACTGCATCGTTAAGAACAACTTGGCCAGCTTCTTTACCAGTTTGGTCAAATAATGTTACGTTTGCCATTGTGACTGATTTCCCCTTTCTTTATTATTTACCAGCTTTAACTGCTGATTTGATAGTGATAAGAGATTTCTTAGCACCTGGTACGTTACCTTTGATAAGGATAACGTTCTTTTCTGGAACAACTTGTACAACTTCAAGGTTTTGAATTGTTACGCGGTCGCCACCCATGCGTCCTGCAAGGTTTTTACCTTTGAATACGCGGTTAGGTGCAACAGGTCCCATAGAACCTGGACGACGGTGGTAACGAGAACCGTGAGCCATTGGTCCACGTGATTGTCCGTGGCGTTTGATGACACCTTGGAAACCTTTACCTTTAGAAGTACCAGTTACGTCAACAACGTCTCCAGCTGCGAATGTTTCAACTGTAATTTCAGCACCAACTTCCAAGCCTTCAACGTTTTTGAATTCACGAATGAAGCGCTTAGGAGCCGTGTTAGCTTTCGCTACATGTCCTTTAGCAGGTTTGTTGCTCAATACTTCGCGTTTGTCATCGAAACCAACTTGGATAGCGTTGTATCCGTCTGTTTCAACAGTTTTAACTTGAAGAACAACGTTTGGAGTTGCTTCAATAACTGTTACAGGGATCAATTCGCCAGCTTCAGTGAAGATTTGAGTCATTCCCACTTTTTTCCCTAAGATTCCTTTTGTCATGAGAAAATAGTTCCTTTTCTATATTTTTTATTCAAAAAGTTTTTAACGAGCGTTTTTCATGCTCAAGTCTAAGATACAAAGGGCGTCAAACTCAAAGTGAAAATAGGAAACTGACGCAGTGTCTAACAGACACTAGGAAGTTTATCTTTTTCACACCGAGTTTAGCCCGTGTTCAATTAAATTGAAACACCAGCCTCTGCTCTTTTATATTTTAGATTAAAGTTTGATTTCTACGTTTACACCACTTGGAAGATCCAATTTCATCAAAGCATCAACTGTTTTTTGAGTTGGGTTAACGATATCGATCAAACGTTTGTGTGTACGCATTTCAAATTGTTCGCGAGAGTCTTTGTATTTGTGAGTCGCACGAATAATTGTGTAGAGGCTACGCTCAGTTGGAAGTGGGATTGGACCCGCAACTTGTGCACCTGTACGAGTAGCTGATTCTACGATTTTTGCAGCCGCTGTGTCAAGCGTACGGTGTTCGTAAGCTTTCAAACGGATACGGATTTTTTTGTTTGCCATCTTTTTCTCCTTTTCGTCTATTTAAGATAATAGGCTAGCTCCACAAGAAAACCGACGCGGTGTTGCGTGGCAATGCAACCGAGCGTGTCGCAACCTCTTGCATCAAAGCTAAGGCTGTAATTTACAGCACCATAATAGAATAACACAAAGCCCCTGCGATTGCAAGGGATTTGTTGCTGTTTTTTTAAAATTTTTAACATGAAAATGTTTTCTTTTTTGGTGGGTCATTTATTTAAGTATTTTATGGAAGAAAGTTACTCTCTCTTCACCTGTTCATAGCTTTCTTTTCCGTCATTAAGCTTGTCCCAAATCACTACTTGCCCACTTTTGAGAGATTTTTGCACATCGATAATTCGTTGATTGGAAGAACCTCGAAACTGGAGCATGAGATTTCTCTTAGTTCGATCGTATCGTCCATCGACAAGAATGTCAATCAATGATAAGAGTTCCAGTTTATCTGGAGTTTCCAACAACATTTCTTCCCATGTATAGCCCGTCCAGGACCAGATGTCTTTGTCTGGCAATTCCTTCCGGATACGTTTCACGAGTGGCAAAAGGATTCCTGTATTAAGGAAGGGTTCTCCTCCTAATAAAGTCAAGCCTTGAACATAAGGTTGAGCGAGATCTTCCATGATCTGTTCTTCTAATTCTGCTGTATAAGGAATGCCAGCATTAAAAGACCAAGTCGCAACATTATAACATCCCTCGCAGTGAAACATGCAACCTGATACATAGAGGGAGTTACGCACACCCTCTCCATCTACAAAGTTGAAGGCCTTGTAATCAATAATCCGCCCTTGACTGAGTTCTTCGCTTTTCCATTCTTGTGGTTTTGGATTATTCATTCGCTACCTCTATCCAATAACGCTCGACTCCATTACGAACATCCTCAAGGAGCCCACCATTTGCTAAAATGACTGCTCTGCTAGCAGGATTATTCACGCTACAGGTCACAAGCGTTCTCTTGATGTTCTTTTCCTTAGCAACTTGCAAGCCCTGACGGAGAGTTTCCTTAGCATAACCCTTGACTCTTTCTGATGGACGAATGGAGTAGCCAATGTGACCAGCATAATTCAATAAACCCTCATTCAGTCTCAATCGCAGATTCAAAAATCCTAGAGCACGGCCTACATCATCAAATGATACAAATTGAATAGAAGGAACACGATTTTCAGGCAAGTTTATTCCCATCTCTTTTTGCATATTTGTTTCCAACCACTCTTCATACACAAAGTTCTCTGTATCCCAGAAACCACCGTCGTGAAGCGACTGATATTTTTCAAATTCCTCCATCATGTCTATAACAGCCTTCTTATCTACTATTGTCGGTCTGCGTAATTCCATCCTTACCTCCCACTAAGAGAAAAGCGAGAGCTGACTCTCACTTTTATTTTTTCTTATTCTTGTTTAAAAATTGTTCTCTGAGGTTGAGCAAGCGTTCTTTCTTACCAGCTCCACCTTTAGAGTGTTTCTCGTGATAACGGGTCACTTGTGCGCGCCCCTTATCATCTAATTGATATTTTCCCATTTCATTTCTTTCTAATTTGTTACTTGATGTCCAGCTATTTTAATCGTTGAGCCATTCATATGTTTGACACGCGCAGCGATTTCCTTGTGACGGCCGTTGACCATAGGTCTTGCTTGAGGATTACCTAGATAGCCACAAGTTCGTTTGACCACATCTACTGTTTTAGGGTCGCTATTGCCACAGTTTGGACAAGCAAATCCTCTTTCAGTTGGTTCAAAATCCCCTTCAAAGTCACACTTGTAGCAACGGTCAATCGGAGTATTAGTGCCTAGATAACCTACACGGTCGTAGGCATAGTCCCAAACAGCTTCCAGAGCCTTAGGATTTTGCTGAAGGACTGGATACTCACAATAATGGATAAAACCACCTGACGCACCTGCTTCTGGATAGACTTTCTCAAAGTCTAATTTTTCAAACGGTGTTGGATTTTTACGAACATCATAATGGAAAGAATTGGTGTAGTATTCCTTGTCTGTGATGTCAGGAATAGAGCCAAACTTCTCTGTATCTAGTCGGCAGAAACGATCTGTCAAACTTTCAGATGGTGTTGAGTAGATAGAGAAATGATAGCCATATTGGTCAGACCACTCTTCTACACGGCGTTTCATATCGCGAATGATGTCTAGCGTGAATTCCTTAGCATCTGGATTGCTTTCCCAGCTGTTACCAAAGAAAACAGTCGCTACTTCATACAAACCGATATAGCCCAGCGAAACTGTTGCCCGACGATTCTTAAAGAGCTGGTCAACACTTTCTTCTTTACCTAGACGATGGCCAAAAGCACCGTACTGATAAAGGATAGGAGCATTGGCTGGTGTCGCCTCTTTAGTGCGTTCGACACGGTAAACAAGAGCATCTTCAGCGATATTCATACGCTCGTTGAAGATTTCCCAGAACTTATTCATGTCACCATCAGACTCGAGGGCGATGCGAGGAAGATTGACCGTCACAACGCCTAGATTCATCCGACCTGAATTGACTTCTACGCCATTCTCGTCTTTCCATCCTTGAAGGAAAGAACGACAACCCATAGGAACTTTGAAAGAACCTGTCAAGTCAACAATCTTATCATAAGACAAGACGTCTGGATACATCCGCTTGGTTGCGCACTCTAGAGCCAACTGCTTGATGTCGTAGTTGGGTGTCCCTTCCTCTAAGTTGAGTCCTCTTTTAAGCGTGAAGATAAGTTTAGGGAAGATAGCTGTTCGATGTTCTGAACCAAGGCCCTTGATTCGGATGTTCAAGATAGCTTTTTGAATTTCACGCTCAAAACGATTGGTTCCCAGACCAAAACCGAGCGAAGTAAAAGGTGTTTGCCCATTTGAAGTGAAGAGAGTATTGATTTCATACTCAAGAGATTGCATGGCATCATAGATGTCTTTTTGCGTTTTCTTCCAAGCGTAATCTTCCCGTTTTTCAGGCAAGACCCATTCTTCTGCATCTTTGAGGTGTTTTTGGTAATTCTTCTCTGCGTAAGGAGCCAAGACTTCATCGATACGGTCAGCTGAACAGCCACCGTACTGGCTAGAAGCAACGTTGGCGATGATTTGGGAAATCTGAGCTGTCGCAGTCTGGATAGACTTGGGACTTTCTACCTCTGCATTTCCAATCTTAAAACCATTTTCCAACATACCTTTAAAATCAATCAAACAGCAGTTGGTCATAGGGGTATAAGGACTGTAGTCCAAATCGTGATAGTGGATATCCCCCTTTTGGTGGGCATTGGCTACGTGCTTAGGAAGCATTTGCAGTCCGATTGATTTCCCAACAATCCCTGCTGTCAAATCACGCTGGGTATTAAAGACATCACTGTCCTTATTAGCATTTTCATTGACAACTGCCTGATCTTTATTGAGAAGCTTATGGATACTAAAGTTAATATCTGTCGCTTTTGAGCGCTCAAAATCCCTCTGTGTCCGATAAGTGATATACTCCTCAGCTAGCGCATATTCTTTGGCTTCAAGGAGTTCATGTTCTACGATATTTTGAATTTCGTAAATCTTAACCCCCTGTGGAAAGCGACTATGAATTTCTGTGACAATTCGCTCGGTCAAAGCATTTAGGCGTTTTTCGACCAAGGGTGTCACATCCATAACCTTGTCTGCCGCCTTGTGGATAGCCTTGTCAATCTTGTCCACATCAAATGCAACACGTCTCCCATCTCGTTTTTCAACGAAGAGGGTTGCTAAAGTTGTAATTTTTTCTTCTAGTGCAATCATATACATCCTCGTTTCTAAAATGTTCTTTCTAAAAAGTATTATACCCCTCTAAAAAATAAAAATCAATATCTTGTGTTAAAAATCCTAAAATTTTTAAAAATACACAAGATATTGATTTGGCTATTTGATTTTATAGACTTTAAACTCTGAATAATCAGTCTTTACTTGTTGATAATTTTCTTTTAAGAGTGTCTCCGCCTCAGACCAGAGAGCCACCTTGTCGTTTACCACAATCACCTTAGGTTGGTTTTCTTTCAAGTCATGAATCAAGGTAGTTTTATTTTCTTCTGTATTCGTATAAAGAAGAGGTGATGGGAACATGGATCCAGCCAAACGCTGACTTTCTTTATACATTTGAACATGAGAATCCCAAATATAGATTTGGTCACCATCACTCGTCTCTTGTTTGACTCTGTCTACTACTTGATGTTGTTCTCTATAAGAAGCTGGATGCAAAACAAAACGAGCCACAAAAGGAATTGCAATCAGATAAACCACCACTAGGATAGGTAAGTAGAGATTCCCCTTCATAAATTTTTTCCATAAAGTAGGAGCTTCTTCTCTTCTCCGACGACGATCTCCTCTAGCTGAATGTTTCCCACGAATACTGGTCATCAAAAGAAGGAGTAAAAATGGAAGGATTAGAATCAAACACGAACCGTGAAGAGGTTCTTGAGAAAAAAGCAACAAGGCTAATACAAATATGAAAGCAAAACTAGCTGGTACTGAAATAACATATAATCTTGATGCCTTTGATTGGAACAAACCTAGAAAAACAAGGAAGAGAGCTCCTAAACCAAAGGTCAACAAACCATAGAATAGAACATTATCCATTAGTTGGGGATTGATAAAGACCTGAAGGGAATCAATCGGATATAAAAGACTTCCTAGAGCTTCTCCAAAGCCACCTGAAGCAAGAACATAATATCCTACTGGGTAAAAAATGAGAGAAAAGCCAAGTGCTGCTGCAAAAAACTGATAAACTCCATGAGCAAGGCGACCATGCCCAACATTAAAGACAAACAAACCAATTGTTACTACTGCAATAAAGAGAAGACTTGTAAGAGGCTCTATGAAAAATGATAGGGCCAAGAAAATCCCCAGACGTAGAAATCCCTTGTCATGGTTAGGAGTTGATAGATAAGCTGCTATGAACGAAAATCCTGCAAACAGAAATGGCAAAGCTAAAATCGTAGCATATCCTCCGCCAAAACCGAGACCGGATACCAAAATATAAAATATGGTTAGGAGTTGCTTGGCTTGTTCCCTTTGTCCCGTCAGATAGTCAGTTGAAGAAAAGAGGAAGTAACCTCCTCCTAAGAGGGCTAGCCATTCTACCAAGGCAAAAAGGATGCCTCCTTGGGTGATGTAAAGTAGCAAGTAATAAATAAGACCGTGACTTGCATAATAGCTACTGTAAAGCTGTCCTCCCTGATGTAAAGCCCACCCTATATACAAATCCTGCGCCTGAGAGGGACTTACCATATCTAAAAGTAAAGGTAGCACCACAGAAAAAACCGTTGCAATCGTACTTCCAATGATGAGTCTGAAAAACGGGAAAGCTACCTGTTCTTCTTTTTCTACATGAGATTCAAGGTTCCTATCCAATCTATTTTCAATCTCATTACTCTGTATCGTTTTGGATACTTCTTCTATTCTGCCATATACAGCCATGTCGTTTCTCCTATTCAATTTATCTGTCTTAGTATATCAAAAAGACCTAAAATTGTCAGCTTGCGATGGCTGTTTGAGCGATTTTTTGCATAGTTTCACAAAGGTTTCAATTTCCCGAAATCGGTGTAAATGCGTCTGTTTAAATGACATGATATAATCCAATTCTTTCTGAGTCAGCATCGTCCCTCCCTATATCTTTCTATTCGTAAAAAGCAAGAAAAAGAGGACTGGTTTGTGTCCTCAGTCCTAGATTTCTTATAAGATAGGGGCGAATAACTGGGCAATTTCCTTAATCAATTTTTGATACCAGCTATTTTTTATCGTATGAGGGAAAATTTCTTGCGATGATGAAAAAATCTCCCGAAAATCTTTTTGAATCTCAGCAATTGATTCTGTTTTATATAGCAAGACTGCATTTTCATAGTGGTGAAGCAAACTTCTATAATCTAAGTTAATGGTTCCAACTGCAGCAAAATCCTTATCCACTAAAATTTGTTTACTATGGATAAAGCCTGGACTATACTCAAAAATCCTGACTCCTGCTGACAAAAGATCCGGATAGGCCCCTCTTGTGATGAGTTGGATCAATTTTTTATCCGGAATGAAAGGAGTCACGATGCGGACATCAACACCCCTCATGGCCGCGTTTTTAATACTCTCAGTTAAATCATAGTCAATAATCAAATAGGGCGTTGTGATATAGACTGAATCAGTAGCCTGATTAATCAAACTTTGATAGACTTTTTTCCCTACCTGGGTACGGAATATGGGCTTGGGTCCACTACCGTAAGGAATGCAGATCCCTTGGCCAGAACGAGGTTGATTTTCCAGGTGATACTGGTCAAAATCGCTGATTTCCCCACGATTGATGTACCAAGTCATCAAAAAGAGACGGGTTAGAGCCTTGACACCAGGGCCATCTATGCGAATCCCACTGTCCTTCCAGTAGCCAAAGCGTTCTACATGATTGATGTACTCATCGGCTAAGTTAATCCCTCCTGTATAGGCTACCTGACCATCTATGACAAGGATTTTCCGATGGTCCCGATTGTTGTAAGCCACCGTCAAGCGAGGAATCACCTTGTTAAATTTATGGGCTTCAATTCCTCGACTACGAAGCTGAATAGTATAATCTCCAGGCAAAGTCGCCATACAGCCGATATCATCATAGAGCATCTTGATCTCTACACCCTGAGCTGCCTTTTGCTCTAGTATATCTAGTATGCTATTCCACATCAGACCTTCTTCGACAATATAGTACTCTAGAAAGATAAATTTCTCAGCTTTCTTGAGGTCTTCCAACATATGTTGCCACATGCTTTCACCCGAAGAAAAGAATTGTGAGTCTGTTCGATTATAGACATCGGCGTTACTATCCATACTTAACAAAGATTTGATAACTCCGTAAGCAGCCTTATCCTCTTCCTTCAATTTCTGGCGGAGAGCTTTACTGTTATCCTCCCGAAAATGCATAGAACCAAGTTTGTCCAACTGCTTGATTTCTTTTTTGGATAATCGTCTTTCACCAAACATCAGATAGAGCAAGGGGCCGATGACAGGAACAAAAGTTACCACTAACCACATTACTTTACTTTCAGGCGCCATTGAGCGATTGACAATTGCGACAATAGTCGCCATACTCATAAAAATTAAGACAATTACCCATAGAATAGGGGCCATGCGCCCTAAATAAAGAAAGAGACCAAAAACAAGACAAAGTTCAAGTAGCATAATCGAAAGACTAAAACCATACTTGGACATCAATAATTGAAATTTTCTATATTTCATATCCCCTCCTTGATATTTTGATACTCAATGAAAAGCAAAGAGCAAACTAGGAAGCTAGTCGCAGGTTACTCAAAACACTGTTTTGAGGTTGCAGATGGAAGCTGACGTTGTTTGAAGAGATTTTCGAAGAGTATGAATGCTAAAAACAGGTAATTAATACTAGTATAACGCAGGTATTCGGTAGAAGGCAAGTATTTATAATCATTTTTCTGAGTAAAAGCAAAAGAGACTGACAAAACCAGTCTCCTTCTAGTCTATTTTGATAAAACAATGCGATCAGACGCGTCTCTATCCATATCGTCAATAATCATCTGATTGCCATTGATTGCATAAATCTTGGCATCATCACCAATAATCATGCGTTGATTAGCAGCGTCGAAGCTAACCTGCTTGATTTCTTGTTCCCCATCAGTTTCTACCTGTGTCCAGGTGCCAGTTGTTCCAGTTACCACTAAAGTGATACGGTCTCCTTCGTCCTGACCAGTATAAGTCCCATCAATATTAGTTGGTTGAGCCTCAGGCGCATTTTGTGAAGAACTTGTCGCTGCCTGATTTGTATTTTCTGTAGAAGATAAAGCAGCTTGTGATTGTTGAGTTTGTTGTGTTTGCGATTGAACTACTGGTTGTTGAACTCTTTGTGAACAAGCTACTAAGAGACTAAGACTTGCTAAAGAAGCAAGAGAAAGTGTGAATCTTTTTAATTTCATGATGAATTTCCTTTCTGCTACCAATGTAGAGAATGTTTCTTCTAACTGATAGTTCCCCTAGTATAACAAGTTCCAAAAAGGAGGTCAATTTATCTGCTCATGGGTCAGTAGGTGGCTCCGTACTTCTGAGATAAAATAGAGAGATCCTGTAACAAACAACAAATCCTGGGTATCGGCTCTTTCTTCGAAACTGCTGATAAATTCGCGATAAGAAGGAATTACATCGTAACCTGTTATATCTGTCTCATCTAAAGAACCCTGATAGTCAAAGCCGGTCACCTTGAGTTCCACCTGAGGCAAATTTTCAGTTAGATAAGCCAACATCCCTTGATAATCCTTCCGTTTCAAGGCTCCAAATAGGATTTGAGGACGATATCCTTCCTGCTCTTTTTCTTTGATAAACTCAACCAAGCGAGTCAAGGCAGGGAGATTATGGGCACCGTCCAAGTAGATATGAGAACGAATACGCTCCAAACGTCCAGCCCAATGGGTCTTCTCCAAAGCTCGTCTTACAGCCTGCTCATCAACAACTTCCTTTCTTTCTCCCATAAAAAGAAGAAAAGTTTGCAACGCCAAGGCCGCATTCTCCTGCTGATAAGCTCCTTCTAAACCTATTTTCAGCCGCGAAATATTTAGTAAAGAACTTGAAAAATCGCCATTCAGCATTGAAAAATCTTGGCCTGCCTGATAAAGGTCAACAGCTAAAGATTCGGCTTTTTTCTGACAAACAAGACTAGCTTCTGAAGGCAATTTTGCAATCACTGCCTTCTTACCAGTCTTGAAAATACCAGCTTTCTGCTCTGCGATTGCTTCTAGACTATCGCCCAAGGTCTCCTGGTGGTCAAGCCCAATGGAGGTGATGACAGCAAGCTCTCCAGTTACCACATTGGTCGTGTCAAGTAAGCCACCAATTCCCACTTCTAGTAAAACCAAATCCACCTCTTGCTCCCTAAAATAGAGGAAAGCAATCAAGGTCAGCAATTCAAAAAAGAACAACTGGTCATGAGTCTGCAGAAGCGTCTTTTCCATCTCCTTGACCTGCTCAGCTAAACGGATAAAGTCTGCGTCTGCTATAGGTTGTCCATTAATGCAGATTCGGTCATTGACGGAGACAATATGAGGGGAGGTAAAGGTCGCAACTTTCTTTCCATGCCCCATAAATATTCCCCTCATAAAAGCAATGGTAGAACCTTTCCCATTAGTCCCTGTCACATGGATAATAGGATAAGACTTCTCAGGATTTCCTAACAAATCCACCGCTTCTTGCATTCGGCCCAAACCTGATCGAAAATTCAAACCAATCCGACTATGAAGCCATTCTTCTACTTCAAACATATACCTCTCCTCGACAAAAGTATAATCAATTACCTAGCAAAATTCCATAGATAATAAAAACGAGGTCAGGATTTTCGTCCCAACCTCTTACCTGGTTAGCTAATCACTAGCTACTATAAATTTTAATGTGGGGTAAAACATCCACTGAACATTCCAACTCTTCTAATTTCTAGGAGTTGGGGTGATACAGTCTCCCAGACTTACTGACGGTTTTTATTTTTAGCGTCAGGCTAAAAACGTCCCCCGGACGTTCCAACTCTTCCAATTTCTGGGAGTTGGGCTGATACAGTCTCCCAGACTTACTGACGGTTTTTATTTTTAGCGTCAGGCTAAAAACGTCCCCCGGACGTTTTTACTCCTCCATAAAACTATTGAAGACTTCTTCAATCATGTTCCATTCGTCTTCTGAGTCTTCTGGGATTGGTTGCAATTCGCCTTCTGTTCCATCTTCGTTTTCGATGAATGAGTATGCTTGGATTTCAACTTGTCCGTCTTCGTCTTCTTCTGCGTTAACTGGTACTAGAAGAACATAGTTTTTACCAAATTCTTCTTTTCCATCAATGGTCAAAAGGATTTCAAACAAGGTTTCATTTCCCTGCTCATCTACTAGTGTAATTAATTCACGTTCTTCGTGGTCGTGGTTATGATCGTGTGACATAGCCTCTCCTTTGTATTAAAATTTTCTATCTAAATAATTTTGTAAAATCAGCTGAGCTGCTAACTTATCAATGACTTTCTTGCGCTTGTTACGGCTAATATCTGCTTGCTCAATCAACATGCGCTCTGCGGCGACTGTTGTCAAGCGTTCATCTTGATAGTCTACTGGTAAATCAAAAAGCTCTTCTAACTTTGCTCCGTAGGCTTGACTAGCTTCCACACGCGGTCCACTTGTATTGTTCATGTTTTTAGGCAAGCCCACTACAAATCGTTCCACCTTGTAAGTATCAACCAACTCTTTAACGCGGTCAAAACCAAATTGACCTTGCTCCTCATTGATTTGGATGATTTCAAGTCCTTGAGCTGTAAAACCAAGCGGATCGCTAATAGCCACCCCTACCGTTTTTGAACCGACGTCCAATCCCATAATTCTCATAGGTTATAGATCGACTCCTTGTCCTTTAAGGTAGTAGCGGACCAATTCCTCAACGATTTCATCACGCTCATACTTACGGATTTGATTTCGTGCATTATTATAACGAGGAACGTAGGCAGGGTCTCCACTCAATACGTAACCTACGATTTGGTTGATTGGGTTGTAGCCCTTATCGTTCAACGAAGCATAAACATCAGTCAGAGTTTCGCTAATTTCTTTTTTATTGGAATCGTCCAATTTAAAACGTACTGTTTCTTCAGTAAATCCCATTCTAACACCCTCTTTCCTTAGAATAGTACCATTATAGCATAATTCCTTACGTTCTACAATTCAGGTAGTCTATTTATTTGGATTTTCTATTGTTCTGTCGCGCCATTTGCCAATCTGTCTGAAATATATTTGCTTGGTTCATTCTTCAAGAGACTTTCTAAACCAATGTTCTTCAAATATTCTAACTGAGAAGCCTTCTTGACATCCAAAACTTGAAAATCAAAACTAGTCGTTGTTTGAAGTTCGGTTGCACTCAATAGTTTAGTTTCAAGCTTAAATCCTGCTAATTTACGAGCTTCTATGATGGCCTCATCCTTCTCCTCTGCCTCGAGAAGAGCTTTTTGAGTTTCTTCCACTCCATGTTGGTCAATATAAGTTTTCAACTCATCAGAGACTGGACGCTTTTGTTGAATGCTTAAGCTCAAAAAAGTCTTGTCTTTGTAAGTAATGGTTTGGGTTTGCTGGCTACCATCATCTGACTTTGGCAAGACCAAAGTCTTGGTCACAACTGTATTCTTCTCGGCATTTTCAATAACTGGCAATGCCGACTGAAGCGTATCATTTTCTGTTTTTGTAGCTGGTCCAGTTTCTTTTTTCTGTCCGCAACCAACCAGGACAAAAAGGAAAGCCAGACTAACAAGAACTATTTTTTTCATTTCTTTCTTCTTTCTTTTTGAAATTAAAATAAGACTGGGAGTTGCTCCCAGCCTTGATGTTTATAGAGCTGCACGCAAACGTGCTTCTGCATTTTCTACATTACGGACAGAGCGTGGTAGGAAGGCACGAATATCATCTTCCTTATAGCCAACTTGCAGGCGTTTTTCATCTACAAGGATTGGGCTCTTTAAAATTCTCGGTGTTTCCATAATCAGATTGAGGACTTCGTTGACACTCAAATCTTCAATATCCACTCCAAGGGCTTTGGCATAGCGATTTTTAGATGAAACGATGCTGGCTATTCCGTTATCTGTTTTGGTTAGAATATCCAGTAATTCTTCTCTCGTAATTCCTTCTTTACCAAGGTTTTGTTCTTTATAACTTAACTGGTGGGCATTGAGCCAGGTTTTTGCTTTTTTACAGCTAGTACAACTTGAGACTGTATAAATTTTAATCATGTACCTACCCCTTTCGCTACATGTTACTATCAGTTTAGTCTATTATACCATAAAAAACATCCGACTTGCGACCTATTTTTAAATTTTTTTAACTTTTTTCGTCATTTTCGTACTTTTTTCTTGACAAAATGAAATTTACAGCCATTCTTGATATTTTTTGATATAGATTTTTTTCACAATTGTCACGCTAATCATATACAAAATAATGATGAAAAGTAAAAAGATGAAATAAATCGGTTTTAAAGGAGTTAGATGAAGTAGGATTGCGAGTGGACTATAGGGAAGGAAGGTCACAAAGGCTGCAGCCAATAAGGTTGTCACAAGGACTAGCCAAGCTGGACGACTTTGTAAAAAGGGAATTTTGGCTGAACGCAGCATATGGATAACCATGGTCTGTGACCACATGGACTCGATAAACCAACCTGTCTGAAACAAGACAATAAATCCTACGGCAGACTCCGCTCCATGAACATAAGCTTGACCTGTTGTCATGGGTACAATGATAAAATAAAGCAAACTGAAGGTCAAAATATCAAAGGCAGAAGAGATAGGCCCCATCCAAACCATGAAACGTGTGATGGACTTAGCTTCCCAGGTATGCGGATTTCTCAAAAAATCTTTATCCACCTTGTCAAAAGGCAAGGCAATACAAGACAAATCATAGACTAGATTTAGGATAATCAAATGAACTGGTGCCATTGGTAAAAATGGCAAAAAGATTCCAGAGACCAATAGGGATAAGATATTTCCAAAATTAGAACTCACTGTCATTTTGATATATTTAGTCATATTGGCATAGACCTTACGACCTTCAACAAGTCCTTTTTCCAGCACCATGAGATCCTTATCAAGTAGGATAACATCAGCTGTTTCTTTGGCAATATCTACTGCTGTATCAACAGAAATCCCCACATCTGCAACCTTCATAGAAGGAGCATCATTGATCCCATCTCCCATATAGCCAACAGCATGACCATTAGCCTTAAATTGCAAAATAATCCTCGCTTTTTGGTCAGGAGAAAGTTTGGCAAAGACTGTTACCTCCTCCACGGCTTGAGCCAATTCTTGATTACTCATCTGATCAATTTCAGATCCTAACAGCATCTGATTGATATCCAAACCAACCTTTTCACAGACTGATTGGGTAACTTTCTCGTTGTCTCCCGTCAAAATCTTTGTTTGAACCCCATGTTCTAACAGAGCCTTAATTGCTGGTGCTGCAGATGGTTTAGGAGGATCTAGGAAGGCTAAATAACCAGTTAGAATCATATCCCCTTCATCATCAACTGTATAGGCATGTCCTTCCCTTAAACCTGACTTATAGGCTACTCCCAAGACACGCAAACCTTGTTGATTTAGTTGTCTGACTTCTGCTAAAATTTCTTCTCTAATAACATCTGTCAAGGGAGTAATCACTCCTTGGTATTCCGCATGACTGGAAATCGTCAACATTTCCTCTAGGGCACCCTTGGTTACCAAACTAACAACTTCGTGTTCATCCTTAACGATAACACTCATCCGTCTACGTTCAAAATCAAAGGGAAGCTCATCTATTTTTTGAAAAGTTTGAGCCAGATTTTGCAAGAGGGTGTGTTCTTTTGCTTCCTTTTCAGTCCGTTTGATGATGGCTCTATCCATCAAATTTTTCAAGCCCGTTTGAAAATAAGAATTGAGATAAGCTCGTCTCAAGACGGTCAAATCCAAGCGTCCGTGGATGTCCAAGGGATATTCAAGGACAATTTCGTCTTGGGTTAGAGTTCCTGTCTTATCTGTACACAAAATATCAATCGCCCCTAAGTCCTGTATGGCATTGAGTTTCTTGATAACCACTTTTTCCTTGGCCATAATGATGGAGCCTTTTGCTAGACTGGCCGTGATAATCATAGGAAGCATCTCAGGTGTCAATCCAACACCAACACTCAAAGCAAATACGCCAGCTTCCAGCCAGTCACCATCTGTTAAACCATTGGACAAGAAAACGATGGGCACCATGACCAGCATCAAACGAATCAAGAGCCACGAAATACTATTCATCTCCCTTTCAAACGAAGTAGGCTCATCATAGGTGTTCAAAGTCTGCTCAATGGCCCCCATCATGGTATCATCACCAACTGCTAAAACCACGGCCTTGGCACTACCAGATAAGACATTGGTTCCCATAAAGGCGAGCGCTTCTGCTTCTAGCAGACTATCAGATTGTTGAACTGTTGCCTTGGTCAAGGCCAATTTTTCAACAGAATCACTTTCGCCTGTCAAGCCCGACTGTTGGACAAAGAAATCGCGCGACTCAAATAAAAGAAGATCTGCTGGAATCATGTCTCCAGCGCTTAATTTAACCACGTCACCCACTACCAAATCATCGATAGGTACTTCTTGGATTTCTCCTTGACGAATGACAGTCGCTGTGTTGACAATCATTTTTGATAGATTGGTCGCAGCCTTATCACTACGGAGTTCTTGGACAAAGCGTATGCCACCAGAAATGAGGACTAGGACAACGATGATAATAGAAGTCGTCGGATCCTCTTGACCTGGTTTTGCCAACCAGACATTGGTCACCAAGGAAATCACGGCGATGACCAGTAAGATGATCGTAAAAGGATTGATAATGGATTCGTAAATCTTTTTGAGGATACTGTCTTCTTGACCCTTTGTGATGGTATTTTCGCCATATAGGTCACGATTTTTCTCCACCTGCTCCTCAGTCAATCCTGTTAGACTTGTCTTATAAAAAGATAGAGTTTCGTTTAAAGATGTATGAATAGCTATTGCTAATCTTTCTTTTGTAGTTTTCATTGGTTTCTCCTATCTGTATGAATGATGTGTTTCATACACAGAGACCAATCACTTTATAAGGGCAGAACGACACAAATCAGCGATTGGCTGTGTATGTGCGGTTCCGGATGATCGTCAATTTGCATCGTTTATCTCCTTTCTTTGATTTAAACAGTAGAAAATCCCACCATAAAATGGCAGGATTAAAAAACTAACTATCTGTTTTTCGTTCAAGCTTTAACTCCATAGGGCAATGTAATGAGCTTAGTCTTGGCCTTCGCGACCAGGACTGTTGACCAACGAGTAGTGTCTCCACTGCTTTGCGGTAGTCATCCGTATCCCTATGGTAGCCTCACCTACCGTTTTCGTCTTTCAGTATAAACCTTTAAAATTTAAAAGTCAATCATCTGAGTTGTTTAATTCTTAGATAACTATCAACTCTTTTGGAGCTAGGGTCAACAATTCACAACCTGTCTCTGTAATCAGGATATCATCCTCAATACGAACGCCATATTTGCCTTCGATGTAGATACCTGGTTCATCGGTCAAGGCCATACCTGCCTTAATAGTTTCTGTAGAAGTTTGGCTAAAGTAAGGCTCTTCATGAATATCCAGCCCAATACCGTGTCCGATACCGTGGGTAAAGTAGTCGCCATAGCCTGCTTCAATGATAATATCACGAGGAATTTTGTCAAAGTCACGGAAACCTAAGCCAGCCTTAGCTTGGTCAATCAAGGCTTGGTTGGCTTTGAGAACCGTATTGTAAATCTCTGCCTGCTCATCACTGACGTGTCCCAAGTAGATAGTCCGGGTCATATCACTGACATAGTGGTCATAAAGGCAACCGAAGTCCATAGTAACGGCTTCTCCTAGTTCCACTGGTTTGTGCATAGGATGAGCATGAGGTTTGGAAGAGTTGATACCACTAGCTAGAATAGTGTCAAAAGATAAGCCAGATGCTCCCAACTCACGCATACGGAAGTCAAGGAAGTTGGCAATTTCAATTTCAGTTTTTCCTGGCTTAATAAAGTCAAGCGCATCGCGGAAAGCTTGGTCTGAGATAGAACAAGCCTTGCGAATCGCTGCAATCTCTGCCTCATCCTTAATCATTCGAAGACCTTCAACAAACTGAGTTTGTGGAAGCAAGTCAATTCCTTCAAAGGCTACCTGCATACGGTGGTAATAAGATACTGAAATCTCATCCTCAAAACCGATTCGAGACAAGCCCATATCCTTAACAATGCCTGCAATGACAGCCAATTCATCACGATCAGCCACAATCTCAAACCCACTGGTTTCTTGCTTAGCTGCAATGATATAGCGAGAGTCTGTCGCCAAGACCTGACGGTCACGGCTGATGAAGACTGTTCCGTTTGAGCCCCAAAAACCAGTCAAATAATAGACGTTTTTAAGGTTATTGATGATGATGCCATCTAGTTCTTTTTCTTGCATTTTAGCTAGAAATGCTTGTACACGTTTATTCATGATGTAACTTTCCTTTCAAATAGTGTCCTGTGTAGCTGGCTTCATTGGCCGCTACTTCTTCTGGAGTTCCTGTTGCGATGATGGTTCCACCACCGACACCGCCCTCAGGTCCCAAGTCAATAATATGGTCTGCAGTCTTAATAACGTCTAGATTGTGCTCAATGACGAGGACTGTATTGCCATCGTCTACAAAGCGAGCTAAAACCTTAAGCAAGCGAGCGATATCCTCGGTATGAAGACCTGTCGTCGGCTCATCGAGAATGTAGAAAGATTTTCCTGTCGAGCGTTTGTGGAGTTCACTAGCCAGCTTCATACGCTGAGCTTCTCCCCCAGAAAGGGTGGTAGCTGGTTGCCCTAGCGTCACATAGCCTAGCCCTACATCCTTGATGGTCTGAAGTTTGCGTTGAATTTTCGGAATGTGTTGGAAGAATTCCACCGCATCGTTGACGGTCATATCCAAGACCTGCGAGATATTCTTTTCTTTGTAGTGAACTTCTAGGGTTTCACTGTTGTAGCGAGTCCCGTGGCATACTTCACAAGCCACATAAACATCTGGCAGGAAGTGCATCTCAATCTTGATAATCCCGTCACCTGAGCAGGCTTCACAGCGACCACCCTTGACGTTGAAACTGAAACGCCCCTTCTTGTAACCTCGAATCTTGGCCTCGTTTGTCTGGGCAAAGAGGTCACGTATATCGTCAAAAACTCCTGTATAGGTAGCAGGGTTGGACCTCGGCGTTCGTCCGATTGGACTCTGGTCGATGTCAATCAAACGATCAACATGCTCAATCCCTGTGATGGTTTTGAACCTACCAGGTTTGTCTGAATTGCGGTTGAGCTTTTGAGCAATGGCTTTTTTGAGGATGCTATTGATTAAGGTCGATTTCCCTGAACCTGACACACCTGTCACCGCGATGAATTTTCCTAGAGGAAAGCGAGCCGTGACATTTTGCAAGTTGTTCTCACGCGCTCCTGTCACCTCGATAAAACGACCATTTCCCACACGGCGCTCTGCTGGTACTGGAATAGCTCGTTTGCCTGATAAATACTGACCTGTGATAGACTTGCTGTTGCGAGCCACCTGTTTAGGCGTACCTGCGGCAACAATTTCCCCACCAAAAACACCGGCACCGGGACCAACGTCAATCAGGTAATCCGCCTCGCGCATGGTATCTTCGTCGTGTTCCACTACAATGAGAGTATTGCCCAAATCACGCATCTTTTTCAGACTAGCAATCAGGCGGTCATTGTCCCTCTGGTGGAGTCCGATAGATGGCTCGTCTAGGATATAGAGGACGCCTGATAGGTTAGATCCAATCTGGGTTGCCAAGCGAATACGCTGACTTTCCCCACCTGAAAGGGTACCTGCTGATCGAGATAGGGTCAGATAGTTTAGACCCACGTTGTTGAGGAAGGTCAAACGGTCCTTAATTTCCTTGAGAATAGGCCTAGCAATGATGGCTTCATTTTCAGACAAGGTTAGCTGACTCACCAAGTCCAAGTGGTCAGCGATAGACAGATCCGAGATTTCTCCGATATGTGGCCCTTGCTGACCACCCACACGGACAGACAGGGCCTGGTCATTAAGACGATAGCCGTGACAGGTTCCGCAGGTCAGCTCATTCATGTAGAGACGCATCTGGGTGCGGGTGTAGTCACTATTGGTTTCACGGTAGCGACGTTTGATATTACCAATAACTCCCTCAAAAGGAATATCGATATCACGCACGCCACCAAATTCATTCTCATAGTGGAAATGGAATTCCTTGCCATCAGAACCATATAGAATCAAGTTTTTAGCTTCTTCTGACAAGTCCTCAAAAGGCTTATCCATATCCACCCCAAAGGCTGTCATGGCTTGTTCCAGCATGTTTGGATAGTAGTTGGATGAGATAGGATTCCAAGGCGCTAACGCCCCTTCACGTAGCGTTTTGCTGGCATCTGGCACTACCAAATCAGTATCCACCTCCAGCTTGATGCCCAAGCCGTCACACTCACTACATGAACCAAAAGGAGCATTGAAGGAGAAGAGACGAGGCTCTAACTCTGGTACGGTAAAACCACAAACTGGACAGGCATAATGCTCAGAGAAGAGCAACTCCGAATCGTCCATCGTGTCGATAATGACATAACCTTCTGCAATACGGAGGGCAGCCTCAATGGAATCAAAGAGACGACTACGAATGCCCTCCTTGATGACAATACGGTCAACCACGACATCAATATTGTGTTGCTTGCTCTTGGACAACTCTGGCACTTCGGTCACATCATAGACTTCCCCATCCACACGGACACGAACATAACCGTCTTTCTGAACCTTCTCAATAACACTCTTATGTTGGCCTTTTTTCTTACGGATAACAGGAGCTAATATTTGCAGACGTTGGCGTTCTGGCAATTCCAAAACCTTATCCACAATTTGCTCCACAGAAGAAGCCTTGATAGCTCCATGCCCGTTGATACAGTAAGGCGTCCCCACACGCGCATAGAGGAGACGCAGATAGTCATTGATTTCTGTCGTTGTTCCCACTGTCGAACGAGGGTTTTTGCTAGTCGTTTTTTGGTCGATGGAAATAGCAGGGCTGAGACCATCAATAGCATCCACATCAGGCTTCTCCATATTCCCCAAGAATTGACGAGCATAGGCTGACAAACTCTCCACATAGCGACGTTGACCCTCCGCATAGAGGGTATCAAAGGCCAGACTGGATTTCCCTGAACCTGACAAGCCGGTTACGACAACCAACTTGTCTCGTGGAATCTCCACATCAATATTTTTTAAATTATGGGCACGCGCCCCATGAATGACAATTTTATCTTGCATCTTTGTTCTTTCTAGTCCATTATTGCTTACCATTATACCAAAAAAAGTGAGATTCTATTACCCAAAAGGCCGATTTTGTAGTATAATAGTACGGTGTGAAAAAATCTGAAAAATGAGAAAGGATAAGGGATATGAAACAAGTTTTTCTCTCTACAACAACTGAATTTAAAGAGATCGATACACTTGAACCGGGTACTTGGATCAATCTCGTCAATCCGACTCAAAATGAATCACTCGAAATCGCTAACGCCTTCGACATTGATATTGCTGACCTTCGAGCACCGCTCGATGCAGAAGAAATGTCTCGTATTACCATCGAAGACGAGTATACCCTGATTATCGTAGACGTGCCGGTCACAGAGGAAAGAAATAACCGCACCTACTACGTAACTATTCCGCTTGGTATTATCATCACCGAGGAAACCATTATCACTACGTGTTTGGAACCACTACCTGTCCTCGATGTCTTTATCAACCGTCGCTTGCGTAATTTCTACACTTTCATGCGTTCGCGTTTTATCTTTCAGATTCTTTATCGCAATGCAGAGCTTTATCTAACAGCCCTTCGTTCGATTGACCGTAAGAGTGAACAAATCGAAAGTCAACTGCATCAATCAACTCGTAATGAAGAATTGATTGAGCTCATGGAATTGGAAAAAACCATCGTCTATTTCAAGGCCTCCCTCAAAACAAATGAGCGCGTGATTAAGAAATTGACCAGCTCAACCAGCAATATCAAGAAATACCTTGAGGACGAAGACCTACTCGAGGATACCCTGATTGAAACCCAACAGGCCATCGAGATGGCAGACATTTATGGAAACGTCTTGCACTCTATGACAGAGACCTTTGCCTCTATCATTTCCAACAACCAGAACAACATTATGAAGACCTTGGCCCTTGTGACCATCGTCATGTCCATCCCAACCATGGTCTTTTCTGCCTACGGGATGAACTTTAAGGATAATGAAATCCCCCTAAACGGCGAGCCAAATGCCTTCTGGTTAATCGTCTTTATCGCCTTTGCTATGAGTGTCTCGCTCACTCTCTATCTCATCCATAAAAAATGGTTCTAAGAGGAGTTCCTATGTCTCAGATTGATCTACAAAAATTAACCAAGAAAAACCAAGAGTTTGTCCACATCGCTACCCAACAATTCATCAAAGATGGGAAAACAGACGCTGAAATCAAGGCTATTTTTGAAGAAGTTATTCCCCAAATCCTTGAGGAGCAATCTAAAGGTACAACTGCTCGTTCTCTTTATGGTGCACCAACTCATTGGGCTCATAGTTTCACTATCAAAGAACAATATGAAAAAGAGCATCCCAAAGAAAATGATGATCCAAAACTGATGATTATGGACTCAGCCCTTTTCATCACTAGCCTCTTTGCCCTCGTCAGCGCCCTCACTACTTTCTTTGCGGCAGATCAGGCTTTCGGCTATGGATTTGTCACTCTCCTTTTAGTTGGACTTGTTGGTGGATTTGCCTTCTACTTGATGTACTACTTTGTTTACCAATATTATGGACCAGATATGGACCGCAGTCAACGTCCGCCTTTCTGGAAATCTGTACTAGTTATCCTAGCTTCTATGTTCCTTTGGTTGCTTGTTTTCTTTGCAACAAGCTTCCTACCAACTAGCCTTAACCCAGTACTTGCTCCATTGCCACTAGCTATTATCGGAGCAGCCCTCCTAGCCCTTCGCTTCTATCTCAAGAAACGCTTGAACATCCGAAGTGCAAGCGCGGGCCCATCACGTTATTAAGAAAAGTGAAAAGCTATGGCATATAGTCAATCCTTAGCTCAGCAGATTCGAAAAATTCTAGCACTCAAACTTCCTCCACAAATTTTCGAAGAAGAGTTAGAAGAAAAGAAACTGTTTGGTGGCCTGGCCTTTATGATTCGTGGGAAAATGGTCCTTACAGTCAGTTCCAGAAAGGACGAGCTGGTTATGGTGAGAATTGGAAAAGAAACGGAAAAGCAAGTTCTACCCCGAATAGGAGCTCATACTACATTGATGAGAGGGCGACCTTATCATGGCTATATAGACCTAGATATCGAAGGTCAAAAAGAACTGCCTTACTGGATTGATTTAGCCCTCTCCTATAATCAAGAGTTGACCAAGTAACTCATATCCAGCGAGATTAGAAAAACGAAAAGCAACTGCATAGGCGGTTGCTTTTTCACTTGCTTGCCTACAAGCTTCCCTCTACCCTTTTCCCTATAGTTTTCTCCCATCTTTTATGATAAAATAGGCTCAATCTATTTCTAGGAGGATGAGATATGGTTTCTACTATTGGTATTGTTAGTTTATCTAGTGGCATTATCGGTGAAGACTTTGTCAAACACGAAGTGGACTTGGGTGTCCAACGTCTCAAGGATTTGGGACTCAATCCTATCTTTTTGCCCCATTCGTTAAAAGGATTAGACTTTATCAAGGACCATCCTGAAGCCCGTGCGGAGGATTTGATGCAGGCCTTTTCGGACGATAGCATCGACATGATCCTATGCGCCATCGGTGGAGACGATACCTATCGCTTACTACCTTATCTTTTTGAAAATGACCAACTCCAAAAGGTTATCAAACAAAAAATATTTCTTGGTTTCTCAGATACAACCATGAACCATCTCATGTTGCATAAACTAGGTGTTAAAACTTTTTATGGTCAATCCTTTTTAGCAGACATTTGTGAATTGGACAAGGAGATGTTGCCCTATAGCTTTCACTACTTTAAAGAATTGATTGAGACTGGAAGAATCTCAGAAATCCGCCCTAGTCACGTTTGGTATGAGGAACGAACTGATTTTAGTCCCAAGGCTCTGGGGACAGCTCGTGTCAGTCATGCAAACACTGGTTTTGACTTGTTGCAAGGAAATGCCCAGTTCGAGGGAGAAATCCTCGGTGGTTGCCTTGAATCCCTCTACGATATCTTTGACAACTCTCGATACACAGACAGCACGGAGCTCTGTCAAAAGTACAAACTTTTCCCTGACTTGTCAGACTGGGAAGGTAAGATCCTCTTGCTAGAGACAAGCGAAGAAAAGCCTGAGCCGGAAGACTTCAAAAAGATGTTGCGGGCTTTAAAGAACGCTGGTATATTCGAGGTCATCAGTGGACTCCTGGTCGGAAAACCTATGGATGAAACTTTCTATGACAACTATAAAGAGGCACTATTGAATATTATTGACAGCAATATCCCGATTATCTATAATCTAAATGTCGGCCACGCAACTCCAAGAGCCATTGTACCCTTTGGGGTCCATGCTCATGTAGATGCACAGGAACAAGTCATTCGCTTTGACTATAACAAAAAATAAATAGTTTCTCTATTTTTGTGCTTTTGTATTCGTTTTCGTTACAATTTGTATCTGAATTTATTGCATTTCGCTAATTTCTATGATATCCTTTTGAAGGAGGTGTATATGACAAAACAAAAAATTAATCGAATCGTAGGTTCTATTGGTGCCTTTATTGGAATTATAGTATTTATTGCCTACATACCTCAAATTATCGCTAATTTACAAGGAAATAAAGCTCAACCATTTCAACCTTTATCAGCTGCTATATCTTGCTTAATCTGGGTTATTTATGGATGGACAAAAGAACCTAAGAAGGATTGGATACTAATCATTCCAAATTCAGCCGGTGTTATTTTAGGTGGAATCACTTTTTTGACTTCACTCTAACAAATCTAATAGTATATATAAAAAGCTGGGAAAAGTTTCTCAGCTTTTTTCTATATTCTCAGATATGCTAGTTACCTGTACATACTAATGACCGCTTTTCCACTCACAATCATTCTCGTGGTCGTCAATCAGGCCTGCTGCTTGTAGAAAAGACAAGACAGCGACTGGTCCTGTGAACTTGAAATCTCGTTTTTTGAGATCTTTGGCTAATTTCTCAGACAAAGGTGTTTTAGCTGGGGCTTGGCGATAATCGGAAACATCGTTAACGATCGTTTTCCCCTCAACAAAAGACCAAAGATAGGCATCAAAAGAGCCGTACTCTGCCTGTAATCGTAGAAAGGCTTGGGCGTTAGCGCGTGTAGCAAAAATCTTGGCTCTATTTCGGATGATGGCTGGATTATCCAGCAAGGCTTCCAATTCGGTGTCGGTCATCTCTGCGACCGCTTGAATTTGATAGCCATGAAATACTTTTCGGAAAGCCTGGCGTTTGTTTAGTACCGTTTCCCAAGACAGGCCCGCTTGATAGGTTTCCATACACAATAACTCAAACAATGCTTGGTCATCATGGAGGGGATGACCCCATTCCTCATCATGATAGGCAATGTAGAGTTGATTGGTCATCTTGACCCACGAACAACGTTTTGTCATGCTCTGCTCCTATTTGACCAACATTTTAAGGGCCGACTTGATGTAGTTCTCAGCTGTATCTGTCGTTCCTTCAAAGAATTTCTTGATTTTCTTGAGCTCTGTTGCCTTGTAGCCCAGTGCCAACATGGCTTCCATAGCTTCTTCCAGTTCTTTGTTTTCAGCGCTAGCTTGCACTGGCACCTTGGCAGGAAGATCATCTCCTGCAACTACTACCTTGCCTTCCAAGTCCAGCACCATCTGCTGGGCTGTTTTCTTGCCAATTTTAGGGAACTTAGTCAAGTAGGTGATATTCTTGGTTTCAATGGCTTGAACCAAGCCAGCATTGTCATCAGCAGCGATAATAGCAAGAGCTGATACAGGCCCAATCCCAGACACCGAAATTAGACTAAGAAAGAGCTTTTTCTCATCTTCTGAGCGAAATCCATAAAGCAGATGGGCATCCTCACGCACGACCTGATGCACATAAATTTGAGCCTCTTGATTGATCTGTCCCGAGTAAGCATAGGGGTTAGCTACATGCAGGATATAACCTATACCATTGGTTTCAAGAACAATGTATTTAGCAGTGATTTTGGTAATGATTCCTTTTAAATATTCGTACATAGTTTTCCTTTTAGTTTAATATTTCCCCAACTCACGGAGACTGGTGTGATTTTCCTGAATACGTCGGAACATCTTTTCCATATCTGACTTGGTAAAATGCACTAAAACAGGACGTCCGTGGGGACAGTTATAGGGATTGTCACATTGAGAAAGTTGATAAAGCAACTGTCTGGCCGAATGGTCGTCAATACGATGGTTGGCCTTGATAGACCGCTTGCAGGACATCATGATAGCCAGCTCTGCTCGATATTTCTTGATAGAAACTTCCTTGGTCAAAAGGAGCATGTCGCACATCTCATAGATACCTGATTCAATCTCTTCTTCTGCCATCCAAATAGGATGTTCACGTAAGATGAATTGATTTTCTCCGTACTCTGCTAGAAAGACGCCCACTTCCTCCAAAAGAGGCATTCTTTCCTTGAGATGAAGAGCATCATCCGCTGGAAATTCAAATATATAGGGCACTAGGAGTTGCTGCTGGCTCTGGTCAACATTGCCAATGCTTTCACGGTACTCCTCGTACTTAACCCGTTCCTGCGCCGCATGCTGGTCTATGATGTAGAGCCCATCTCGCCCTTGGGCAAAGAGATAAGTCCCGTGCATTTGCCCGAAAAATTCCAACTCTGGGAAGCTGGATGATTCTTCTCGCTCCAGCTTGTCATAAGCCTTATCAAGACTCGCAATGTCTAACTCTGGGTGATCTAGCTGGTCGTAGTTAGCAGGTTTTCTCTCTGCAAAATGCAGTTTTGCTGGCTTAGTCAATTGGTCCAAGGTTTCCTTGGCAAACAAGGTTAAGTCCTGCCCTTCCTCATTTAATTCTACCTGATAATCAGCCACCTCAGCTTGACTGGATCTAGTCGGCTCTGTTTTCTCATAGTAGAGCGTATTTTCTTTGAGTGGGAGAATGGTCTGCTCCACCTTCTCACGATTGCGCACGGTCGATTTGGCAAGATTTTCCAAGGCATCTGGAATCAAGGTTTGCTCCTTAAGACTCTTAGAAATAGCTTCTGAAACCAAGGCCATCAATTCTTTTTCCTTGGAAATCCGCACCTCTTGCTTGGTTGGGTGCACATTGACATCCGCTAGATAAGGGTCGATATGAATGTGAATGACAGCCAGTGGAAAACGGCCTACCATAAGCTTACTGCCATAGCCGTCTAGAATTGCACGATTGAGTAAAAAATTCTTGATATAACGGCCATTGATGAAGAGACTGATATAATTGCGATTGGCTCTAGTCAACTCAGGCAGGGAAACAAAGCCTGAAATTTCGAAATCAAGATCAGAGTTCTCAATTTCAATCATCTTCTTGGCACTCGCCAAACCGTAAATCCCTGCGATTGCTTGGCGCAGTTGTCCAGTCCCTGCTGTCCGCGTCATTTCCTTGCCATCACTAATCAAGCTAAAAGAAATCTCAGGATGGGCCAAGCCCAGACGGTTGACAATATCAATGATATGAGACAACTCTGCTTGCTGGCTCTTCATATACTTGAGGCGGGCAGGCGTGTTGAAGAAGAGGTCCTCCACACAAACCTTGGTCCCCACAGGACTAGTCGCTGGGACGACTTCTTCAACTTCTCCTCCACGCGCGACGAGCTTGGTTCCATGACTTGCACCATCCATCGCCGTCAACAGAGTCAGTACACTGACAGACGCGATAGAGGGCAGAGCTTCACCACGAAAACCAAGCGTCCGAATCCGAAAAAGATCTGCTTGATTTTTTATCTTACTGGTTGCATGGCGACGCAGGGCTAATTCTACTTCATCGTGGGCAATTCCATGGCCATTATCTGTGATTTGGATTTTCTTGAGACCAGCTTCCTCAATCTCAACGATAATCTGACTAGAACCCGCGTCAATAGCATTTTCTACCAACTCTTTAACCACACTTGCAGGACGTTCGATAACCTCTCCTGCCGCAATCTGGTTTGCCAGCACCTCTGGCAATTCAATAATATGAGACATCTTTCAGCCCCTTTCTATATCTATTTTCCTAGAAATTGATTAGTGCTATTATACCATATTTCAGATAGGACAGAAAAGCTCCACCACATAGAAGCCAAATCCCTCCACATAGACAAAGTCCCTTGCAAGAGGGCATAAAATAGTGTTTAATAAGGATATACAGGAAGTGATCACAACCTTGTATAACTGAAAAGGAGAGAAATTTATGAAAGTAGAACTACAGATTAGTGAAACTTACGAAGAGGAAAAGCTGATTGTTCAAGCACCTCAGCCGACAGATAAAATCCAGAAAGTCATCGAGTTCGCAGAAAATCTTGACCAAAAAGAAACAATCAAAGGAAAGATTGATGATCAGGTCTATCTAGTTAAGATTGGTAAGATACAACGCTTCTATATCGAAAATCGGAAGGTTCTAGCAGAAACAGCAAGTCAGACCTACAATATTGATTTACGGCTCTATCAGGTCCTTGAAATTCTGCCAACCAATTTTATCCAAATTTCCCAATCAGAAATCATCAATATCGATTCCATCTCTCATCTCAAGCTCACCCCCAACGGCCTAGTAGAAATTTTCTTGAAAAACGAAAGCTTCACCTACTCTTCACGCCGTTATCTAAAAACCATCAAGGAGAAATTAGAACTATGAAAAAACAAATCTTCCACGACGCAGCTACTGGTGTCCTCATCGGCCTCATCCTCTCTATCATCTTTTCACTCATTTATGCACCAAATACCTACGCACCACTAAATCCCTACTCTCTCATCGGCCAAGTGATGGCTCAACATCAGATTCACGGTGCCCTGGTCTTGCTCTACTGCACACTGATTTGGGCAGCTATCGGTATGCTCTTCAACTTTGGCAACCGCTTATTCAGCCGTGACTGGAGCATGCTTCGTGCCACTCTGACTCATTTCTTCCTTATGCTGGCTGGCTTTGTCCCACTGGCAACTCTTGCTGGTTGGTTCCCTTTCCACTGGATTTTCTACCTCCAGCTCATTATCGAGTTTGCGATTGTCTATCTCATCATCTGGGCTATTCTCTATAAAAGAGAGGCTAAAAAAGTAGATCACATCAATCAACTCTTGGAGCATAAAAAGTAAGAGTGCTGATAAAACCACTTGGAATAATAAAAAAGTCAAGCCTAAGCTCAACTTTCCAAATCATACAAATCTGAGATAATAGCTGCGACATGTTTGATATCTTCCAGCATGCCTCGCATTTCAAAGTCAGCCAATACAGGAAAGCCAAAGCGTTGACTGTATTGCTTGGCTGTTAGGCAGTATTGGTTATTAAAGTTACGATTTCCTGACCCAACCACACCAAAACACTTACTAGCATTGTTACCATAGGCAATAAAATCTCCCACCGGTGTCGTCAAAATCTCAACATCTCCGTTATCCACGCCATTCCCACCTTCGAGATAGGTCGGCAAAAAAGCGACATAGGGATGGTCCATTTCATAGAAATTTTTGCCTTCCTTGACCAAATCCTTGATATGAATCTTTTGGACCTCAATCCCCTCGTACTGGGACAAGAGATAGTCTTTCAGGCGGGTCACAAAACTCTCAGTGTTGCCGCTCAGACTGATATAAACTAAAGAAATTGTCTTCATATTTACCTCCATGATTTTATCTATAATCGAAAAATAACTACCAAGATTGTATCTTGATAGTTATTTTTTGTCAATACTTAGACAAGATCTTCTGTTTCCTCTTCTTCTGCCAAAGCTTTTTGTTGACGCCACATCTTATAGAAGACAAGGGCTAGGAAAAGAACATTGATGACGATATAGAAAATGCTAACAGCTTTTGAACCAATACTCATCCCTAAACGCATAGTCTCATCTTGAACCAATTGCACAGCGTCTTGCAAAGTCACATAGCTATAAATTGAACCAATAATAGCTAACAAAACATAGCCAACATAAGTATAATTTGCATATTGCAAATTCTTACGAACAAGGAAGACAATTGCTACTACCACTAAAATAGCAGATAGCACAATCAAGGCACTGTTAAAAATAGAATGAGATGCTTCTGCTACTCTATAGGTGTAATTAAGCTGGTCTTCTAATTGCTGAGCACTAATCCCTTCAATAGTTTTTTGAGCAGCACGAAGGGCTTCTTTGCTAGGTAAGGGGCTCAACATTCCAAACAGAGACGTAGCTGAAATAAGAGCAGACAAGATTAGCAAGACCCATAGATAAATTGGTTTCTTTTTCATGATAGAACCTCCTGATATTATTATTTATTTTATATTATAGCACCTTTTGTAAGGGAATACAAATCTTATAGTATAGTTTCTACCTGTTTTCGGTAGGCTTTTGGCGATTTTCCGCACAATTTTCGGAACACTTTATAGAAATATCCCACGTTACTGTAACCAACAGCATAACAAATATCTTCGATACTGTCACTAGTCGAAAGCAAGAGCTGTTGGGCAGCCTTAATGCGTTGTTTGTTTAGTAATTCTGCGAAGGTCGAATTGGTTTCTCGCTTAATCAACTGCCCCAGATAAACAGGATTGATAAAGAGATCCTTACTGATATCCTTGAGCGAAAGTTCTTTCTGATAATCACGCCCAATGACTTCTAGCACACTAACCACATTTTCATTCATTCGATATTGCCCAAAAAAGCGGGTCAGAGTTTCCTTAATATAAGGAACCAATTCATCAAAGGATTGAATAGCATGAATCGTTTTGACAATATCCGTTAAATCATCAGCTTTTAGATGTTCAAACAAGTGAAAGACATCCATGACAAATTGGATAAAAAGCTGCTTGGTAATCGGAACACGAGGTGTATTTTCAAGAACTACCTTCTCCAAGAGGTTCAACTCTTCTACGATTTGGTTGAGATCCCCCTGAATGATAACCCTATAAATCGGTTCGTAATAGGCAAAGAGACTCTCAGACTGTTTTAAATTTACAGAACCGTAAAAGAGGGCCTTCTCAGCATTCAGCTTCCAGCGTTCAAAGTATTCTTGATAAGGGGCTTCAAAGGGAGTAACGACTAAACCATCTAGGGGTTGATCAGAAATGAAAATCTGCCAATCTTGTCCTAACACATAGTAGGGAATGGTGAAAGAGCCTTGTTTTTCCTTGGATAGGCCTATCCACCAATTCTCCTTACCTCCTAGATAACTAACAAATCCAGCCTCATCTAAATCTTGACTGAGGGTCTGACTTTTCTTTCCTCTCTCGCCGAGCTGACCTGCAATCTTCTCCAGCAGATTTCCCAACTCTACCTTATCAACAGGCTTGACCAAATAGTCCACCACACTAAGGTTCATTGCTCTTTTTACATAATCAAACTCCTGATAACCTGAGAGTAGGATATAGGCTGCATCTGGTAAGATTTCTTTCATCTCCCGAATCATATCAAGCCCTGTTTTATCGGGCATATTGACATCGGAAATGACCACATCGACAGGATTTTCCTGAACATATTCTAGGGCTTCATCGGCATGACTGGCTGTTGCGACGACCTCCATATCCCACTTATCAAAGGGAATCAAACGTTTCAGACCTTCTGTCACCATGTACTCATCATCTACTAATAATACTTTATACATTTTCTCCCTTTCTACTCATCTTGAATTGTAATACGATACTGAACACCTGCTTGCTCCGCAGACTCTATAGTAATGGCATAGCGGTCCCCAAAATAGAGCACAAAACGCTCATGTACATTGACAATCCCGATAGACTGCTTTTGATCACTGTAACTGGCTTGGTGTTCAAAATGTCTCTGCCTTAATTTTTCTCGGATATTTGCCAGTTTTTCAGCCGACATACCACGGCCATTATCGACCACTAAAATTTCCACAAAACCATCCTGTTTAAGAGCCTTGATACTAATCACATTATCTGTCCGTCTATGGTCAACACCATGCGCGAAATAGTTTTCTACCAGCGGTTGCAAGGTAAACTTAGGAATTTTCATATTCTCTAGCTCTGGGTCTATCTTGAAACCATAGGCAATGGACTTGGGATAGCGAACCATGCAGAGATAGCTGTATTTACGACAAAATTCTAATTCCTGTTTGAGAAGGGTCTCTCTTTCGTCGGAAATATTGTTACGCAAGAGACTACTGAATTCATAAATGATATCTGCCAACTCATCTTGACTTTGCATAACTGCATACATACGCAAAAACTCCAGCGTATTATACATAAAATGAGGATTGATTTGAGCCTGTAAGGCTCGCATATTGGCATCCTTTTGACTAAGCTCTAACTGATAAATATCATGGATATTCTTTTCTAATCGATCCAACATATCATTGGTCGTCTCCGCGATTAGGAGCAATTCCTGATCCTTTTCAAGCGTATCAATGCGAAGACCTTCTTGCCCTTGGGCAATAGCTTGGATGGAATCCACCAAATCCACTACCTGCTTTTGATAATTAGCAAAAGTCTGCCTCAAAGTCAGATAGAGAATGACAATAAAGAGAAGGCTCAAACCCACAATCAAAGCAGAGCTAGCCACTGTTCCTTGTAAAACAAAGTTTTTAGGAACTGCCACCTGAACCTGATATCCATGAGAAGTCATACCAACAAACCAGTTCTCATGTTCCCTATTGACCCTCTCACCAATATGAAAAATCTCCGTATCAAATGGTGATGTCACAGTAACAGCCATCGGAATATGACCTCAGGTATTGTCAATAGCATGGTATAAAACTTCTGGATCCAAGGAGATGTAAATCACTCCTATAGATTGATCCGTTGCTGGGTCCAGAACTGGAATTCCAAAACTATTGACCTCTGGTTTAAAGGCCTCAGCAGGCAAGATATGACCACTTCTTTTATCCCTTGTTGACACATAAACTTCTTTAAAATCCTGCAAGACGATTGCAACACCCGTTATAGAGTCATTTTGGACATAAAGATCATCAATGTTTTCATACAGAGAAATAGAAGTTGACGAAGCCGCTTGATGCTCCAACAGCCAATAAAAATACTCAGAAGTTGACAAGCTAAAGTACTTATAAACCCCTTGTATCCGTTCTTGATTAGCTACTAAATCTTGCGCCAGTTGGGCTGATTCCCGATAATAATACTCCACCTCATCGACTGTTCGAGTGGTTACACGCTGGGCTACTCTTTGAGCTTCCTTTTCCCGTGAATCCCAGTCAGCGTAAGAGAGTAAGATTGCAAAACTCGCAATAATAATCATCATAACTGAACTGTAGGTTCTTAGAAGCGTATGTAGCCAAAACTGCTTCATTCTATTTTGTCGCCAATTTTTCATGGATACTTTCATAGACCGGTTCCAACATATCACTGATAAAGAAATGCCACATCCCAATTCCTACAAAGAAAAGTAGGGCAGGCATATAGTAACCAATTGTCACAAGTAGCACTGTCCCAAGGAGAACCTTGGCCACAGCCGCTAAGCTCATAAAGATGCCAATAAAGGATAGTTTGAGACTATTTCGATAGGACAAATCAAAATAAACTTGTAATTTCAAAGATACTGTATAAGCCAAAAACAGCAGGGCAACTACTAGAACATTCAAAAAGGTCGCAATCAAATGAATAATAGTCTGATGAGGCAATTGCACCAAGAGATACAGGCCATAGACCAAAACTAGATCCACCCCTAAAAAGCTATAGAAAATCAGGTTGCTGGAGACAAAATTTTGCTTATAAAGAGACCAAGCCTCCTTCAAACTGTATTCCCGAAAGCTATAACCATGTTCTGCATATAGGCTCATCAAGGTGGCACTAGCCGGCGCTAGACCAAGGATAATCCCTCCTGCCAATGTTAATAGCCAAAAGAAGGCTGTCGCAATCATCCCTAAAAAGAAACGATTAAAGACAAAGTCTAAAAATCTCCCCATGATATCCTCCTAAAAATAACTATGAAACTATTATATCATATTTCAAGCGTTTTCAAAAACTTCTAGTATCCATTTACAATCCCATCAAACCATGGTAAAATGAGAATTATGAAAAAATTATCAGGAGACAATTCATGAAAAAATCTATCTTAACTACACTGCTTTTTGCAGTTCTTTACTTCCTCTGCATGGGGGTTGGTGTCCTTTTGGGCAATCTCTTTGACCAAACTGGAAACATGTTTTATGCGCCTGCCTTTACTGCCCTTGTCGGCGGTAGCGTCTATATGATCCTAGTCGCAAAAGTTCCGCGCTTTGGAGCCATTACCACTATCGGCCTTGTCATGGCCCTCTTTTTCTTGGGGACTAAACACGGTGCCGGTGCCTTCCTTCCTGGAATTATCTGTGGTCTCCTAGCAGATGGAGTAGCTAACCTCGGAAAATACAAGGACCAAACAAAGAACCTCCTTTCTTTCCTTATTTTTGCCTTTAGCTCAACTGGCCCAATCTTGCTTATGTGGATTACACCCAAAGCCTATATGGCAACCCTTCTAGCAAGAGGAAAATCGCAAGAATATATCGACCGTATCATGGTCGCACCAAACCTTAGAACCGTCCTACTATTTATCGCAAGTATTGTCATCGGAGCCCTAGTGGGTGCTTTGATTGGACAAGCCTTGAGTAAAAAATTGGCACAGAAAATCTGATTACTAAAAAAGAGCCCGGCGGCTCTTTTTTATTTATGGCTCAATTTCTTAGTCAAGAAATCTCCCAAGAATTGGATTGCAAAGATAATCAAAATGATAACGATGGTTGCCAAGATGGTCACATCGTGATTGTAGCGGTTAAATCCATAAGCGATAGCCACGTTACCAATACCACCAGCTCCAACCGCACCAGCCATAGCTGTTTCTCCAACAAGAGAAATCAAGGTCACAGTTGTCACACGGATCAAATCTGGAAGGCCTTCTGATAGGTAAACACCTACGATATCCCAGAATGTCGCTCCGCTAGCTTGAGCCGCCTCAATAACACCACCATCTAGCTCAGCCAATACCACCTGCACCTGACGGGCAAAGAAGGCAAAGACTGCAAAAGATAGCGGTACGATAGCCGCATTTGGACCAATGCTTGTTCCTACGATTAGATGAGAGAAGGGTGACAAGACTGCCAAGAGAATGATAAATGGAACCGCACGGAAAATTGAGGTAATCTTGTCTAAAATCCAGAAGACGACCTTATTTTCCAAAACACCACCTGGCGCTGTCAAGACAAGGAAAAGACCTGCCACTAGCCCCAAGAAACCTCCGATGATGAAAGAAAGAACTGTCATATAAAGAGTTAGATAGATGGCTGTTCCCCAGCCTGCCTGACCAGCCCAGCCCATTTTATAGACATTTGGCAAATAGGTTTGAATCAATGATTCCATCTTACTGTCCTCCCTTCAATACTTTTAGTTGTACGCCTGCTTGACGAATGGCTTCTTGGGCGCCTGCCAACGCTGCTTTTTCACCTGACAAAACCACCACCAATTCTCCAACAGGAGTTCCATCGAGAATTTCGATATTTCCATAAAGGATATTAGCCGTTACTTGATAATGCTTGTACAATTCATTCAAAAGTGGCTCGTCTGTTGAAGCTCCAGCATACTTGAGTTGCACCAAGAGACTGTTTTCAGACAAGTGTTCCACGATTTCTTGCTTCTCAATCTTGACCATGGCTTCGTCAATACCTGTCGCTGTTGAGATAAAGTCTTGGGTCAAAGGTTGTTTAGGGTCTGAGAAGATTTCAAGGACACTGCCCTCTTCAATCAAATGCCCATCCTGCATAACTGCCACACGATTGGCAATATCTTTGACAATCTGCATTTCATGCGTAATCAAGACAACAGTCAAGCCTAATTTTTGGTTCAAATCTTGCAACAAGGCCAAAATCTGCTTGGTTGTCTTAGGGTCAAGGGCAGAAGTTGACTCATCTGAAATCAAGATTTTTGGATCATTTGCCAAGGCACGCGCAATGGCCACACGCTGTTTTTGCCCTCCAGATAGTTGTGAAGGGTAGTTTTCAGCACGGTCTGCTAAGCCAACCAAGTCCAACAACTTAGCTACTTTAGCCTTCTTTTCTTCCTTGCTGAGTCTAGAGTGTTTGAGGGCAAAGGCTACATTCTCCTCTGCAGTCTTCTGACTCATGAGGTTAAAATGCTGGAAAATCATTCCAATATCTTGACGTTTACGACGCAACTGCTCGGCCGTCAAAGTAACCTTACCATCAAAAATCACATCGTCGTCAATAGTAATTTTCCCTGCAGATGGTTTTTGCAAGAGGTTAATCACCCGTACAAGGGTTGATTTCCCTGCTCCAGAATATCCAACGATTCCGTAGATATCCCCTTCTTGGATGTGAATGGTCACATCCTTGACCGCTGTGATGGTTCTCTTCTTCTGATGAAAAGTCACATCGATCTGATTTAACTTGATAATATCTCTACTCATAGCTTCTAATCAGCTCCTCTACTAATTCAATATGGGTGTAGTAATCGGCGATTCGCACGTTCTCATCTCCACCGTGGTCTCGACTGTTGGCATTTCCTAGACCGAAGGCCACCATTGGCACCTCTAGGGCATCAAAGACCGTATGCATAGGCCCTGTACCCGCTGTCGTCGGCAAGACTGAAACGCCCTGTGGATAGAATTTCTTGGCCAACTCAATCACATTGAGAATGGCTGGTGCGCTCATATCGCTTCGATAGCTCATCTCTCCCAAGGTATAGTATAATTCTACCTTATCAAAGCCATTTTTGTCTAGCTGTTCCCGAATTTTTTCCAGAACATCATGCGGTTCTAGACCAGGAACCAAACGAACCTCTAGCTTAGCACTGGCTTCTGCTGGCAAAATCGTTTTGACTCCTTGTCCTTGATAACCTGACTGAATCCCTTCGATATTAAGAGCTGGCTCAAAAAAGAAACGTTTTAGAAAGGCTGCACGGTCCTCTTGTAAGAGAGGCAATTCCAAACCATAAATCTGGCTGATTTCCCCTGGATTTCGTTGAGCGTAGGTATCCACCAAAGCCAATTCACGTTCATTTGGTTTTTGAACTTCTTCGTACAAACCTTCAACCAAGATACGACCATCTGCAGCGCGAAGAGACTGTAAGGCTTGGAGGAGATACCAAGGAGCTGATTCCACAACCCCACCATAACTAGAGTGGATATCGACATCAGCGCTTTTCACCTTGGCATCAAAGGTCACAATCCCCTTATTTCCACCAGAAATTTCCAGCTGTTCCAAAGCATTTTTGGTTCCTTGTTCCCATACCAACAAATCCGCACCACGGAGTTTATCCGCATGTTTTTCCAGATACTTATCTAGGTCTGTCGAAGCCGATTCCTCCGCTCCCTCCATGATAAAACTGATATTGACAGGCAGGTCATCATGGTGCTGCATATATTTTCTCAAAGCACTCAAGCGAGCCGTGATATGACCCTTATCGTCATCAACCCCACGTCCATACATGAAACCATTGCGCACCGAAAGAGTAAAAGGATCTTCTGTCCAGACCTGATCCCCATCCGCTGGCACAGTGTCATAGTGGTTATAGAAAATCAAGGTCTTGGCATCTGGACGCGAACTCTTGAAATGCGCCATAACAAAGGGCGCCGTATAAGTCTCATCAATCTCCACTTCAGCCCCAACACGCTTGAAAATCTCACCCAGATAATTTGCGACTTCTTTGAGACCCACCTGCTGGGCAAAGACTGATTTCTTAGAAATCAAGGTACGCAAAACCTCAAAATAATGCTGGGCTACATGATCCTTTTCAAATTTTTCAATTTGTTCTTGTTCGCTAGGAAAAACCATATTCTCTCTACCTTTCTATGAACTACTTTTTCTGACAATCCCTGCTCTATACAAAAGCAAGAGGTGGAATTCTCTCTCCCACCTCCCTGTTTCTTATTACCAAACTGGTTGATCCAAACCGTCTGATGTTTCTTCGATAACTTTTTTCACTTCATCTGTATGGTAAGCTGCAACAACTTTCTTGATAGCATCAGCCTTTGGTGATGATTCCCAATCTTTTTTCGCAACAATGATGTTGTACCATTGTTTTGAGTTTTCATCAGCTTGTTCTTTGAAGAGTGCTTTCTTGTAGTCCAATTTTGCTTCTGTAACGAAGGTATTGTTTACAACGGCAGCGTCAACTGATGACAATGAACGAGCTGTTTGGCTAGCATCCAATTCAGTGATTTTCAAGTTCTTTGGATTTTCTTTGATATTAGCAACTGTTGCAAGGGCAGTTCCAGAGACATCCAATTTAATCAAGCCAGCTGATTGAAGCAAGTAAAGCGCACGGCTTTCGTTTGTAGCGTCATTCGGTACAGCGATTTCTCCGTTTGCTGGGATGTCTTCTACTTTAGTGTACTTGTTGTCACTTCCATTCAAACCTGAGTAAAGACGGATTGGAGAGATATAAGTATCTGCAATCGCTACAAGGTCTTTCCCGTTTTCTTTGTTCCAGTTGTTCAAGAAGTTATAGTGTTGGAAAGCGTTCAAGTCTACTTCGCCATCAGCAGTTGCCTTGTTTGGTTGTGAGTAATCTGTGAACTCTGTAAATTCCAAAGTGATACCGTCTTTTTTAACCAATTCTTGGATTTTGTCCCAACGTTTTTCTTCAGAACCGCTACGGTTAACAGTTGCGATTTTGATAGTTGTTGCATTGTCTGCTTTCTTTTGTGAGTTTCCGCAAGCGGTAAGAGCCAAACCTGCGACTGTAGCAAGGGCTGCTACACCAAGCCATTTTTTGATTTTCATGATTCTTTCTCCTTAAAAATAATACCGTACTAGTATCTCACAATTTGTTTGATTTCACAAATTGTTATTAGATAATCAGATATATAGTTTAAAACTATATACTTAAAAATTGAGAAATCACCCACCTGATTCAGAATGGATGATTTCAAAAAATTATTTAATATCAGCTTCTGCTGGTAGGTAAGTGTCTCCAAAGAATTGTTTAGACAACTTTTCAAGAGTTCCATCTTTGTAGAGTTCTTGGATACGTTTGTCTACAAATGTTTTCAACTCATCTTGACCTTTGGCAAGAAGTGGGTAAACGTAAGGTTGTTGGTCGCTTGGAAGTTCAATAACTTTCAAGTTGTCCAAACCTTGGTTCTTGATCACTGTTTCAACACCGATTTTATCAAAAATCTTGTAGTCAAATTGGCCATCGCTCAAACGTACCATGATTTGTTGGAAGTCTGCCTTAGTATAGTTAAGGATAGTTGGGTTGTCTGCGTGTTGTTTGTTATATTCCTCCAACTGTTTAGCTGATGTAGTAGCTTGAACGATCTCTGTCGATTTTCCACCGATATCAGCGAGAGACTTGATGCTAGAGTCGTCTTTCTTCACTACAAGGACATTAGGATTTTGTGCAATTGGGGCTGCATAGAGGTATTTCTCCGCACGTTCTTTAGTGTAACTAAGATTATTGACAGCCATATTGTAGCGGTCAGCATCAAGACCTGCAAAGACACCTGACCACTCTGTCTTTTCAAACTTGACATCATACTTGTCAGAGTCTTTAAAGATAGCGCGAACAACTTCAATCTCGTAACCAGTCAATTCGCCATTTTCTTCATAGATAAATGGTTTTGGTGAGCCATTGGTTGCAACGATAATTTCTTTCTTGCTAGCTGCTTCTCCTTCTTTCTTAGCACCACCTGAGCAAGCTGCTAGCACACCTGCAGCAACAAGCCCCAGGGCAGCAAGAGATGAGTATTTAACGATTTTTTTCATGTCATTTCCTCCAAAATAGAATACCTTATAATCTTAACAGAAAAAGAGCATTTACGCCATTATATGATATCTATCTCTGTGATAAGTTTTCTTTATGACTGATTTAAAAGACCAAACGCAAGACGGCAATCAAGACCACTCCGAAGAGAACCGTTCCGACTAGATTGCGATAACGAAAGGCCACCCAAGCTGTTGGAAAGACGGCTAAGAAGTCTAGCCATTTAATTTGAGATAAGTTACCAACCTTGCCTGTCACTACGCTTGAAAGAATCAAGGCAAAGATAATAGAAACGGGCAAGAACTTCAAAAAACGCTCAACGATCGCAGGCAAACCCTTATACTTGACTAAAATGAAGGGAATCATACGGGGAATCCAGGTCACCAAGCCAGAGAAAATAACTGCTAATAAAAGATACTTACTGACCATCTAAAACCACCCCCATTGTACAACCAAGTAACGTCGCAAACAGAACAGCTAGCGACTGAGACACCACTGTCAAGAGCAAAAAGAAGGATACCGCAACAACCGCTAGGATAATGAGCAGATTGCGGACAGGAATCCGTCTTTGCATAATCTGGAATTGCGAAGCAAAAATTCCGATGAACATCCCAACAAGAGCAAAATCCAAGCCAACGATTTCTGGATTTGGCAGTAGGCCACCCAGAGCCGTTCCGACAACTGTCCCAACAAACCAAGCCACATAGCTGTTGAGATTGTTTCCGTGCATCCACATAGGATTGACCTTGTCTGTATGGGCCAATTCGCCCATCAAAACGCCATAAGTCTCATCCGTCAAGAGACTAGACATACCGATATTTTGCCAGAGACTGGTATGACGGAAATAGGTCGACGCATGCAAACTCAACAAAAAAAGACGCAAATTGATTAGAAAAACCGTCATGGCAATGGCTGCCACAGGTGCTTGAACCGCAATCAGTGCCAGCATAGCAAACTGGGCACTCCCAGCATAAACAAAGAGACTCATCAAGCCCATCTCAACAGGTGTCACATAGGGCGCACCGATAATCCCACAGGCAAGGCCAATACTGACATAACCAAGGGCTGTTGGCATAGCTGCCTGCGCCCCCTCCCAAAATCCTTTTTCTTTCATCTTTCTCCTCATATTGTCTTAATAAATAAGCTGAATCAATTCCAGCAACAGCATGGACTATTATAACACATTCAGGAAAGAGAAAAAAGTCTGCTGATTGTAATCAGACAGACTCCATTTTATTCCATCGTATCAAAAGCAAGACTTGGTTTGGCATTGAGGTCCAGGCCTGCGAAGTTTTCTTTGTTCCACTCGCTGACGCTGGCATAGGCAATCATACCTGCATTATCTCCGCAGAGGCGCAGAGGTGGGATGATAACCTTGACATCTGTGATTTCGGTCGCTAGGCGTTCTCTGAGGCCTTTATTTGCTGCCACACCACCTGCTACGACTAAGGTTTTAACAGGGTATTTCTCCAAAGCTTTCTTAGTTTTTGCCATGAGAATATCCAAGACAGCTGCTTGGAAGGAAGCACACAAATCCTCTGTGGACAAGCTTTCTCCCTTTTGCTCGGCATTGTGATGAAGATTGATAAAGGCAGACTTCAAACCTGAGAATGAAAACTCCAGATTATCTTCCTTAATCATGGCACGAGGGAAATCATAAATATCCTGCCCCTGATGAGCTAGCTCGTCAATCTCACGACCGGCAGGATAGGTCAAGCCCATGACACGGCCGACCTTATCATAGGCCTCACCAACCGCGTCATCTCGCGTTTCTCCAACAATCTTGTAGTCACCAGCCTCGGAAACATAGACCAACTCCGTATGTCCACCGCTAACCAAGAGGGCTAGCAAGGGAAACTCCAAAGGGTCCACGCTCTGAGCCGCCATGAGGTGACCAGCCATGTGGTTAACAGGGATCAGCGGAAGTCCGTGAGCCCAAGCAAAGGCCTTAGCAGCTGACAAACCAACTAGTAAGGCTCCGACCAAGCCCGGTCCATAGGTAACCGCCACAGCTGTCACGTCCTCCTCGGTAATCCCTGCTTCTGCTAATGCCTCCTCGATACAGGCTGTAATGATCTCGACATGGTGACGACTGGCTACTTCTGGCACTACGCCCCCGAAACGTTTGTGGCTCTCGATTTGACTGGCAATGACATTGGACAAGAGCTCATCGTCGTTTTTCAAGACGGCGACACTAGTCTCATCACAGGATGTCTCAAATGCTAAAATATATCTATCCTTCATCTACTTCTCTCTTCATGATGATAGCGTCCTCGACTGGATCATGGTAGTAGGCCTTTCTCTCAGCGATGACAGCCATCTTTTCTTTCTTGTAAAATGCTTGCGCTCGATGATTTGAACTTCTGACTTCAAGAAAAATCTCTTTATCTGTCGGCAATTGAGCAAATAAAGCAGAGGCTATCCCCTGGCCTCGATAGGCTTCTTTGACAGCTATTTGCAGGACTTCTGCCTCAAAGATATTTTCCTGTACAGCTAGAAAACCAATCACTTCTGCCCCATCATAAGCTAGAGCATACCAAGTCTGGTCTTGAGCCAGGTCTGCTTGGATTTGTTCCAGCGTCCAAGGACTGACTGGGTAAATAGCTGCCATAACAGCATAGATGGCTTTAGCTAGATCAGGCTGTTGTTGGATTCGTTTGATTTCTATCATAGGCGTTTAATGTAAGACTCGCCAGACTCAGTGTGATTCTTGAGCCAGTTTTCCTCGGCTTCGACACGCTTGAGGTAGTTCGGCACAAAATCATGCAAGGAGTCTGCTTCCTTGTCCCAAGCCAAAAGAGCAAGATTGGCTGCATTAGGCAAGGTTTCTTTGTAATTAGTCCTTGGCAAGTGTTCTTGAATTTGCTCCACAAAGGGGGCAACTTCTCCGACAAAGGTAACCTGACTAGCACCCTTGATTAGCTCAATCACTCGCTCAAAGGGCAGGTGTGCTTCTGGCATGACAGGTTTAGCATTTTCATAAAATCCTGCATAAACATTATTGCGACGCGCATCCATCAAGGGGACGAACAAGCCTTCTTGTTGGTAGGGCACCAGAGCCAAGAGGCTAGACATACCAACCAACTCGATGTTCAGAGTGTGAGCTAAGATTTTGGCAGTTGCTACCGCAATTCGCAAACCTGTGTAGCTACCTGGCCCTTCCGCCACCACGATTCGGTCCAAATCCTTGGGTGTCCAATCCAAACTTGCCATCAAAAAATCGATGGCAGGCATAAGGGTAATACTGTGATTTTTCTTGATATTAATCGTCGTCTCGGCAAGAACCTGCTTGTCCTCTAAAATAGCGAGAGAAAGAGCCTTGCTGGACGTATCAAAAGCTAATACTTTCATAACACATTCCTATCTTTTTGTCTGCTTACTATTATACTACAAAAGCTGGCACATGGGAATTTTCTTTATCCCCAAACAAAAATGCCCCAGCATGAGCAGGGCATCTAAGCATTTAATCCAAAGTAAAATACAAACCAAACGACATAGGTTACAAGGAGGAGAAAAAGCGAGTAGAGAGTCACAAAGGTAATTTTCCACAAGAACTTGGTTTGTCGTCGTTCCAGTTTGGCAAATAGAAGATTCCCCGCATAAACGCAAGCAACAAAAACAATAAAAGCTACCAAGCGAGCTCCGATAGCAAAAGCAAATAAGTTATACATAGGGCAACCTCCTTTACTTAAAATCTATAGTGAATTAAGACAAACGATAAATTCCACTTCCATTTTCAAAATAACATATTTTCTTTATTTTTGCAAACGCTTACTAAATAAATCGTCCCATGACTTTCTCGTTTCCGTCTTTTACTAATTTTTCATTTTGTGGTATAATTGAAATAATTGTAACGAATCAAGGTCAATCTAGACACAAAATGGAATGAAATCAAGCAAATCTATGCTAAAAGTTTGGAATAAGCTGACCTGTAAAATAGAAAGGAACTATATGATTTACAAAGTTTTTTATCAAGAAACAAAAGAACGTAGCCCACGTCGTGAAACAACACGCGCACTATACCTAGACATCGATGCTAACTCAGAACTTGAGGGCCGTATCGCTGCTCGCCAACTTGTCGAAGAAAATCGCCCAGAGTACAATATCGAGTATATCGAACTCTTGTCTGACAAATTGCTAGATTACGAAAAAGAAACTGGCGCCTTCGAAATTACGGAGTTCTAATATGGCCTACACTCTTAAACCTGAAGAAGTCGGCGTTTTTGCCATCGGTGGTCTGGGAGAAATCGGGAAAAACACATACGGAATTGAATACCAAGACGAGATTATCATCGTCGATGCTGGGATTAAATTCCCAGAAGATGACTTGCTTGGTATCGACTATGTTATCCCTGACTACTCTTACATAGTCGACAATATCGACCGCGTCAAGGCTGTTTTGATTACCCACGGACACGAGGACCACATCGGTGGGATTCCTTTCCTACTCAAGCAAGCAAATGTCCCTATCTATGCTGGACCGCTTGCCTTGGCTTTGATCCGTGGAAAACTCGAAGAACACGGCCTCTTGCGCAACGCCAAACTTTACGAAATCAACCACAATACTGAGTTGACCTTTAAAAATCTCAAGGCAACTTTCTTTAGAACGACTCACTCTATTCCAGAACCTTTGGGGATTGTCATTCATACTCCTCAAGGGAAAATTGTCTGTACGGGTGACTTCAAGTTTGACTTAACACCAGTTGGTGAACCAGCAGATTTGCACCGTATGGCAGCTCTTGGTGAAGACGGTGTACTCTGTCTCCTGTCTGACTCGACAAATGCAGAAATTCCAACCTTTACCAACTCTGAAAAAGTCGTTGGCCAGTCCATCATGAAGATTATCCAAGGCATAGAGGGACGTATCATCTTTGCATCCTTTGCCTCAAATATCTTCCGTCTCCAACAAGCAACAGAAGCCGCTGTTAAGACTGGACGCAAGATTGCGGTCTTTGGTCGTTCTATGGAAAAGGCCATTGTCAACGGAATCGACCTTGGCTACATCAAAGCTCCTAAGGGAACCTTTATCGAGCCAAATGAAATAAAAGACTACCCTGCAGGCGAGATTCTTATCCTCTGTACAGGTAGTCAAGGCGAGCCGATGGCAGCCCTCTCTCGTATCGCCAACGGAACCCACCGTCAGGTGCAACTCCAACCAGGTGATACGGTTATCTTCTCTTCTAGCCCAATCCCTGGAAACACTACTAGCGTCAACAAGCTGATTAACATCATTTCAGAAGCTGGTGTCGAAGTTATCCACGGTAAAGTGAACAATATCCATACATCTGGACACGGTGGTCAGCAAGAGCAAAAACTCATGCTCCGCTTGATTAAGCCAAAATACTTCATGCCTGTCCACGGTGAATACCGCATGCAAAAGGTCCACGCTGGACTAGCAGTAGATACTGGTGTTGAGAAGGACAATATCTTTATCATGAGCAATGGTGATGTGCTTGCCCTTACTGCTGACTCAGCTCGTATCGCAGGTCATTTCAACGCCCAAGATATCTATGTCGATGGAAATCGTATCGGTGAAATCGGCGCAGCTGTCCTCAAAGATCGTCGTGATCTATCTGAAGACGGTGTCGTTCTGGCAGTCGCAACTGTTGACTTCAAATCGCAGATGATTCTGTCTGGTCCAGACATCCTCAGCCGAGGCTTTGTCTACATGAGAGAGTCTGGCGATTTGATTCGCCAAAGCCAGCGTATCCTCTTCAATGCAATCCGTATCGCACTGAAAAACAAGGACGCTAGCGTTCAATCTGTCAATGGTGCCATTGTCAACGCTATTCGCCCCTTCCTCTATGAAAATACAGAACGTGAACCGATCATCATCCCTATGATCCTCACACCAGATGAAGAATAATACTCTTCGAAAATCTCTTCAAACCACGTCAGCTTCGCCTTGCCGTATATATGTTACTGACTTCGTCAGTTCTATCTACAACCTCAAAGCAGTGCTTTGAGCAACCTACGGCTAGCTTCCTAGTTTGCTCTTTGATTTTCATTGAGTACAAGTCAACAAAACAGCCCCGTCTTCGGAGCTGTTTTTCTCTATGCTTTCTTTTCTTGATTTTTAGAAATACTACGATTTTTACCTTCCAGATACACCATCAAAATAGAAATATCTGCCGGGTTTACTCCCGAAATACGGCTGGCTTGGCCGATGGTTTCTGGATTGATAAGTTTGAACTTCTGACGGGCTTCGGTTGCGATAGAATCAATGTCATCCCAGTCAATATTGGCTGGAATGCGTTTTTCTTCCATGCGTTTCATCTTAGCTACCTGATCCATAGCTTTGGAAATATAGCCTTCGTACTTGATTTCTGTTTCAATCAATTCGATAATCTTGTCATCCAAGTCCTCTGCAGCTGGTCCGATGAAAGCCACCACATCTTGATAAGAAACTTCTGGACGGCGAAGAAATTCCTTGGCTGTCACTGCATCGGTTAACGGCTTGAAGCCCATCTCCTCAACCTTGGCATTGGTTTCCTTGACTGGCTTGAGTTTGATGCTGTCTAGGCGTTTCATCTCATTATCAAATTGGTTTTTCTTAATCTCAAATCGAGCCCAACGTTCATCATCCACAAGTCCAATCTCGCGTCCCATCTCTGTCAAACGCATATCAGCATTGTCATGACGGAGGATGAGACGGTACTCAGCACGACTGGTCAATAGACGGTAGGGTTCAATCGTTCCCTTGGTCACCAAGTCATCAATCATCACCCCGATATAACCGTCACTGCGTTTTAGAATCAACTCAGGTTTGCCTTGGATTTTCAGAGCCGCATTGATACCTGCGATAATCCCTTGCCCAGCAGCTTCTTCGTAACCTGACGTTCCATTGGTCTGACCAGCAGTGAAAAGTCCAGAGATTTTCTTGGTTTCCAGAGTCGCACGCAACTGGTGTGGCAAGACCATGTCATACTCAATGGCATAACCTGTTCGCATCATCTCTGCATTTTCCAAACCTTTGATGGAATGAACCAAGTCACGCTGGACATCCTCAGGTAGACTGGTTGAGAGGCCTTGGACATAGACTTCCTCTGTATTGCGCCCTTCTGGCTCAAGGAAGAGTTGGTGACGTTCCTTGTCCGCAAAGCGCACAATCTTGTCTTCAATCGACGGACAGTAACGAGGTCCCACTCCCTTGACCACACCTGTAAACATAGGCGCACGGTGGAGGTTATTTTGGATAATTTCATGACTGGTACCATTGGTATAGGTCAACCAGCATGGCACCTGATCCTTGACATAATCCTCATCACGTGAAGTATAAGAGAAGTGATTAGGCGCTTCGTCTCCTGGCTGAATCTCTGTCACATCATAGTTGATAGAAGAAGCCTTGACACGTGGAGGAGTCCCTGTCTTGAAACGACCGATTTCGAGGCCCAGTTCCTTGAGATTGTCAGCAAGGTTAATAGAAGCCAAGCTGTGGTTAGGACCTGATGAGTACTTGAGGTCTCCGATGATAATTTCCCCACGGAGAGCAGTCCCTGTGGTCACGATAACAGCCTTAGCAGCATACTCTTGATGGGTCGCTGTACGAACACCGACAACCTTGCCGTCTTCCACCAAAATCTCATCAATCATGGTCTGACGAAGGGTCAGATTTTCTTGATTTTCAACCGTCTTGCGCATCTCCTTAGAATAAAGTTCCTTATCAGCCTGCGCACGAAGGGCACGGACAGCTGGCCCCTTCCCTGTGTTGAGCATCTTCATCTGGATGTAAGTCTTGTCAATGGTTTTGGCCATCTCGCCACCGAGGGCATCAACTTCACGCACAACGATTCCCTTGGCAGAACCACCGATAGAGGGGTTACAAGGCATGAAAGCCAGCATTTCAATGTTGATGGTCGCAAGCAAGACCTTACAGCCCATACGGCTAGCAGCTAAGGAAGCCTCGACCCCAGCGTGTCCCGCACCAATTACAATAATATCGTATTCTTCTGTAAAATTATAAGTCATTTCTTAACCTTTCAAAAATTTCTCGCAAATAAGGAACTAACTTCTCCTCCTCTAGAGCTTGATCCATAGTAACCCATTTAAAGTGTGTATGCTCTTCAGGATCTAATCTGATAATCGGCTTCTCCCCAACCCACTCTGCTTTATAAACTAAGCGAGTAAAGACAATATCCTTAGAGGTATCCAGTTGACTATCTTCGTGAAGAAGTTTGAGCGAACTGCTATCTAGCCTAACTCCCGCTTCTTCAACACATTCTCTAAGAGCTCCATCTCGCGGAAGTTCACCCTTTTCAACCCCACCACCAGGAATATCCCAATAAGTTGGATAAACATTGGGTTGTCCTCTTTTAATTTCCGAACGCTGAATGAGCAAATAATCATCACCACTATGAACAAGTACATGGGCAATAAGCTTAACCATTCTTTTCTCTCCTATTCCTCAAGATGGATGTGTCTTAGTTGGCCGTCCCAATCTGGCAGGGCTGTTTTTAAAAAGGCTGGAACTAGATTGATACCCTCAAGCTTGTCTATGTCAATCCACTCACAAGGCTGCCTTTTCTCATCTTCCTGCATGGTCAATGGGGCATCCTCAAGCAAGTCCACCAGATAATGAAACTCGATGTTGTGCCAATAGACACCATCTTCTTCAAAACGATTTTCAACAACAAAAGCTAGTTGCCCAGCTTGAGCTTCGACACCCAGTTCTTCCCTCACTTCACGGACTACCGCTTCTTCCGTGCTTTCATTGACTTGAATCGCACCGCCGATAGTGTAATGCTTGCCCTTATCTTTGGTAACTAAGAGCTTGCCATTTTGGATAATCAAGGCTGTCGCCCGAACGCCAAAAACTGTATTTTCCACTTTTGTCCGAAAGTCTTGTTGAGTCATTCTTGTCCTTTCCCTTAAACGACACAAAAACAGTCAAAACTCCAAAGAAGTGCAGGACAAAAAAGCCTGCAACATCCATGAGCTTTGACCATCATTTCTATTGCTTTTATTATTGTAGCAAATTGAGAAAATTTGTCAATCTAAATGTACTGACAAACTTGTCCATCGCGGTAGGCATTGTCAATCAAACCACCACCTAGACACTCTTCCCCGTCGTAAAAGACAACTGCCTGACCTGGTGTGATGGCGCGTTGCGGTTCTGCAAAGATAACCTCTGCCTTGTCTCCTTTGACATGGACGGTCACCTTCGAATCAGGCTGACGATAGCGGAATTTAGCCGTACATTCGAGCGTAAACTCCTCTGGCATGTCACGAGTAAAGTGAACTTGACTAGCCTCAAGGCTGGTTGACATGAGCGAATCATGGTAGAAACCTTGTCCGACATAGAGAATATTCTTGCTTAGATCTTTTCCGACAACGAACCAAGGTGCATTGTCACCACCGTGTTGACCACCGATACCGAGACCTCCACGCTGACCGATTGTATAATACATAAGTCCTGCATGCTCGCCCATATCGCGACTATCTACAGTCATCATGCGACCAGGCTGAGCTGGCAGGTAGTTGCTGAGGAAATTTTTAAAGTTCTTTTCTCCAATAAAGCAAATCCCTGTTGAGTCTTTCTTCTTAGCAGTCGCAAGGCCTGCTTCTTCTGCTAGTTTTCGAACTTCAGGCTTTTCCAAATGTCCTAGTGGGAACATGGTTTTTTGGAGTTGTTCTTGCGACAGTTGGCTGAGGAAATAGGTCTGATCCTTGCCATTATCCACACCGCGAAGCATGTGAACAGTGCCATCCTCATCACGCGCCACTCGGGCATAATGCCCAGTCGCTACATAGTCTGCCCCCAAGGTCATGGCATAGTCCAAAAAGGCCTTGAACTTGATTTCCTTGTTGCACATAACATCTGGATTTGGCGTGCGTCCTGCACGGTATTCCGCTAGGAAATACTCAAAAACGCTGTCCCAGTACTCTTTTTCAAAATTGACAGAGTAGTAGGGAATGCCGATCTGGTCTGCTACCGCAGCCACATCCTTGTAATCTTCGGTCGCCGTACAGACGCCGTTTTCATCTGTGTCGTCCCAGTTCTTCATGAAGATGCCAATCACATCGTAACCCTGCTCCTTGAGAAGAAGAGCCGTCACCGACGAATCAACACCACCACTCATCCCCACAACAACACGTGTTTTAGAGTTATCACTCATGGTAAGTCTCCCATCTATTCGTTTATTTATACCCCTCAAAATTCTATTTACTATGACTTTCAATAGAATTTCTTCGAGTATAGTCTTTTCGTTTGCTTTTAGGACTAGGCAACGAGTCGCAGGCATAACTTGAGTTAGGCAAGACGAGTTAACGACGTAATAAAAGATAAACGAAATGACTAGTTCACGATTGAAGGTCGTGTGTGCTTAACGATTGAAGGTCGCTTGAGCAGTATTCATTATAACATGCTTGGTTGGAGAAGACAAGAAAGAGGCTGTCAATCGACCAACCTCTTTCATAAAATAATCAATCCTTCAACAAAATCCATTGTTGAAATGCTGTTCTAAACCATTGATAGCTCAGATTTCCCAGAATAGAGCTGTCCTAACTATCGAACAGATTAAATCCATACATATCCACGCAATTCTATGTTTAGAATTGCCATAAAATAAATGTTTTAGGGATATTCTAAGTCTTTGACTGCTTAAAATTTTACGTTCTGAAGGATTTTAAAGCTAGAATAGCATAAAAATCATGAAAACTGAACTATTCGAAGCTTCAGAGTCATACGATTTCCATAGGAAGTATCTTTTTAGTACGTGTGGTTAGGAGGTAATTTTAGGGAATCTCCCAAAAACAACCGATTTCCTATTTTTATCAATCAAAAATGTTGATAAATGAGTGTTTTAAAATTAAATTTTAAAGGTATCCTTAAATTTAAAGATTTTTGATAAGATTTCTGTATTTTTTACAATTCAATGATACGATGACATTGTTGGGCTACATAAGCATCGTGGGTCACAATAATGACTGTTTTCCCCTCGCGATTCATCTCTAAGAGAAACTTCAAGACCAAATCTCTATTTTCAGGATCCAGAGAACCTGTTGGTTCATCGGCTAAAATCAGCTGGCTGGGTTTTAAGATGGCTCTAGCAACTGCAATTCGTTGTTGCTCCCCACCAGATAACTCGGAGACCTTTTGATGTAAAGTAGCTGGCAAACCTACTCTCTCTAAAATCTCTTCCACCTTTTTGAGCTTGTCTTTCTTGGACAATTTCACATATTTCAGCGCCAGCATGAGATTGTACTCGACCGTTTCATCATCAATCAGGGCAAAATTTTGAAACAGATAAGAGATATGTTCACGGATTATTGTTTGTGACTTGGCAGAATTAACCGCTAGGTTTGTCTGGCCAAAAATCTCATACCGTCCGCTATAATCACCATCTATCAAACCTAATAAATTTAACAAGGTCGACTTACCACTACCACTTTTTCCAACGATGGCAACCAAATCTCCCTGATCAATCCTGAGAGACAAGTGATCCAAAATCACTTTTCCTCCAATGGTTTTGGTAATATTTTCTAACTCAATCATAAGATGCCCCCTTTCAATAATTCTACTAGACTTCTTTTCTCCATCCTAGAAGCCAAGACTAGCACAAATAGTATATCCAGACATGTAAAGCCTGCAAACAGCAGGAGTGGCAAGAGCGCATGGGCAAAGAAAATCAATACTAGAAGAGGGAGACTATAGCCCAACAAGAGCAGAACGAGGAGAGGGCGGTAGCGATCGACCAGTTTCCACCCCATAAATTTCTTGGTAATGATGTCCCTGCGCTTCAATAAGAAAGTTGTTACTAGTAAGAAGTAGGAAATCATCATGCTAAGGAGACCAAACAAAGCAAAGAGTATATTAAGATTTCGAACTGCATCTCGATAAGAATCTACTTTCTCTTGTTGAATGGCTTGAAGCGATGAAAATTTTAAATAATTCCCATCTGATAATTTCTCAACTAACTCCGTAATCACTTTTTGATTTTGTTCTGTATTTTCAACTTTCATAGGATTGTTTAAACCTGTCGTTGACAAGCGAGTCTTTTCTTCCCACATCATGTCTTGATCATTTACCAGACTAATAATTGGATTGTGGAGGTTTTCCTTTCGCTCATTATTATAAGGGAAGAATGACCAATCTCCTTCATAGTAGGCAATTTCTACATCCATATCTTCTATCCTTTGCTTTTGCTGATCTTCATACCTCAGAGAAAGATAGGCTATGGATTTTCCCAAGAACTGATTCTTACCTTCTTGTCCTTTATCACTGGCTGGCATCAAAATAACTTTTTTAGTGCTGGTATCTGGTAACTTGAATCCCTTGCTCTTTAGAAAATTGCTATTAGCATAGTAAACATCTACCTTATCAGGCAGTTGGTACTGCTGTACTTGTTCAGCTTTGATGACTGGTTTGATAGGAAGACTCGCACTTCGCACATAATTTACTTGTATTTTTGCTAGCAAATCTTGATAAAATTGGTAGAAATAATCTGTAGATTTCCCTGACCCTGCTAGCTCTTCTTGCCACAGGTTATCATTGAGTTGGAAGGTTTCTAAGGTCAAGTAATTCCCTTGGCTTATCCACTGTTTCTGATAAGCAAGTTCTTTGTTTTCTTGTTCTAGACTTCTGCCTACCCCAATCAGTAAGGCCGTCAGTAAAATAGTTGTCCCTATTTTCATCACATAATTGAAGATGAGACCAAGTTTGACAGATGAAAAACCTTTCAACATGGAACTAACTGTCATTTTCTGAATCATCAGGTAGGTCAGCCAACTGATGAACAAATACAACTGTAAAAGCAGAAATTGAGATAAGAGTAAACTTGGGAACAGAAGTTTTGGCCTGTAGTCCAGCACTAAAAGTAGTCCCAAGTCAATGACAAGACTTCCACCCAAGAGAAGATAAAAATTAGTCTTTACAAAACCAGCTAAAATCGCCCCGCTTTGAAAACCAAGTAATTTTTGTACCCCAACTCTTTTCATCTCCATCATTGGCTGATACACTGTTACTAACACAAGAAGTAAAATAGCCAAGACAAAAACAATGGCAGATAAAAGCAAATCTCGATTTATGACTTCCACTGCACTTTTGTAGGTCGGCTCTAACAAGGTAGCCTGGTCTATCTTGAAAAAATCGCTCCATTTCTGTACAATCCTATCCTTGTCCATCTCTTGTGTAGAAGTTATCGTATAGCGACCATTTAAACTACGAGATGTATCCTTGATATAGGTTTGAAAAGTTATAAGCTGAATAGGCTTGGCTTTTAGAAAGGTCGGTATCGTACCAAGTTTATTAGAAATTTCTTTATTACTGTAGACTCCTTCACCATCTGTGGTAAAATCAAGAGAAGAAATCCCAAACTCTTGGTAGGGGAAGGTATCTTTATCAAAAACACCAGACTTGATTACCTCATCACCACTGTCTGTTTTGATGATGGAGACTTTGTACTCCTTTGATACATCCTCAAAAAATCGAAGAACAGACGCTGCAGGTTCGTTAATATCTTTCAAATACAAATCCAAAGAATCTACAGTCTTTCCCATTTCCCGAATCCGAACCGCTTCACGTGTGTAGTTTACATTAAAAACAAAAAAAGTGGTACACAGCAACAGCAGAAACATACAAAGATGACTGATTTTTTTCATAAAAGTACCTCCACTAAAGTTTTCCCTCTCCTAATAGGAGAGGGAAAATTTCACTTAAAATCCATAGAAATATTCTAATCCTGTTGGCGGAATTTTATTAAGGGAAGCTTGAGCCCAAACCTCGGGATCTTCACGATCCTTAGAGATTCTACCTCCATGCTTGACAGTTGCTGTATGAGATCGAGTAGAATGTAAATAATCAGAATATCCAAAAGTTCCTGTCCAACCTACTCCATAGTTCCATTGACCACCATCAACCCATACTGCTAAAGCATTTGTAGTAGCAAGTATACCACATACCATTAAAGATGCAACACCAATTCTAACTAATTTTCTCATGATTTATTTCTCCTATTATCGAGAGCTGTTCCGTAAAAACAGCTATAGTAATTTATCAACAAGTATCGTAGTCCATTGGACTCACCTTCATTCTATCTCATTCTTTAACAACGAACTTATTTTTAACCGGGAGAATAGTACGCTCCTGTATCAATACCTTGAGTAACTAGAGTAGTACTAATAAAACTTCGACTATTACTCAGTAGAAGTAGCACAACAAGCAATATAGATAGCGCTTTCAAATATTCGAATTTTAATTTTCCCATCTTGCCACCTTCTTTCACCTATATTATAAATCAACATATATAAACTGTCAAGCAATTAAAGTAAAAAATCATATATTTTTTTAAAAAAGAATTATAGTTATGTTTTGTGTATGAAGAGGATGGTCAAAACTCAATTTCAGGATAAAATGAAGTAAATATCCCCATAATAAAACGCATAATATCAGTTTTTTCAAAACCTGATATTATGCGTTTCTTTATTTTAAAGACTTTTTTCCCAGCCTCATACGTTCTCTGACTGCTTATCCATCAGATATTGTTCTACCTTGAGTGCCATGACTTCATTATTTTCAATTAGATAAAGCACCTTAGCTTTCATATAATAGTCCTTAGCAACAGAGAGATCAAGATCTTCTGTTACATTTCCCAACAAACAATATAAATCTGCTAACCTAAAGCTACTATGATATTTGTTACAAAATTCAATTATCTCCAATAATAGCGCTCTGGACTTGTCCATCTCCTCCTGTTTCCAAAGGTGGTAACAATAATTGTATTTTATTTTGATATACAACTCAATTTGTTCACGCACACTGGTATCGATTTTTGAAAGGGCTACGGAAACCTGATCATATAGTTGCTCAAATTTCTCCTTATCCTCATCATAGCCTAAGAAAATCAGCAGGGTATTCAAAATATATAAGTAGTCCACTTTATCAATACTAATCCTACTGAGGATGTCCTCTATTTTTGAAATAGCTAGTTTTAATTGATGTTCACATTGATAGGTTAGAATGGCATCTATCCAGTCCAGATAAATCTTTTCATCAAAAGATAAGGAAATCTGTTGCTTTCTTTCTCCCTCAAAGGCATATTTCAAAGAGGCATAATCTTGATTTTCCAATAATGTTTTAGACAATCTCTTGAAAGCAGACAAGCCTAGAAACTCTTTCGAAATTTCTCCTGAAAAGAAATAGTCCATATTTAAGCCCATTTTTTCAGATAATTTATATAACAAATCTGCTCCTGGCATATATTTGCCTTGTTCCATACGACTTATCTGAGTTTGTTGGCAAATTCCTTCTGCCAATTCTTTTTGCGACCACCCCAGCTCTTTGCGCTTATTTTTTAATCTTGTTGCTAATAATGCATGCATGCTATCCACCACTATTTATATTCTATAAAAACATTATACTACTTTTTGAGAAGATTATATCAAATTGGCTACAAAGAGTGAACAGATTTCCCTACATGTAAGCAAAAAGAGGCTGGGAAAAACTAACTTTCCAATAAAACCACACAGTGATTCTCTCAGCTTAATTGTGTTCAAGGCTGAAAACACTGTGTGGTTTTTGAATGTTTAGAGGTTAGTTTTTTGAGCAAGCGTCTATCAAAATGTCCGTTTATCTGTCAATAACCCGAGAAAATCTTGTCGTTTCAAGTCGGAGAAGTGTTTGGTAGAAAGACTTCCTTTTTGAAGTCCATCATCTCTAACCTGCAAATAATAGCTATGTTGGCTTGTTTTAATTGTCAAAAAATCGCCAAATATAAAAACTCTTTTCCAGTTGCGAATCTCAAATTCTTTCATCTCTGATTTTGGAATGCGGATAAGTCCTTGTCGCAAATCACGATGGTGCTCACTTGTGAAAGTCATCCCATTCCCAAGATTTCTTATCAGTAGTTCATCTGGAGTCACCATCACCAGCGCTATTTTAGTTAAGAAAATTTCAACTGTTGGTGGTAAAATCGCCAAATTAAACCAGGAATGTAGGTAGCGATAGGCTAAGAAATAATGAGGCTCCTCACCCAATCCTAGTTGTTTATATAATGTCTTAACCTCACTGTCTAATCTCGCTTCAAAAGACACATCCGAATGCTCTTCTTCCTTCTTCTGATTAAAATAACGCATCCAGACTAGAAAACCTATAAAGACTATAATAAATATTCCTGATAAGAGATATTTTACATTGTAGTTCATCACTTAACCTCCTGATTCACGACTCTACCTAAAGCAGAGTCGTATTTATTTTGAAAATAGTTCCATAACAACTTTAAATAAGACGGGTGTCATTAAAATTAGGATAGTTCCTATCACAAATATCATGACTACTCGAAAAAGCTCCTTATTTTTAAACATTTTTCCACCCCTTTTCTAACTACATCATAGTACTGTTAAGCCCATTTTAAAATTACACCAAGCTTTTCCACAAACTTATTTTAGTTTTATTTTCTACTTTTTATATTACTATGATACAATATTTTTAATAGGATTTTATTGTTTGTTAACTTTTTTCACGAAAAGGAGTAAATCATGCGTTATGATTTTGGAAAGGTCTATAAAGAAATACGAGAGTCAAAAGGATTGACCCAAGAAGAGGTCTGTGGAAATGTTCTTTCAAGAACTAGCCTATCAAAGATTGAAAGTGGTAAGGCAACTCCTAAATATGAAAATATGGATTTTCTTCTCCGGCAAATGAATATGAGTTTTGAAGAGTTTGACTACATCTGCCATCTCTATCAGCCGAGCCAACGGACAGAAATCATGCAAACTTATCTCAATATGAATTCCATCATTGGTGGCAGTGGTCTAGTTCATTTTTTTGAAACATGCCAAAACTATCTCAAGACCCATCACGACCTGCCTATAGAAGAAATCAGGGATATGCTTGAAGTTGTCATTCATATCCGTCAACATGGTACAGAGAAACTGTCAGACCAAGTGAAACAAACTGTCACAAAACTTTGGGAAAAAATTGAAAAACAAGATACATGGTATGAAAGTGACCTAAAAATCCTCAATACCATCCTTTTCAGCTTTCCAATTAAACACCTCCATCTCATCACTGGAAAAATCTTGCAACGCTTGGAAGTCTATAAAAACTACCAACATTTATATGACTTGCGAATGGCAATCCTACTCAACCTTTCCACCATTTACTTATACCATCAAGACAAAAACATGTGTCAACAAATCTGCTATACTTTACTAGAGGATGCCAAGAACAAGAAAAGCTGCGATATGCTTGCTATCTGCTATGTCCGTATTGGGATTTGTAGGGATGATGCTAAACTTATCCAAAAAGGGTTCTCCCTTCTGGAGCTGACCGATGAAACTTCCATTCTAGCCTTTCTCAAAAAAGAAGTGGAGACCTATTATCAACCGAAGGAAAGATAAAAAAGTCGAGGGATTTCCTCGACCTTTTCATATTATTCTGTTCGTTATTTCTTAATACCAGCCGTTGTTAAGCCAGAAGTTTTTAGCGGCTGACCATGAACCGTAACGTCCTGCAACGTAAGCATCTGCTACACGCTCTTGGTTTTCAGCTGAGTAGTCACCGTTCAAGTATGAATCTGTCAATTGGTAACGTCCAATGTATTGGCCGTTTGTAGCTGTATAGCTACCACCTGATTCTTTTTGTGCAATCCATTCTTTAGCTTCTGCTTCAGATCCACTTACAGTTGCAACTGGTGCTGAAGTTTCTGCTGCAGCAACAGTTTCTTCTGCTACAGGAGCGCTTGCAGCTGGTGCTGCTTCTTCTACTACTTCTGTAGTTTCTGCTACTGGAGCTGAAACAGTTTCATCTTGAGCAGCTGGTGCCGCATAAGTAGCTGGCGATGGTGTTGCAACAGGTGCTACAGGACCATCGATAACCAACTCTTGACCAACATAAATCAAATGAACGTTGTCGATGTGGTTGTTTTCTGCCAATTTCTCAACAGTTGTGTTGTGAGTTTCAGCGATTTCTGAAAGTGTATCACCTTCTTTAACAGTGTAAGTTGATGATTCTTGAGCAGATACAAATGATGGAGCAAATACTGCAAACAAGGCAGCTACTCCTGCAAGAGTTGTTTTAATCTTTTTAGTTGTTGATTTCATATTCGAAAATTCTCCTTCTTTCTATAGTACTATCATACCCTTTAAATATTACTGTTTCTTGACACTTTTATGTAGAAATATTACAAAATTATTTTTTATTTCCCTAAATAAGCTATTTTTTGTTACAAAAGATGCTTTTTTATGCTATTTGTAGTGTAAAAAGGTTTTTATCCACAATTAAAGCCAAGACCTTCATTCTTTGATATAATAGAGATAAGAATTTTTATAAGGGGAAACTGATGAAATCACTTCGTTTTCAATCTGTCTTTGATATCATCGGACCAGTTATGATTGGCCCATCTAGTAGTCATACCGCTGGTGCTGTTCGTATTGGGAAGATTGTCTCTTCCATTTTTGATGATACTCCGACAGAAGTCGAATTCCAACTATTTAACTCATTTGCCAAAACCTATCGTGGTCACGGAACAGACCTAGCCCTTGTTGCAGGTATTTTGGGCATGGATACAGATGATCCTGAAATCCCAAACAGCCTGGAAATTGCCCACAAGCGTGGCATCAAGATTGTCTGGACCATTCAGAAAGACAGTAATGCTCCTCATCCAAACACCACTAAAATTACCGTCAAAAATGCTCACAAGACCATCAGCGTGACTGGTATTTCTATCGGTGGAGGGAATATTCAGGTCACCGAACTCAATGGCTTTGCCGTCTCTCTCAATATGAATACACCGACTATCATCATTGTTCATCAAGATATTCCAGGTATGATTGCCCTCGTAACAGAGGCCCTTTCCCGCTATGATATCAATATCGCCCAGATGAATGTTACTCGTGAAAAAGCTGGTGAAAAAGCTATTATGATTATCGAAGTTGACAGTCGCAACTGTGATGAGGCTATCGAAGAAATTCGAAAAATCCCTCATCTCCACAATGTCAATTTCTTTAAATAGGAGGAAGCATGTTTTATTCTATCAAAGAATTGGTCGAGCAGGCAGAACTGGACTTTCAAGGAAATGTCGCAGAACTCATGATTACAACAGAGTTTGAATTGACTGGTCGCGAACGTGAAGAAGTCTTCCTTCTCATGGAACGCAATCTAGAAGTCATGAAAGCCTCTGTCCAACTTGGCCTCAATGAAAATAAATCTCGTAGTGGCCTGACAGGTGGAGATGCTGCCAAATTGGATCACTACATCAAAAACGGAAAAACTCTGTCAGATTACACGATTCTCTCTGCTGCCCGAAATGCCATTGCAGTCAATGAACACAATGCCAAAATGGGCTTGGTTTGTGCCACTCCGACCGCAGGAAGTGCTGGCTGTCTGCCCTCAGTTCTAACAGCTGCTATTGAAAAATTAGACCTCAGCCACGAGCAACAGCTGGATTTCCTCTTTGCTGCTGGTGCCTTTGGACTAGTCATCGCAAACAATGCCTCTATCTCAGGGGCTGAAGGTGGCTGTCAGGCCGAGGTTGGTTCGGCCTCTGCTATGAGTGCTGCAGCCTTGACTCTAGCTGCCGGTGGAACACCTTATCAGGCTAGTCAGGCCATTGCCTTTGTCATTAAAAATATGCTAGGCCTCATCTGTGACCCTGTTGCCGGCTTGGTCGAAGTTCCCTGTGTCAAACGCAATGCCATGGGAGCTAGCTTTGCCTTCATCGCAGCAGACATGGCCCTGGCAGGTATCGAATCTAAAATCCCTGTGGATGAGGTTATCGATGCCATGTACCAAGTAGGAGCAAGCATGCCAACTGCCTTTCGTGAAACAGCTGAAGGTGGACTCGCTGCCACTCCTACTGGTCGTCGCCTCCAAAAAGAAATTTTCGGAGAATAACTTATCAAAATAGGAGAAACCATGACCTCTATCACAGCGATTTTTTTCGATCTGGATGGAACCCTCGTTGACAGTTCTATCGGGATTCACAATGCCTTTACTCATACTTTTAAGGAGCTCGGGGTGCCTAGCCCTGATGCCAAAACTATTCGTGGTTTTATGGGACCGCCCCTTGAAAGTAGTTTTGCAACCTGCCTGCCCAAAGAACGAATTTCTGAAGCCGTGCAGATATACCGTTCTTACTATAAGGAGAAAGGCATCCATGAAGCTCAACTCTTTCCTCAGATTGTAGACTTGCTTCAAGAACTATCTAAGAATTACCCTCTTTATATCACCACTACAAAGAATACCCCTACCGCTCAAGATATGACTAAAAACTTGGGAATCCATCATTTCTTTGATGGCATTTATGGTTCCAGCCCTAAAGCACCCCATAAGGCAGATGTCATTCGCCAAGCCTTACAGACACATCAACTAGCACCAGAACAAGCCATCATCATCGGAGATACCAAGTTTGATATGATGGGAGCTCAAGAAACAGGCATTCAGAAATTGGCCGTCACTTGGGGATTTGGAGAGCAAGCAGACTTGCTAAACTATCATCCTGATTTTATCGCTCACAAACCCATAGAAGTTTTGGAGTATTTTCAATAACATAGACTGGGCGACAACCCCATTTCAGAAGAAAATAAAGTAAGTCTCTACATAACAAAACGCATATTACCAAGATTCTTCAGAACTGATAATATGCGTTTTTCTGTTTTTATTCAACGTGGGTAGTTTGATTGGCAAAGGCGATAATAGCTTGCTTCAACTCATCTCCACTGAGAGTGCGGAACTCTTCAATCTTTTGATCGATGGCTTCTAAAGGCATAACATTGACCTTACCAACGAAAATCTTATCCATAACTTGGTTATCAACAAGTTCGGTTGATACCAAGAGTTCTTCGTAAAGTTTTTCACCTGGGCGGATTCCAACTTCAACGATTGGAATTTCACTTTCGGTGTGTCCACTTAGAAGGACCATTTTCTTGGCCAAGTCATAAATCTTGACTGGTTTGCCCATATCAAGGATAAAGACTTCCCCATCCTTGGCATAAGCACCAGCATGGATAACCAAACGGCTAGCTTCTGGAATAGTCATAAAGTAACGGGTCATGCGGAAGTCTGTCACCGTTACAGGACCGCCTTCAGCAATCTGACGTTCAAAGACTGGAATGACACTACCACGGCTACCAAGAACATTCCCAAAACGAACCGCACAGTAGGTCGATTGGCTACGTTGGTTAAAGCCAGTGACAATCAACTCAGCCACGCGCTTGGTTGCTCCCATAACATTTGGTGGATTAACCGCCTTATCTGTCGAAATCATAACCATCTTAGGTACTTTGGCTTCATCAACAGCCTTAGCAACGTTGTAAGTTCCACGGATATTGTTTTTGAAGGCTTCTTTTGGATTGCGCTCCATCATAGGAACGTGCTTGTGAGCAGCCGCATGATAAACAATAGCTGGCTTGTACTGTTCAAAGACTTGCAAGAGACGGTCATAGTCTTGAATATCGGCAATAACCGGTACATAATCAATCCCTTGGAACTTGCGAATCAATTCATGATAAACAAGGTAGATTGAGTTTTCCCCATGACCGAGCAAGACGATGCGTTCAGGATTGAAGCGACTAACTTGGCGACAGATTTCAGAACCGATTGAGCCACCAGCACCTGTAACCAAGATTGTCTTACCTGTCAGTTCTGCGCCCAGACGCGATTCATCAAGACGAATTTCCTGACGTCCCAAAAGGTCCGTAATATCAATTTTTTGGAAGCCAGTACCTGCTTGGTGAAGTCCTTGAACAACCGTTTCAACCTTAGGCATCTTGTAACACTTGACACCCAGCTTATTACACATCTGCAAGATACGTTCATATTCTGACGGGTCAAGCGACGGAATCGCAACGATAACACGCTCGATTTGATGGCGTTTGGCTAATTCAGGCAGATCATCATATGAACCCAAAACAGGGATTCCACCAAGTTTTTGGCCCTTTTTCTTAGAATCCTTGTCCAAAATACCGACAAGTTCTAATTCACTAGTTGGATGTTGGTAACTATCCATAAAGAGGGCTCCACCATCACCGGCACCAATCAAGAAGGTCCGACGGTGTTCTCCATCACCACTTCCCTTTTTGCGTTTAGAGTAGATTAACTGCCAAGTAATCCGTGGCAATAAAATCAAGAAAGTACTCAACAAGATAAAGAGAATGATGAAACGGATTGAAAAAAGTGGCAAGAAGGCATAGCAGATACTATATGACAAGATACTGCTAGCAGTCACACCAAAAAAGATTTTCATGAAATCCGTAATCTTGCTGTAACGACTAATACTAGCGTTCAGCCCCCAAAATCCAATCATCAATTGATAGAACAGGAAGGCCAAACTCGTATAGATAATGTAGTCAACAGGTGCTGGATTAATCAAGCCATAGAATAAGATATAAGATACAATAATGGAAACCACCATACTCAAAATATCAAATATTCCCCAGAAAACCTGTTTTTGTTGTTTATTTAAAATTTCCACCAGATCAATCACATAATCTGTGAGTTTTTTATTCATAGAAATTTACTCCTCCTTAAAAGAGCTGGATAGTTATATTGTTATTATAACACTTTTTCTAAAGTTTACGATTTGCTACAATCTTTTACTTGCTTTTTCGTAACAGTTTCATAAAAATAAACTGTCGGACAAATCCTGGACAAAGGGCAACCACCATCTGAATGGCAACACTCTTGGCATACTCCATGTAAGAAATTTGTCCTCGCTTCAGCATGCGTTGACGAGCTTGACGATAGAGTTTGAGGTAACGCAGTCCCCCACGACGCTCAAACATTCCTGCTCCAACACGAACCTTACACAAGATTTGATCCAGATTTCCAGTCTTAGCTCCTGCAGCAATCATGTTGAGCCAGAGGAGGTCATCCTCCATATAAAGGCCATCCTCATAGTTGCCTGCCTTGAGAACCGTATCCTTCTTGAACATGACAGTCATGTGGTTAAAGGCACTTCTCATCCTTTGATAAGCTACAATATCTGCATGCTGGGTTGGAACACGACGGTAAGAAACGATCTCATCAGGATTGTCAATAAATTCTGCAATATGTCCACCTAATAGGTCGAGCTTGTCCTTCTCCATTAGCTGAACCTGTTTCTCAAAACGGTCTGGAACAGCTATATCATCCGTATCCATACGGGCAATAATATCATACTGACACTGCAAAACACCCTGTCGAAGAGCCAGACCCAAACCTTGATTCTGCTCAAGAGGATAGCGTTTCACTGGAATATCAGACTCAACTTCAAGCTGGTCTAATACCTGATAGAGCTCAGGTGTCAAAGGCCCATCCTCAACCAGAACCAATTCGCTCGGTTTCAGGGTCTGATTTTGAACACTATCAATAGCATCCTTTAAAAATGTCGGATTTTCCTTGATATAGACCGACATCAATACGCTGATTTTTTGCTTTTCAGACACAGTTTTTCTCCAATGTATAGATTTCCTTCCACTATTTTATCATAATTTTCAAGACTTTCCCATTTTTATCTTGAAAGCCCAAAACCTTACTTGACATTATAGGGAAAAAGCCTTAAAATAAGCTGTTATTAAAATCAGCTAGAAGAGGTATTATATGAAAAAGCAATCACTCTTTTTTGTTCCAGGTATTATCCTGATTGGTGTTTCCTTGCGGACTCCTTTTACTGTTTTACCCATTATATTGGGAGATATTTCGCAAGGGCTGGGAGTAGAAGTTAGTTCGCTTGGTGTCTTGACCAGCCTTCCCCTCCTCATGTTTACTCTCTTCTCGCTATTTTCTACCCGACTGGCTCAAAAAATCGGCTTGGAGCATCTCTTCACCTACAGCCTTTTCTTCTTGACCATCGGTTCTCTCATTAGACTAATCAATCTGCCTCTGCTCTATCTAGGAACCTTGATGGTTGGGGCAAGTATCGCAGTCATCAATGTTCTGCTTCCTAGTCTTATCCAAGCCAATCAACCAAAGAAAATTGGTTTTCTGACCACCTTATATGTAACCTCTATGGGGATTGCAACGGCTCTGGCCTCCTATCTGGCTGTGCCTATTACACAAGCCAGTTCTTGGAAAGGACTTATCATCCTCCTCACCCTGCTCTGTCTAGCAACTTTTTTGGTCTGGCTGCCTAATCACCGCTATAATCACAGACTGGCTCCACAAACCAAACAAAAAAGCAAAACAAAGGTCATGCATAATAAACAGGTCTGGGCAGTTATTGTCTTTGCAGGTTTTCAATCCTTGCTCTTTTACACTGCTATGACTTGGCTACCGACCATGGCTATCCACGCAGGCCTATCCAGTCACGAAGCTGGCTTGCTGACCTCTATCTTCTCTCTGATTAGCATTCCTTTTTCAATGACTATCCCAAGCCTGACAACCAGTTTATCTACTCGCAACCGTCAGCTCATGCTCACTCTGGTTTCACTAGCTGGTGTTGTCGGCATTTCCATGCTCTTTTTCCCAATCGGTAATTTCTTTTACTGGCTTGCCATCCATCTCCTCATCGGAACCGCGACCAGCGCCCTCTTCCCTTATCTCATGGTCAACTTTTCACTCAAGACAAGCGCTCCTGAAAAGACAGCCCAATTGTCTGGTTTATCTCAAACAGGAGGCTATATCCTAGCAGCCTTTGGGCCAACTCTCTTCGGTTACAGTTTTGACCTTTTCCACTCTTGGGTACCAGCTGTAGCTGCCCTCTTACTGGTGGATATCCTGATGACTGTAGCCCTCTTTACAGTGGACAGAGCCGATAAAATCCTCTAAACTTCTAGTTTTGCCTAGAAGTTTTTTATATATAAAAATTTTACACATTTCTCTTGACAGGGCTTTCTTTTAGATGTACAATGTATGTGTAGAAAAATTATATATAAAAATCTTACACATTAGAAAAGGAGGTTTCCCATGTACTTTCCAACATCCTCTGCCTTGATTGAATTTCTCATCTTGGCCGTACTGGAAAAAGGGGATTCTTATGGTTATGAGATTAGCCAAACCATTAAGCTGATCGCTAATATCAAAGAATCCACACTCTATCCTATCCTAAAAAAATTGGAAGGCAATAGCTTTCTGACAACCTATTCTAGAGAGTTCCAAGGTCGCATGCGCAAATACTACTCCTTGACAAATGGTGGTATAGAACAGCTCGTGACCCTAAAAGATGAATGGACACTCTATACAGACACCATCAATGGCATCATAGAAGGGAGTATCCGCCATGACAAGAACTGAATACCTGACTCAGCTAGAACTTTATCTCAAAAAACTGCCTCAGGCTGACCAAATTGAAGCCATGGACTATTTCAGGGAACTCTTTGACGATGCTGGAGTCGAAGGAGAGGAAGAACTCATCGCTAGCTTAGGAACTCCTAAGGAAGCAGCTCACGAAGTCCTCTCCAATCTTCTCGATAAAAAAATCAATGAGGCACCCGCTCAAAAAAATAACCGACAAATTTTGCATATCGCCTTGTTAGCCCTCCTTGCAGCCCCCATCGGTATTCCTCTGGGAATCGCCATCCTCGTGTCTCTGTTCGCAATCCTTGTGGCAGCCTTGACTGTCATCTTGGCTTTCTTTGCGGTCTCCATACTTGGTATCATCGGCGGATTCCTATTTTTAGTTGAAAGTTTCACTGTCCTCGCCCAAGCCAAATCAGCCTTTATCTTGATTTTTGGTTCTGGTTTACTGGCTATCGGTGCTTCTTCACTAGTCTTACTAGGTATTTCCTATGTAGCCCGCTTCTTCGGCCTACTCATTGTTCGCCTGGTGCAATTTGTTCTCAAAAAAGGAAAGAGAGGTGACCAGCATGCGTAAATGGACAAAAGGATTTCTCATTTTTGGTGTGGTGACTACCATTATCGGCTTTATCCTGCTCTTTGTAGGAATCCAATCTGACGGGATTAAGAGTCTGCTTGCCATGTCCAAGGAGCCTGTCTATGATAGTCGGATGGAAGAGTTGACCTTTGGCAAGGAAGTCGAAAACCTAGAGATTACTCTCCATCAACACGCACTGACCATCACAGACTCTTTCGATGATCAAATCCACATTTCTTACCATCCATCTCTTTCTGCTCACCATGATCTTATCACAAATCAGAACGATAAAACGCTGACCCTCACTGATAAGAAACTGTCTGAAACTCCATTTCTCTCTTCTGGAATTGGCGGGATTCTCCATATCGCAAGCAGCTACTCTCGTCGTTTTGAAGAAGTTATTCTCCAATTGCCAAAAGGGAGAACTCTAAAAGGAATCAACATCTCAGCAAATCGCGGTCAAACCAGTATCACCAATGCCAGCCTTGAAAATGCGACCCTCAATACCAATAATGGCTATCTCCTCCGAATTGAAGGAAGTCGTATCAAAAACAGTAAACTCACAACCCCTAATATCATTAATATCTTTGATACAGACCTTACAGATAGTCAGCTAGAGTCAACAGAACATCACTTCCACGCTGAAAATATCCAAGTCCATGGTAGGGTTGAACTGACTGCCAAATATTATCTCAGAATCATCCTAGACCAGAAAGAGAGCCAACGAATTAACTGGGACATCTCAAGCAACTATGGTTCTATCCACCAATTCACAAGAGAAAAGCCTGAATCAAGAGGCACGGAATTAAGCAACCCTTACAAAACTGAAAAAACCGATGTCAAGGATCAACTCATTGCGAAATCTGATGATGATATTGAACTAATATCCACACCAAGCAGACGTTGACAAAAACGCTTACATTCGCTACTATGGAAGCATATTTATCTAACTAAAAAGGAGGTTCTACCATGAAACAAGAATGGTTTGAAAGTAATGATTTTGTAAAAACAACAAGCAAGAACAAACCTGAAGAGCAAGCTCAAGAGGTTGCAGACAAGGCTGAAGAAACGATAGCTAATCTCGATACGCCAATTGAAAAAAATACTCAAGTAGAGGAGGAAGTCTCTCAAGCTGCAGTCAAACTGGAAAGCCAGCAAGAAGAGAAAATTGAAGCTCCTGAAGACAGTGAAGCGAGAACAGAAATAGAAGAAAAGAAAGCGTCTAATTCTACTGAAGAAGAGCCAGACCTTTCTAAAGAAACAGAAAAAGTCACTATAGCTGAAGAGAGTCAAGAAGCACTTCCGCAGCAAAAAACAACTACGAAAGAGCCACTTCTTATCAGCAAATCCTTAGAAAGTCCCTATATCCCCGACCAAGCTCCAAAATCTACGGATAAATGGAAAGAGCAAGTGCTTGATTTTTGGTCTTGGCTAGTGGAAGCGATCAAATCTCCTACAAGCAAGCTTGAAACAAGTAGCACACACAGTTACACAGCCTTTCTCTTGCTCATTCTGTTTTCTGCATCTTCCTTTTTCTTTAGTATCTATCACATCAAACAAGCCTACTATGGACATATAGCAACTATAAACAGCCACTTCCCTGAACAACTAGCTCCTTTAACTCTCTTTTCAATCATCTCTATCCTAGTAGCAACCACACTCTTCTTCTTTTCATTCCTCTTGGGTAGTTTCGTTGTGAGACGATTTATCTACCAAGAAAAGGACTGGACGCTAGAAAAGGTTCTCCAACAATATAGTCAACTCTTGGCAATTCCAATCTTCCTCACTGCTATTGCTAGTTTCTTTGCCTTCTTTGATAGCCTGCGATTTACAGCCCTCTTGTGTGTGATTAGCATTGGAATCATTCTGCTTGCTAGTCTCCATATCATTACAAGGCCAAGTCAAGCAAGTGAAACCGACTCCTTCTATCAGTTATTCTTGTCTGTCCTTGTGAACGGAGTCATTATCCTCCTCTTCTTTGTAGCTGAAGTGGCACTGATTGGAGATTATCTTCGTATCTTGGCCTTTCTTTAAACTTCATACTCTTCGAAAATCTCTTCAAACCACGTCAGCTTCGCCTTACCGTATGTATGGTTACTGACTTCGTCAGTTTCATCTACAACCTCAAAACAGTGTTTTGAGCAGCCTGCGGCTAGCTTCCTAGTTTGCTCTTTGATTTTCATTGAGTAGCAATCCTGTCTTTCATGGCAGGATTTTTTCTATGTCAAAAAAGCAAGTCGATTGACCTGCTTCTGATTTACTCTTCTTGTGCTAATGCTTTAAAATCTTGTCCTAGGATGGGTTGTATTTCTAATTGATTGGCATCTAATTGGTGGTAAGATGCTGATGGTAATGACTCTAGGAATTTTGCATAGTCCAAGCGGGCAATGGCTTCATAGTCTTCTGGTTTAGAGCCGTCTCCTGTAATTTGAACCAAGTCAATCTCCCACTGAACTTCCTTATCTAGCAATTGCTCAATATAGGTAGCAGGAACAAATGGTTCTCTCGGTAATACTGTCTTGACTCCTTGAGCCAGATGGTAAACACCGTGAACTTGTCCTTCTCCATCCTGATAGAAGGAAACTCTTGCAAAGTAAGCATCTGTCTCTTGAACTGCACGTACACGTGCTTCAAACTGTGCCAAACCATCTGCCTCTAAAAAGCTTTTCAAGTCCTCATGACTAAAGAAAACAGGATTAAAAATTCCTTGGCAAATCGTAAAACGAGCTGCAGTATCTGCTAGATGGGCTTGGATACTTGCTTGGAAATAAGCTTCAAAATCAAAACCATCTAGTCCTTCAATCTCAGTTCCTGTATAAGCAAGCAGGGCTTCTAAAAATGCTTTGATAATCTGCCAGTCTGTCTTCGTGAGTAGGTCAGGAAGATCGACACGATATGCCTTTTGATCATCAGCATAACTGACCTTAAAGAGAAATTGTGATTGCCCCACTATCGCACACTCAATATATTCAAGACGGCTAAGAGGCTGACGAAGATAGACAGCATCATAGCTATGTGACTCCAAACCATCTACCAAGGCCAAGATGGACTTGGCAGTCAAAATCTCTTGTTCTCCTAAAATGCTCTGTTTATTTGGAATAAAAAATGTTTTCGTCATAACTGGACTCCTTTGAAATCGTTTACATATAGTATACCTTATTTTTCTGAAAGATACAAAAACAAACTTTATACTCTTCAAAAATCAAATTCAAACCGCGTCAGCTTCGCCTTGCCGTACTCAAGTACAGCCTGCGGCTAGCTTCCTAGTTTGCTCTTTGATTTTCATTGAGTATTAATTTTTGAGTAAAAAGCATAGAAAAACAGCCCCTAAGGACTGTTTAATCTTATACAGTAGCTGCTTGATCCAAGCTTTCACCGATAGCGGCTAGGCGCTCGACAACTTCAGCTTGTGTCAATTCATGTTCTGAAACATAGCGGTTACGTGGGTGAACACGGCACTCGTGTGAACATCCACGAAGGTACTTGTCTTCATTTTCTTCTGATGTCAAGATACGACGGTTACAGAATGGATTTCCACAGTTGACATAACGTTCACATGGTGTTCCATCAAACCAGTCTTTCCCTACGATAGTTGGGTTGACATGGTTGACATCTACGGCGATACGCTCGTCAAAGACGTACATTTTCCCATCCCAAAGCTCACCTTGGACTTCTGGATCTTTACCGTAAGTTGCAATTCCTCCGTGCAATTGGCCGACATCTTTGTAGCCTTCACGGACCATCCAGCCTGAGAATTTCTCACAGCGAACCCCACCTGTACAGTAAACCACGACACGCTTGTCCATGAATTTTTCTTTGTTATCACGAACCCATTGTGGCAACTCACGGAAGTTGCGGATATCTGGGCGGATAGCCCCACGGAAGTGTCCTAGGTCGTACTCATAATCGTTACGTGTGTCAAGGACAACTGTATCTTCGTCAAGAAGAGCTTCTTTGAACTCTTTTGGAGACAAGTAAGCACCTGTTGTTTCAAGTGGGTTGATGTCATTGTCAAAGTCGTTGTCTTCCAAACCAAGGTGGACAATTTCTTTCTTATAGCGAACAAACATCTTCTTGAAAGCTTGTTCACTTTCTTCGTCAATCTTGAACCAGAGGTCTTCCATTCCTGGGAGACTGTGAACGTAGTCCATGTATTTTTGAGTTGTTTCGTAGTCACCTGAAACTGTTCCGTTAATCCCCTCGTCAGCAACTAGGATACGGCCTTTAAGACCGATTGATTTACAGAAAGCCAAGTGGTCTGCAGCAAATTGCTCTGCATTTTCAATTGGAGTATAAAGGTAGTAAAGTAAGACACGAATATCTTTTGCCATAAGATTTGTTCTCTTTTCTATTCTTAAATTTTCAGAATTTTTCATCTAACTATACTAGTATACCTGCTTGAGAAAACGAATGCAATTTATTTGACTGGAAATTGTAGAAAGGGATTTATCCCTGCACTCCATCAGTAACCATAACGAATCGCCGACAGTTCTCTTAATTTCTTTATCTGCTCGGCTTGACTTTCTGACAAACTCAGCTTGTTATCAATCAACACACGTGAGATATCAACATTCATTTGACTCAGAATAAACGGAGTAGAGGTCCCATCGTTCTTTAATCTTCTTTTATAAATCACTAACTGATTTTTCAGGGGAGCAAGTTGAGGCGCAGCCTTTATATCTTCCAATAGATAATCAACGACCGTCATGGCTTCACTACGTCTTTCGCTTCCTCCGGCAAACCATTTTAATGGTGTCATACTCATTTTCCTCCTGAAATATTTGAAAAACTATCATTCCTAGCTCTCATGCTAGTATTTTACCCAAACACCCTATGTAAAAAAGTCAGCAAAAATGGTAATGTCGCGAAAATATTATTAATCACATGCACCGCATAGGATGGATAAATACTCTTGGTATAGCGGGTCAAACTAGCAAAGATGATGCCAGATGTTGCAAAGACGAAGATATCTAACAAACTAGGTAGGCTTGAAAAATGAGGAAGAGCAAATAAAATTGACGGAAGAAGCAAATCAAGGCCAAATCTCGAATGCTTAAAAAAGGCATGTTGCAGTAATCCTCTATAGATTAGCTCTTCCATAAGTGGAGTCAGAAAGAACAAAGTTATATAGATACCTAGCTCAGCAAAGTTGGTCCCACTATAACCGATCAATACAGCCCAACCTTCAGCAGTTGATTGAACATGTTTAGCTGTCTGAACGTTAAAAGAGATCTGGAGCACTACCACTAATACTGTCAAAATCGAATACCAAAGCCATTTTTTTCTCGGAATGCGAAAAAGATAGCCGTGCCCTGTCTTAAACAGAATCCAAATCATGACTCCACTAAATAGCAAACTCAAAAGATTTTGAATCCAGACGAAATTGCCAATCTGGGAAGAAAATTGCCAATAATTTTGAACAATAAGCGTCAGATGAGAAAGACCAAATACGAAAAATAAGTAAGAGAAAACTGCACTTATTTTGAATAGAAGTTGATACTTTTTCATGTGAACCCTCCGTTGTAAACTTGGAACATCTCTAATATAAGCGATATTTTCCTAAATCCTTACTCCAAATCCTAAATGGTGCTTAAGATTTCCTGAATGGTTAAATAGTGATAAGAAAACACGGATATCTATGCTCTCGTTTCAAAAAATCACTGCCTTCCCCAGACCAACCTGAGGAAAGCAGTGATTCTTATTTTAGGAGTTAGGAATGAATACACGAAATCAATTTAGCTGATTATTTTTTGTTTTTCAAGAATTCATCGTATTGTTTTTGCATTTCGTTCAATACTTTTTCGTAGGCACCTTCAGATTTCAATTTTTCCATCAATTCTGGAATAGCTTTATCTGGGTCTACAGTACCAGTGTTGATAGCTGTATCAAATTGTTGCATTGTGTTAGAAATAGCTGAGATTTCAGATTTCACATTGTCAGTATTGAAGATAAATCCAAGCGCTGGAGATTCTTTAGCTTCTGCCAATTCTTTCTTAGAATTTTCGATTTGTTGGTCTGTAACGTTTTCGTTGATGTAAAGGATCCAGTTGTTACCAGTGTTCCATCCACCCATGTGAGTGTTTCCTTTGTAGCCATCAAGAACGCGAACACGGTTTTCTTTACCTTCAATTTTTTCCCAGTTCTTACCTTCTGGACCGTAAACAAGACCGTTCAAGAGTTCTGGGTTCGTATTCAAGAGGTTCAACACTTCCATTGATTTTTCTTTGTTCTTAGAGTTGTTTGAGATGACAAAGTTAGCAACTTGTGTTGTTTGGTTTTTCTTAATGAAGTTAGTGAATGATTTGATTTGGATATCTTTGTTAGCAACACGTGAAAGCAAGCTGTTACCGTAGTCAGCTGGTCCTACTGTTTCTTCACGAACGAACCAAGTATCTTGTTGAAGGTCAAATGAAGTATCGCTTGTTGCTACGTCTTTTGGAATGTATCCAGCTTCATAGAATTTGTGAAGAGTCTTCAAGTGTTCTTTAAAGCGAGGCACTTCGTAACGGTTTACGATCTTAGTAGTGTCCCCTTCAAGGTCGATAACGAATGGAAGTCCGTTTGGAACTGGGTAGTCAAAGTTATCAGATGGGATGAAGTTCTTAGTAACCGCAAATGGCACTACATCTGGAGCTTTTTCTTTGATTTGTTTCAAGACTGGTTCAAGTGTTTCATATGAAGTGACACCTGAAATATCGATACCGTATTTAGCAAGAAGAGTTCCGTTGAAAGCGAAGTTTTGAGATGATGCAACGTTGGCTGCAACTGGAACTGCGTAAATTTTACCGTTAATGCTGTTACCTTTGATGTAAGCTGGGTCAAGTGCTTTATAAAGCTCTGCCCCTTCTTTCTTATACAAGTCAGTCAAGTCAGCATAGGCACCTTTTTGAGCATTTACAACATAGTTAGATGCAAAGGCGATATCGTAGTTTTCACCAGATGATGTGATAACTGACATTTTCTTATCATAGTCACCCCATCCAAGATATTGGATATCCAATTTAGCACCAACTTTTTCACCGATGATTTTGTTAGCATTTTCTAGCAATTCATCTAAGTTATCTGGTTTGTCACCGATTTGGTACATTTTGATAACAGTTTTTTCACCTGAAGCTGAGTCAGCAGCTTTTTTACTGTTACCTGAAAGGTTTCCACAAGCAGCGAGACCAGCAGCCAAAGCGACTACGCTAGCAGATGCAAAAGCATATTTTTTCCAGTTTTTCATGACAAAAACTCCTTTTTTTATTTTTAAACTTATAAACAATATAATGATCTTAACTTCACGCAAGGGAAGTTTGGAAATGAGAAATGATTTTTCTCGACAAGTACTATTCTTTCACACCACCGATAGTCAAACCTTTTACAAAGTAGCGTTGGAAGAATGGATACAAAATCGCGATTGGAAGGGTTGCGACCACAACCATGGCCATACGACCTGTTTCTTTTGGAAGAGCAACTCCCAGTTGACCAGATAGGCCGACTGCTTTGGCGATGTAATCCATATTTTGTTGGATTTGCATGAGCAAATATTGCAATGGATACAAGTTGTCACTCTTGATGTAAAGAAGGGCATTGAACCAGTCATTCCAGAAACCAAGAGCTGTCAAGAGCGTGATGGTTGCAATACCTGGTAGTGACAATGGCAAACAGATTTGGAAGAAGATCCGGGCCTCACTAGCACCATCAATACGAGCGGATTCTAGAATAGCTTCTGGAATGGTCTTCTTGAAGAAGGAACGCATCAAGATGATGTTAAATGGTGAGAGAAGCATTGGAACAATCAAAGCCCAAACTGTATCACCAAGTTGAAGTAAACGAGTTACCACGATATAGCCCGGTACCAAACCAGCGTTGAACAACATACTAAGAAGGGCAAAAATCGTAAAGAATCTGCGATACTTAAAGGTTGTCCGTGAAATAGCGTAGGCATAAGTTGTTGTGATAAAAACGTTTGTGATAGTCCCCACCACTGTTACAAAGACTGAGATGAAGAGGGCTTGGAGGATTTTATCCTTAAACTGTGCCAAAAACTCAAAACCGTCTAAGCCAAATTGAGATGGGAAGAAGCTATATCCATTTTGGAGGATACTCTTTTCATCTGTCACCGAAATAACGATAACGAATACAAAGGGTAGGATACAAGAGAGGGCAACCAAACCAGAAATGGTACTAAAGAAGATATCTGCTTTCTTACTGAAGGAGTGAATGCCGACATTATCAATTTTTTCTTTTTTAATTTTCTTTTCTGCCATATTCTCCTCCTTTCTAGAACAAGGCTGAGTTTGGATCAACTCGTCTTGCCAGTAAGTTTGATAGGATAACCAGAATCAAACCGACTACTGATTGATAGAGACCTGCCGCTGAAGCCATCCCGATATCTGCTGTCTGAGTCAAACCATTATAAACATATACGTCCAAGACGTTGGTTACGTTATAAAGCTGACCAGCATTGTGGGGGATTTGGTAGAAAAGACCGAAGTCTGCACGAAAGATATTTCCGACTGCAAGGATGGTCAATACAGTTACCAATGGTGTCAACTGCGGAATGGTTACATTGCGAATTCGTTGCCATTTGCTGGCTCCGTCCACTGTCGCTGCTTCGTAGTAGGTTGGATCAATTCCCATGATTGTCGCATAGTACATGACACTGCTATATCCAAAACCTTTCCAAATACCTAGGAAAAGTAGGAGATATGGCCAGATGCCCAAGTCAGCGTAGAAATTGACTTCCTTCATTCCGATAGATTCTAGGAAATGGTTGAATACCCCTTTATCAATGTTTAGGAAGGCATCTGTAAAGAAACTGATGATAACCCAAGACAAGAAGTAAGGGAACAACATAGAAGTTTGGAAAATCTTAACCATTCTCTTAGAACGGAGTTCACTGAGGATGATAGCAATCCCTACAGATACAATCAAACCGATAAAGATAAAGCCGAGATTGTAGAGGACAGTATTTCGTGTGATAATAAAGGCATCTTTTGAACTAAACAAGAATCTGAAATTATCGAGTCCGACCCATTTACTATTCACGATACTATCTATAAATCCATTACTGGTCATGTGGTAGTCTTTAAAGGCAACCACGTTCCCAAATACTGGAATGTAGAAGAATAGAGTCAACCAGAGTGCCCCTGGCAAAACCATTAAGAGAAAGATCCAGTTGTCTCTCAAGGTTTTTGAAAACTTATTCATAATTTCCTCCCTTTTTTATTTTGATATCCATCTAAAAATTCCTTTTTAGACTTTTGATAACGATTACATTATTAGTATACTCCTATTTGAAGGTTAGGTTAAACTACTAATTATAGAAAAAAACTCCACAAATTATTTTATGTGGAGTACTTTTTTAAGAAAGGGATGTTTCACGAGAAACACTCTTCATAAGACACAATGTTCTTGTTTTAGGTCGTGTAGATGGTTGAAGCTGTCGCAATGGTATGCCATTGGTTGGCTGTTGTGGCTGCGAAGTCCTTGTCTGCGTAAAAGTCAGTAAATGGCAGGATTTCCACTTCTAACTCATCGATGCGGTCAATCTGACCAGCCAGATAAGCCTCAATACGACTTTCTGCGCGTTTGATGCGTTGCAAGAGTCCGCCCATACGGATATCGACCGTATCCAAACCAAAGACCTTGTTTTCTTTCAGCCATTGGTGGCTAAAGAGGGCATGGAAGTGTTCGATTTGGCTTCTGAGTTCTGGTAATTCTTGTCTGGCGATTTCTTGTAGACTTTCCTTATCATCCACTTGATAGGCTTGACGAATGCGTCGTCCCACATCCACTTTGCTACTTAAAATCTGGTTCAACTGGGCCTGAGTTTCAAAGAGGTAGGCATAGTTGCCAGCTTTTTCTTTAATGTTAGCAAGCGTCTCAGCAGCCTGAGCGAAGTGCGGTTTGTCCTGTTCAGGTGTCATGTGTCGGTCAAGGATCGGACAGAGAACATCCTGATAAAAGACATAGCGGTTAGGATTGATCCCGCTGAGATTACCTGGTAGGTCTGGCAAGAGATTAGCTAGGTCAATCTGCATAAAGTCCTCAACCGATAGACCAGTATTAGTCTGGAAATGAGCAGACAAATGGTCTAGGTCATTGCGATAGCTGAGTTCAGCCCAGATTTGCAAGCTTGGGAGAATAGAAAACTGGGCTGTTTCCCCACCATTGTCCCCCCAACCCGTCACGATGACTTCTTTGATATCATTGGCACGGCAGGCTTTATTAGCTTCGACTGCGATGAGACGGCTGAAATGGTTGTTGGGTGTGAAACCAATCCACTTCCAAGCACCCCCCGCAAAGGCAAGGTCATGACTAATCTTGTGGTGGTTACTAAAGTTACGGTTGTATTTTTCCTCGCTATCCTGATAATAGTCCCAGTAAACCAAGGTCACACGATCTTTGAGACGGTCTAGGTAGACACGAGTTTCTTCTGGAATTTCCACATCACGGTCGTACTGCCCATCTACTGACATAAGTTTAAAGAACATATCGCTCCACATCTGGCAGTGGAAACCATATTTGTCTGCAATATCCAGCACGCGCTCCAAGTGTTGGCACATGAGGAGACTACGATCCACAACACCGTTCAGAATCAAGTAGCGTCCCAAACCAACCAAGTGGGCTTCGTCCATCCCGATATTGACCTTGCGAGTTTGTAGTTTAGACAGAGTAGCAAACATACCATCAATCAGGTCATAAACCTTTTCTTCGCCGATAAGAAGGATATCCTCCACATCACGGAGCTCCTGGACTTCTTTGACACCCCATTTGACGAAGGCTGACAAGTGAGCCAAGGTCTGGATACATGGCACAAAGATCATGTCAAACTGCTGGGCATAGGTTTCAATTTCCTGCAATTCCTCAGCTGAGTAAGCTCCACGGAAATAGCCAAAGTAAGGCTGCCCCTCAATCTGGTAAGTGTCTTCCATGTAGAGCTCAAAAGTTGAGTAGCCCATGAGAGCTAAGACCTCAATCATCTGCTTGGCAGAAGCCACATTCAGCACCGCATTTCGAGAACAGTCAGCCATGTAGGCTAAATCTTCATAAGCCGCCTTCTCCTTAATCTCTACTTTATCACCTTCTGCTAGAGCTGTTACCAACAAGGACAAGGCGCGATAGAGTTGGTGAGGTTTGCGATAGGTTAGTTGATAGTGTCCACCCTCACCCTTGATAGAGATAGAGGCTTGGTCAGATTGGGCGACAGCTACTTCGACATCTGGTAGAGAAATGTGCTTTTGAAGCAACTCTATAGCTTGATGTTGTTTACTGCTAATTCCTGTAAATCTTACCATTGATTTTCCTCCTGTAACCAGTTGACAAGGGCACCGTAGAGATTGGCATCTGCATGATAGGTGCAGGCTTGGATGACGGGTGTGACCGTGTATTCTTCGTAGGTATCAACAAAGTCATCTACAGCTTTTTTGACCCCTTGAATAAAATCTGGATTTTGACTGATAGAGCCTCCCAGACTGATGACATCTGGATCGATGAGATACTGGATATTGAGCAAGCCTTGCGCCAAATTACGATTCATCCGCTCAATGGCTTCTTGACAAAGGGCATTTCCTGCTTCGGCTTCTTGGTAAATTTTGCGACCGTCCCAGTCAGTCTGACCAGATTTTTCAATCACGTAGCGTACCATATTCCCAGTTGACGCTAATTGCGACCAGTTGTTGAGCTTTTCAGCAGGGGCAAGAGTTGTCATGTAGCCAAATTCTCCACCCAGACCGTGGCGACCTCGATGAAGTCTACCATTGATAATCATGGCTCCGCCAATCCCTGTCCCAATCACGACACAGGCTGCATTTTCAAGTTCTGGATGAGCCAGTAATTCACTGAGTCCAACGCAGTTGGCATCATTTTCCAGATGGACAGGAATCTGATAAGAGCTAAGCGCCTCATACCAAGAAAATCCGTGAATGTAGGGTACTGCACTGAAGCCATCAATCACACCTGTCTCTTGATTGACCGCGCCTGGAACGCTCATAGCAATCCCGCTATAATCCTGCTCTGACAAACGTTGATCTAGCCAAGCTAGTAAGTCCTCCAAACTTTCTGGCGTTGGAATGCTTGTCTTATCCAGTATTTTCCCATCAGGAGTCAGACTGGCAAACTTAATTCCAGTCCCTCCGATATCAATCGTTGCAATGGTCATTGTTTTTACCATAAAAAGGGGCGAATCAGCAGTTAGTCCTTACTTTTTCGCCCCTCCTTTCTTTTTATGTTTACTTTTTGAAATTAAATTTCTTCTTTTTTGAGGAATTCTGTACGAATCTCTTGTGGTGAAATGAGTCCTCTATGAACTGGGTATGGTCGTTCAAGTAGGTCAAGGAATAGATGTTGACTTTCCGGTACACGTACATTTTCACTACACATATTGTAGTAACGAAGAACATAGCCTTCTTCATTTTCAGCTACCTTAAAGGCTGTTGGACAGATTTGCGGTATGCTAAGAACAGAATGGCTCAAGAGGCTACCAGTCGCAGCCACGCTTCCTTCTTGTCTAGCAAGCTGAAGGCTGGTAAACGGTGTCTGCAAGGCTTTAGCTCGACGATAAGCTGAGAAGCGTTCTTGGGCTTGGTGGCACTCAAGCGCAAACTCGACTTCAAATTCACGCAAGCATTGTGCTTCTGGTGTTGGGAAGTAGCCCCAGTCACCTAGCTCACCTGATGCACGCAAAATAGTCACTGCAATGGTGTCGTCTCCAAGGATTTCGTATTCATTCAATCCCTTGTTGGATACGGTCACACCTTTTTCATCGTCATACAGACTAACAAAGGCTTGTTGGTGTTGAGGATTTTCAGGATTTTCCCATGAAGCAGCTGGTTTGTTTGGTCGTGTCACCACCTCATAGATGCTTTCAGAATCATTGCTTGGACGCGTGTTGTGAGTCTTAACCAAAAGACGGATACGGTGATCTTTGGCAGTGTTAGTAAAGCGAGTCTTGCAACGGATTTGTGGATTATCAACGAAGACAGTCAACTCAGTTTCCAGAGGAATGCTTGTCAACTCTTCTGAACGTCCCGCCTCACGCTTCATAAACTCGATGATGCCTTTTTGCTCTTCTTCTAGCTTTTCATCCGCGCTGACAGGCACGGCCAATTCATGTTTGAGCAAAATCTTAGCATAGCGAGCTGTGTTTTCCAAGACCTCATAGCCTTTCAGCTCTGCAAAGATTGGCTCTGTTCCTTTTGGTTGGAAATAGATATACTCGTTTCCGATATCCCCACGGTCTTCGAAGCGGATAAAATCTTCATAGGCTTCGTGAGTTGTCTTATCATAAACTGTGATATTGTCATCCACACTAACCGTTACAAATGGCGTATCAATCACTCCGTTTTGGTAAATACCGTCGCGGTGTTCTTGTTCTCCTTCCAGCAATTGGAAGGTTGTCCAAGAAAGTGGCGCTAGGTGAACTGGAATGGTCACGCGCACTTGACGAGCAATACGAGCTTGGCGGAACTTATCTTTTGGTAAATCGTACTCAAAATTAGCTCCGAGATCTTCGATTTTAGCCTCTACAAGACGCCCATCCAAGTCCTCCACACGGTAGCTTGGCAAGATAAGAGCAGCCATCTTCTTGTAACCTTCTGTTGGGTGCAATTCCTTAAAATCACAAGTCGCAACATCAATCACTGTGCTGACAGTATCGACCTTATCATGCAAACCTGTGTTAATGACAGTAAAGAGATAATCACTTTGAGCCTTAGACGTAGCGATTTTACCCTTCCATTCGTTAAGAAGATTGCTCTTAACAAAGTTTCCGACTTGATTGACCTTGGCAAAACGTGTCTCCATCTCACGGTGAACTTCGTCCACGCTACAGCCACAGATACTATCATGCGGCGCATTTTGCAAAAGTGTTTTCCAAGCATAGGTCAACTGATCCTTGTGATTGTGGCCCCCAGTGATAATCGTCAAGGGTTCTACAACTTGCTCTAGGAGGTTGCTATTTTCTTGGAAGGCTTGTTTGAGATAAATACGAGATGAAGAAGTGTTGGCAAGTGTGTACCAGCCATCTGTTTCCTGACTGGTCAACTCACCTGTAACCGTTGATAACTGCTCTGGTAGGGCACTTTCCACGGCTTGGACATACTCATCAAAAGAACTGTGAACAAAAGTCACATCTGGGAAGAGTTCATTTGCCACACGAATGGCTTCACTCAAATTTTTCTGGACAGGCTGATGGTCACAGCCGTTCATCATCAACCACTGATTGGTCGAAGCATAGTCACGTACGTCTGCCAGTTTTTGTTTCCAGAAGGTCAAGGCCTCGTCTTTATCAACTGGAATTTCATTCCCATTACTGTACCAGTTGGCAAAGAGGATCCCGAGGACACGACTTCCGTCCGCACCCTGCCAGTACATTTCTGAAAACTGAGAAGTAAACTGCTCATCTTCGAGGACTTGGTTATCAAATCCAATCGGCTTCACACCACGACCAAAAGCGGCCACGTGAATGCCTGATTTTTGAAGGATTTGAGGCGCTTGCCCCATATTTCCAAAGGTATCTGGGAAGTAACCAATCTGAGTAGATTTGCCCCATTTTTCACATTCTGCTTGACCAATCAATGTATTGCGGACATTGGCTTCACTTGAAATCAAGTAATCATCCTGCAAGATGTAAAAAGGACCAATTTTAAGTTTGCCTTCGTCGATGTATCGTTGGACTTTGTCGCGATTTTCAGGGCGAATCTCCAAGTAGTCATCAAGGACAATAGTTTGACCATCCAAGTGGAAGCTCTTGAACTCAGGGTCATTTTCAAAGAGATCAAAGAGATTGTCAAATAATTCCACCAACTGCATACGGTGGCTTTCAAAAGGCAAGTACCACTCACGATCCCAGTGACTATGTGAGATAATATGTACGACAACATTTTCCATGAAGTAAAACCTCATTCTAAATTTAAATTTTTATTGTTAACGTTTTTGGATGTAAATTTATGATTCTTTCCAAGAATCAGTTGCGCTAAAGCATGTTCCTTAGCGGATATCCAAGTAATCCAAGACCAATTCACAGAACATCATGTTAGCCCAAGAGAACCATTCACGAGAGTAGAGAGTTGGGTCGTCCACGTGGAAGCTTTCGTGCATGACACCTGTACCACCATCGCAAGCAACCAGCTGATCCAACAAGAATTTCTTCTCTGCCTTATCTCTTGTTGTCAAACCTTGGATAGAAAGGGCAATTGGCCAGATATAGCGATAGAAGGTATGAGAACTTCCGAGACCGCTAGCGTATTCTCCTTGGTAGAAGTATGGATTTTCAGGGCTCAGAATGGTGCGACGAGTTGCTTGATAAACTTCATCATCGACCGAACAGTAACCCAGATAAGGTGCAGCCAGCAGACTTGGTACGTTTGGATCATCCATAATGCTGGCATTTCCTAGGCCATCCACTTCAAAGGCATAAATCTTTTCGCCCTTACTGTTGGTGGTGTAAGCATAGTTTTCAATTCCTTCTTGGATCTCATCCTGAAGACGCTTAGCGTCTGTGATAACACTCTCGCTATCAGCTAGATTCAATTCTGTAAAGATCTCTTGCACATAACCCAAGACTACTACAGCAAACATATTTGACGGAATCAAGTAACTATACTGACAGCAGTCATCACTCGGACGAAAGGCTGACCAAGTCATACCTGTCACTGCAAAATCAGGTCCAAAGCCATCATTTACCAAGGTGTCTTCCTTACGATCGGTATCACGAACAAAACGATAAGGAGAGTTCTTGTGGTCTTGTTCTACCTTCCACAGATGAAGAATTTCCTTTGTCGCTGCGACAAAAGTCTCATCAAACTGGCTAGTCTCGCCAGTCTCTTTCCAGAGGAGATAAGCCAACTGCAAAGGATAGCAAAGCGAGTCCACCTCATACTTGCGTTCCCAAATCCAGCCGTTAAGGTCTGTGTGGTCAGTCTCATGGTGACCCTTCCAGTTTTCCTCAATGTTGAAGGAGTTAGCATAGGGATCCTTAAGTACCAAGGTCATCTGACGTTTGACCAAACCTGCAATGGTCTGACACAGGAGGGCATCTCTTTTAGCCACATGAAGGTAGGGTCTGAGTTGAGCTGTTGAATCCCGAAGCCACATAGCAGGAATATCACCAGTGAGTACAAAGGTTGAACCATCTTCTAGGATTGCAACCGTATTGTCCAAGGTGTCTGTATAGCAACGCTCGAAAACATCCACCCACTCTGGATGGTCCTTAGCCCGCTCTGCCACTTCATCTAGCCATTCTCGAACAATTTCTTTTGAATAAATCATCGTGCAGTGTCCTCTTTCAAACAAGTTTCATTTTCAGTATATAGCTTTTGAGACAGAAAATACATACACAAATGATAGTCATTTTTCTACAAAATAGTTATCTTTGAAGCTCCTTTTCTAAAGGCCCTCTTTTTCTGATATAATGTAGAAAAACAGCTAAAGGAAAGACTATGAAACTACTACTTGAAACCATCGATACCCGCTTTGGAACTGCCAGCAAGCATGCCTTCTCTCGGGGAAATACCCTGCCATACACAGGCGTGCCTTTTGGGATGAATTACTTTGTACCCCAGACCAGTGACCAGGAGGGCTCTTGGTTTTTCGATCCGCATCTGCCTATCTTTCAGGGGATTCGATTAACCCACCAGCCCAGCCCTTGGATTGGCGACTACTCTTGGCTCCTTCTGACACCTGTCACAGGCCAACTGGGTGGAGACAGCCTCTTCCATCGCCAGTCTTCCTATGATATGGATAAGGCCTCTTTCCAACCTCATTATCTGAAAATTTTCTCCCTGCGCTATCAGATTGAAAGCCAGCTTACACCGACTTGCTACGGTGCTTCTATTCGTTTGGAACAAAAGCAAGGCAAAGCCCTCTCCCTCTATCTTCACGCAGCAGATGAACTGACAGTGGAGCAAGTAGATGAGCGGACTCTTACCCTACGACAAGAAGGTAAAACTGAAACCAACAAAAATCCACTGATACTGTTCACATCCCTGAAAATGAATACGGATATCCTTGCTATCAGCCAAGAAGGCGAAGACTGGCTAATTGACTTAGCAAGTAGCCATGCTGAAATTCAGCTAGCGACTTCTTTCATCTCTCACTCTCAGGCTCTGCTTAATCTACCTCAAAAAGATTTTGATAACTGTAAAGCAAATGCACAAGCGGACTGGGAAAATCTCCTCCATCGTTTTGATATCATGGAAACAGGAGAGGCTGACCGAACCTTCTTTGATCACTGCCTTTACAGACTCTTCCTCTTCCCACAGACTTTTTATGAGGTTGATGAATCAGGGCAAGCCATCCATATGGATCTGGCTACTGGAACTGTCAAGCCTGGTGTCCTCTTCAGCAACAATGGTTTCTGGGATACCTTCCGCACCACCTTCCCCCTCTTTGCTCTTATCATACCAGAACACTACCACCGCTTCTTAGAAGGATTTCTCAATAACTACCGCGATACTGGTTTCCTTCCAAAATGGCTGGCTCCAGATGAACGTGGCATGATGCCAGGTACCCTGCTAGATGGCATTATCGCAGATAGCGCCTGCAAGGACATGGCCCCCGACCTAGAAGAAGAACTCCTCCAAGCCATGCTTGAAACAGCCACCAAGTCCGACCCTCTCGGCATCAATGGTCGTCACGGATTAGCCCAATACCAAGAACTAGGCTACCTCTCTACCGACCACCACGAAAGCGTCAGCCACACCCTAGACTATGCCTATAGTGACTTTTGTATCTCTAGCTGTGCTGAAAAACTAGGGAAAATAGAAATCGCTGAAACCTACAAGGCCGCATCACAAAATTACCGCCATCTATTTGACGCTGAGACAGGTTACATGCGAGCGCGTGATGGTCAAGGCAACTTCCGTCCTGATTTCTCTCCTTATAGTTGGGGACGTGATTATGCCGAATGTTCAGCCATCCAAGCAACTTTAGGCGTCCTCCACGATATCCCAGGCTTGATCCAGCTTATGGGTGGAAAAGAAGCCTTTAGCAACTATCTTTTAAAAGCCTGTCAGGAGGCTCCCCTCTTTGAGACAACAGGCTATGGCTACGAGATTCACGAAATGAGCGAGATGGCTACTGCTCCTTTTGGACAACTCGCCATTTCCAACCAGCCAAGCTTCCACATTCCTTATCTCTTCCGTTACTGCGATTACCCTGACTACACTGCTCTTCTCATCAAGACGCTCCGTCAGAAAGCTTTTCACCCAAGTTGGGAAGCCTATCCTGGCGATGAAGACAATGGCAGTCTCTCAGCCTGGTACATCTGGTCAACTCTCGGTTTTTATCCGACCTGTCCAGGAAAACCAAGCTATGACCTCGGAATCCCTCTCTTTGACCACCTCCGAGTCTACCTTGCCAAAGAAGATAAATGGCTAGATATTCATGCTGAGCAAAACCACAGCCATTTTAACTTTGTAAAAGAATGCCGACTGGACACAACTCTAGTATCAACTATTCAACACCAAGATCTCCTAAAAGCTGAACAACTAACCTTCACCCTCAGCTGGTTACCAAGTCACTAGCTAGTAGACAAAAGAACCTTTGTATCGTGCAAAGGTTCTTTTATTTTATGAAACTTGTACTTGAGCTTGATCAACCAGCTGTCCATCAACAGTCAGATTCAGATAGAAATCCAAGGTCTTGTCGGCAGCAAAATACAGGGTTGGTATGGTCAGGTCTTTTTTGCTTTCCCCAGCTTGGAATTGAAGGACTTGAATTTCGTCCTGATAGGCGACACCATGGACACCTGTCCCCGGTTGGATCGAAATCTTAGTCTCTAAAGGAGTACTACTTTCGCTACGTTCAATCCTAAAATGAAGAGTCTCTCCCTTTGTCACAGCTAGACTTTTTTCTACAAATGCTAGCCCCTGAACAACTACTTTTTGTGATAACCTCGGAGTTTTATAGAGTGAAATCTTGGTCAATACAGGCTTAGATTGCGCCTCGGTAATCATCACGCGCACCTTCTGTGCCTCTACTAGCGGACCTCGCAGGAGACGCTTATGACCAACTGTAAAGCCTGTACCAAATTCTTGCCAGACGCCATCCATCTCTACTTGCACATGAAAAGCAGCGATTCGTTGCCCTAGCTTCAAATCTTCTCTTAACTCAATTACATCAAAAGTTTTAGGAGAACCTAAGTCGAGTTCTAACTGGATGGGCAAGCCTACATCACTTGCCCAAGAGCTGGTCTCAAGACCATCTGTCAGATGGTGACAAGCGAAGTCTGCGGAAAGAGCTGGACCAAATACCTCAGCTCCCAGAGCCAAATCTTCTTTATAGAGCTCATTGCGATAGGCAGCAAATTCATAAAGTCGTTCAATATACTTTGCATCAAATAGCCCATCTTGATTCGGCGGAATATTAAGCAAGAGAGGAGTTCCCCGACCCACCGAGTGAAAATAAATCTCTACCAACTCCTCAAGAGACTTAGGATCCTGGTCCTCATGGTAAAACCAACCTGGCCGGATGGAAACATCTGCCTCACCGATTGAAAAAATAGTGCCTGAAGAATCTCCATGCTGAAGATAATCCAGCGCTGCTTCTGTTCCTAGTTTGTCAGGATTCACCTTTTGCCACAGGGGATCACCTGCATACCCTCGTTCATTGCCAATCCAGCGTATACTGGTGCCTTCTGTTGAAAAAATTAAGCAATCGCCCTGCAGGTCACGAATGGTTTCAAACCATTTCTCAAATTCATAATTGACCTTTTGAGCACCCTCTCCTCTGGCACCATCCATCCAGACCTCAGCAAATTTTCCTGCATTGCCATAGGCAGGATTTGATAAGATTTCCTTCAACTGTGCCAGATAATAGGCATTATAGTCCGCTTCTCGCTCCACATGATAGAGAGGACTATGGGCATCCCACGGCGATAGGTAGACCCCCATGTCCATATCAAACTCTGTGGCAGCTTGGGATACTTCAAGGAGCAAATCTCCCTCTCCATTCCTCCAAGGACTGGCCTTGACCGAATAATCTGTGTGAGCTGTCGGATAAAGGACAAAACCATCGTGGTGCTTGACCACCAAAATCAACTTCTTAAAACCCGTTTCCTTGAGCACGCGAACCCACTCCCGCGCATCTAACCTTGTCGGATTAAATCGTTCAGGATCCTCCTGACCTGTCCCCCATTCCTGGTCATAAAAGGTATTGGGCCCAAAATGGATAAAGGCTGCTAGTTCATCCCCTAAATACGCTAGCTGGTCCTGACTAGGCAAGGGGCCATGCGGTTTTATTTCTCTTACCATACTACTTCCTATCTACATTTTTCTTTACTTTTTTGTCATGCACTTGCAATTCTGTTAACGCTAGAGGGCTTGCCAAGCCTTCAAATCGAAGACGAAGGGCATAGGTCTCCACCTTGTCAAATTCAAAACGAAGCTCTTCATCCTTATCACTTGACACTTTTCGGATAGCTGATACAGGGCGCCAATTCTCCTCTTGTTTGAGCAGAGAATCTTTGTCCAAATGATTTGGAGTCCGAGGCAAGGTAGGCTCATTTCCCACATAATAATCAATAAAGGTCGGCTCCACCGCCACGTAATCTTGATTTTCAACATAATACAAGGTCACATTATCCACAAATCGCGGTTTTAAAATCCCTGCATCTCCAAACAGAATACCGACGCTAGCTTGCTCTGACTTGGCAATCCAAGTATTGGCTGTCGATTTCTTCCGAGCAATGACCTTATCATTGAGGTAAGATGCTGAATGATTAGGCTCTGAGTGAGAAGCAAAGACCAGAGGCAGATTGGACCCTGTCCACTGATTGGAAATGACTTCACCATCTACACTAGCATCTGTCACATGAATGGTGACTGTTGCTGGCAACTCACAGCCCGCTACCTTCCCTGTGAGAACGCATTCTCCTACCTGAGTATAGATTTGAGGCTTGAGTTCATCCCAAGTAACCTTGGCTGTATCTCGTCTGCCATCTGATAAGACTAGCTTGACTCGGTCTGGTAAATGTGGGACTTCCTTGACAAGCGTCCAAACCCTTTCAGGTTCAATAGCGGAAATCCCTTGGACACAAACCTGAGCAGAAGCCTTTAAATCCAAACCCTCTAGCTGACCAGATACCGTAAACTCATGAAAGCTTGCCATATCTTCTTCGGATATTGCCTCCCAAACAACCTTGACTCGTTTTGCACCCCCGAGCTCATAGTCCACCAAAACTGAAGATGGCAGCTGTGGATAAGTTCCCTTAGCTGTATACAAGCGAAGTGGTCGTGCAGAAACTGCCTGCCCTAGTGAGGTATTTTCTGCGACCTGCAAATGAGTTTGATAGGTTTTGCCTTGATACATGGCTCGGATAGCCAAGTCGCCAGCAGACAAACAATGAAGCACTCCCTGATTTATAATGGCCTGGGCACTACCACTCGTCTCCCAAATCACTTCACTATTCCCCACCTTGTTCACAGGGTTATCCACAATTTGTGGATAAAGTCCAATAGCTGGGGAATCCCCTTCTTGTAATCCTAGCTGCTTGTCCACTCGAATCTCAAATAAGCGCTGATTTTTCACTGGCTGGCAATCAAAAGCCTCTCCCACTAGGAAATCAAAACTTGCTAGCTCTAGCCCTCTGGCACTGGCCTTTACTCTCACTTGACCTACCTGCTCCAAACTCTGAACTAAGAGGACACCTCTGCCATGAAAGGCTTTCCTCTTAAACCGACCATTTTTTTGAGCCTTGTAACGTTCACGACTGGCCTGCCTGCCATTATCCACACCCACAATGCGAGCAGGGCCTTCAATTTTAAAATGAAGCTGATTGGAAGCAGTCGGCACCCAATTTCCATCCTTGTCCAATACATCAAAATAAAGATAAAGGAGGTCTTGTCCATCTGGCTTAAGTTGTGTTTTTTCGGCATGAAGCCCAATCGTAACAGGCTTACCTGCAGTCACCACCCTATCTTCTGCCACAAGCTGACCTTGATGGTCATAGGCCACAGCAAGCAATTCTCCTAGTTGATAAGCCAAGCGCCATTCGAGATAGAGTTGGTCAGAACCTTGTCCCTCTTGGTATTTTCTGCCATCTGAAGTCCATTTTTCCTGAAAAGTCTTCCTACCTTGAGATTTTCCATTGAGAAATAGCTCTACAGAACGGGCATTTGAATACACCCGGACAGGGATATCCCCATACTTATCCACAACTTGTTGATAACTCTTGTGGATTTCCCAATTCCAGTGGGGCAGTATATGAACCATGGGATGCTGATCTAGGTCCAACCACTGACTTTGATAGAGATAATAGTCATTTTTAGGAATCCCTGCCGTATCCACGATCCCAAAATAGGAACTCTTTACAGGCGTGTCATTTTGATTGTGCCAAGGAGTCGGCTCACCGATATAGTCCACTCCTGTCCAGATAAACTGACCCGCATAGTCTAACCGATTTCTATCTGCTGTCCAAGAAGCCGTCGCCGTCTTCCCCCAAGGAACTCGATCATTTCCATAGTCTGACTGTTCAAAATTCCGCACGCGGCGATTATCCCCAACCCATTCCTTAGCTGGGCGAAAATAGCTATCACGCGTCCTTGTAGCCGATGAGGTTTCAGATCCGTAAAGTCGCCACTTGGGATGTCTTTTGCGAATCGCGTCAATATTATCTTCTGAGTAATTCAAGCCCACCACATCCAGCAAATCAGCAATCTTTTCATGACCTCCAGACCCATCGCCAAAGCGGAATTGATCCATTCCCATGGTCACAAAACGACTACCATCAACCTCCTTAACCCTTTCTAGCAAGCGTTTGATAGTCTTCAATGAATGAGCATCGCCATTTGCTTCGCTGACTTCATTTCCTAAGGACCACATAAAAATCGCTGGATTGTTCTTACCACGTTCAATCATAGTGCGCAAATCATAATCTGACCAGAAATCGCCTGCTTTCGCTTCTGGATGAGTCGCTTCTTCCTCAAAAAAGCGACCATAATCATATTCTTTCTTGCCTCCATACCAGGTATCAAAGGCTTCTTCTTGGATAAGTAAGCCCATTTTGGCAGCTACATCCAGCAAAATACTACTAGCTGGATTATGGGTGATTCGAATCGCATTGACGCCCATTTCCTTCATCTGGCGCAAGCGTCTCTCTGCAGCTGACCTGTTTTCCACAGCTCCCAGCGCTCCGTAGTCATGGTGCAGACAAACTCCATGAATCTTCAACCAGCGACCATTTAGAAAGAAGCCCTTATCCGCTTGCCAATCCATATAGCGGTAACCAAAGGTCTCCTCTTCTTCATCAACTAAAATTCCATTTTTGTAAAGGCGAGTCTTCAATTGGTAAAGGTGAGGATGATCAATATCCCAAAGCAAAGGTTGGAAAATTGATATGGCTTGTTGGAAAGAATATTTGTCCCCAGCTTCAATCACTAGAGAGTCTGTCGCCTGCCAGTCTGACAGCTGTTGTCCATCATACCAGATACTCTGCTCCAAATACACCGACACGGACTGAGGCCCATCATTTGAAATCTTACTTGTAAGCTGAGTTTCCACCCATTCATCTCTTTGTTCCTTTAGCTTGGGACTTTCTATCTTAATCCCATATAAATCCAGATGCACCGAATCTGTAATCAATAATTTTACTTCTCGGTAAATGCCGCTACCAGAGTACCAACGACTGCTAGGTTGCTGATTTTCCACAAAAACCGCAAGCTGGTTGGCCGTCCCATCATTTCTTAGATAAGGCGTGATATCATAAGAAAAGGGCGTATAGCCACTGGGATAATAGCCCAGCACTTGCCCGTTGATATAGACTTGGGCATTCATGTAAACTCCATCAAACAACAAACGCACCGATACAAGACTGGCATCTTCTTCCAAGTAAAACTGTGTCCGATACCAGGCTTGACCACCATTTAACTGACCACCCTCATTTTGCGCTGGCGAATACTGGTCAAAATCATTGTGAATACTCCAGTCATGTGGCACTTGAATAGCCTGCCAATTTTCTCTATGAAAATCCGGCGCCAAGGCCTCTTCTTTCCCCACCTCTTGGCTAAAAAACCAGTGATTTCGTAAAACTTCTTCTCTTCTCATACAGGCATTCCTCTTTAAACAACTCGATTTACTTGACTATAGCACAAAACAAAAGCGCTTTCAAGACTTCCTCCATCACTCCCTAAATCCTCAGAAAAGATTCTATAATTTGTGGAGGAGGATTTAGTTCTCAAAGATACAAGGGTGATACAAAAAGAGCCTGACTCCAGGCTCTTTAGTCTATTATTTCTTCTCAGCACGGAGGGCTGACAAGATTTGTGTACGGATATCATCCACACCATTTGGCGTATTTGGTAAAAAGATGGTTTGATTTCCTTTAGAAGCAAAAGTGTTCAAGGTATCCAAATACTGGTTGGTCAAGAGGATGGACATGATTTGTTCTTCTGTCATGCCAACATTGGCTTCCTTGAGTTCTGTGATAGACTCTGCTAATCCATCCACAATCGCCTTACGTTGTTGGGCAATTCCCACACCATGAAGGCGGTCTTTTTCTGCTTCGGCTTCAGCTGCAGTGACGATTTTAATCTTGTCGGCTTCCGCTAATTCTTGCGCTGCGACCCGCTTGCGTTGCGCCGCATTGATTTCATTCATGGATTGCTTGACTTCTGCATCTGGTTCGACCTTAGTAATCAAGGTTTTCACAATAATATAACCGTAAGTAGTCATTTCTTCTGCTACTTGATGCTGAACTTCAAGGGCAATTTCGTCTTTTTTCTCAAACAATTCATCCAAGGTTAATTTTGGAACAGAAGAGCGAAGGGCATCTTCGATATAAGATTTAATTTGAGATTCTGGACGCATGAGTTTATAGTAGGCATCTGTCACGCTCTGCTCATTGACACGGTACTGAGTCGCCACATTCATCATAACGAACACATTATCCTTGGTCTTGGTCTCAACCACAATATCGCTTTGCAACAAGCGCAACTGAATCCGTGCTGCAATCGAGTCAATTCCAAAAGGCAAGCGAATATGAATACCGCTATTGGCAACCTTTTGGTATTTCCCAAAGCGTTCAATAATCGCCACCGACTGTTGACGAACCACATAAACTGTACTCAGTGTGACTATCACCAATAGGAGCACACAAACCACCACAAAAATCATCAAAAATGTTGCCATTATCGTGACCTCCATCATTATTTTTCCTGTATTATAGCACATTTAAAGAAGGCTGTGCAGTTTTTACTGCGATTTTTCCTGAAATGTCAATAATTAGAGGTGAATTGTCACATTGTCGTCTAATCTCTTGCTAAAACAACTGGTAAGGAATTAGGTGCACCATGCTAGTTCTCTCTAACTCAGTTGATTATCAACATACTATCTGAGTTTTACAAGTCGTGGACAAAGAAACGAAACAAGTAACGGTTAATCCCTTTAAAAAACTCACAAAAAACATCATTAAAGTGAACCGCACTCCAATAGTCCAAGCATTAAGTGAGGTTGATGATCTAAATTTGATGTGTATACTATTTTTGTCATCGGTTACTGATTACGTTCCTTACGGTTCGTGAGAGGAGGTGAAGCTAATGAGCCTTATCCCAGAGCTCGCTCTTACTATTATAGCGGATGTCATCGCAGGAATTATCTTGTATTTCATTTGCAAATGGCTAGATGGTAAGAAATAGACCGAGTGACTAGCCTATCAACACCCGTTTAATCACTAAGATACGTCAAAAAAGCCCTTAACTACTGCAATAGTTAGGGGCTTTGATGTTCTAATGAACCTTATCCATGAAAATCATTCTAACATACAGACCCCGATATTTCAAGAGTTTTATTTATTTTTTAAAGTTCTGAAAGGTCTATAATGAAGCTAGCTATCTAGTACCCAAAAACCGACTAGCTCCTATGAACTAGTCGGTTTCTCATCAATGCGCCAACATTTCTTGAGCGATTTCTTGGCCAGATAGGTTATCTGGGTAGTAGGTTGGCCAGTTATCCATTTCTTCAAAGAGGGCTTCTTGGCTTGTGCCTCCAAAGAAGATATGGAAATGTTCTGCCTTAACTGGGGCGATATTGTGGTCACTAAACTGAACATACTTGAACTGTCCAGCGTCTGCATCTGTGGCTTCAAAGAGGAAGCGCACGCCACGATTGCCTTTCTTGTAAGTCAAGATTTTCTTACCAACATACTTGTAGGTGAATTTCTTACTTTGTCCACCTTGAACAAATTCCATAGTGTTATCAGTGATATTAATCTTAGTCACATCTGTCTGATAGCCTTTTGTATAGTAGGCCTTGTACTCAGCCTGAGTCATCTTACCAGTCAACTTAGCCTTGTAGTCAAAGACTTGATCAAACGTACCATCTTCAAGGAAAGGATAAACTGATTGCCAGTTACCTGCATAGTCACTCAAGGTGCGGTCCTTGACAGCAGCATCTTCAAAGTAACCATTTTGGACTGTCTTAGTATCCTCTGCCTTTTCAGGCTCAATTGCTGGGCCTTCTTGGTCCGTTGTTTGTTTCAGAGCCTTGAGGTTTTTCTCCATAACGGAGATGTAGTTTTCGCCAGCCTTGGTATCCTCTTCTGTCAGACTTTCTAAAGGATTGAGGACATCTGTTTTGACACCTGCTTCTTTTGAAAGTGTGTTAGCAAGTGCTTGTGAAGCATTTTCTTCAAAGTAGATATAGGCAATTTTATTTTTCTTGACGTACTCTGTCAATTCTGCCAGACGAGCAGCTGATGGTTCTGCATCTGGAGAGAGACCTGAGATTGCGACTTGTTTGAGTCCATAGTCCAAGGCAAGATAGTTAAAGGCTGCGTGTTGAGTCACAAAGCTCTTTTGTTTGGCTTGAGACAAACCTTCTGCATAAGCCTTATCCAAGGCTTGCAATTTTTCGATATAGGCAGCAGCATTCTTCTCAAAGGTCTCTTTTTTATCTGGATAATCTGCTGATAAGCTGTCACGGATGTGCTCTACTAGTTTAATGGCACGAACTGGTGACAACCAAACATGGGGATCGTACTCATGGTGATGTCCTTCTTCTCCATGGTCATGGTCTCCCTCTTCTTCCTCGCCACCTGGCAAGAGCAACATATCGCCTGTCGCCTTGATGGTTTTGACCTTTTTCTTATCCAAGGTATCTAGCAATTTAGGTACCCATGTTTCCATGTTTTCATTTTCATAAACGAAAGTGTCTGCGTCTTGGATTTTGGCAACTGCCTTGGCAGACGGTTCATATTCATGGGGTTCTGTACCAGCACCGATTAGGAGTTCTACATTAGCAGTATCTCCTGCGACTTGCTTGGTAAATTCATAGACAGGGTAAAAGGTTGTCACGATATTTAGTTTGCCATCTGCCTGTTTTTGATTGGAACAAGCCACTAAAAACAAGGCACATAGACTGACTAGCAATAAGCTAATTTTTTTCACGTTAGTCTCCTATTTGATAAAACGTCTTACTAAACTAATGAGTAAAAAGACAGTTACAAAAATAATGGTAATACTTGCACTTGCAGGTGTTTCTGCATAGTAGGAAATGTAAAGTCCTGCTACCATTCCCAAAAATCCAATAGCACTGGCAAGCAGCATAACCGATTTAAAGTTTTTCCCTAGACGAAGGGCAATACTGGCTGGCAAGACCATAATGGTCGATACCAGAAGAGCTCCCGCAGCTGGAATCATAAGGGCAATGGCCACCCCCGTCACCATGTTAAAAAGAATGGACATGGTACGAACTGGCAAGCCATCCACAAAGGCCGTATCTTCATCAAAGGTCAAAATGTACATCGGACGAAGGAAGAGGAAGGTCAAAATCAAAACAATCGCCGCAATGACAAAGAGGGAAATAACCTGCTCTTCACTGATAGTCACGATTGAACCAAAAAGATACTGGTCCAAACTCATTGAGCTAGAGCTTTTACCCTTGCTCATGACAATCAGAGAAACAGCCAGACCCGTTGACATGAGGATAGCTGTCCCGATTTCCATAAAGCTCTTGTAAACCGTACGGAGATACTCCAGGAAGACTGCCGCAATCAAGACAATAGCAATAGTGGAAATAGTTGGCGAAATCCCCAGTACCAGACCAAAGGCTACACCTGAAAGCGAGACGTGGCTGAGGGTATCACTCATCAAACTCTGACGACGCAAGATAAGGAAGGTTCCAAGAACTGGCGAGAAAAGACTCATGGCAATAACGGCCAGAAAGGCACGTTGCATAAAGTCATAAGATAACAAACTAAGCATGGCCCACCTCCTGATTATTCTCATGAACATTGAAACAACGCCATGGCGAGTCTTGGTTACGGACTAGATGGATATTGCGATCCGCATAGTCCTTAACTTCTTCAGGGTCATGGGTAATCATCAAAACAGCCTTACCATGATGATGGGCGCTGTGGTGCATGAGTTCGTAAAATTCGTTTTTACTTCCTGCATCCATCCCCGTTGTCGGCTCATCTAGGATAAACACATCTGGATCCGAAGCAAACATGCGCGCAATCACCGCTCGCTGCTTTTGCCCTCCAGAAAGAGACCCCAAGCGTTTGTCTCGGTGTTCCCACATGCCAACTGAATCCAGACTAGCCTTGATATGCTCCTCATCATGAGCATTCAAGCGACGGAACCAGCCTTTTCGTGGATAACGACCCGACTTGACAAATTCGTAAACCGTACTTGGAAAACCCGCATTAAAACTGGCAATCTGTTGAGGAAGGTAGGCTATTCTCAATTTCTTACCCTGTGTATTTGTCTTTGAAATAGTCACCTTGCCAATGCGTGGTTGGAGGATACCAAGACTAGCCTTGATCAGTGTCGTCTTAGCTGCCCCATTCTCCCCCGTCAAGGTAACAAATTCCCCACTATCAACACTATAATTGATATGTTCAAGAACGGGCTCCTTATCATAATAGAAGGATAAATCCTCTACCGTAATATATCTCATTATTTGATTTCTCCTACTAAAGCAGTCAAAAACCGCTGAATAACTTTTTGTTCATTTGGAGTAAACTGAGTCGCCACTTGTTCATAGGTTAAAAGTGTATGCTCATGGTGATGATGGTGCTCCTCAGCGATTGGACGAGCCAAATCAGTCAACTGATAAAAAATCACACGCGCATCCTTAGGATCTTTAGATGTTTCCAACATTCCTTCCTTGACCAAAGACTTAATGGCCTTGGTAACTGCCGCCTGACTGACATTGAGGCGACGGGCCAACTCTGAATTTGTTAAAGATTCCTCTGACAAGAACATGAGAATGTGCTCCTGAGTATTGGTCAGGGCCACCTCGCTAGTACAATGACCTATTAGGATTTCATGCTGATTTTCCGCCTGCAAAATCACCTCATTTAAAAAGGCATCGATATCCTTCGCTAGCTGTCTCATATCTGACTCCTTTCCTTTTGGACTTCTCTTTATTTTAAGAGAAAAATACTATTCTTTGAAAAATTATTTACTGGTTAATTATATCACAACCAAAAAAAGAGTCAAGAAAAAACGTGAAAACTAGTTTCATCCTTGAACTCTTCTATATTATGATCTATTGAAATTCCTTGACATCTCCATCATAAGTCGCCCAGTCTTTACTGAAAAAGCGCTCATTCAGATGATAAGTCGGAGCTGGTGTGGGATTGGATAGGAAAGGATCAACGGCCTTATCAAATGCCAACCAACCTAACCAACCAAGGTGAATGGTATCCTTCATAAAGAAAGCTTCCCCACCGTCCTTAGAAAAATCTGCTATATTGGTAAAACCTTGACTTTCTAACTGGTAGCGAATCTTCTGCACCGTTTGTTGGTACATATCCTCTCGTAAACCAGCATAGTCCATCCATTTTTTATTAACAGGTGGAATGATAAAAATCGGGTTTACCTTGGATTTAGAAAACTGTGTCAACACTAACTGCAAGTCATTATATTCTGGCGACTTGAGATAGGTAAAATTTTTCTGAGAATCCTTTAATTTATTCAAATCCTTCTTAATCTGTGTATTATAGAAATAATTCTCCATTCCCAGATCATTATTAGAAGTATTCTTTTCTGCATCTGCTTTGACAACATCTTCTATAGCTTGATAAGAAAACTGATCTGGCAAGGTCTTTAAATACTTAGCTACATGCTTATCGTATTTGAAATAGCCTCTAACCGAAAACTGACCAAAAAAGGAAGCTTGACGTTCATTAAAACGAGCCAATAATTCAATCATTTCATTGTCTGCCGTCGACAATTCTTCTTTACTTGCCAACTTCTGAACCAGGTCCTTCATAGCTACATTTGGAAACTGCTGTAGTAAGCGGGTCGCTGCATATTGACTAGCCTGATCTCCAGATTGATGTTCCAGAAAACTCGTCAACTGATCCCCATTAAAATACTGCTGGAAGGCTGCTGGCTCATAGCCATTTTTACTAAACCACTGGGGCGAGATGACATATACAACTTGTTTATTCTCCAGTTGTGGCAGCATCTGTTGCATCCCAAAATACTGATTGAGTGAAGCAGCTCCCCTCTGTCCTAAAAGATAGGGGCGATAAGAGCGATTGTATTTCTCAGCCAATACCGCAGGATGGGCACCGTCAAAACGAAGCCATTCACTGGAGCCAAAGAAGGGAACAAAACGCATATTTGGATCAGATAAGGCTCTGACCTTTTGACTCCTCTCCTTAAAACTATCGATAGTAGTAGCCACCGCCGAACGCTTCTCAGCTCCCAAATCATGGCGCATCTCAGCAGGATAGAAAAAGATAAGCAGACAAACCAACAAACCAGCTATCAAGACCGGTCCGAAGATCATCCATAAGCGTTTAAGCATTTTGTAGCTCCACAATACCAGCTATGATTTTATTGGCTGTATTCCAGTCGTCGCGACCAAACTCTGTTACAGGGACACGAATGTCAAAACGGTTTTCAATCTCCACAATCAACTCAACCGTTCCCATACTATCCAAGACACCTGCATCAAAAAGATCTTCATCCATCATCTCAGAAACATCTTCCATAAACAACTCATCAATAATTTCGATAACTTCTGATTTGATATCCATATTTTATTTCCTTTATTTTTTAAACCATAGATCATTCAAAAATCCAGAAAAGATCAAGAATGACAGCATGACGACATGGAAGGTGACAACCATGCCAAGCAACTGAATCCAGCGATTCTCAGGTAGAGCAGGCTTCCCTGCTTTTTTCCGTTCCTTATTGAGCGTTTTTTTCTTGCGAATCCAAGCGTCATTGATAACCAGTCCAATCCCATGAAAGAGTCCATAGGCGATGTAGTACCAGGTCACACCATGCCAAAATCCCATAATCAGCATATTTACAATGTAAGCCACGCTTGAGGTTACATTGCGATTTTTAAAGATCTTCTTTCTGGTCAATACCATGACCATTCGCATAAAGACAAAGTCACGGAACCAGAAAGAAAGACTCATGTGCCAACGATTCCAAAATTCCTTTAAATCCCTTGATAAAAAGGGCTTGTTAAAGTTGATGGGACTACGGATTCCCATTAAATTTGAAATGGCTAAGGCAAACATAGAATAACCTGCAAAGTCAAAGAAGAGTTCCAGACCAAAGGTATACATGACTGCCAAGGCATAGTGGTTAAAGAAGCCACCAGACTGCAGGGCTAGATTCTTCAGAGGAGGTAGTAAAGTCTCTCCTAAAACATGAGCTAGGATAAACTTATACAAAAAGCCCCACATGATATAGCGAACAGATTCATCCAACATATCCAGCAACTCATCCCGCTCAGGAATGGTCTGATAATTTTCATTAAAACGCTTAAAGCGATCGATTGGGCCACTTGAAAAGGTCGGCATGAAGAGAAGAAAACGGAGGAATTCCCAGAGGGTAAAATCCTTAATCACTCCATCTCTCAGCTCGATGATAATCCCAACCGAACGAAAGGTCAGGTAAGAAATTCCCAAAAACCCAAGCAAAGACTGCGTTCCATTGATAGCCGGCTGCACCTTGACAAAGATAATCGGAAGGAGGGACAGAAAACTAACTAGGTAGAAGACCCACTTGCCATCCTTGCTTTTTCGATAATGCTTGTAGAAGAGTACGAGCAATATTTCCCAGCAAAGGTAAATACCCAAGGCAGCCAACTGATTAGTCTTCCCACCTACCAACATGGTGACGATAAAGAAGAGACTAACCAGCACTTCATACCAGGCAAAGCGTTTCTTGAAAAAGAGGCCAATAAAGATGGGCAAGGTTGCAGCAATCACATAGACAAAATACTGAGGATTACCATATGGCTCTAAATGAGGAAGCTGTTGAAAGAACTCCATCATCTGCTATTCACCTCGTTAATCAATCCTTTGATGTCAATCTTTCCATTTGGAGTCAGTGGCAGACTGTCTCGATAAAGGAATTTAGACGGCATCATGTAGGACATCATGATATCTGTTAAATCTTCCTTGATAGCCTTGGTAATATCAATATCTCGCTCAAACTGCTCACGAACACCGTCTTTTAAGATGACATAGGCTAACAGATTTTGTACCTTGTGGTCCTTGTTATAGCGCGGTACTGCGACAGCAGACTCGATAAAGCGAGACTTATTGAGATTTTGAGAGACATCTTCTAACTCAATGCGGTAACCGTTGAACTTAATCTGGAAGTCCATGCGTCCACCGTAAAGAAGCAAGCCCTCATCTGTCATAGTTCCCACATCTCCTGTATGGTAGGCTGGTAGACCTTCAAACTCAAAGAAGGCTTCTGCCGTTTTTTCAGGATTGTTCATATAACCTTTTGAAACGGCTGGTCCAGAAACAATGATTTCTCCCTGTTCGCCATTTGGCAATTTATTGCCGTCCTCGTCAATGATAAAGGTTGGAGAATCAGCCTTGGTATAGCCGATTGGGAGGCGTTTGAGAGTCGCTAGCATCTCGTTTGTCACGGCAACAGCTGATAGAGCTACTGTAGCTTCTGTTGGACCGTAGGCATTGATAATACGGGCATGTGGGAAACGTTCGCGCAATTTTTGAGCCGTTTTGACCGTCAATTCTTCCCCATCAAAGTAGAAATGCGTGATTCCAGGCATTTTCTCGCTATTAAAGTCTTCTGACAACATGGCCATATCCGCAAAAGAAGGAGTTGATGTCCAGATAGCGATTGGCAATGAAAAGATGGTCGCAAAGAGTTGCTTAAAGTCCTGAGTAATAGCTGAAGGAAGAGCGAAGAGCGTACCACCCAGTGCCAAGGTAGGCGCCCAGTACATGACGGACAGGTCAAATGAATAAGGGGGCTGAGCCAACATTTGCGGACGACTTGGCGTCGCAAATTCCTTATCCGTAATCATCCAGTTGGTAAAGCTGAGGAGGTTATCATGGGAAATCTGCACTCCTTTAGGCTTACCAGTCGTACCAGAAGTAAAGATAATGTAGTAGTTATCATCACTCTTGACTGGATGCGTGATCTCATAGTTATTCCCCTGAGCAAAGGCTTCTTGAACCTGAGCTAGAGTCATCATCGGTGTAGAAACCTGCTCCAATGGGAAGTCTGAAATGGCAATAATCAAACTTGGCTCCGCTACTTCTAAAATAGCTGAAACTCGCTCCAAGGCCGAATGGCTGTCAATAGGAATATAGGCATGACCTGACTTAGTCAGCGCTACAAAAGTTGCCAACATTTCATATTCTTGGCCACCAAAAACAACCACAGGAGACTTCTCAGGCAAATCCAGTTGATCAATGGCTGCAGCCAAACTATCCGAATCAGCCTTTAAATCTCCATAAGTGTGTTCCTGCCCCAAAACATTGTAAACAGGATAGCTAGGCTGTGTCTGAGCAAAATGCTCAATGGTTTCAATCATATCTACTATTGGTTTATTTGACACAATAGGAATTCTCCTTCAAGTTAAAATTCATTATAGATAAAGCTTCCTTGACCCTGACCAAGATAGCTAAAGAAGTAAAGCAGCCCTAGAAAGATAAGAAAATACAAGGCTGTTCGACCAAGAAAGAGGTACAATTCTTTTCTCTGTTTCATCAAGAAAAACCATTCATTTCTGTAATTTTTGCTAAATAAGATAGACTCTTACTATAGTATTTTTCTACCATTGTACCACTTTATAGGCTAGTTTTTCAATTGTTTACCGTACATTTTCACTAGATTTCAGCTTATTTTAAGGGTTATGCGCTTTTTCTATGTATATTTCAAGTAGAGTGATACTGTTTCAAAACTCCATTTTATGAGAAAATGAAGGAAATCTTCCCATAATAAAACGCACGATATCAAGTTTTTTCAACACCTGATACTATGCGATTTGCTGATTTTTAAAGACTTTTTAACTAGTCTCTCATTTAAAATAATCTCGTCTGATATAAATTAAAATAGCTTCTATCACCAGACAAATGGCCGATATCCAAAAACTGATACTAATACCAAAACTCTCAGTAATATAGCTCATTAGCAAAACAAATACTGAAAATGCTAGTGTCGAAATCACTTCAAGAACGGAATAGACATTAACCAAGTTATTTTCCTCTACTGTTTCCTGAAGAAATACACTTTCAGGAACTTCTTTTAGTTGCGATAACATACCAACTAAAGCTGAAAATACTAAAAACATCTGTGCATTTGGAAAAAATAGAATAGTCAGTGTCACTATTGCCATGGCTACAAGAGGAAAAAGAATACTTTCCCATTTAGCAGCAAGAAACTTTTCAGATAGCCGAAAAGCAATTAAGCCACTAATTATAATCCCGATAGAATATGCTGTATTAGAATATCCCCAGTAACTTTCCGTTTCATTTAATAACTCAGTTACAAAGACAAGTATGATAGACGAAACCCAAATCGTATTTGAGAAAATTTCAAATAAATTTGCTGATACAAAAAGTCTTAATCTAGGATCTCTAGCAACTAACTTCCAACCTTTGAGCAAAATTTCAAGATTCGTCTCTGACTCTAGTACCTCCACTTCAGCGTTAGGCAGAAATAACATCAGAAAGCTAGAAATGATATACAAGATTAAAATGATAAACGTGGTAGGCAACAGACCAATTGTTGCAAACAAGAGTCCACCCAACCCCCACCCTACCAATTGAACAGCTTCACCAGTCATTGACAAGGCTGAGTTAGCCTTGCCCAAATCGGTCGCATAGCGCGGCACAATAGCATAGGAAACGGGTGCTGCAAAACCATCTAATATGGAAATTGCAACAACAAATAGATAGATCACCAAAGGCGCTACTGATTGCATTACGGTAAACATTCCTACCAGTATCGCCAATAATATAGTCTTTCCAAATTGGGATAAAGATAAAACCCTATTTAGCGCTATCCTTTTAGTAACTAAAGGAACTAAAAGACTTGCAACAAAAGAGGATATCCCTATTAAAATGGGAACTAGTGATGTGGCAATTACTGATTTTGAAATAATGTATATGTTAGCAATGATTGTTACTCTAAAGAAAATATCTGCTAAATTTGCAAACAATTGAGAGACTAACAATTTGATAAATGAATTAGACATATAGCTCTCCTATCTTAGTTGCCAACTTTGGAATTAAAATTTGATTTTTAATATTTTAGCATAAAATAGCAGAAAACAAAAGTGAGGTTTTTTACATGAGAAAGCAAAAGCTAGTGCCTTTATTCTTCCTATTTTTTGAAGGAATTATTATCGTTGGAGGCTAGCTCTAAGAAGTTATACTCAATGAAAAAAGCCTGAGATACTCATCTCAAGCTCTATTTTCTAAATTAGAAAAGTGAGAATACGAGAACGGCCAAGGCTGCTCCGATAACAGGTCCCACAACAGGAATCCAGGCATAAGACCAGTCTCCGTCTCCCTTGTTTGAAATTGGCAAAATGCTATGCATGATACGAGGTCCAAGGTCACGCGCAGGGTTCAAGGCATAACCTGTTGTCCCACCTAGTGATAGACCGATACCGACAATCAAAGTCCCCACTGCAAAGGTTCCGATTCCTGCTTGAAGGTCATAAAGTCCCAAAGCAAAGATTGTCAATACCAATACAAAGGTGCCAAGGATTTCGCTGATCAAGTTTGATACAGTATCTTTGATGGCTGGTCCAGTACTGAAGGTTGCCAGGATATTTCCTGCATTTTCTTCTGCCTCATAGTGAGGTTTGAATTGCAACCAAACCAAAATCTGACCGAGCATAGCCCCTGCGAACTGGGCTAGGATATAAGGGAATACTGATGCCCAAGGCAAGTCACCTTTTAAAGCCACACCAATTGTCACAGCTGGATTCAAATGAGCTGGACTGAGTTTTCCAGATACAAAGACTGCAACTGCAACTGCAATCCCCCAACCCATCGTAATCACAATCCAACCTGAGCTGTTGCTCTTGGTTTTTGGAAGAACAACACCAGCAACAACACCATTTCCTAGAAGAATTAGGATTAAAGTCCCTAGAAATTCTCCAAATAATTCATTCATCATCTTTCTGTCTCCATTAAAAAGAAGGGGCGGGCGACAAGGAAGCCTGCCCTCCACCTCTTTGATTTTTTCTTAATTTTTTAATTCTGCTAAATCATTGTTAGCGAGAGCCGCTTCGACATCCGCACGGTAAGTTGCTTTCTCATCTTCTGTCCAGTCATAGAATCGTCCCATTTCATCCAAAACTGGCTCAACGATGCTATCCAAGCTATCACGCATAAAGAGCATATGGTTGGTACGACGAAGAAGGAAGTCAACTGGGCTAAGTGCCAACTCATTGCGCATTGCATAGTGAAGGGACAAGGTTTCCGCCAAGCTGAGTCCTGGTGCTTGTTCCAAACTATGAGCAAGGGCAAAGACCTTCGGTGCATTTGAACCGTAAAGATTTGCTAGGTAATGAGCTTCCTTGCTATCCAAACCACGTGACACTCCAAGTTGCGCAAAGGCTTCGATTTCTGAGTCTACATTTGCTGGGTTCAATTCTCCACCTGAAACAGGATATGTCTTAGAGTTGATGAGTTTAAAGCTGCGATCAAATTCTGCTTTGAGGATGTCAACCACACGCTCCATAGCTCCTTCAGCCATCTTACGGTAGTCTGTGATTTTACCACCAGCAAGAGTCAAGAGACCATTGTCATCACGGTCCAAGCTCGAACCACGTGAAACTGCAGATGGGTCCAAATGTTTCTCAGAGGTACTGCTTTCAAGCTTGCTGACAGCAGACTCAACATCTTCACGCGTTTTTTCTTTAGAGAGATAAGATTCAACAGTAGCAATCAAGTTGTTAAAGCTTTCATCACTGATGGTTCCGTTATTTCCTCCATTGTAGTCAGAAGCGCTATTGCCTGCGATCAATGGACGAAGACCTGCCCAGCTACTTTCGATATCATCAATGGTGATGTTGGCTTCTGGGAAGCGGTTGTTGACAATGCCAAGTAGGTAATCTACATCTTCCTGAGTTACTTTTGGATGTTCCAAATCACCTGTGTAGTCTGTATCAGTTGTACCAAAGTAAGTCTTGTTTTCACGTGGGAGAACAAAGACCATACGGCCATCACCCAAACCTGTATCAAAGTAAACTGGCTGTGAAACCTTGATCTTGCTTGAGTCCACTACCAAGTGAACTCCCTTAGTTGGACGCATTTGTGAGAATTGTGTTCCCTTATTAGACAAATTGCGCACCTTGTCGCTCCAAGGACCTGTTGTGTTAATCACCAGACGGGCCTTGATTTCAAAGACTTGGTCTGTCAAGAGATCACGAGCTACAACACCTGTAATCTTGCCACTTTCGTCAAATAAGAAACCTTCTGCTTTAACGTGGTTGGCAATGAGGGCACCGTCTTGGTTGGCACGTTTGATGTTTTCAATCACGAGACGTGCATCGTTGTTACGGAAGTCAAGGTAAACCCCACCTCCTACCAAACCTTCTTTCTTCAAGTTTGGCTGGCGTTCCAAGACTTCTTCCTTACTCAAGACCTTGTTAGCAGCTGGTGTGTTGTTAACTCCTGCCAAAAGGTCGTACAAATCCATAGCTACTTTAAGACGGAAGAGGCTAAAGGTTGCTCCATCTTCATCGTAAACTGGCAAGAGCATTGGGTCCGGTTTTGGAATGTGTGGTGCGATTTGTTGAACCACTGCACGTTCAGAAACTGTATCTGATACTACTTCTACATCAAATTGCTTAAGGTAACGTAGTCCTCCGTGAACCAATTTTGTTGAACGACTGGATGTTCCTTCTGCGAAGTCCTGCATTTCAATCAAACCAGTATCTAGACCACTAGCTGCTGCCTGCAAGGCTACACCAGCCCCTGTAATTCCTCCACCGATAATCAAGAGGTCCAAGGTACGTTCCTGCATTTTTTGAATTGATAATTCACGTGTTTTCTTTGAAAATTCCATATTTACACACTTTCTAACTGAGTCGCTTTATTCTTCCAGTATTAGTCGTCTACTTCCGCAAAGACTTGGGTTGCTTTCACAGCTTTCTTCCAGCCCTTGTAGAGTTGTTCCTTGCGAGATTCGTTCATAGATGGCTCGAAGAGCTCTCCTGTCTCGTTCAAGAGTTTCAACTCATCCAAGTCTTTCCAATAGCCCACAGACAAACCTGCTAGGAAGGCTGCCCCTAGAGCTGTTGTTTCCAAGTTTTTGGCGCGTGCGATATCGATTCCCAAAATATCAGCTTGGAATTGCATGAGGAAATTGTTCATAGCTGCACCACCGTCTACTTTCAAGACTTGGATAGCTGTCTGCGCATCTACTTGCATGGTATCGATGATATCACGCACTTGATAAGCGATAGATTGCAAAGTCGCCTTGATAAAGTCTTCTTTAGTTGTTCCACGAGTTAAGCCAAAGACAGAACCACGAGCGTTTTGGTTCCAGTATGGAGCACCTAAACCTGTAAAGGCTGGAACGACATAAACTTCATCATTGTTGTGAGAATCACGAGCGTATTTTTCAGATTCTGGTGAATTTTCGACCATGCGAAGTCCGTCACGAAGCCATTGAATGGCACTTCCTGCGATGAAGATAGAACCTTCCAAGGCATAGTAAACCTTGCCGTTAATTCCGTAACCAATGGTTGTCAAGAGGTTGTTTTCAGACAGCTGCATCTCTTCACCAGTATTCATGATGATGAAAGAACCTGTTCCATAAGTATTCTTGACCATACCTGGTTCAAAGGCCAACTGTCCAAAGAGGGCTGCCTGTTGGTCCCCAGCCATACCTGAGATTGGAACTTCTCCACCATAGAAGTGGAATGGCGCTGTCTTACCGTAGATTTCAGAGTTAGAACGAACTTCAGGCAACATTGCTTTAGGAATATTGAGGATTTCCAAAATCTCATCATCCCATTTGAGTTCTTTAATGTTATAAAGCATGGTACGAGCTGCATTTGAGTAGTCAGTCACGTGAGCTGCACCGTCAGTCAATTTCCAAACCAACCAAGTATCGATGGTACCAAAGAGCAATTCCCCTTTTTCTGCTCGCTCTTGAGCGCCTTCTACATGATCCAAAATCCAACGAACCTTAGTCGCTGAGAAGTAAGCATCAATTATCAAACCAGTCTTTTCATGGAATTTTTCCACATAACCTTGGCTTTTTAGTTGCTCAGCCAGAGGAGCAGTTTGGCGTGATTGCCAAACGATAGCGTTGTAGATAGGGAGCCCTGTTTTCTTATCCCAGACGACAGTTGTTTCACGCTGGTTGGTAATCCCGATTGCTTCGATTTGATTTGGCTTGACACCACTTTCGATGAAAGCACCCGCAATAACTGACTGAACAGAGTTCCAAATTTCATTGGCATTGTGCTCTACCCAACCTGCCTGAGGGAAAATCTGGGTAAACTCTTTTTGACTCGAGCTGACCTTTTCTCCTTTTTTGTTGAAAATAATGGCACGAGAGCTTGTAGTCCCCTGGTCAATGGCCATGATGTATTTTTCTTGTGACATGTGCTGTCCTCCTGATAAAGATCTTGAGGATGTTTCCTCTTTACACTTACTAGTATACAAAATAAAGCGCTTTCTTGTTTATCAACTTTTTTTAATTTTTTAAAAAATGTGAGGAGATTGTATGAATTTCACAAAAAAGACCTGGAACGACCAAGCCTTTTAAGTGAATAATAACTGACGAATCCCTGCCAAATCTTCCAAATCCAAGTCGTTTTTTAAATAATAAACTGGGGTCTGTTCCTTCTTATGAATCGGGTTATTTGTAACCAGCAAATCATAATGCCGAGTTCGGTCATAGGCTTCAATGGTAATAAAACGATTGTATTCCAAATACCGTTTCAAAATGGCTGCCATCCTTGAAAAGACAAGAAAACCAGATGTCAAATCCAGACCAATCCGCATATGCTGACCACCATTTTCAGCCATATATTCGATTAACTGCAGCCATTCCCAGAGAATTTTCTTATCCAAATCCGTCCCCTGCTGAAAGGCAGGCATGGCATGAAAAATCTCCTCTGCCGTCCCCCTAAAATCATGTTCCATCAGCAAATAAGGATGACGATTCTCTAACTGGTACTTATAGCGGTCCTGTAAAATATAGCCCTTATAGAGATAGACTTGAGCACAAAGCTGACTGAGTTCATAGGTAATATGATCCTCTGTATAACCACCCAGCAACTCCTCCTTCTTCATTTCTTGAATCAATTGCGTCAGCAAATCTGCCAACTGCCCTCCAAAACCAAGGATATACTCCATAGTATGAAGAGGAAGAATGCGATGAGATAGGAGGAAAGAGAAGAATATCATCATCTCCCCATCCTCAGTTCCTAGTGGAATATGTTGCCCAGCGAAAAATGACGGAGCCTTTCGATGCAAACGAAGATAGAAAATATTGTCAAAATACCCTCGCATTTTTTCTTCTATCACTTGGAACTGACAGGCATTGACCCGAAGACGTTGCTGACTGATATGAGCCCAGAGAATCAAGTCCAATTTCTGACCCGAAGACAAACTTGCACCGCAGATTTCTTCTAAACTGGCAATCTCCTGTTTTCTCTCTGGTTTCTGCATATGGCATTCCCATTCCTGACTCGACCAGACCTTGCGGAAAAGACAGAAATAGAAATAGCGAATCTGATGCTCTGGACCTCGCCAACGTCCATTCTGGATGGATAAATCAAATTCTGACAAAATCTGATTTAAGCTAGCTAAGTGGCGACCAAGTGTAGCCTCGCTAATCATCAATTCTTGAGCCAGCTGATGGGCTAAAAACTGTTGGTGGTAGAGAAGATAGACCAAAATCTGGTATTTAACAGCATTCTCCAAAAACAGGCTCCGAATATCTCTCCCCTTGGTAGCTGCACCGATCGACAGGCGCAGATTTTCATCTTCTAAGGAGATATTCAGCTCTAAGCCACTGTCCAAAGCCTTGTCATTGAGTAAGGTGACATATTTAGTTAGGGTTGCTTTTGAAAATCCTGTTTCCTCCATTACAGCCTTGACAGTCGTCTGAGACTCTTGTAATAGAAAGGAAAGGATTGAAAATTGGCCAGATTCAGCCTTTTCCATCAAATCTCCTAAATACATTTGTTACCCCTTTCATTTTCTACCTTAAGCATAGCATAAATCTTACAAATGCTGAAATAATCTGTTTCTCTTTTTATTTTCATGCTGATTTCCTGGTCCATTATCCTGAAAATCAGCAAACACACGGCTCCCCCTTTGGGCATTTTTATGCTAAAATAGTAGCTATGGATAAAATTATTAAAACTATATCAGAAAGCGGAGCCTTTCGTGCTTTTGTCCTTGATAGCACAGAAACCGTCCGCACTGCTCAAGAAAAACACCAAACCCAAGCTAGCTCAACTGTAGCGCTTGGTCGAACTCTTATCGCTAGCCAGATTCTCGCAGCCAATGAAAAAGGAAATACTAAACTAACAGTTAAGGTGCTGGGATCTAGCTCTCTAGGTGCTATTATCACCGTTGCTGATACCAAGGGGAACGTTAAAGGCTATGTTCAAAATCCTGGTGTTGACATCAAAAAGACTGCAACTGGTGAAGTCCTAGTTGGACCTTTTGTTGGAAATGGTCAATTCCTCGTTATCACAGACTACGGTACTGGAAATCCTTACAACTCTATGACTCCTCTTATCTCTGGAGAAATTGGTGAAGACCTGGCCTTTTACCTGACTGAAAGCCAACAAACACCTTCAGCAGTCGGCCTCAATGTCCTTTTGGACGAAGAAGACAAGGTCAAGGTTGCAGGTGGTTTCCTAGTCCAAGTCTTGCCAGGAGCCAAGGAAGAAGAGATTGCTCGCTTTGAAAAACGCGTCCAAGAAATGCCAGCTATCTCAACACTTCTGGAAAGCGACGACCATATCGAAGCCCTCCTCAAGGCAATCTACGGTGACGAGACCTACAAGCGTCTTTCTGAAGAAGAAATCCGTTTCCAATGTGACTGTAGCCATGGGCGCTTTATGAACGCTCTTGCCAGCCTTCCAATCTCAGACTTGCAGGAAATGAAAGAGGAGGATCACGGGGCAGAAATCACTTGTCAATTCTGCCAAACTACTTACAACTTTGATGAAAACGACCTGGAGGAACTCATTCGTGACAAATCTTAATACACCCTTTATGATTGGCAATGTTGAGATTCCCAATCGTACCGTTTTAGCACCCATGGCTGGTGTGACTAACTCAGCCTTTCGTACTATCGCAAAAGAGCTCGGAGCTGGACTCGTTGTCATGGAAATGGTCTCTGACAAGGGAATCCAGTACAACAATGAAAAAACCCTGCACATGCTTCATATTGATGAAGGCGAAAACCCTGTCTCTATCCAACTTTTTGGTAGTGATGAAGACAGCCTAGCACGCGCAGCAGAATTCATCCAAGAAAACACTAAGACCGATATCGTGGATATCAACATGGGCTGCCCAGTTAACAAAATCGTGAAGAACGAAGCTGGCGCTATGTGGCTCAAGGACCCAGACAAGATTTACTCTATCATCAACAAGGTCCAGTCTGTCCTTGATATTCCCCTTACTGTCAAAATGCGTACCGGCTGGGCTGACCCATCTCTTGCAGTAGAAAATGCCCTCGCTGCTGAGGCAGCAGGTGTTTCTGCCCTCGCTATGCATGGCCGTACCCGTGAGCAAATGTATACAGGTCACGCAGACCTTGAGACCCTTCACAAGGTCGCTCAAGCTTTGACCAAGATTCCATTTATCGCTAATGGTGACATCCGTACGGTCCAAGAAGCCAAACAACGCATCGAAGAAATCGGTGCTGACGCAGTCATGATTGGCCGCGCTGCCATGGGCAATCCCTACCTCTTCAACCAAATCAACCATTACTTTGAAACAGGAGAAATCCTCCCTGATTTGACCTTTGAAGACAAGATGAAAATCGCCTACGAACACTTGAAACGTTTGATTAACCTCAAAGGGGAAAATGTAGCAGTTCGTGAATTCCGCGGCCTCGCTCCTCACTACCTCCGTGGAACATCTGGCGCAGCCAAACTCCGTGGAGCCATTTCACAAGCTAGCACTCTGGCAGAGATTGAAGCCCTCTTGCAGTTGGATAAGGCTTAATAGTTTAAAACCCGTAACTATCTTAAAGTTTACGGGTTTTTGACTGTAAAAATTCAAATACTGAAGGTTATTATTGATTCAAAGCAACACTGGAAACCTTACCATCCGCTCCTGTTGTAATTTGGATGACTTTTCCTCCACCAATTTTGGCATTATACTTGCCATCATCAAGAGTATAAGAGTAGCCTTTGATAGAGTAGTTTTCTTTCTTTCCATCAGAAGATTCTACTGTGAATTGACCTCCTGATGAAACTGTGATAGTTTCGCCATTGGCTCCCTTCCAATTGCCCGCTGCAGCTGAGAAATCACCATCAACCATGGTTAAGACACCCTTATAGCGTTTATTTTGCTCTGCCTGTTTATCTTGAAGTTTGCGGTCAGTTGTAGGATCATAGCTTGATTGATTAGACTGAGCTTGAGAAGCCTGTTGAGTTGAAGGAGTCTGAGCAGGAGTTTGTTGACTAGCTGCCTGTTGATTAGCCACTTCTTGACCTTGTCTTTGCTCTGGTGCAGGTGTCGCTTGTGATGGTGTTGCACTTACTGAAGACTGGTCGGTAGATGCCTTGGCCTTTTCAGATGAAGCTGAACTTGAGGACTTCTGAGTCTTGCTTTCTTTGCTAGCAGAAGCTGCTTTAGAACTTGATGATTGGCTTGTCTTAGCAGAACTGCTTGCTTGAGTTGTTTCCTTTTTATTTCCACAAGCTCCTAATAGCAAGGTAGAAGCCAATACAGTTGCTGCCATCAATTTGATATAGGTTTTCTTTTTCATTTTTCTACTCCTTTGTAATATTTTAGAAATATAAAGAAATCTTTTTGTAATATAATTGTAACATTAGGATTTAAATATGTCAACAATTTATCTAAACTATTTTAAAAATCTTAAATACTTTAGATACATTTACTCCTCCTACTCTTCTATTCGTAATAAAACAGAAAAACAGGAGATTTTCCTGTTAAAAATTTGAATTTGTTTTTGTGAAATCGCTTGCACCTTTAAGTACAAAGGAATATAATAACATTGAAATAGAATATAGGAGGTGCACTCTTATGCTAAATAAGTATTATAAGTATCTTCCTTGGTTGATTTTGGGAGCAATTGGCTCTTATCAATCAGCCGCTTACTATGCGAGAACTGCATTTGATGTGTTTTATCTGACTACAATCTTTTTGATTGTTTATATCGCTTTGTTATTTTTACATGAGAACTATCTCAAGTATCGATACAAAGACTTTTTTACTCACCTGTTGAGCAATTCTAAGAGAGATAGCCATCCCTAAAACAGTCGCAACAGCAAATCAAACTAATAAAGGCAAATAAAGAGGTCGGGAACTTTTTCCCGGCCTCGCTTTTTATTTCAATCGATAGGTTTTTCTTGGTTTCTTTTTAGGTACTCGTTTGAGTCCGACTTCTTCTACATATTCTCCGTATTTTACGAGAAAGTTATTGCTGACGATTGGACGACCGGGATTGATAAGATTGACCAGTTCAGTTCCTTCGTAGACAGTGAACTCCTCCTCCAGCAGATAGAGGAAGGTCGGATTCCAGTCGAGACGGCCTTGGATTCGTTTGATGGATTCTTGGATAATGGCATAATGATCAAAAGCGAAGGCTTGCTCCTCCAACTCTACTCCCTCTAGGTAGCATTTTCCTGTCTGAAAATCGACATCTAAAAAAACCACATCCTTGGCATCGTCTCCTGCTTGAACAAGTTCTAATGCACGACTAGGCAAATAAACCAAGTGGGCAATGGTCACTGTCCAGCCCCGTGGGTCACGGCCGGGAGTCGATACGGTCATCAATTGCTCGATTTTTTCCAAAGGAAGATCGAGATTGACTTCTTCTCTCACCTCACGCTGACAGGCATGCGCAGCATCTTCGCCCTTGTCCATAAATCCTCCAACTAAGGCCAAACAGTTCTGATAAGGGTGAGCCTTGCGGCGAATTAATAAGAGCTTGATCTTTCCTTCGACAAAGCAGTAGGCTACCATATCCACCGTCACACTTGGTTTTTCGTATTGAGGAAGTTCCTGCTTGTAGTACCAATCCAAAAACTCCTCCTGACTGGCATGAATTTCAAAATATTCTTTTTCCGTCATCCCTGCTGGAATCATCGTGTCCGTCATTTTATGCCTCCTTACGAACTGCCTTGGTCCATTGGTACCAACCTACTAGACTATTGAGTGTGTAAACCCAGTACATCCCTTGAATATGGATATTTTCACCCCACCAGAGGTAGATACTAAAGAGATTGGTTGCAATCCAGAAAATCCATTGCTCACGATAGAGACGTGTCATCAAGAGCTGGCCGACACCATTGGTCGCATCGGTAACACTATCACGGAAAGGGCGAGCACTATGGATACTTTGGTAAGCTAAGCCCATACCAATCCAGATGATAGCAGTCAAGGCTAAGTACTTGAGCCAGTCAAAAACAGATAATTTCTTAGATTCAAAGTGAGATTCTTCTACTTTTCCTTGGTCATTGATACGGTTGGACAGCCAAGCATAGAGACCAATCGGCTGCATGACAAAGAAGTAAACAGTCGTCAAAACTTCACCATAAAAAGTCGCATTCATAGCCAAAACCAAATAGATAGCAGAGTTAATGGCCCCAAAGAGATAATTGCTTGCACGTCCTTCTGCTACCAAGATAACACAGACAATCCCAGTCCAAGATGCAAACAAGCTCATCCAGTCATGACTTTCTGTATTTTGCGTGAATTCTAAAATCAAGGGAACACTTGACAGGACGGTGAGATACAACCACTGGAAGAGACTACGTCCCATAAAGAGATCCTTCCAGAGCAGGCGCATGATTCCTGCAAAACCGATCTTACGAGCTTCTGCATGAACATTTTTAAAGTTTTCGATAAATTGTGTGATTTTTTCAGTTAGTTTTTTCATAATTTTCTCCTAATCTGCTTGGTAAATGGCATCAATAGCCACTTTGGCTGCTTCATAATTGCCTAGGTAATCCTCAGCTAGATAAACTAGTGGAATGGTGGTTAAATATCGCTCTCTCATATGGTCCAAATGCTGGGAAAAACTATGACGAATATGGTCTTCTGCCATAGTCATATCTCTAAATCCGTCATTGACATAGGAGCCGACCGGTTGCACAAAGAGAATCAAGTCCCATTTTTCCTTAGCCAAGATCGAAACAAAGAGATTATCAAAGGTTTCTCCTGATAAGTCCCCTTGGTCCTCGGTCTCCATGTAATAATCATAGTAGCCCTTGGTTACTAAGGAGTTGGTATCAGCTATCACCAGTCCCCTATTGGCATTACTGTCAATTAACTTAGAGGTCTGGTCATACTGCCCCAACAGGAGATAATAATAATCCTTTGGAGTCAATTCATCGTCGCGGACATTGTTTTTGATCTGGTACTCACGTGCGTATTCCAAGCTGACTGGTGCATCGTAATACCTAGCCAAATCCTTGGCTAGAGTGGTCTTCCCATTGCTGGCACTTCCCATAATCAACACTTTCTTTGTAAACTGACGACGGAAGGGTTGAGCGATATATTTCCAATATTTGCTTGGATTTTCTCGAATCATGGTCGCTGAGATACCAAATTTTCTTTCTTGCAAAACAGTCTCAAAACCACGATTTGATAATTCTTTCTGGTAGTCTGCTTCTCCCACAAAGAAAATTAGTTCTTGCTGGATTTCATCATAGGAAATCTCCACTAACATTTGGTCCAACCACTCCTGCCAGCCCATAGGGTAACGGGGAAGATTGGTCTCATCTAACTTGCAAACGGAGGTCAACTCGTCATCACAAAAGGCCTCTCGGATATAGCGAAATCTTTTTTGAAGCGTTAAGCCTATCTGCTCCCCTCTATCTCCCTCATAGCCTGAAACGACAATCCAGACCCGGTCACACTGCCGCTTCGCTCGCTGAATCAGATCGATATGACCTTGATGAAGCGGAGCAAAGGTTCCAAATACCACTGCTGTTTTCTTTTTCATAAACGCATTACCTTTTTATATTTTTTGATATTTTCGTTGCCTATGTTTTTATTATAAACTATATTTTTGTTTTGTCAATAGTTTTTTATTATTTTTTATAAAAAAGTAGCAAAAAAGAGAATCAAGACTGCTCCTGATTCTCCATTTTTATGCAATATCAAATTTTAACTGGCCTGCTTTGACACCAATCTTAAGTGTGCTGCCTGCCTCTAATTCTCCCTTGAGAAGAAGTTCTGCCAACTTGTCTTCCACTTCTGTTTGTAGGGTTCTACGAAGTGGACGAGCTCCCATCTCTGGGTCATATCCTTGATTTGCCAACAATTTCAGGGCTGAAGCTTGTAATTTCAAGTCAATACCTTTTTCAGCCAAACTTGCCACTAAAGGTTTGACCATAATCTTCACCACTTCCTGCATATGGTCGCTAGACAGGCTATGGAAGACCACCTTTTCATCAATACGGTTAATAAACTCAGGTCTATAAGCCTTTTTTAGCTCTTCAAACATGCGTTTTTCCATATTTTCCTGGTCAAAACGAATGTCCTTTGCCCCAAATCCGACAGTCTTGTCATCACGAAGGGCTGTCGCACCAAGGTTTGACGTCATGATGATAATGGTATTTGAAAAGTCAACCTTGCGTCCCTTACTATCGGTCAAGACACCGTCATCCAAGACCTGCAAGAGAACATTAAAGATGTCTGGGTGGGCTTTTTCTACCTCATCAAATAGGAGAACAGAGTATGGTTTGTTGCGAACCTTCTCGGTCAACTCCCCACCTTCTTCGTAGCCCACATAACCCGGAGGAGCTCCGTTGAGACGACTGGCTGCGAATTTCTCCATATACTCACTCATATCAAAGCGGATAAGGGCTGATTCGTCGTCAAAAAGAACTTCCGCCAAAGCCTTGGCCAATTCAGTCTTCCCGACACCTGTAGGCCCTAAGAACATAAAGGAACCAATCGGACGCTTATGACTACGAATCCCTGACTGGTTGCGGCGAATCGCACGGCTAATGCTTGAAACAGCTTGATCTTGACCGATGACACGTTTGTGCAGTTCAGCTTCCAAGTTTAAGTATTTCTTAGCATCAGTCTGAGTCAGTTTTTGGACTGGAATACCTGACAAGCGACTCAAGGTGGTCAAAATATCAGACTCTGTCACCAAGTCTTTATAGACAGGCACTTCCTCTTCTTTTGCGATTAGCTGGGCTGCCTGTTTCCACTTACCATCTATCAAGGCCTTGTCAGCTAGACTCAAACCTGAATCGTCTGCTTTTACATGCTTAGCCTTATTTTGCACTGTTGTTGCTGCTTCATCCAAGAGATCAATAGCAGAGTCTGGCAAGTGACGACTAGTCAAATAACGATGAGCCATCTTGACAGCTGTTTCAACTGCTTCATCTGTGATTTGCACACGGTGATGTTTCTCATAAGTCGCCTTCAAACCTTGCAAAATGGTCATGCTGTCTGCAACACTTGGCTCTTCAATCGTAACTTTGGCGAAACGACGAGAAAGAGCTGCGTCTTTTTCGATGTGTTTTTGATATTCTTCCTGAGTGGTCGCACCAACTGTTCTCAAAGTTCCACGCGCTAAGGCTGGCTTCAAGATGTTGGCCGCATCCAGAGTCGAATCAATTCCACTCCCAGAACCCATGATGGTATGAAGTTCATCGATAAAGAGGATGACTTGGCCATCTTCTTCAATATCCTTGATGATATTGTTCATGCGTTCTTCAAAGTCACCACGGAAGCGTGTCCCTGCAACGACATTCATCAAATCAAGCTCTAACACGCGCATCTTAGCCATTTCCGAAGGTACATCACCACTAGCAATACGCTGAGCGAGCCCAAGCGCCAAGGCTGTTTTCCCGACACCAGCATCCCCAACCAAGACAGGATTGTTCTTGGTCTTTCGACTCAAGATTTGAATCATACGTGAGATTTCCTTGTCCCGACCGATGACTGGTTCTAACTTGCCAGAACGCGCTTGCTCTGTCAAATCATGCGTATAGTCCTCGAGACCACCACTCGGAGTCTGGGGCATGCCCATCATATTAGCCATAGAATTTTGCTTGTCAGCTACTGTACGATGACGTTGGCGTAAAGCCTTGAGGTCTTCACGAGTCCAACCTGCACGTTCTTCTAGATTTCGACGTAGGGCAGCAATCTTGACCTGATCTTTCTTGTCTTCATAAGAAAAGCCAGCCCTCTCCAAGATACGAGTTGCCAAGGCATTTCCATCATGCAAAATCGCATAAAGGACGTGCTCCGTCCCTAGCACCTTAGCATGGACCACTGACGCCACATATTCCGCCTCATCAAAGAGGACCTGCAAACGATGAGAAAACGGCAATTCCGTAAAGGTTTCATCCTGGCTATAGTCCGTTTCAGTCAGTTCCAACGCGACCTCTTCTAAACGGTCCATCTCATATGGATAATCGTTTAATGTCGCCCCTGCTACACTGTAACTATGATTGGACATAGCAATCAACAAGTGCCAAGACTCTAGGTAACGAGCTCCAAAATGGCCAGCAACCATATAGGCACTTTCGATACATTCATTCAATGCTTTTGAATAGTTCATCTTACTTCCCTTTTCTATCTACCTCTTGTATGACCTGTCGTAACATATTAGCACGAACAACTGGAGCTTCTTCCCCTAGAACGCGATCCAAAGCTACTGATACTAGCAAATTCATCTCCTGCTTGGTCATCAATTCCTGCTCAACCAAAAGCTGCAGAATATCCTCATAAATTTCTTGACTAACTCGCTCACCAATTGAGTAAAGCAAATCGCGGAGCATTTCATGATGACTGGAAAACTCAATCCGTCCTATACGAATGTAGCCTCCGCCACCACGCTTACTTTCAACCAAGTAGCCTCTACTTTCCGTAAAGCGTGTCTTGATCACATAGTTAATCTGACTAGGAACAACCTGAAAAGTATCTGCCAACTGACTCCGTTGCAACTCCACAATTCCAGATTGATCTAAAATCGCCTTGATGTAGGCCTCAATATGATCCGATGTATTTTTAAATCTCATTACAAACCCACCTCTCTCTTTAAACCTTGACTATCTTTGACTATTATACCGAAATTTTCTCATTTTTAAAAGAAAAAGGGCGCTGGTAAAGGATAATCTTCACCAACTCCCTATTTTTCTACTTATCTAAGCCTAATTCTACCAAGATTTGACGTTTGTAGGCAATCTTTTGAACCTCTTTGTCCTCATCTTCAGACCAATCTGGTTTAATTTCTGAAACAATCTGCCCAGGGCGATTTTTCAAGATATAGATGCGGTCGCTGAGACTGAGAGCCTCCTCGATACTATGCGTGATAATCAATGTTGTCAGTTGCAACTGCTTGTGAATCTCCAGATACCAAGCGTGGAGTTCCATCTTGGTCATCTCATCCAAGGCGCTAAAGGCCTCATCCAAGAGAAAGAGCTTGTGCCCGAAAAGGTAGGTTCGGAGCAAGGCTACACGCTGGCGCATCCCGCCGCTGAGTTCATGAGGATACTTGTCCCGTACAGCTATCAACTGAAAGGTCGCAAGAATTTCATCTGCGCGAGCAATAGCTTCTGCCTTACCCACTTTTTGAATCAAGAGGGGCAGAATGATATTACCAAGCACCGTCTTGTGCTCCAAGAGCAAGTCCTTTTGCAACATATAACTCACGCGCCCCTTAGGATTTTCTTCACCATCAAGGACAATTCTCCCTGACTGAACTTCTAAAATCCCAGCTATTAGATTAAAGAGGGTGGTCTTTCCTACACCACTTGGGCCTAGGATAGAAACCACTTCACCTGAAGTCACCTGCAGGTTGATATCCTCTAAAATTTTCTCCTGACCATAAGCATAACTGACGTGTTCTAGTCTAATCTCTGTCATTATTTCACAAATTCGTTAGTGAAGCCTTTGTCTGTCAAGTCTTCTTTAAGGATACCATTTTCTTTATCCCATTTGTAGAAGGCATTCCAGCGAGCTGCGTCAAATTGACCCCATTTTCCCTTGTCGCTTGCGTATTCTTTTGACAAGTATTTTTGAGATTCGATGACAAAGTCACGTTTTTCCTTGAGTTCAGGCGCATTCTTGATGAGGATATCTGCAGCTTCTTCTGGATGTTCCATAGCGTATTGGTAGCCTTTTTTGATAGCTTGGATGACTTTACGTGCTTCTTCTTTGTTGTCTTTGAGGTAGTCGTTGTTGGCGATGATAACTGGTGAGTAGTAGTCAAATTCCTTAACGTAGTCTTTCAAATACATGAAGTTAGCATCTACACCTTGAGATTTTGCAAGGATACCATCCCAACCGTAGTAGATCCAAGCAGTATCAAAGACACCATTAGCGATTGGTGTGATAGAGTTTGAGTCATTATTTGGTACTTTTTCTACCTTCTCAAAGTCTCCACCTTGTGATTCTACTAAGGTTTTCAACATAGCAAGTTCCGTTGGGTCATTCCAAGTTCCGTATTTCTTACCAACCAAGTCTTTTGGACTAGCTACATTGTCAGATTTACGAGAAATGATTCCTGATGTATTGTGCTCTACGATAGCTGCAACGGCAGTAATTCCTGCCCCTTTTTCTAACTTCTTAGCCATGTAATCTTGGAAATACACTGCAAATGGCGCCTTACCATTGATCACCAAGTCAGAAGAACTTTCTTCTGGTGGCAATTTCAAATCAACATCCACTCCAGCTTCTTTGAAATAGCCTTTTTCCTTGGCAACATAAAGCCCTGTGTGGTTAGTATTTGGTGTCCAGTCTAGGATAAAGTCAATTTTCTTGAGTTCTGCTTCTTTGTTGTCCTTAGAAGCAGTTCCTTGGCCACAAGCCACAAGTACGACAGCTACAAAAGTCGTTACAAGCGTTAAAAACACTTTCCATGTTTTCTTCATTTTGATTTCCTCTTTTCTTTTTTGAAACATTCTACTTCTACGAACGTTTCCATTTAATAACATATTTTTCACTAATATCGACCAACTTCATACCGAGAAGGCTGATAATCGATACCAGAATAATAATAGCAAACATGGTATCATACTGAAACAGTTTCTTGGACTGAATCATGTAAACACCTAGTCCTTCAAAGCCTCCCAACCACTCAGATACTACTGTTGTGATAAAGGCGTAGGAGACACTGACCCTCAGACCTGCATAAAAGTAAGGCAGGCTGACTGGGATTTTAAAATGCCACAGAATTTGCCAAGGCTTGGCCCGCATCAGACTAAACAAGGTCAGCATATCCTTGTCACAATGCCTAAAACCGTCCAAAATGCTGACGATAATAGGAAAAGTTGTCGTCAAGATAATCAAGACAATCTTGGGCAAAATCCCATAACCTAGCCACAAGACCAAGATAGGAGCTATGGCAATAGTCGGAATGGTCTGAACAACCACCATCATAGGGTAAATCAGGTCATTGAGCCAAGTCAAACTATCCATGAGCACAGCCATGAGACAGGCAATCAAGACTCCCAAAATTAGACCTAGCAAAGCCACTCTCAAGGTGGCCCAGCTATGGTGCCAGAGAAATTCTCTGTCACGAACAAAGGCCTGGAGAATTTCAAGAGGGGTCGGCAGGATAAACTTAGGAAGAAGTTTAAGCAACCCTGCTAGCTGCCAGATTGACAAGACCCCTAGAAAGCCCAACAGACTAATGTGTCGTCTCAGTATACTTTTCAAGTTTCTCATCAATACTTAAAATCTCTCCTACATTTATTTTGACATTGGCAAAAACATTATCTGCCTCCTGCCCTGCCACTTCTAGCACTTCTTTGAGAATGCGCATGAGCTCATCAAACTCCCCTTCCAAGACCGTTTCAAATGGTGTCACCACCATGGTCACTTCTTGAGCTTGCAGATAAGCAATGACCTGATCGATAACAGCTATCCGATCAATCCCCTGTGATAGGGGTAAAACTTGCAAGGCAATGCTTGCTTTCATAACAACCTCCTCTTCTCGTTTTCCTTTTTATAAAAAGAAAAACCTTTACCATATATGGAAAAGGTCAAGAATAGACTAAGTATCGTTCCCTACGCTGGCATTACCCAGATCAGGTGCGGTCGAAGCTTAACGCTCCCTCTCAGACTGTACACAGACTCCCATATATTATATGGACATATGATAGCGCAAAACAAAAAAAATGTCAAGGAAACTGCTTACAGAAAAAGTAGGAAAAATTTCCTACTTCCATTTTCTATACTCGTTCTCCATCACTGTTTACTCTGTAGCCATCCACCGTCGTATTCACAGCTAAGGCGCCTGAAGAGTAAGAATAATACCACTTACCTGAGACTTGATACCAACCTGTTTTCATTGCCCCTGAACTATCCAAATAATACCACAAACCATTTTCCTTTAACCAGCCTGTCTGCATTTCACCAGATGATTTCAAATAATACCAACTAGATCCGTCTTTCAGCCAACCCGTTGATTTAGACCCATTTGATTTAAAATGATACCAACTACCATTTATTTTCTTCCAACCGACAGTTGAACTGTTATTGGATCCATAGTTAGAGCTATTTCCTGATTGATTCTGATAATTCTGTGAAGAGGTTACTCCCTCTAGCTGGATATAGCGACGACTTCCGTTATAAGCCGTATAACTCAACCACTTGTACCCATCTTTTTCGAGAATTTGATCATAATGAACATTCTCCCCAGGATAATAGTAATCAATCGCAGTTGCGCTAGCTAGAGGCTGATTTTTGATAGCAGCCTTAGTCTTAAAATAATGTGTTCCTCCTATTGAAACTGAGGATTGACTATTCCCAACACTGCCACCAGCTAAATCTTTAAAATGAATAAAACCAGTCATAGTATTCGCCTTCACGACGCGCTTATTGTAAGATTCCCTTATTCCATAGTTGTATTCTTCAATCTCAATCTCATCTCCTATTACATTTGACACCCAAGCAACATGACCATAAGTTCCTGCAGTAGACCAAGCAATGGAGCCAATCGCTGGTCTATTATCGACACGATAGCCTTCACGACGAGCACGATAGCCCCATTCATTCGCATTCCCATAAGCAGCCGGAATCTCAAAACCATTGACATTACTCAAACGAAAAGCTGCAAAAGAAGTACATTGACGAGAATACATGCGCCACTTATCAATCTCCTGACTCCCATTTTTATAATGAGCAGGATAATCATCCCCACGCGCAATCGATCCATTTCCTCCGGAATAGGCATATACACTATTACCCGCTGCTAACATCAGCCCTACTACTAAAAAAGGAACAACCTTTTTAACTGACTTTCTAATAGAAAGCCTTGTCTCTGCTACTTTAAATGGTGAAATTTTCATTCTTCCTCCTTGAAAAATAATATAAATCGAAGATTACCTTCACTTAAACTATTCGGAGAAAAAAGAAAAAGTGAGAAAATTTCTCACTTTAGTCAAGATAATGAATCAAATTCTTTTCTGTAAGGATATCTGAGTAAGTAAAGGATTCAACATAAACATTAGCTTGTTTATCTCCTTCAACGTTTCCAAATTCAACGATAAATAGGGATGGATAAACCTCAATTAGCTTCCCCAATCTATTTTTTTGGCGCTTACGACCATTCTCCAAGGTCATTTCTACGACTTGTCCCTCATGTGCCTTGATTTCTTCTTTTATTTTTTTCATCTTGGCTACATCTGTAAATGCATCTGACATCTTATGCCTCCCTCTTTGAGATACTTGAAAATTTATTGTATTCTTTTTGGAAAATTAATTCCACCGTTCCACGAGCTCCACTACGGTTTTTCTCTATAATAACTTCTACCTTATTGTTTGGTATGCCTTCCTCTTCTTCACCACCACGCTCATAGTAGTCGTCGCGATAAAGAAAGGCTACGATATCAGCGTCCTGCTCAATAGAACCAGATTCACGAATATCAGACAAGACCGGTCTCTTATCCTGGCGTTGTTCTACACCACGAGAAAGCTGACTTAGAGCGATTACTGGAACCTTCAGTTCCTTAGCTAAAATTTTCAACTGACGTGAAATTTCTGAAACCTCTTGTTGACGATTTTCCCGACCAGTTCCCGTGATAAGCTGCAAATAGTCTATCAAAATCAATCCAAGATTTCCAGTTTCTTGAGCCAGTTTACGAGAACGAGAACGAATCTCTGTAATTCGAATTCCTGGCGTATCATCGATATAGATACTTGCATTAGCTAGATTCCCTTGAGCAATGGTATATTTTTGCCACTCCTCATCAGTCAATTGACCTGTACGAATAGAATGTGACTCCACCAAGCCTTCTGCCGCCAACATACGGTCCACTAGACTTTCCGCACCCATTTCGAGTGAAAAAATAGCAACCGTTTTGTCCAACTTAGTCCCAATATTCTGAGCAATATTCAATGCAAAGGCTGTCTTACCAACCGCTGGACGTGCTGCTAGGATAATCAACTCCTCCTCATGAAGTCCAGTCGTCATATGATCCAAGTCACGATAGCCTGTCGCAATACCTGTAATATCGGTCGTTTGTTGCGAGCGAGTTTCCAGATTTCCAAAGTTGATATTCAACACATCTCGAATGTTCTTAAATCCACTTCGATTAGCATTTTCGCTGACATCAATCAGGCCTTTTTCTGCCTGAGCAATGATTTCATCAGCTGGTTGCGAAGCCTCGTAAGCTTGATTGACAGACTCTGTCAACTTGGAGATTAATCGACGTAGCATGGCCTTCTCTGCAACAATCTTAGCATAATACTCCGCATTAGCAGAAGTTGGCACAGAATTGACAATCTCAACCAGGTAAGACAAGCCACCAATATTCTGTAAATCACCTTGATTATCAAGAATGGTACGAACCGTTGTTGCATCTATAGCATCGCCACGATCGGATAAATCGACCATAGCTTGGAAAATCAAACGATGGGCATACTTAAAAAAGTCCCGAGACTCAATATATTCTCGCACAAAAACAAGCTTACTCTCGTCAATAAAGATAGCCCCTAAAACGGATTGCTCAGCTAAGATATCTTGAGGTTGTACTCGTAACTCTTCTACTTCTGCCATCAGACTTCCCTTCCTTTTACAATCTTGTCAAGAAAGTGTAAATTTACCCTTCTTTCACACGAAGATTGATCACACCTGTGATATCTTGATAGATTTTCACTGGTACATCGATCAAACCAACTGCTCGAATCGGAGCTTGTACTTGAATATGACGCTTATCAATCTTAATTCCAAATTGCTTTTGCAATTCTTCTGCAATTTTCTTATTGGTAATGGAACCAAAGGTACGACCATCTGGACCAACTTTTTCAACAAATTCTACAACCGTTTCTTCTGCTTCTAGTTGGTCTTTAATTGCTTTTGCTTCTGCAATCATCTCAGCGTGAGCTTTCTCTTCTGATTTTTGTTTACCACGAAGTTCACCTACAGCTTGAGCAGTTGCTTCTTTTGCTAGATTCTTTTTGATAAGAAAGTTTTGCGCATACCCTGTTGGTACTTCCTTAATTTCGCCTTTTTTACCTTTTCCTTTGACATCTGCTAAAAAGATTACTTTCATTCTTCTTTCTCCTTTTCCTTTATTTCATTTAATACAATTTCTGTCAGTTTTTCCCCTGCTTCTGACAAGGTTGAATCCTTAATTTGAGCTGCTGCCAAATTAAAGTGGCCTCCACCTCCCAGCTCTTCCATAATCCGTTGTACATTCAGCTTACTACGACTGCGAGCTGAGATAGAGATAAATCCTTGTGTATTCTTCGCAAGAACAAAACTCGCTTCAATACCTGACATAGCTAACATGGCATCTGCTGCCTTACTAATAACAACTGTATCATAGCATTTCGAGTCCTTAGCCTCTGCTATTAGTACATCTGAACCTAATTTACGCCCCTGTAAAATCAGTTCATTGACCTCACGATATTCTTCAAAATCTGTCGCAGCAATTTCTTGGATAGCAATACTATCACTTCCTCTCGTTCTGAGATAGCTAGCAACATCAAATGTCCGACTAGTCACTCGTGAGGTGAAATTTTTAGTATCCAACATCATACCAGCCATCAAGACACTTGCTTGCATACGACTCAAACGATTTTTCTTAGAATTCTGGAACTGAATCAATTCCGTTACCAACTCACTGGCACTACTTGCACCACTTTCGATATAAGTAATAACCGCATTATCTGGAAAATCCTGATCCCGTCTGTGGTGGTCGATGACGATGGTTTGGGTAAATAAATCATAAAAAGCTTTTGATAAAGTTAAGGCTGTCTTTGAATGGTCTACAAGAATCAACAAAGAACGATTGGTCACCATCCCCATTGCATCCTTAACAGACAACAACTTCGTAACTCCTTCTTTTTCTAAGAATGAAACAGCTCGTTCAATATCCGGAGACATCTGATTTTCATCATAAAGAGCATAACTATTTTCTGTTACATTACTAGCGAATAACTGCATACCTACAGCAGAACCCAAAGCATCCATATCAAGATTTTTGTGACCAACTACAAAAACCTGATCTACACTTCTAATTTTATCTGAAATAGCTGTCATCATAGCGCGCGTACGTGTCCTTGTACGCTTGATTGACGCCGCAGATCCACCACCAAAATAAACGGGATTTTTCGTTTCGTCATTCTCCTTGACAACCACCTGGTCGCCACCACGCACTTCAGCCAAGTTCAAGTTGAGCAATGCAACTTTCCCTATTTCATCATGATTTCCATCACCATAAGAAAATCCCATACTTAAGGTCAAAGGCAACTGTCTCTGTTTCGACTCTTCTCTGAAAGCATTGATAACAGAAAATTTATCATTCATCAATCCCTCAAGTACCGTGTAGTCCGTAAATAGATAAAAGCGATCCATACTTACTCGACGGGAGAACATGGCATGTTTACCAGCAAATTCTGAAACAAAATTGGCTACAAAACTATTGATATGACTGATATCAGACTCCGATGTTTCATCTTCTAAGTCATCATAGTTGTCAACGGAGACAATCCCAATAACAGGTCTACTCGTAACTAACTCAACAGTCGCTTCGTATTCTCCAGATACATCAAAGAAGTAAAGAACTCCAGATACCTTGTCCATATGAACCGAATAGCGAGTCTCACCCAAGGTAGCATAAGAACCTGGATTCCCCACAGACGCCTTTATAATTGTTTGAATTAATGTAACATCAATCTCGCCCACTTCATTAGTTAAAATCAATTCAGCGTAAGGATTGAACCATTCAACTTCACCTGACGATAAGTCTAGTTTAATAACTCCGACAGGCATCTGTTCTAACAAGGTTGTCAAACTATCTTCAGCTTGGTGGTTTACATACTGGATTTGTTCTACTTCACTCTTTGAGTAGTAGTCTCTCTGATGGATGAATAGTAAAATATATGAACCCAAAATAAGTAGCAAAAGAAATAGCGTTACCAGTGTATTCGTTACAAAAACAAGTTGCACAGATAGCACTCCGAACGCCACTATTCCTAATATTAAGGGGAAAATAGGACTTACATAAAATTTTTTCATTCCAAACCTCTTGGCACCCATTATACCATAATAACCACCAAAAAGCGACTTTTTAAAAGTGTAATCAGTAATTCTATCAATTATAAGAAAAAGGAGGTTTACAATTCAGTAAACCTTCCTTTACACATATTGAAATTAAGACTCTTTAACTTCTAACAAGCCAATCTCGCCATCCTCACGACGATAAATCACATTGGTTGTCTGATCTTCAACATCCACATAGATAAAGAAATCATGTCCCAACAAATCCATCTGTAGAATAGCTTCTTCCAAATCCATTGGTTTTAAATCAATTTGTTTTGAACGAACAACTCTAGACTGGACAACATTTGGATCTTCCACCAAAGCATCTGTAAATAATTGACTAGTTGCTACCTTGTTTTTATTTTTACGCTCGATTTTTGTTTTATTTTTACGAATCTGACGTTCAATTTTATCGGTTACAAGGTCAATTGAACCATACATATCTTGAGACACATCTTCTGCACGAAGAGTAATTGAGCCAAGCGGAATCGTCACCTCCACTTTAGCAGTTTTTTCACGATACACCTTCAAGTTAACTCGAGCATCCAACTCTTGTTCAGCTTGAAAATACTTTTCGATCTTTTCGAGTTTAGAAACTACATAATCACGAATTGCTTCTGTTACTTCTAGGTTTTCACCACGGATACTATATTTAATCATATGAGTACCTTCTTTCTAAACATTTTTGTTTTTCTGATTTCATTATAACGCTTTCATTTTGTTTTTGCAAATTTTTTCCTCATCTTACAAGGGAAAATGTTTTTACATCCTCAACACCAGATTCTTCCAACAGTTTCTTCACACGATTTATAGTTGTTCCAGTAGTGTAAATGTCATCTATGAGTAGGACTTTTTTAGGAATAGTGACTCCCCTTTTAATAAAGAAAGGAAGTTCTGTTGCCAAGCGTTCTGAACGATTTTTGGAAGAACTGGCCCGCTCTTCTCTCTTCTCTAGTAAGTCTTGAAAAGAGAACCCTGCTGCTTCAACTAAACCTTCAACCTGGTTAAATCCCCTCTCGAGCAATCTTTCAGGACTTAGGGGAATTACAACAAATTGATACTCTTTGTACTTTTTTAACTCCTCACTTAAAACTGAAGCAAAAACTTTTCTTAAAAGGAAGTCTCCATCAAACTTATACCGACTGAAAAAATCCTTCATAGCTTGATTGTAAGTAAAAATCGCTCTATGACTGACTTCAACTTCTTCTTTACACCAAAATTGACAATCTTGACACTTTGTTGACAAACCTGTTTTCATACAGTTTGGGCAGTTTTCTTCTCCAATCCTCTCAAAAGTAGAGTCACAGTCTGAACAAAGACAAGAGTCATCATTCTTCAGAAGTAAGAGACTCCTAAAAGTTAAAACAGCCTTCATAGTCTGCCCACATAATAAGCACTTCATAGCCCCGCCTCCTTATTCATCTGCTGAATTTCCTTAATTGCCTTTTTGATTGAAGCATTTAACCCGTCATGGAAGAAAAGCAAATCTCCTGTCGGTCTGTCCATACTCCGACCGACACGTCCTCCAATCTGTATTAAACTAGACTTGGTAAACAGACGATGATTGGCCTCTACTACGAAAACGTCAACACAAGGGAAGGTAACTCCACGCTCCAATATCGTCGTACTGATAAGTATTGTCAGTTCTCTATCTCGAAAAGCTTGTACCTGCTCTAATCGATTTTCTGTGATAGAAGATACAAAGCCAATTTTCTCATTTGGAAATTGCTCCTGTATGATTTCTTTTAACTGTTCCCCTTTCTTAATCTCTGAAGCAAAAATGAGTAACGGATAACCTGTCTTTCTCTGCTTCTCAATATAAGACTTTAGCTTTGGTGACAACCGACTTTTCTCTAAACAGTGATTAAAATCGGATAACCAGACAGGTTTAGGAATAATCAAAGGATTTCCATGAAATCGTCTTGGCAAACTCAATCGTTTTAATTCTCCGATGCGAACCTTCCTATCTAACTCATCGGTAGAAGTTGCTGTTAAAAAGATTCTCAAGCCATTCTCCTTTACACTATTCTTGACAGCATGGTAAAGCATAGGATTGTCAACATAAGGAAAGGCATCTACTTCATCCACTATCAGTAAATCAAAAGCTTGATAAAACTTCAATAACTGATGGGTCGTCGCAACAACTAGTGGTGTTCGAAAATACGGCTCTGATTCTCCATGTAGGAGGGCTATCTCACAAGCAAAATCCTTTTGCAGGCGCTTATACAGCTCCAAACAAACGTCTATGCGAGGACTGGCCAAACACACTGCACCACCCGCATTGATCACTTTAGCTACTACTTGATAAATCATTTCTGTCTTTCCAGCTCCTGTTACAGCGTGAACCAAGCTTGGCTCTTGCTTGTCTACCGCTTGAAGCAGTCCCTGTGATACCTTATCTTGAAAAGGAGTTAATTGACCACGCCATTTAAGAATATCTTGCTTCGCAAAATCCTCCTGCGGAAAATAGTATAAAACTTGATCACTCCTGACTCGCTTCATTAGCAAACACTCCCTACAATAGTAAGCACCGATGGGCAAATACCATTCATCTAAAATAGCACTATCACAACGTTGACAGAAAAGTTTCCCTTTCTCCTTTCTCATTGCTGGAAGTTTCTCCGCCAACTGACGTTCCTCTTTAGTTAATTCATTCTCCGTAAACAACCGACCGAGATAATTTGGATTTACTTTCATACTTCTTTATTCGTAAAAACCTAGCGCTTTAAATGATTTTTTAGTACAATTAAATCATGGAATTTAGAACAATTAAAGAGAACGGACAAGTCCAAGAAGAAATCAAAAAATCACGCTTTATCTGTCATGCCAAGCGTGTTTATAGCGAAGAAGAGGCTCGTAACTTCATTACTGCCATCAAGAAAGAGCACTACAAAGCTACTCATAACTGCTCTGCCTTCATTATTGGGGAACGTAGCGAAATCAAACGGACAAGTGATGATGGTGAGCCCAGTGGGACTGCTGGCGTTCCCATGCTTGGGGTTCTAGAAAATCACAATCTTACTAATGTCTGTGTGGTAGTGACACGCTACTTTGGTGGCATTAAACTAGGCGCTGGAGGATTGATTCGTGCTTACGCTGGCAGTGTTGCCTTAGCTGTCAAAGAAATTGGCATCATTGAAATAAAGGAACAGGCTGGCATTGCTATTCAAATGTCTTACGCTCAGTATCAAGAGTACAGTAACTTCCTTAAGGAACATAATCTTATGGAACTTGAGACAAACTTTACAGATCAAGTCGATACGATGATTTATGTTAATAAAGAAGAAAAAGAAACTATTAAAGCTTCACTTGTAGAGTTTTTTAATGGAAAAGTCACTTTAACTGATCAAGGTTTACGAGAAGTTGAAGTTCCTGTAAATTTAGTGTAAATAATAGATAATACAGTGTTTCACTGATATCTTCACCGCTACTTTAATTAACAACATAAAAAGGTGCTTGCCAAGACCTACTAGAAAATGAAGAAATTCAAAAAGAAAACAGATATCGTTCCACTTTACACCTATTTACTAGAATTAGCTTATCACAATCGCTTGAAAATTAATGGCTTAGACCTGTGATATAAAAAAATCCTATCACTTTGATAGGATTTCTATATTTTACAAATGGTATAGTTAGCGTTATACTAGAAATATCTTATACAAAGAGGTATTCATATGTCTATTTATAACAACATTACTGAATTAATCGGACAAACACCGATTGTTAAACTTAACAACATCGTGCCAGAAGGGGCTGCGGACGTCTATGTAAAGCTTGAAGCATTCAACCCTGGTTCTTCTGTAAAAGATCGTATTGCTCTTAGCATGATTGAAAAAGCTGAACAAGACGGTACTCTGAAACCAGGTTCTACAATTGTTGAAGCAACAAGTGGAAACACTGGTATTGGACTTTCATGGGTAGGTGCTGCTAAAGGGTATAAAGTTGTCATTGTTATGCCTGAAACTATGAGTGTAGAACGCCGTAAGATTATCCAAGCCTATGGCGCTGAACTCATCCTCACTCCTGGTAGCGAAGGAATGAAAGGTGCTATTGCTAAGGCTCAAGAAATCGCTGCTGAACGTGATGGTTTCCTTCCTCTTCAATTTGACAATCCAGCTAATCCAGAAGTACACGAAAGAACAACAGGAGCTGAGATATTAGCTACTTTCGGTAAAGATGGATTAGATGCCTTTGTTACTGGAGTTGGTACCGGTGGAACAATTTCTGGTGTTTCTCATGCCCTCAAAACAGCAAATTCAAGTATTCAAGTTTATGCAGTAGAGGCAGATGAATCTGCTATTCTATCTGGTGAAAAACCTGGCCCTCACAAAATTCAAGGTATCTCAGCTGGATTTATTCCTGATACACTTGATACAAATGCCTATGATGGTATTGTTCGTGTAACATCAGACGATGCACTAGCACTCGGCCGTGAGATTGGTGGAAAAGAAGGATTCCTTGTAGGGATTTCTTCAGCTGCAGCTATCTACGGAGCCATCGAGGTTGCCAAGAAATTAGGTACAGGTAAAAAAGTTCTTGCTCTAGCACCAGATAACGGTGAACGTTATCTCTCTACAGCACTTTATGAATTTGAAGTGTAGTCTCCTAAATGCACTTAGCCCTTTTTATAGGGCTTTTTATTTATATCTTGAAAAGTAGAATTCTTTCCCTATAGGAATCTACTGCATAGAAAAAAGGAAGCTAAAGTGCTTCCTTTTTATTATTAGTTATTCAAGGCTGCTGCCATTGTAGCTGCAACTTCAGCTTCGAAGTCGTTTGCAGCTTTTTCGATACCTTCACCAACTTCAAAGCGAGCAAACTCAACTACTGAAGCGTTAACTGATTCAAGGTATGCTTCAACTGTCTTGCTGTCATCCATGATATATACTTGCGCAAGAAGTGTATAAGCTTGGTCAACTTTAGTGTTGTCAAGCATGAAGCGATCCATTTTACCTGGGATGATTTTGTCCCAGATTTTTTCTGGTTTGCCTTCTGCAGCCAATTCAGCTTTGATGTCAGCTTCAGCTTGAGCAATAACATCATCAGTCAATTGAGCTTTTGATCCATACTTCAAGTGTGGAAGAGCTGGTTTGTTAACCATTGCACGACTTTCATTGTCTTGGTCGATTACGTGGTTCAATTGTGCCAACTCATCTTTAACGAATTGCTCATCCAATTCTTTATAAGAAAGAACTGTTGGTTTCATCGCTGCGATATGCATTGACAATTGTTTAGCAAGTGCTTCGTCTCCACCTTCAATAACTGAAATAACACCGATACGTCCACCGTTATGTTGGTAAGCTCCGAAGTGTTGTGCGTCTGTTTTTTCAATCAAAGCAAAGCGACGGAATGAGATTTTTTCTCCGATAGTTGCTGTTGCAGATACATATGCAGCTTCAAGAGTTTCACCTGAAGGCATTGTCAAAGCAAGTGCTTCTTCATTATTAGCAGGTTTTCCTTCAGCAATAACTTTAGCTGTAGTATTTACCAATTCAACGAATTGAGCGTTTTTCGCAACGAAGTCAGTTTCAGCATTTACTTCAATAACTGCTGCAACATTACCGTTAACATAAACACCAGTCAAACCTTCTGCAGCAACACGGTCAGCCTTCTTAGCTGCCTTAGCCATACCTTTTTCACGAAGCAATTCAATCGCTTTTTCGATGTCACCGTCTGTTTCTACAAGCGCTTTTTTAGCGTCCATAACTCCGGCACCAGATTTTTCACGCAACTCTTTTACAAGTTTAGCTGTAATTTCTGCCATTTTGATTCTCCTATATTTTTTAAAAATAGGAGAGCTGGGCTAAGCCCCGCCCTCCTAGGTAATTACTATTTATATGAATTAAGCGTTGTCGCCTTCTACAACTTCAACGATTTCTTCAATTGAATCGGCTTGAGCTTCAGAAGCTGCAAATTCTGCTTCAACTGCTACTGCATCTTCACCTTGACGTCCTTCGATGATAGCGTCAGCCAATTTAGCTGTAATCAATTTAACAGCGCGGATAGCGTCATCGTTAGCTGGGATGATTACATCGATATCATCTGGATCAGTATTTGTGTCAACCATCGCTACAACTGGGATTCCCAATTTCTTAGCTTCTTTAACAGCGATTTGCTCTTTATGTGGGTCAACTACGTACATAACATCTGGGATACGAGGCATATCTTCGATACCACCCAAGAATTTTTCAAGACGTGCACGTTGTTTGTTAAGAAGTGCAACTTCTTTCTTAGGAAGAACTTCGAAAGTTCCATCTTCTTCCATACGTTTGATTTCTTTCAAACGAGCGATACGTTTTTGGATTGTTCCCCAGTTTGTAAGAGTTCCACCCAACCAACGGTGGTTGATGAAGTATTGACCTGAACGTACTGCTTCTTCAGCAACTGCATCAGCCGCTTGTTTCTTAGTACCAACGAACAATACAACTGCATCGTTAGCTGCTGCATCACGCATGAAGTCGTATGCTTGGTCAGCGTATTTTACAGTTTGTTGCAAGTCGATAACGTGGATTCCGTTACGCTCAGTGAAGATGTACTTAGCCATCTTAGGGTTCCAGCGACGAGTTTGGTGACCAAAGTGTACACCAGCCTCAAGAAGTTGTTTCATTGAAATTACTGCCATGAGTATTTCTCCTTTTTGTTTTTTTCCTCTTCTTGACTTCAACTCGCAAAACGACCCAAAGGCAACTGTTTCACAATTCATCAAGAATGAGTATTATCGTTCACACGACAGTTTTCATTTTACCATACTTTTTCAATATTTTCAAGCGATTTTAGTAGATTTTTAAAGTAAGTTAACTATATAAATCATAAAAGAGACTCAAATCGAGCCTCTTCGTTTTATTCATTAGTTTGGATAGATATATGTTACAAAACCTTCTGAAGTTGTAGTAGGATTGAACCAACCACGTTTATTTCCGATTGTACGATTTCCACCATAGTTTGATTCAGATACTTGGATACTTGTTGATGATGAAACAGCTGTAACCACGGCTACGTGTCCATATCCACCATCATTCCAACATGCAATAGCACCAACTTGAGGTGTAGATCCTGTACGGAATCCTGCTGCAGCTGCACTTGTAGCCCACTGTGCCCCATTACCCCAGTAATCTCCAGCCCAAGGTGCCAATGTTTTAGCTCCCCATGTACACTCACCAGTTGGATAACTTGAAGCGTTTGTACTGTATGTTGGACGATGTTTTACTGGTGCAGGAGTGTAGCTTGAAGATGATTCAGATGAACTAGATACTGCTTGAACTTCTGCTGTAAAAGTTGTATTTCCAGAAGCAACTACTGTTTGTTGTTGACTTGCTTGTTTAGCTTTGTAGGCTGCTTCTGCTTCTGCAGCTGCTTTAGCTTCTGCTTCCGCTGCAGCTTTTTTCTCAAGTAAACTTGCTTTTTCATCCTCTGCAGTAGCCTTTTCAGCAGCAAGATTCAATTCTGCAGCTTTCAACTCAGCTTGTTTTGTAGTTAATGATTGAGCATCATCAGCTAGTTTTTGCTGATTTGCAATAACTGTATTAATCGCATCATTGTTTGCTACTTGTTTTTCAGAAATAGCTTTTTTATCTGCTTTTTGTTGTTCCAACATTTTGTTGTTTGCAGATACGATTTCACTCATTGCAGCAACACGTGAAATAGCTTCTGTAATTGATTTTGAGTTTACAATTGTATTGATGTAATTTGTTGCAGCTCCATTTGTTTGAGCACTACGAGCTTGTTTTTGCAATGAATCATTGCGAGATACAATATTCTTAGAAAGTTCTGTAATTTCACCCTCAAGCTTTTTAGATTCTGCTTGTAGTCTATCATTTTCAGATTGCAAGTTTGATTGCTCTGTTTGAATAGCAGATACTTGCTCCTGAATTTGATCAACTTGTTTTTGGGCTTCTTGTTGTTGTGCTGTTAAGTTACTAATTTTATTATCTTGAGCAGCAATTTTGTCATCAGTCGTTTCTGCATGCGCAGTTGTTAAAACAGCTACTTGAGAAACCATTACTGTACTTAGTAAAAGTGACGCTAAGATTTTTTTCTTCATATTTCGTAGATACTCCTTCTTTTAAAGACACTACTAGTATACCAAAAAAAGGCCTAATGAATATTACGCCTTTGTTACATTTTTATTTCTTTCTTATAGGTAAATCTTTTCAAAAATAAACTGAAAAATAATCATCCACACAAGATTTAAAATCATGGATGGTACTAAACTATAGACTATAAATAAAGACATACCATCCACAGTTAAACCTACCACTAATGCAAGTATATAAGCTCCCATCTCAAATAGAAAAGTCATGACAATAATTGCCAACATTCTCGTCCAACGATTCAATAAAATAACACTATTAAATTTATGGAGAAATACTCCCAACAAGACGAACAACAAAGTTGCAATCCCTATCAAGTGGAAAAAGTAAATGTCATAAACCAAACCCACTACAAAACAATAAGCTAAATAGAAATACTCTGATACTTCAATCGTCTCAAATAAGAGAAACAGAAATAGAAAATGACTAGCCAACTGAACGTGGGGGAAAAATGAGCCCAGAAGCTGGCTAATATGGGCATCAATTAGAACAAAGAAAGGAAGCAATAAAAATACTCCAACTCGCTTCAACTGTCTCATTATGAATTCCCCACTAATTCTATCACATTCACATTATGAGTATCTGCACTCAATTTAACAGTTACTTCTCGTGTCAAGTAGTCCGTACTATGCGTTGTAGCAACCACTTCACCAACAGGAATATCAGCAACGTTAAAGTTTCCTAGTCCACCAGTGGTCACCTTATCTCCTGCACTAATATCGCTACTACCATTTAATTGACTAATTTTGAGAACTTCATTTTCCTTGTCATAGCCAACAATAATCCCATAAATTGTAGTAGAACCATGTTGAATTTTAACAGAAATCTTATCAGCATTTTCCGTATTTGTCAGAAGGTTGACCATAGTAGAATTCTCCTCTACTTTTGAGACACTCCCAATCAAACCACCATTTGCAATGGCTAACATGTTTTCAGAAGCCCCTTTTGATTTGCCTGCATCCAGGGTCAATTCCTGCTTCCAAGATACCGGAGAACGCATAATTACATCTGCTGATAAAGTCTTTGTGGCTTGTAACTTGGACTTCATATCAAGCAATTGACGCAGTTGTTCATTTTCCGTCTTTAAACTTTCCGCCTCATTTGATTTCACTTCTAATTGGTAAATCTGTTTCTTCAAACTCTCATTTTCATTATAAGTTCGTGTCAAATGAGCCAAATCTGATTTGACAGAATCAAACCACTGAAAAGGTTTTTGTACAACCCTATCAACCAATGAGATTCCATCGCCTAATTTTGTCACAATTGTACTTGAATAAGTCGTCGCTAAGAGAGCTGACACAAGCAGAACAGTGACAAAAACAATAATGACATATTTTGATTTTTTAAAACGGTTCATATCCCTACCTTTATATCAAAAACTGTTACAGTAACTTTTTATCAATTCTTTAAAAGATACTAAGATTTTAAGAAAAATAAGCAACAACCAAGTACGATAATAACAAGAATAGTCAGCGTATCCTTTCGAGTCCATTTCAATTGTCTGTATTGACTTCTGCCTTTTCCACCCTGATAACCACGCGCTTCCATAGCGATAGCCAAGGAATCTGCACGTTTTAAACTTGTTGCAAAAAGAGGAATCAAAATGGGAATCATAGCTTTCACCTTTTGAACAATGCTTCCTTCTCCAAAATCCACTCCACGCGCTTTCTGCGCATTCATAATCCGCGTCGTATCATCCATCAAGGTCGGGACAAAACGCAAACTCATGGACAGCATTAAGCCAATTTCATGAACCGGAACTTTCACACGCTTTAAAGGTGCTAACAAAGCTTCGACAGCTGATGCCAAACTTAAGGGCATGGTCGTTAAGGTTAACAAAGTTGAAAAGAAAATAATCAATACAAAGCGACAAAAAATAATTCCAGCTTGTTGCAAAGCATAATCCGTGATTCTCACAAACGAAAACTCAAATAAAACATTCCCATTAGAAATGAAAAACAGTTGGAAAATAGTTGTGAAGGCAATCAAGAAAAACATAGATTTCAAGCCCTGAATAAAAAATGAAAGAGATACTCCTGACAAGGCAATAAATATCCCTGTCGCTACAAAAAGAATCAGATTTGTCAAAGGGTTATTAGCCCAAAACACAATCAAAATCAGTAGCATCATAGCCAGTAATTTGCTACGTGGATCCAATCGGTGAACAATCGAATCCCCTGGGATATAACGCCCCAAAATCATACTATCCATTTAGCGACTCCTTGAACTCCTCTATCTTAATCGGTAATCGTTTAAATGACACGCCTCTATCAGCCAATCGTTTACAAAAGGCTGTAATTTTAGGTACTCCCAACTGCACTTCTTCCATAAAGACAACATCTTGAAAGACATCACTTGGTTTACCACCCTTAACTAAACGTCCCTTTTCCATCACATAGACTTGATTTGCATATTCAGCAACATCATCCATCAAATGCGTTACCAAGACAATGGTCATCCCTGACTGGTGGAGTTTTTTGAACAAATTCATCAGCTCTTTTCTTCCCAGGGGATCTAGGACTGCTGTGGGCTCATCTAAGACTAATATGGCTGGTTCCATGGCAAGTATGCCTGCAATGGCGACACGTCTCATTTGTCCACCTGATAGCTCAAACGGACTACGATTAAAAAGTGATTCATCAATTCCAACTAGAGCCAGTTTCTCACGCGCAATCTTCTCCGCATCTTCTTCAGAAACTCCAAAATTTTGCGGTCCAAAAGCAACGTCTTTCAAAACCGTTTCTTCAAAAATCTGATTTTCAGCAAACTGAAATACCAAACCAACCTGTTTTCTAATTTGACGAATGTCTTTATTTTTAGAAGTCGAAGTGATTAAGGTATCAAAAACTCGCACACTCCCTTGACTTGGCACCAATAAACCATTTAATAGTTGTAAAATAGTTGATTTACCACTACCTGTGTGGCCAATTAAAGCCGTATAAGAACCATCTTCAATCGTCAAAGAAACATCTGACAAAGCTGTTGAAGCTAAGGGAGTTCCTTCTTGATACGTAAAACTCACATTTTCTAGAGCAATTCCCATAGTTTATCCTCTAGCTCACTTTCTGTCAAATAATTTTCAGGCAAATCATAGCCATTCTGGCTTAAAGAATGTTTTAATTGATTAGCAAAAGGATCGTCTAATCCAATTTGATCCAAATCATTTCGAGAGAAAAGTTCTCTTGGACTGCTGGTTGATTCAATTTCCCCTTTTTTCATGACCAATACACGATCACTCATGGCGACTTCTTCCAAATCATGGGTAATGGAAATGACCGTCATATCATAGTCTTTTCGAATTCCTTTTACTGTATCAATCAGTTCTCTACGCCCCTCAGGATCCAACATACTCGTTGCTTCATCTAGGATTAAAATAGCTGGTCTAAGGGCTACAACACCTGCAATGGCCACACGTTGCTTTTGGCCACCCGATAGACGCGCTGGCTCTCTCTTTTTAAAGTCCAACATGCCAACCAAAGCCAGAGCTTCTTCCACTCTCTTTTTCATTTCTTGACGAGAACGGCCCTGATTTTCCAAACCAAAGGCAACATCATCTTCAACAGTCGCTCCAACAAATTGATTATCTGGATTTTGAAAAACCATACCGATTTGACGACGTATATTCCAAACATTTTCCTCAGTCAGCCGTTGGCCATCAATTACAATATCTCCGGATTCTGCTTCCAGTAAGCCATCAATTAAGCGAACCGTTGTTGATTTACCACTACCATTATGCCCTACAATCGAAAGCCATTCTCCACGTTTCACGTGAAACGTAATATCCTTCACATCATAGTATTCCTGACTTTCCTTATAGCGAAAAGAAAGATTTTTTACATCAATTATTGATTTCATTTCGAACCAAATGTCCCTTTAAATACATAGGCACTACCCTTGAAATAATCATAGCCAGAGTAGATAGTGAAAAACAAGGCTACATAAAGTAGAACTTGACCAAGCAAAGTCCAATGTAATAACAAGAAAATAATGGCAAACATCTGACTAAAAGTTTTAATTTTTCCAGGCATTGCTGCTGCTAAAACTGTTCCACCAGTTTCAACTAATAAAAGTCTTAAACCTGTCACAGCCAACTCACGACAGATAATCACTGCAACAATCCAAGCTGGAGCCATACCTAACTCAATCAGCATAATAAAAGCCGACATAACTAGTAGTTTATCCGCCATAGGATCTGCAAATTTACCAAAATTACTAACCACATTCCATTTACGAGCTAAATATCCATCTAAATAATCTGTAATACTGGCAATAGCAAAGATAATAGCTGCCACTATATGACTCTCTATCGAATTTCCTATCGTTAAAATAAAGATAAAAATAGGTATAAAAAGAATTCGACCTATTGTTAAGAGATTTGGAATTTGTTCTTTTTTCATTCGTTTTTCCTTAATTTTTAGTAAAGGTTACAGTGATTTTTCCAGTCTGAGCTGTTAATTTTGATAAGTCAACGGTCTGATTATCTACTGTTAAAGCTACACCTTTGACAACACCTAAAGTAATGGTCACAGAATTTTTAGTTGAAACTGTTGTTTCCGCACTTTTATTATCTGGTGATAAGGTTACTCCACCCTCAAGATCACTTTCTGAAACACTAACCCAACTTCTAGCATCTGAGACTGATAATTGTAATTTTGCAGTTTCCTTGCTCGTTTTATAAGCAACTTCTACTCGATTTCCTTCACCTGATACACTTATAGCAGGTTCCATATTCGAAGAGCTACTTGATGAACTACTACTTGAAGATGAATTTACAGAACTAGTTGAGATTGTTGCTTGGACTACACTATAACTAGACGCAGATGAACGCTCCGGTTGAGTCTGGAGATAATTCCAAACATAATAAGTCACAAAAATGACAATCGATAGGGCAAAGAGTATAAAGTAAAATAAAGGTAAAAATGATGCCTTATTTTTCTTACTTGAACGTCTCCTGCCTGTCAACTCCTCTTCATCAACATCTACTTCCTCATAAGTAATCATGCTCCCAGAATCATAAGCATCTAAGACAATTCGCTCATCAAGTTCAACTGCCCACGCATACTTTCTCAAAAAAGAACGAGTATAAAATGGACTAGGAAGTTGATCAAAATCATCAGCTTCCATTGCCTCCAACATATCCAACTGAATTTCTGTTTTTTTGTGTAATTCTTCTAAAGTCAACCCTTGGTTGGTTCTAGCTAAACGTAAAACCTCACCAATTGTTTTTTTCCTCATACTTGTCATTCCTTCTTTCTAGTATCGATTATGATAGGTTGCTACGATGGGAATATTGTAAAATCAACTATGTCACCATCATCTATTAAATGGTGTCCAGCATCAAGGACATCCTCTAAAGTAATTTCCTGTAAAATTTTCGGCAAATCAAAGATTGTCTCACCTTGTCCAAAAGCATCATATTGCGTTGCAATAAATTCAAGAGAGTTCATGCTACTGAAAAATTCTCCAAACATCTCTCTTTTGATAATGTCTAAATGATCCTCTGTAATATCTAAATCCTTTGTGAAATTACGAATAGCCTTTTTAAACTGATGGGATAAAGCAACTGGCTCTTTTGTATCCATTGTCAACATAACAAAATGAAAGCGACTTGTTACTTCAACTTCCAGAGATAAGGACGCATCAATTTTACCTGATTCATATAATTTTTGAAAACGATCCGAAGTCCAACCAAACATCATTGCAAACAATAATTTTAATAAAATATGATGTCGATAGCAATCCGCCTCATCAACTTCTCGATTACCTCTAATCCCAATCGCTAGTTTAGGAGAAGACACTTCCATTCTCATACTGTCTGTTTGCTTTACAGCTTGTAAAACAAACTTTTCCCTTGCTACTTCATGAACATCTAAATCTTCCAGTTCTTTTCTTTCAAAATAGTTCTGTACTTGATCCACATCAAAATTACCAACTAAAAACAGAGACATGTTTACAGGTTTGTAAAATCTTGTAAAATTTTCTTGCAAATTAGTTAGATTTATTTGGGAAATGGACTCCTCACTGCCAACTATATCAGTTGCTAAAGGTGTGCCAGGATATAAATTCGCTAAAGTTGAAAAGAATAAACACGAATCTGGATCATCTTGATACATTTCTCGTTCTTGCTGGATAATATCCTGCTCTCTTAAAATGGAAGCTTCAGTAAAGTGTGCTGATGTTACCAATTCATCAAGTAAATCTAAATTTTCTAAAAAATGATCCGTTGCCGAAAAAAGATAGTTTGTTTTTGTAAAGCTTGTAAAGGCATTGCTATCCGCACCTAGACTCATAAAAGCTGACATCAAATCACTAGAATCTTCTCTCTCAAATAATTTATGTTCAAGAAAATGAGCAATTCCCGCAGAATATTCTTTTACATCTCCGTCAACTTCAGTGACAAGCATATCTACCGAACCAAACTGAACAGTGACACTCCCGTAAACCTCTTTAAATTCCTTTTTAGGCAAAAGAGCAACTGTCAATCCGTTGGCAAAACGAGTTCGATAAACCATTTCTTTTACAGCTGGGTAGTATTTTTCTTCAAAAACAATCTTTGTCATTCTGTTCCTTCCATAAAGTAAATCGCTTGTAGTTTCACATTATTAGCTGCTCTACAAATATCATCTTTGTCAACTTGCTCGAGTTTTGCAATCCAACTTTTAAAGTCTGCTGAAGATTTTCCAAGTAAGGCATTTTGATAAGCACGTTCAATCAATGAAGATTGATTATCTTGAGAAAGTAACAGAGACCGACGAATCATTTCCTTTGTTTGCTCTAACTCAAGCTCTGTAAAATAACCTTTTTTTAAATCAAGCAGTTGATTATTCATCATTTTACGAGCATGGTTCCGATTTTCTCGATTGATACCAGCGTACATCCTCAAGAATCCACTAAACAAATCGAGCTGACTTGAAATAGTATAAGCCAATCCAGCATTTTCACGGACATTTGTAAATAGTTTAGAGTGAGCAAATCCACCAAGTAAACCATTCATTACAATCATGGGTAAATGTTGCTCATCACCGTATTCAGAAGGACAATGATAACCTAATTCCAAAATGGATTGTCCCACATTTTTCCGAACCATACCTTCCTGCAGGATATTGGAATAAGGTTGACAATACTGAACCTTCACATCTCCTTCTCGACCTTTAAAACCAAATGATTCTAATACATTTTGAATTTCAATCTCATTAAAATCACCTAAGAAAAAGAAATCTATTCGATCATTGGCCAAAAATTCTTGGAAACAAGAATAAGAACTCTGTGGAGTTTCAGCTAAAATACGATTTCGTAAATCACTATATTCCAATTGGAGACGTTCGTCATGAAAAAATATTTTGTCTAATTCTTTATGTGCAAAATAAAAAGAATCATCCATATCAGCTGCTAAACTTGCTAGCAATTGCTTTTTCTCAATTTCAAATAAGGCTGGATCAAATCCATTATCAACTACCACGGGTGAGAAAAGAGTCTCTTTTACTAGTTCCAAAACCTGAGAAGTTAGCACATTTTTCCTACTTAAAAACTCATCACGAACATAGTTAAATGTCAAGTCTACAATATGACTTTGCCCTCTTCTAAAACAATTGGTTGACATATCTGTACCGTATAGACTGGCTAAATGTCTTCTCAAATCTTGAGAAGTGGGATACATCTGATTAGCAGTCTCTAGCATACTCGCACTCAACATGCGACCTGCAATTGTATCGAGGGATAATGGAGCGGTAAAACGCACGGCGATTTTGTTCGTTTTAAACTTTTTTGATTGGATAAAATGTGTTGAAATTCCATGCACTAACTCCATGATTTACCTCCTTATATACAGACTTCTATTATATCACGAAAACCTGAAATTTTCTTGTTCTCTGTAACACTTTTGAAATAAAAATCGCTTACATTACTCCTTATTTCTCTCACTATTTTTAGGAAAATATGGTATAATACCAAAGATTGAGGTGAATTATGGAATACAAATTATTTGAAGAATTTATTACCCTCCAAGCACTACTCAAAGAACTTGGAATTACACATAGCGGAGGAGCTATCAAATCATTTCTCTCTGAACACTCTGTTTACTTTAATGGGGAATTAGAGAGTCGTCGTGGTAAAAAACTTCATATTGGTGATAAAGTTGACATCCCTGACATGAATATTGACATCTTGTTGACACAACCTACTTCTGAGGAGCAAGAGGAATATCAGGCTGATAAAGTTGAAAAAGAACGAATCGCTAAACTTGTTAAGGAGATGAATAAGGGAGTAAAAAAAGATAAATCAAAACCTACTTCATCACCCAAAAACAAACAAACTCCGCGATTCCCTGGTAGATAATCATGTGGCTACAACACCTATCTCTCAAGACTTTTCGTAACTATAAAGAGACGAAAATAGACTTTAATCCTAAATTAAATGTCTTTTTAGGACGCAATGCGCAAGGTAAAACAAATATGTTAGAGGCTATCTATTTTTTAGCCTTAACACGTAGTCATCGGACTCGGACAGATAAAAATCTTATTCATTTTGACGAGGAACAACTTCATCTTTCAGGTCTTGTTCAGAAACAAACGGGATCCATTCCTCTCGAAATCGAACTAACACAAAAAGGGCGTGTGACAAAAGTTAATCACTTAAAACAGGCACGACTTTCAGATTACGTAGGACACATGAATGTTGTCTTATTTGCTCCGGAAGATTTACAACTAATTAAAGGAGCACCTTCAGTTCGACGAAAATTCATTGATATGGAGCTTGGACAAATTAAGCCCATCTATCTATCAGATTTAACCAATTATAACCATATCCTTAAGCAAAGAAATACCTATCTAAAATCAGCTCAAAAAATAGATGAAACCTTCCTTTCAGTTTTAGATGATCAGCTAATTGATTATGGATGTCGTGTAATGAATCACCGCTTAGATTTCATAAAAAAACTAGAATCATTTGGTCGTAAGAAACATTTTGAACTCTCTAATCAGATTGAAGAGTTGTCAATATCCTATCAATCTTCTGTCAATATAACTGACAAAGAAGACTTATCAGAATCTTTCAAAATTGCTTTAGAAAAAAGTAGGTCCAGAGATTTATTTAAAAAGAACACTGGTGTTGGTCCTCATCGGGATGACATTTCTTTTTATATAAATGGGATGGATGCTAGTTTCGGAAGTCAAGGCCAACATCGTAGTCTCGTCCTTTCTATAAAATTAGCAGAAATCGAGTTAATGGAAAGTATTACTACAGAATCTCCGATATTATTGCTTGACGATGTCATGAGTGAACTTGACAACACTAGACAACTAAAATTATTAGAAACGATTTCTCACTCAATCCAAACCTTTATTACAACAACAAGCTTAGATCATCTTCAAAATCTGCCAGAAAATCTAAGTATCTTTACTATTCAGGATGGTAAAGTTTCTGTAAATCAAAATTGACAACATCGTAAAAGAACTCCTGTTTTCACGGGAGTTCTTTCTATTGTTTTTACATAGAATAATTTGGTGCCTCATTAGTAATTTGTACATCATGAGGATGGCTTTCTTTCAAACCAGCACCAGACATTTCAATAAATTGAGCATTATCGTGTAGCTCTTTAAGGTTCGCTGCACCACAGTAACCCATACCAGAGCGAATACCACCAATCATTTGAAAGACAATATCAGCTGCCGCTCCTTTATAAGCAACACGACCTTCAATTCCTTCTGGAACAAGTTTGTTTGCTTCATTGACAGAACCTTGGAAGTAACGATCACTTGAACCTTTTTTCATAGCAGCGATTGATCCCATACCACGGTAAGTCTTGAACTTACGTCCTTGGAAGATTTCAGTTTCACCTGGAGCTTCATCAGTTCCAGCAAACATTGATCCAAGCATAACGGCATTTCCACCTGCAGCAAGGGCTTTTACAATATCTCCAGAATACTTGATTCCACCGTCGGCAATGATCGTTTTACCATATTCACGCGCAACAGCTGCAGCATCGTAGATAGCTGTTACTTGCGGAACACCAACACCAGCAATCACACGAGTAGTACAGATAGAACCTGGGCCAATCCCAACCTTGACAACGTCTACACCTGCTTCATAAAGGGCACGTGCACCCTCAGCTGTTGCAATATTTCCAGCAATCAAAGTACGATCTGGGAAGTGAGCACGAATCTCAGCAATTTTACGCAAGACACCTGCAGAATGACCATGTGCAGTATCAATAACAATCGCATCCGCTCCTGCCTCAAAAAGAGCCTCTGCACGTTCAAATGTATCTGAAGTAACACCTACTGCACCTGCAACTAGTAGACGACCAAACTCATCTTTAGCAGCATTTGGAAACTCAATAACTTTTTCAATATCTTTGATAGTAATCAAACCAGAAAGACGGCCTTCTTCATCTACCAACGGAAGTTTTTCAATACGGTGTTCTTGAAGAATGCTTTCAGCCGTTGCAAGATCTGTACCTACAGGAGCAGTAACAAGATTTTCACTGGTCATATGATTTGAGATTGGTTGGTTATAGTCTGAAATAAAACGAAGATCTCGGTTTGTCAAAATACCAACCAATTTACGATTTTCAAGTGTTTCAACAACTGGAACACCACTGATGCGATAACGACCCATAAGCTCATCTGCTTCAGCAATTGTATGTTCAGGCGTCAAGAAGAACGGATCAATAATAACTCCATTTTCAGAACGTTTTACCTTACGAACCTCGTCTGCTTGTTGAGCAATTGACATGTTTTTATGGATAACTCCGAGACCACCTGCACGAGCAATAGCAATGGCCATTTGACTCTCTGTAACTGTGTCCATGGCAGCGGTAATAATTGGGATATTTAAAGTCAAATTATCTGCCAATTTAGTTGTTAAATCAGCATCGTTAGGCAACACATGACTTTCAGCTGGAATAAGCAATACATCATCAAAGGTAAAACCTTTTTTCAAAAATTTAGTGTCCCAATTAGACATTCGAAGTTTCCTCTTTTCTTTCTTTTTGAGCTTGACTCTTTTTATATTGTATCTATCATACCATTCTATAAAAATTTGTCAAATATTACAGGGGTAAATAAAAAACTATCTTTTCTTTGAGATAGAAATGATAGTTTCTTGTAAAATAAACTTAGTTAAAGTAATTGAGTCCCATTGCACCTTTAACCTCAGATAGGGTTTGACCTGCTACTTCACGCGCTCTTTCACTACCTTTTTGAAGCATATTATAAACTTCTCCCATATCCTTAGCAAATTCGATACGGCGCTCACGAATAGGACCAAGTTCACGCTCTAATATTTCAAGTAGATAACGCTTGGTCTTCACATCACCAAGACCACCTCGTTGATAATGTTCTTTCATGTCAGCAATTTCTTGAGCATCTTCTGGACGACCAAAAACATCTAGATAATGGAAAACCATATTTCCTTCAATTTTACCTGGATCCTCAACGCGGATATGATCTGGATCTGTATACATACTCATCACTTTTTTACGCAAAGTATCCGCATCATCAGCTAAATAAATACCATTATTGAGTGATTTAGACATTTTAGCATTTCCATCTAAACCAGGCAAACGCCCTGCTCTCTCATTTTCTGGATAAATACCTTCCGGTTCTACCAAGACATCACAGTTATATGCATTGTTAAAAGAACGAACAATTTCACGAGTCTGCTCAATCATTGGTTTCTGATCTGTCCCAACAGGAACATAGTTGGCCTTAAAGGCTGTGATGTCAGCTGCTTGTGCAATTGGATAAACCAAAAATCCTGTCGGAATGCTTTCTCCAAATTCCTTCTGAGCAATTTCTGTCTTGACAGTTGGATTGCGCTCCAAACGTGCTAATGACACTAAATTCATATAATACATAGACAACTCAGCTAATTCTGGAATTTGGCTTTGAATAAAGATAGTTGATTTACTTGGATCCAATCCAACTGCAAGGTAATCCAAAGCTACATTTCCGATAGACTCTACAATGGTTTGAGGGTCTTTAGCATGATCTGTCAAAGCTTGTTGGTCAGCCAAGAACACAAACATATCATACTTATCCTCTTCCTGTAATAATACTCGATTTTTGAGACTTCCAACATAATGTCCAATATGCAATTTTCCTGTTGGACGGTCTCCTGTTAAAATAATGGGTTTAGTCATTTTGTTCTCCTTCGATATAGTCCCTTCAATTATAGCATTTTTTTAATGAAATAACCGTAATTTATCAAAATAAATCAGCCTTGCTATTTACGGATTTGTGTAAAGTATGCTGTAAATTTAATTTACACAAAATTGATAGATAAAAATTTGAATATTTCCGTATTTTCTAGTAGAATAAATATATTACATATATAGGAGAAAAACATTGCTTACAGTATCTGATGTTTCACTACGTTTTAGTGATCGCAAACTTTTTGATGATGTCAATATCAAATTTACAGAAGGAAATACTTACGGATTGATCGGTGCTAATGGTGCCGGAAAATCAACCTTTTTAAAAATTTTAGCTGGAGATATCGAACCTACTACTGGTCACATCTCTCTTGGTCCAGATGAACGTCTCTCTGTTCTTCGTCAAAATCACTTTGACTATGAAGACGAACGTGCCATTGATGTCGTTATCATGGGAAATGAAAAACTTTATAGCATCATGAAGGAGAAAGATGCCATCTACATGAAGGAAAATTTCTCAGATGAGGATGGAGTGCGTGCTGCCGAACTCGAAGGAGAGTTTGCCGAGCTTGGAGGTTGGGAAGCAGAAAGTGAAGCCTCTCAACTCCTTCAAAACCTAAACATTCCAGAAGAATTGCACTATCAAAACATGAGCGAATTGGCCAACGGTGAAAAAGTAAAAGTTCTCCTTGCCAAAGCACTTTTTGGTAAACCAGATGTGCTTCTATTGGACGAGCCTACCAACGGTTTGGACATCCAATCGATTACTTGGTTAGAAGACTTCTTGATTGACTTTGATAACACAGTTATCGTAGTATCCCACGACCGTCACTTCTTAAACAAAGTATGTACTCACATGGCCGACCTTGACTTTGGAAAAATCAAACTCTATGTCGGAAACTATGACTTCTGGAAGGAATCTTCTGAACTCGCTGCTAAATTGCTAGCAGACCGTAATGCCAAAGCAGAAGAAAAAATTAAACAATTGCAAGAGTTCGTTGCTCGTTTCTCTGCCAATGCTTCTAAATCAAGACAAGCAACATCACGTAAGAAAATGCTTGATAAGATTGAACTAGAAGAAATTGTTCCATCTAGTCGTAAATATCCATTTATCAACTTTAAAGCGGAACGTGAGATTGGTAATGATCTCTTGACAGTAGAAAATCTAACTGTAAAGATTGATGGTGAGACTATTTTAGATAATATCAGCTTTATCTTGCGTCCAGGTGATAAGACAGCTCTTATTGGTCAAAATGACATCCAAACGACTGCATTAATTCGTGCAATAATGGGGGACATTGACTATGAAGGAACTGTCAAGTGGGGAGTAACTACTAGCCGTTCTTACTTGCCAAAAGATAACTCGGCAGATTTTGCAGGAGGAGAGTCAATCCTTGACTGGTTGCGTCAATTCGCAAGTAAAGAAGAAGATGACAATACTTTCCTACGTGGTTTCCTCGGCCGTATGCTCTTCTCTGGAGATGAAGTTAACAAACCTGTAAATGTCTTGTCAGGGGGAGAAAAAGTTCGTGTCATGCTTTCAAAACTAATGCTCTTAAAATCAAATGTCCTTGTACTTGATGATCCAACAAATCACTTGGACTTGGAATCTATCTCAAGCTTGAACGATGGATTGAAAAACTTCAAAGAATCAATCATCTTTGCCAGTCATGACCACGAGTTCATTCAAACTCTAGCTAACCATATCATTGTCTTATCTAAAAATGGCGTCATCGATCGTATTGATGAAACCTACGATGAATTCCTAGAAAATGCAGAAGTACAAGCAAAAGTAAAAGAACTTTGGAAAGACTAAATAAAACTTCAAAACTCAGTTGGGGTAACCAGCTGAGTTTTCTAACATTTTATGAGGTAACATGAAATTATTTTTTAAAACATATTGGACCTATTTTGTTTCTTTCATCATTCCCATAATCATTATGATAGGAGTATATCTATCTCAAGGTATCTACTGGAATAGCGACAACTCTCCTCTATTAGGAGATGGCTTTCATCAATACGTTATTTTTGATATAGCTCTAAGAAATATCCTACATGGAAATGGTAGTCTGTTTTACACCTTTACAAGTGGTTTCGGATTAAATTTCTATGCCCTATCTAGTTATTACTTGGGAAGTTTCCTTTCACCTCTAGTTTACTTTTTTGATCTAACTAATATGCCAGATGCTGTCTATCTGACAACTCTCTTAAAATTTGGATTGATTAGTTTGTCAACCTTCTTTAGTTTAAATAAATTATTTAAAAATGTCCCTCAAACTTTAAAACTAGCCTTATCCACTTCTTATGCTCTGATGAGCTTTACCATTAGTCAGTTAGAGATAAAAACCTGGCTAGATGTTTTTATCTTGATTCCTTTAATTATAACTGGTTTACATCTACTGATAACTGAAAAGAAATTCTCATTATACTTTACAAGTCTGTCAATCTTATTTATCCAAAACTATTATTTTGGCTATATGACAGCATTGTTTCTTATTTTCTGGTATCTCTGTCAAATTTCTTGGGACTTTAAAACTCGAAAATCATCTTTTCTTGATTTCATAATCACCTCCGTTTTAGCTGGTATGGCTAGTTTGATTCTGACTCTTCCTACTCTATTTGATTTACAGACACATGGGGAAAAATTAACTGGAATTACAAAGTTTCAAACTGAAAGTAGCTGGTATCTTGATCTCTTTGCTAAACAATTCATTGGTTCCTTTGACACAACAAAGTATGGGGCCATCCCAATGATTTTTGTTGGACTACTTCCCTTTATTTTGACCATTTTATTTTTTACGCTGAAATCTATTAAGTTTCACGTGAAACTTATCTATGCAATCTTCTTTGCATTTCTAATTGCAAGCTTTTATATAGAAGCTCTTGATTTATTTTGGCAAGGTATGCATACTCCAAATATGTTTTTACATCGCTATTCTTGGATTTTCTCTACCTTGTTAATTTACACAGCAGCGGAAGTCTTAAAGCGTCTGAAAGAACTTAAAGTCTGGAATTTTTTAGTTTCACTTTTTCTTCTAGTAACAGGGGTTTTAACTACCATCTATCTAAAATCGCATTATTCTTTTTTAACAGATTTGAATATTCTACTTACTCTTGAATTTTTGGTTGTCTATTCGCTTTTACTCCTTGCAGTTATCAAAAAGTTTATCTCTGTAAAACTGTTTGCCATTCTAATCTCTTTATTTATAATGGTTGAAATAAGTTTAAATGCTTCATCTCAAATGGACGGAATTGCTAAAGAATGGGGCTTTGCTTCTCGAAGTGCATATAATCGAGATATCCCAGCTATGGAATCTTTCTCAATATATATTGGAAATCAATTTACTCGTACTGAAAAACTACAAACTCAGACAGGAAATGACAGTATGAAATTCAACTACAATGGAATCTCTCAATTTTCATCTGTTCGAAATCGTTCAGCAAGCTCTACTTTGGATAAACTTGGGTTTAAATCCTCTGGGACCAATCTCAATCTCCGTTATGCCAATAATAGTATTTTGGCTGATAGTTTATTTGGCATCCAGTACAATATCTCAGACAGTCCTATTGATAAGTATGGTTTTAAAGATATCTATCAAAAAGATAATCTTACCCTATATGAAAATCAATTCTCTCTTCCGATTGCCTTTGCTAGTCAATCTGTTTACAATGATGTCAAGTTCAATGAACATACCTTGGATAATCAGGCCTCGTTTTTAAATCAACTTGCTAACGTCAATTTTGATTATTTTTCTCCAATACCTTATGAAAAAACTGAAAATACTGATGATTTGATTAGTGTTACAAGTTCTTCAAATGAGGATGCAGAAATCCAGTATCAAATTGAGGTTCCCGAAAACAGTCAAGTTTATCTTTCTTTCATAAACCTTCACTTTTCTAATGACAAACAAAAAAAAGTTGACATCCTTGTAAATGGAGAAAAGAAAACTTTTACAACTGATAATGTCTTCTCCTTCTTTAATCTAGGCTATACAAAAGAGAAAAAGACTTTCAATATCAATGTTAGTTTCCCTGAAAATTTACAAGTATCATTTGAATCTCCTACCTTCTATCGTTTAGATACCCAAACTTTAACTGAGGCAATTCAAAAAATCAAAGAACAGCCTGTAACAGTATCAACTTCTAAAAACAAGGTTTTTGCTACATATGATGTCCAACAAGATACATCTATTTTCTTCACCATTCCTTATGACAAAGGTTGGTCTGCCTACCAAGATGGTAAGAAAATAGAAATTAAACAAGCTCAAACTGGTTTTATGAAAGTTGATATTCCTAAAGGGAAAGGAACTATTACACTTTCCTTTATTCCCAATGGTTTTATTACTGGAGCAATTTGTTCCTTTACTTCTCTCTTACTATTTGGAACCTATAATCACAGACGAAAGTCATCTAAGGCATAAAAAATCGACCAATTAATCGGTCGATTTTTTTAATCTTCTTCCATTTTCTTAGGTTGATAGGCTAGCATACCTAAACCAATAAATAGAGCTAGTATCACGGCAAGGAAAATGACTTGATGATGAATATTTCCTGTCATAGAGATTGTTTGTCGTAATCCCGAAACTGAATAACTCATTGGTAACCAGGGATTAATAGCTCTAAAGAAATCATTTGTCAAAGCAAGTGGGTAAGTACCTGCACTTGATGCCAACTGTAATAAAAGCAAAATAAGAGAGAAGAAAGCTCCTATACGGCTATTCCATGTTGTTAAAGCGGTCACCATGGACATGAATACTAAACTTGTTAGGATAATGAGAATAAATGTTCTCATCTCATGATTTGCAGTTAGACCAATAATATGAACTCCTCCATATACCAAAATTCCTGCCAAAACAGCTATAATACCATTTATTTCTGCTCGAGATTTCAACCAAGCCCAACGACTCTCTGGATGACGTCCTGAAGGCAACTTCGCAAATATCATATTCGTTGATATTGCTGCAACAAAGAGAGCAACTGATATCATATAAGGAGCCATTGCAATTCCATTTACAGGAACTTGGTCATTGTCAGTTTTGGAGAGACTGAGAGGATTTGACAAAATCTCTGCATTTTGAGATTCCGTAGATGCTGATTTGAGTTGATCACTAGCATTACTTAGTCCTTGTCCTAAAGAAGCAACTCCTGTCTGTAAACCTTCCAATCCAGAAGTTAACTTTGTTCCACCTTCTGCAAGTTTCCCAGATCCATCTGCCAATTTATTAGCTCCACTTTCTAATTGAGAAGCACCTGAAATTAACTGACTGGATTTGTCAGATAGTTGGCTAGATCCTGACTGCAATTTATCAACTCCTGCTATCAATTCTTGACTCTTTTGATTCAATTGGTTGGAGCCAGTTGATAATTTTTCAATACCAGACACTAATTCTGGAGTTTTTTCAACTAATTGACCAACTCCTGCTGTCAAGTTAGAAGATTTTTGTGTCAAGGTAGTTGAGCCTGAAACTAATTGGTTCAAACTACCTGTCAAGGTGGAATTCTTTTCACTTAGTTGACTTGCACCTTGAGAAACTTTATCAACACCCGCAGTATATGCATTTACCCCCGATGTAATCGACTGACTAGCAGGAACTAATTTACTAGTCACTGCTCCCTGTATTTCTGTTAATCCACTTGACAATCCTGTCAAAGAAGTAGAAGCAATAGGTAATACTTGATTAGCTTGATTTTTTAATGTCGAAAGATTAGAAGACTGATTTTGTAAGTTTTCCAAACTTCCCTGTAAACCTTGAGCTAAAGCTACAATTGACTGTGCTGATTGAATACTATCAGTCGAATTTTGAGATACAGAAGCACTTATTTCAGCTTGTTGCTCACTTGTCAAAGATTGATAAGCTGCTGTCGATTGAATATTGGCTAATGTAGTCGCTTTATCAGACTGAGCACTTGCTAACATTTGATTAGAAAGAGATACTATACTTGATAAAATAGAATCTAATTGTTTTGTATCTCCAACATCAATATTTTGAATAGCTTGATTTAACTGATTTAGACCAGAAGATAATTGATTAATTTGATCTTTTTGCTCAGACGAAGCATCTAACTTGCTAGAAAGTTGTTGAATTCCTTCACTTAATTGCTCCACCCCCATTCGAAGTGTAGCTGATTGATTAGATAACTGATTAGCACCTGTTGCAAGACTTCCCACTCCATTGGTGTAGGCACTAACACCAGATGAAAATTGATTAAGACCAGCATTGAGCCGAGAAACACCGCCAGTATAGGACTCTACACCAGTATATAGTTGATTGATTCCTCCTACTAATTCAGGACTTTTAGAAGATAATTGACCTAATCCGCTATCTAATTGACTCACTGCACCAGTATATGTAACTAAACCACTATTAAAATTTCCTAATCCAAGATGAAGTTGTTCAACACCAGAGACATAAGAGGATAATCCTTTAGTAAACTGCTCCGTTCCATTTGAAAATGTTAAACTTGAATCTGCTAAAGAGTGTAGGTTAGTAGTTAATGTTTGACTTCCTGCCACTAACTGATTCGCTCCATCAGTTAGTTTTTCACTACCAGACGCTGCTTGACTCATACCATCCTTTAAATCGACCATCTTGTTAAAGAAAGCTTTAGTATAAGTCTCGGTTACATTGGTAGAAACACTCTGCTTTAATTGTGTCATAGCAGAATCGCTCATCTTGCTGGCAATAAAACTATGGCCACTTGAAGTCTGATAATCGATTTGCATTTGCTCAGGGTGATCCGTTAAAATAGAAGCTGCTTTTTCAGACAAGTCACTTGGCAAAGTGACTACCATATAATAATCACCGTTTTCTAGACCCTTCTTACCTTCTTCTTCATCTACAAAATGAAAATCCAATGATTTATTTTGCTCTAAATTAGACACCATGTCTTTTCCTATAGACATGCTATTACCATTATAAGAGGCCTCTTTATCATTATTGACAACTGCCACAGGTAAGTCAGACACTTGACCATATGGATCCCACATTGAGGATAGAAATATGATATTGTACAGAGCGGGAATAAGAGAAATCCCTATCATGACAATAATAAAAGTTGGTTTTTTAAAAATTGCTTTCCATTCTTTAAACATAGTTTCTCCTTTTTTAAACATATTGTCTAAAATTTTGATATAATAGATTATACAATAAAAAATCTAAATTACAAGATAAAAAATCCATTTTTAGACATATAGTCTAATTTGTTTATAAGGAGAAAATATGCAAGAAAGTAACAAACGCTTAAAAACAAAGCGAACTATTGAAAATGCTATGGTACAATTACTGATGGAACAACCATTTGATCAAATTTCTACTGTCAAGTTAGCAGAAAAAGCCGGAATTAGTCGTTCCAGCTTCTATACGCACTATAAGGATAAGTATGATATGATTGAGCACTATCAAAGCAAGCTATTCCATACATTTGAATATATTTTTCAAAAACATGCTCATCACAAAAAAGATGCTATTTTAGAAGTATTTGAATATCTAGAGTCAGAACCACTTCTGGCTGCCCTTCTTTCTGAAAATGGGACTAAAGAAATCCAAAATTTCTTAAGAAATAAACTTCATATCATGCTCAGCACAGATTTACAAAAACGCTTTATGCAACTGAATCTCAATACCACTGAATTAGAATATAGTAGCATCTATCTAACTCACGCACTTTTTGGTGTCTGCCAAACTTGGATTGCACATGGAAAAAAAGAAAGTCCTCAAGAAATAACAGACTTCCTTATGAAAATGCTTGGTGATACAAATTGATACAAAAAGAGGAACACAGTTGTGTTCCCTTTTACCTATACTCCGCCAGTAGGACTCGAACCTACGACATCATGATTAACAGTCATGCGCTACTACCAACTGAGCTATGGCGGATAAAATAGTCCGTACGGGATTCGAACCCGTGTTACCGCCGTGAAAAGGCGGTGTCTTAACCCCTTGACCAACGGACCTTCTATCTGTAGCAGATATAACCATTATATCAATTTCTTGCTAATTGTCAATTACTTTTGAGATTTTTTCTCTAGAATATCTTTCAATTTTCTAATTTTTAATCTTGAAATAGGACAACGATGATCTTCATAGAAAACAATTTCTAGGTTTTTTCGATCAATTTCTCTAATATTGCCTATATTTACCAAAAAATGACTTATGAGGAGAATAAAATCGTTGGGTATGTTTGTCCTTTTCCTGAATATCTGTCATTGTTCCATAGAACTCTTTGGCAAAATTCTTACCAATAATGCGCAATTTATGAGAAACTCCTGTCGTTTCAATATACAGAATGTCATGGTAAGGAATTTTTAAATCATTTCCCTTGTAATTGTAGTCAAAATAATCTACCACATCTTCATTTTCAAGTAACATACTCTTCGTGTAGAAGATATTTTGCTCAATTCTCTTCTTAAACAACTCATCATTGATATCCTTATCAACAAAATCTAAGGCTGATACCTGGTATTTATAAGTTAGAGTCGCAAACTCTGATCGACTGGTGATAAAGACGATAATAGCATAAGGATTGTGGTGACGAATAAACTGGGCAACTTCAAACCCTTTTTTCTCAACTCCATGAATATCAATATCTAGAAAATAAAGCTGGTTTACTTCGTCGTTTTCAATATATTCCTTGAACTCACGAACTTTTCCTGTTGTCTTGTATGATATTGGAATATTCGATTCTTTCGAAATTTCATCCAATATTCTTTCTAGTCTCACTTGATGTTCAATAACATCTTCTAAAATTAAAACTTTCATTCAAATTCCCTCTTAAATCTAATAATTTGTCTAAATGTACTGCCTTCCATCTCTGTTTCTAAAATAATATTGTTGTACTTATCTAGTAGTTCTTTCACATTATTTAATCCTACCCCGCGATTTCTTCCTTTAGTGGAGAATCCTAATGCAAATAGATCTCCTGAAGGAATCATCGTCATTTTACATGAATTCTGAATCACAATCACTGTTTCAGTTTCCATCTTAATAACTGCTACTTCCATCTGCTTTTTATAACTATCAGCCGATCCTTCGACAGCATTGTTCAATAAAACGCTCATGATACGAACCAAATCCAATAATTCAATTGGGAGCTTGGTAATCGTATCTTTTACTTCCAGTGTAAACTCTACACCATTATTTCGAGCATAGACAATGGACTGAGCAACCAAACTTCGTAAAGCTGAATCTTCTATATTGTTTAAATCAAAGTAAGTGTACTTATCTGAACGCAATTTGTGATTTGCTTTGACCAAAACTTCATTGTAAACTCTGTCAATTTCCTGTAAATCACCACTGTCAATTGCCATTTGCATACTGACAAGCATCCCAGCATAATCATGTCGAAAACCACGGATTTCATTATACAGACCGACAATTTCATCTGTATAATTCTGTAAATGTTTCTGTTCAAATTTCTTCTGCTTCAAAGCAATCTCTTTCTCCATTTGAACTTTATGAGAATTCATTGCAAAGAAGGTCAAAAGTAAAGAGATAAAGACAATAGATGATAAAATACTTCCAAAGCTATTCAAATGTTTAATCGTACTTACCATATTTGAAACGAAAGATACAATATGGAGCAGTAGTAAAGCAAAAAATACTTTTTTCAAGAAAGGATAAAGGTAGTCCTTGTCAAAATAGGCTAGTTCCAAATGGAAATAATGAATGATTGTTACGATAACGACATAAGTCAATACCGTTACAACGAAAAAGAATAGGCCATAATATTGTAAAACAAAATTGTCTCCTGTTATAGAGGAGAACGTTACGGACAGAAAGTTATGAGTGCTCTCATATAAAAGAGATAGTAGTAAACTTAGGAATAGTCCTCTATCCCTCTCATACTGTTTAATCCATCGAAAATAGGAATATAAGCCCAAAGGAAATAAAAATCTTGCAATCCCTAACCCATCTAAATTTAGAAGATAGAAGGGAAGGCCAAGTACTACTTCTACTAGTAATGTATAAGCACCAAAAAAGAATAATTCTTTTCTATTTATTTGACCTTTACAAATTAAATGGTAACTGTGACTAATAATAAAAAAATATAATATAAAATCTACTACTAAGAAAAAATTCATTCTGCTACTCCTTTATATTCTTCTTAAGAAATTAAAGAAATTATTATTTGATTTCCTCATCTCCCCACCTTGAATCTTTTGCAAGTCTTTTTCCTTCAAGGCTACAAACTGTTCCAATTTAACTGTGTTTTTCATAATAAAATCTCCTCAATGTTTTTTTCTTGTAAGCTAACTTACAAAAACTATTATACAAAATGGAATTTCGTTTTAGATAAAATTCTCTCAACTGTCATTTTTTTCTCCCAAAGTGTACTTTTTTAAGAAAAAAGCCGGGAAAATTCCCAGCTTTGCTATTATATTGATCCCAGCAGGATTCGAACCTGCGACCGTTCGCTTAGAAGGCGAATGCTCTATCCAGCTGAGCTATGAGACCTAATACAATTATTCTACCAAAAATTCAATTGAAAGTCAATTTTCTATTTATGATAGGGCGAGCCCTGCTGTATTGTAAAAGCCCGATAGATTTGTTCAACAAGGACTAGTCTCATTAACTGATGGGGCAAGGTTAAACGGCCAAAACTAACAGAGAGATTGGCTCTCTTTTTTACATCCTGTGCTAATCCCAGACTCCCCCCAATAATAAATGTAAGAGTAGAAAATCCTTTTATAGAAGCTTCTTCTAGCTGCTTACTAAATTCTTCTGAGGAGAAAGTTCTCCCTTCGATAGCCAACACAATCACGAAATCACGGTCACCAACTTTTGATAAAATTCTCTGACCTTCTATTTCTAAAATCTTTTGATTTTCTGATTCACTGGCCTTATCTGGTGTTTTTTCATCTGCTAGCTCTATCATTTCAAGCTTAGCAAATCGAGAAATTCGTTTTGAATACTCTGCAATACCATCTTTTAAATACTTTTCTTTCAGTTTCCCAACTGTTACAACTTTAATTTTCATGACTCTATTCTAACATATTCTCTATTTTTTCACATCTTATTCACAAAATAAAAGGTTAATTTTAGCCGAGAAAACCACAGATTTTTGAAAGTTATCCACAATCTGTGAAAAACTTTTTGTGTTTAAGTTATAATTAAGTTAGTCAGTTTATACTTTCAGTAATTCAAAAATATGGAGGCAAATATGAAACATTTAAAAACATTTTACAAAAAAGGGTTTCAATTATTAGTCGTTATCGTCATTAGCTTTATTAGTGGAGCCTTGGGTAGCTTTTCAATAAACCAACTAACTCAAAAAAGTACTGTAAGTACCTCTAACAACAATAGTACTATTACACAGACTGCCTATAAGAATGAAAATTCAACAACACAGGCTGTTAACAAAGTAAAAGATGCTGTTGTTTCAGTTATTACTTATTCAGCAAACAGACAAAATAGCGTATTTGGTAATGATGATACTGACACAGATTCTCAGCAGATCTCTAGTGAAGGATCTGGGGTTATTTATAAAAAGAATGATAAAGAAGCTTATATTGTCACCAATAATCACGTTATAAATGGCGCCAGCAAAGTAGATATTCGTTTGTCAGATGGAACTAAAGTACCTGGAGAAATCGTCGGAGCTGATACTTTCTCTGATATTGCTGTCGTCAAAATCTCTTCAGAAAAAGTGACAACAGTAGCTGAATTTGGTGATTCTAGTAAGCTAACCGTAGGAGAAACTGCTATTGCCATTGGTAGCCCGTTAGGTTCTGAATATGCTAATACTGTCACTCAAGGTATCGTATCTAGTCTTAATCGAAATGTGTCCTTAAAATCTGAAGATGGACAAGCCATTTCTACAAAAGCCATCCAAACTGATACTGCTATTAACCCAGGTAACTCTGGTGGTCCACTAATCAATATTCAAGGACAGGTTATCGGAATTACCTCAAGTAAAATTGCCACAAATGGAGGAACATCTGTAGAAGGTCTTGGTTTTGCAATCCCTGCAAATGATGCTATCAATATTATTGAACAGTTAGAAAAGAACGGAAAAGTAACGCGTCCAGCTTTGGGAATTCAAATGGTCAATCTCTCAAATATTAATACAAGTGATATTAGAAGACTGAATATTCCAAGCAATGTAACATCTGGTGTAGTTGTTCGTTCTGTGCAGAGCAATATGCCTGCCAATGGTCACCTTGAAAAATACGATGTTATTACAAAAATAGATGATAAGGAGATTGCTTCATCAACAGATTTACAAAGTGCTCTTTACAATCATTCTATCGGAGACACCATTAAGATAACTTACTATCGTAACGGTAAAGAAGAAACTACATCTATTAAACTTGACAAGAGTTCAGGTGATTTAGAATCTTAATTGACATCTATGTAAAGAAAGCTTTACATAAGTGAAAAGATGTGTTAGTGTAGAATCATGGAAAAATTTGAAATGATTTCTATCACAGATATACAAAAAAATCCCTATCAACCTCGAAAAGAATTTGATGGAGAAAAACTACATGAACTAGCACAGTCTATCAAAGAAAATGGGGTCATTCAACCGATTATTGTTCGTCAATCTCCTGTTATTGGTTATGAAATCCTTGCAGGAGAGAGACGCTATCGGGCTTCACTTTTAGCTGGTCTAAGGTATATCCCAGCTGTTGTTAAGCAGCTTTCAGATCAAGAGATGATGATCCAATCTATCATTGAAAATTTACAGAGAGAAAATTTAAATCCAATAGAAGAAGCACGCGCCTATGAATCTCTTGTAGAGAAAGGATTTACCCATGCTGAAATTGCAGATAAAATGGGCAAGTCTCGTCCTTATATCAGCAACTCTATTCGCTTGCTGTCCTTGCCAGAACAGATCCTTTCAGAAGTAGAAAATGGCCAACTATCACAAGCCCATGCGCGTTCGCTAGTTGGGTTGAATAAGGAACAACAAGACTATTTCTTTCAACGAATTATAGAAGAAGACATTTCTGTAAGGAAGTTAGAAGCTCTTCTGACAGAGAAAAAACAAAAGAAACTGCAAAAAAATGATTATTTCATACAAAATGAAGAAGAACAGTTAAAAAAAATACTCGGATTAGATGTAGAAATCAAACTGTCTAAAAAAGATAGTGGAAAAATCATTATTGCTTTCTCAAACCAAGAAGAATACAGTAGAATTATCAACAGCCTGAAATAAGGCTGTTCTTTTATTTTTTTATCTCACAAGGTTATCCACTATTTTTTTCAAAAAAAAGCTTCATAAATCAATAGTTTCTGATTTTATCCCCAACCTGTGGATAAAATTTTATAACA